>JAZSGS010000011.1:0-22843 GCA_045532855.1 Faecousia sp.
GTCATCGTTTCTACGATAACGGCAACACCGCCGGGACCGTAGCCTTCGTAGGTGATGGACTCGTAGCTGTCGCCGCCGCCTGCACCGCTGGCCTTTTCCAGGCAGCGCTTGATGTTATCGTTGGGCATATTGGCGGCCTTGGCCTTGGTGATGACAGTAGCCAGCCGGGAGTTGTTAGCGGGATCGGTGATACCGCCGCCTTCCTTAACGGCCACGATCAGTTCCTTTGCGATCTTGGTGAAAGCGGCAGCACGCTTGGCGTCCTGTGCGCCCTTGGTCTTTTGAATGTTATGCCATTTGGAATGTCCGGACATAAGTATTTCTTCCTTCCGTTTTTCTAAAAATTCACTTTATTTTAGCACCGGTTGCGGCAAAAATCAATAGTATTTCACACAATCTGCGTGAGTTTGGGAGATTTTTACCTCTACATTGGGAAATGCGGCGGAAATTTGATCGGCAAGATAGCGGCATACCGGATTTTCTGTGCAGAAATGGCCGGCATCAATGAGGTTCAAGCCACATTCCTTGGCATCCCAAAATTGGTTGTATTTCACATCGGCGGTTACAAAGGTATCGCAGCCGGCGTTAAGGGCATCGTACAGATCACTGCCACAAGCACCGCCGCCGACGGCGACCTTGCGGACCTTTTTGCCGCCGTCGCAATACCGCAGACCGCTGCAGTGGAGCTTTTCCTTGACAGTGGCAAGAAATGCGCTTAGTTCCTGCTCCGGTACATCGCCACGGCGCAGCAGCTGCTGACCGTTTTCGAAGATGGTTTCGATGTTGTTAAGCCCCAGGGCTTGCGCCAAAATGTCATTGACACCGCCTTTGGCTTGATCCAGGTTGGTGTGGGCGTTGATGGCGCTGATGCCGTTGCGGCACAGCATAAGGATGCTGCGGCCGACCGGAGTATCTTCCGTAATCGCCCGTTGGGGATCAAAGATCAGGGGGTGGTGGGTAACAATCAGCTCTGCGCCCCAGTCTGCAGCCTCTTGGCAGACATGGGTAAAAGGATCGAGGGCGATCAAAATCTTGGAAACGGGGGCATCTTTGCTGCCACACAAAAGACCTGCGTTGTCCCATTCCATTTTGAGGGACATCGGCGCGATGGTCTCCATAAATTCTAAAATATCATTTACAGTGGTCATATGTGTCCTCCTGTCTTTCTTACCAAAGCTTGTCATTCCGACCAAGCATAACGCACCGCTAAAAATGCGTGTGGAGGAATCTTCGCAGTGCGTAGATCCCTCGGCTCCATTTCATTCCGCTCGGGATGACAACTCATTTAATATCTTTTCTTTCTCCGGATCGTTTTGGTGCTGCGCAGCGATCCGCAGACCGCCGATTACCCATTGGCGGTAGGCGTTGGCTTCCTCGGTGCTTGGCAATACCGGCGGAAGATAGCACTGCGCCGGTGTCAGCCGGGGCGCAGCAGGGGAATAGACGACCTCCATAACGGTGTAGAGGAATCTCCCGTCCTTCAGCACGGATTCTTTTGTGATGCAATAGCCGTTATCCGACAGATACTGCCGCAGCATCGGCGTTTTTGACTGACATTGCAAAATCAGGCGATATTTGCCCTCCTTCAGCCAGGGGGCGGCATCCAAAATGGACACCATCGTATCCGCGCCCATACCGGCGCAGATCAAGGTGTCAAAATCCCGGGGGATATTTTGCACGCCGTCAGAAAGATGAAATTCCATTTTGTCCTGCAAACCGTATTTTTCGGCGTTACGAATCGCCGACTGCAGAGGCTGCGCCTTTACATCGGAGCAAATGGCGCTTTTGGCGATGCCCTGCTGCAGCAGGTGAATGGAAAGGTAGCCGTGGTCGCAGCCTACATCCGCGATTCGGTCGCCGGGATGTACATAATCCGCGCAGGCCAAAAGCCGATGGGAAATTGGAAGCTTCATAAAGATTTCTCCTAAAAAATATGCCACCCCGGCAAAAGGTCGGGATGGCATAGCCGGTTTATTAAGCCTTGGTAGCCTGATCGGCCTCGTAAGCCTCCAGGAAGTGGTTCAGCTGCGCCAGGAAAGCGTCGCAGTCAATACCGTGGACCATACAAGCCTCTTCTACAGTTTCGCTACGTGCAGAAGGGCAGCCCAGACAATGCATACCGATTGCCAGGAACAGGGGAGCAGCGTGGGGTGCGATGTCCAAAATATCGCCGATAATGGTTTCTTTTTCGATTTTAACAGCCATAATATGACCTCCTTAGAATTCTTTTGCTATTATAACCTGTGTTTTCTAAAAAAACAAGAGGAAAATCACACTTGTTCTTCGTCCTTGTTTTGGTAAGCCTTCACAAAGGACATCAGCTCTTCGCCGGTGATGGTTTCCTTGGCGATCAAGTATTCTGCCACCTCGTCCAGCAGGGGACGATGCTCTGTCAGCACCTGCTTTGCCGCGATATAGGAGTCCTTCAAAAGCTTCTTTACCTCCTGGTCTACCAGGGCGGCAGTTGCCTCGGCGCAATCGGAGAATGCGGCGGTGTCCAGATATTCGTGCTGGACGCTGGTGGTGGACATCAGACCGAATTCCTCGCTCATACCGTACTGGGTAACCATATTCCGCGCCAGGGCGGTAGCCTGCTGAATGTCATTGTGGGCGCCGGTGGTCTGTTCGTTAAAGACCACTTCCTCTGCCGCACGGCCGCCCAGCAGAGAGCGCAGCCGCAGCAAAAGCTCCCGTTTGGTGGAGAGGAACTTTTCCTCCTCCGGGGTATACATGGTGTAGCCTAGCGCACCGGTGGTGTGGGGGACGATGGTGATCTTGGTAACAGGATCGTTGCCCTTTTCCAATGCGGAGACCAGGGCGTGTCCAACCTCGTGATAGGCGGTCAGCCGCTTTTCTGTGTCGGTAAGGACGGTGTTTTTCTTCTCTGTGCCGGCGATGACCACCTCGAAGGAAACCATCAAATCCTCCTGGTTGACGGTGATACGGTTGTTACGCACAGCTCGCAGAGCGGCTTCGTTGACAAGATTTGCAAGGTCAGCGCCAACTGCGCCGGCGGTGGCGTGGGCGATCTTCTTCAGATCCACATCCTCAGCCAGCTTGATCTTTCGGGTATGCACCTTCAGGGTGTCCAGACGGCCCTGCAGATTGGGGCGGTCTACAATGATCCGGCGGTCAAAACGACCGGGACGCAGCAGCGCCTTGTCCAAAATTTCCGGACGGTTGGTAGCTGCCAGACACACGATGCCCTTGGTGGAATCGAAGCCGTCGATCTCGCCCAAAAGCTGATTCAGGGTTTGCTCATTATAATTGTAGCGGCTGTCCCGGGTGCGGCCTACAGCATCGATCTCGTCGATAAAGATGATACAGGGAGCAACCTTGGCTGCCTGCTGGAACAGATCCCGGACACGGCTTGCGCCTACGCCGACGAAGGAATCGTCAAAGTCGGAGCCGGAAATGGCGAAGAAGGGGACATCTGCCTCACCGGCAACTGCCTTGGCAAGCAAGGTCTTACCGGTACCGGGAGAGCCAACCAGCAGCGCGCCCTTAGGCAGCTTTGCGCCCACATCGGTGTACTTTTTGGGGTTGTGCAGGAAGTCGATGATCTCCTGCAGAGATTCCTTCGCTTCATCCTGACCGGCAACGTCCCGGAAAGTAACGCCGGTCTGCTTTTCCATATAAACCTTGGCCTTGGACTTGCCGAAGCCGCCCATCATACCGTCGCCGCTCATTCGCTTCATCAGCATCCGCATCACGCCGAAGATCACCGCGAACATAGCCACATACATCAGGATCATCACGATGGTGGAGTTGTCCTCCACGATCACTTGGGTAACATTGACGCCGGCAGCATTCAGCTCCTTTGCCAGCTCCATAACATTACCGGTAGGCAGACCGGTGAAGCAGGCCTTTTGCTGATTTGCAGGCTTGTTGGCCTCTTCCTTTGTCAGATAATATACCCGATCGTAATGCAGCTCCACTTCCTCCAGCTGACCGTCTGCCACGGCGTTGAGGAAATCGGAATAGGAGGTTTCGGTGTATTGACTTTTCACCACAGCGTTGTAGATCCAGCTGATCAGCAGGATGATGGCAACGGTGATGATCAAGGTGATCCATATATTGCGGGGGCGTTTGGTCTCGCCATTGGCATTTGGCTTATCGCCGGATTTCGGATCATTGGGTTTGTTTTCCATATTTGCGCCTCCTTTGGGGAGAAAATCTATAGTTGTCAGTATTATATCATAAGTTTTCGCTTCCTGCAACGAACGATTCTAAAGTGGGCGTAAAATTTCTGTTAATTTCTAGGAAAATGCGCCCACAGGAGAAAAAGCTGTTGAGAAAAGAGAAAGCTTCTGCTATAATGATACTATCTAGATTTATAAGCAAACATCGTGAGGGTGTGAATATGAAAAGAACCAATGATAACCGCCGCCGTACAGCACCTGCTGCGCCGGTGGAAGAGATCGAAGGCCAGCTGGAAGGCCGTAACGCGCTGACAGAGGCGTTGCGCAGCGGCAGAACGGTGGACAAGGTGTTCATCGCTGCCGGCGAAACAGACCGGGGTTTGCAGCGGCTTGCTGCCCAGGCAAAAGAGGCTGGCGCAGTGGTGGTTCCTGTGGATCGCCGCAAGCTGGATATGATGAGCACCACCCATTCCCACCAGGGCGTGATCGCTTTGGCTGCCGCCCACGAATATGCCACCATTGATGACATTTTGGAGGAGGCTGCCTCCCGGGGCGAAACGGCGCTGATCGTGATCTGCGACGAGCTGGCAGATCCCCATAATTTGGGCGCAATTATGCGCTCTGCCGAATGTGCCGGCGCCCACGGCGTCATCATTCCCAAGCGCAGAAGCGTTGGCCTGACCGCAACCGTTGCCAAGGCATCTGCCGGCGCCATTGAGTATATGAAGGTGGCCAGAGTTACCAATATCAACAATGCCATCGCAGAACTGAAAGAAAAAGGCGTCTGGGTGTTTGGTACGGCTGCCGAGGGCTCGATCCCTATGTATAAGGCAGACCTGACCGGTCCGACGGCCATCGTCATCGGCAACGAGGGGCAGGGTATGAGTCCTCTGGTGCAGAAAAACTGCGATGTTACCGTGCATATCCCTATGAAAGGACAGATTTCCTCTTTGAACGCTTCTGCTGCGGCGTCGATCCTGCTTTACGAAGCAGTACGCCAACGTCTGGGATAAGGAGAACGTGTAATGGATGATGAAAGAAAGGATCTGCAAAGCGAAGAAAGTGCTTTCAGCCTGGAAGACATTCTGAAAGAATTTGCGCCCGATCCGTCAAAGCCTTTTGAACCGGAAGAGGATGTGCTGATCTGGGACGGATCGATTTCCTCTGTAACGGAGCACGGCCCGGCATTTGCTTCGGATACCATTCGTATGGACGAAATTACCCGCACGATTCGTCAAATCAGCGAAGAAACCGATAAGGATCAGACGATGCGGTTTGAGCCGGTTTCGGAGCAGACGGTGCGCTTTACCCCCGTTGGGGGAGAAGAGGAAGCGCCTGCGCCGCTGATCCACAAGCCGGAAAACCAGATCCCGCAGGCAGAGCCCTATTCGGAGGAATGGGAGCCGGAATATGAGCAGCCCATCAGCGAATATGTACCGCAGGAGCCTATCGTATTCCGTCCAAAGTCCCGGCTGAACGAATTGAAGCATAAGCTGGTGGAAGGACCGGAAAAGCGGTATTACCAGCTGTCTGAAATTGGTTTGGGTAAGCTGCGGACGGCTGTTTTCCTCAGTGTTTTGATATTCCTGCTGGCTGCCGGCGCATCGGTTATGTATGCGCTGAATATGGTAGGATCGGAGCGAATCCAGCTTTTGATCTTCAGCCAGTTTCTCGCGCTGATGCTGTCTGCGCTTTTGGGCAGCTATCAGCTGATCGAAGGCGTGGCGGATATTTTCCGCAAGCGGTTTTCTCTGAATACCCTTTTGGTGTTCAGCGGTATTGCCTGCGCCGCAGATGCGGTGATATGCCTGCAGGTGCATAGAGTGCCCTGTTGCGCCACATTCTGTTTGAATATGGCTATGTCGCTGTGGAGCGCGTATCAAAAGCGCAGCACAGAGCTTTATCAGATGGATACCATGCGTAAGGCTACCCGGCTGGACAGCCTGGTCAGCACTCCGGACTATTACGACGGACGTTCCGGCATTTTGCGCGCTGAAGGCCAGGTCGAGGACTTTATGGACAATTACAACGCCCCCTCCGGCGCAGAAAAGGTTCTGTCCGTATATGCGCTGGTGGCGCTGGGTGTCAGCCTGATTGCCGGTGGTGTTGCTACCGCCCTTGACTCTGTGTATATGGGCGTTCAGGTGCTGTGCACCAGCCTTTTGGTCGCCACACCGGCTACGATGTTTATCACCTTGAGCCGACCTGCGGCGCTGCTGCAGCGAAGACTGTATAAGCACGGCTCTGTGATCTGCGGCTGGAAGGGCGTACTTGGCTTGAGTAAGGCAGAAACATTCCCGCTGACGGATACGGATCTGTTCCCTATGGGCTGCGCCAAAATGAACGGCGTAAAGTTCTATGGCAGCCGTATGCCTGATGATGTGGTGGCATACGCCACAGCTCTGATCAATGCCGACGGCGGCACGATGGCGCTATTGTTCCAGCAGCTGCTGGAAAGCCGCAGCGGATACCACTACGAGGCGGAAAATGTCCGCAGCTATGACGGCGGCATTGGCGGTGAAGTCCAGGGCGAAGCTGTGCTGGCAGGTACGCTGGCGTTTATGCAGAGTATGGGCGTGGATATGCCGGAAGGCACCCGGGTGAATTCAGCGGTTTATGTGGCTATTGACGGCCAGTTAAGCGGCGTGTTTGCCATTACCTACAGCAAGATCAAGACCGCTGCGGTGGGATTGAATACCTTGTGCGCCTACCGGGGCTTGACACCGGTGCTGACCACCAATGACTTTATGCTGACGGGCAGCTTTATCCGCAGCCGTTTTGGCGTAAATGTGAAGCGGATGGCATTCCCGGAGCGGTCTGTGCGGGAGGAACTTGCCCAGCGGACACCGGAGGAGGATGCCCCCACCTTGGCATTGACCACCCGGGACGGATTGGCAGGTATGGCCTACGCTGTTACCGGCTCCAGAGCATTGCGCAGCGCAACCCTGGTAGGTACGGTGATCCATTTGATCGCCGGTATTTTGGGACTGGTGATCATGCTGGCGTTGACCATCGTCGGCGCAAACGAATTGCTGACGCCGACCAATATTTTGCTCTATGAGCTGATTTGGATGATCCCCGGGTACTTGGTTACCCAATGGACGCGATTGATTTAATAAAAATCTCCCGGAGTGTGATGCTCCGGGGGATTTTTTGTGAAGGGCGTTCAGAATCGGGAGGGAAAATTGGCTGTTTTGCACAGAGAAACAACCGTCCGTCTGCCAATTTCACCAATTTTGCATTTTGACGAAAATTTCCGTTGAAATCTTTTGCGCTTTCGTGTATAATTACCTTATTGTGGTGCTAGGCACTGCAGAAAGGAGATTTGAATTTATGTACACAGCCAATTCCATTCGCAATATCTGCTTGCTGGGCCATAGTGGCAGCGGCAAGACTGCCTTGGCAGAAAGTTTGCTTTATATGACCGGTGCTATCGACCGTATGGGCAAGAATGCTGACGGCAACACCGTCTGTGATTTCGATCCTGAGGAGATTCGCCGTAATATCTCTATCTCCACCGCTGTTGTTCCCCTGGAGTATAAGAATGTTAAGATCAACCTCCTGGACACCCCCGGCGCATTTGACTTCTCCGGCGCGGTTATGGAGGCTCTGCGCGCTGCTGACGCAGCGATCCTGGTCTGCTCCGCTAAGGATGGCATCACCGTCGGCTTCGAGAAGGCTTGGAAGTACTGCGAAGAGCGGAATATGCCCCGCTTCGTTTACATCTCCAAGGTGGACGAGGAAAACTCCGATTACAACGCTACCTTCGAAGCTCTGCGTGAGAAGTATGGCAACAAGATCGCTCCCGTTGTTGTGCCCATTTGGGACGGCAACCGTAAGATCACCGGCATCATTGATGTGCTGAACAAGCGCGCTTACGAGATGCAGAATCTGAAGCGGGTGGAGATCCCTGTTCCCGAGGACAAGGTATCCGTTATCGAAGAGTTCAACGACGCACTGAAGGAATCCGTTGCGGAGACCAGCGAAGAGCTGATGGATAAGTTCTTCGGCGGCGAGGACTTTACTTATGCTGAGATGATCAAGGGCCTGCACGCCGGCGTTATCGACAAGACGCTGTATCCTGTTCTGTGCGGTTCTGCTATGACCTGCCTGGGCAGCCTGATGCTGATGGATCAGGTCATCGACCTGTTCCCCAACCCCATCGAGGGCAACTATCACAAGGCAACTCTGGCTGACGGCACCACTGAGGAGTTCGTAGTATCTCCCGGCGGCGTTCCCTCTGCCTTTGTTTGGAAGACCGTTTCCGATCAGTTCGGCAAGTACTCCTTCATTAAGGTTCTGTCCGGCGAGATCACTTCTGATACTACCCTGATCAACTCCCGTACCGGCGAAACCGAGAAGCTGGGCCGTCTGTATACTATGTGCGGCAAGAAGAACACCGAGATCAAGGCTCTGACCTGCGGCGACATCGGCGCCATCGGTAAGATGGACAAGGTCAAGACCGGCGATACTCTGTGCGACCCCCGTAAGGTGGTCAGCCTGAAGGGCATTCCTTATGCGCCTGCTTGCTATTCTATGGCAATCGCGCCCAAGACCCGCGGCCAGGAAGAAAAGGTCGGCACCGGTCTGAACCGTCTGAATGAAGAAGATCCCTCCTTCAATCTGGTCAACAATGCCGAGACCAAGCAGCTGGTCCTCAGCGGCACCGGCGACCAGCAGTTGGATGTGCTGGTCTCCAAGCTGAAGTCCCGCTTTGGCGTTGACGCTGTCCTCAGCCCCGCGAAGGTGGCTTACCGTGAGAAGATCAAGAAGAAGGTCGAGGCTCACGGCCGTCATAAGAAGCAGACCGGCGGTTCCGGTCAGTTCGGTGATGTCTGGGTCCGCTTTGAGCCCCAGGAGGAGCAGGATGAGCTGATCTTCGCTGAAGAAGTCTTCGGCGGCTCCGTTCCCAGAAACTTCTACCCCGCAGTTGAAAAGGGCATCCAGGAAGCAGTCCAGAAGGGTCCTCTGGCAGGCTATCCCATGGTCGGTCTGAAGGCTGTTCTGTACGATGGCTCTTACCACCCCGTTGACTCCAACGAAATGGCATTTAAGCTGGCTGCGATCCTGGCATTCAAGGAAGCTATGCCCAATGCTAACCCCACTCTGCTGGAGCCCATTGGCGCGCTGGCAGTTACCGTCCCCGAGGATTATGTCGGCGATGTTATGGGCGATCTGAGCAAGCGTCGCGGCCGTCCTATGGGTATGAACCCCGATGCTGACGGCAACACCGTCATCGAGGCAGAAGTTCCTATGGCAGAGATGAGCAGCTATGCCATCGACCTGCGGGCTATGACGCAGGCTCGCGGCTCCTTCACTCTCAGCTTTGAGCGTTACGAGGAAGTTCCCAAGGCAAATCAGCAGAAGATCATCGACGACGCCAAGAAGGACGAAGAGTAATTCTATATTTTTGCGGCGCAGCTTTGGCTGCGCCGCTTTTTTATGTGGAAATCGAAAGAAAAGTATGATATAGTCGTAGTAAGAATTTTGCAAGGAGGGGATCGTATGCTTCCGCAGGCGTTTTTAGAGAGAATGGAAATGCAGCTGAAGGAGGAATACCCGGCTTTTTTGGCTAGCTTAGAACGCCCCCGAGCGGTAGCTCTGCGATTCAATTCGCTGAAAGGGCAGCCGCCGGAGATGGATTTTGTAGGGGAAAATGTGCCCTGGGAGCCGATGGGCTACTATTATGATCCCCAGGCGCGTCCCGGTCTGCACCCTTATCACGAGGCAGGCGTATACTATTTACAAGAGGCCAGTGCCATGGCGCCGGTACAGCTTCTGGATCCCCAGCCGGGGGAGCGCATTTGCGATCTGTGCGCAGCGCCCGGCGGCAAAACCACCCAAATCGCAGGCAGAATGGCAGGGGAAGGCTTGCTTCTGTGCAACGAGATCAATCCCAAACGGGCGAAAATCCTGTCCAGAAACATAGAGCGAATGGGGGTAGCCAATGCCCTTGTAACCAATGAGCATCCCCAGAAACTGGCAGATCAGCTGCCGGAGTATTTTGATCGGGTGCTGATCGACGCTCCCTGTTCCGGTGAGGGTATGTTCCGTAAGGAAGAGGCGGCGGTAACGGACTGGAGCTTGGAAACGGTGCAGATGTGCGCCAGGCGGCAGGCAGAGATATTGGAGTCCGGCGCCCGGCTTTTGCGCAGCGGCGGACGGCTGGTGTATTCTACCTGTACCTTTGCTCCGGAAGAGGACGAAATGGCAGTGGCGGAGTTTTTGCGTAAGCACCCCGAGTTTGAACCGGAATATGTGGATGCGCCTTGGTTTGAAGCAGGGGAGAACGGCTCCTTCCGGATGTGGCCCCATAAGCTGCTGGGCGAGGGACATTTTGCAGCCGTTCTTCGCAAAAAAGGAGAAAATAGGACGCAATCCCCGAAAATCAACGAAGAAAAGTTGCCAAAATCCTGGCTGGAATTTGCAAAGCTGATGGATATTCAACTGCCTGAGGGGCAGGCGGTGTTCTTCGGCGAAAGTCTTTACTGGGCAAGCCAGCAGCTGCCGCAGCTGCGGGGCTTGAAGGTCTTGCGCCCCGGTTTGGAGCTGGGAACGGTGAAAAAGGACCGCTTTGAGCCTGCCCACGCCTTGGCGTTGTGGCTGAAAGACTGCGCCAATACGGAAGATTTTGCGCCGGACAGCGATGCGGTTGCAGCATATATGCACGGCGATGTGATCCCCTCGCAGAAACGGGGCTGGTGCCTGGTAACCGTGGGCGGATATTCTCTCGGTTGGGGCAAGGGCGATTGTACAGTGCTGAAGAATCATTACCCAAAGGGCTTGCGCAGAATGGGTTGAAATCGTACTTTACATAATAACAAATATGTGATATACTTGAGAAAACTATGGTAATAGTTTTATTATGATTTTTCACAAGGAGAGGATCATCCTTGGCTAGATATCAAATTATGGGCGGCACCCCTCTGAACGGTAGCATTACCGTCAGCGGCGCGAAGAATGCCGCAGTAGCAATCCTGCCGGCAGCATTGTTGGTTGCCGGTCCCTGTCGAATTGAAAACGTACCGGATATTTCCGATGTCCGCACCCTGCTGACGATTTTGGAGCGAATGGGCGCAGATATTCAGCATCCGGAACAAAATACGGTGATTATTGACTGCTCCGGTGTAACCTGCACCCGTCCCGATCCCAAGCTGGTTCGGGAGATGCGCGCCAGCTATTATCTGATGGGCGCGTTGTTGGGCAGATTCCATAAGGCAAATGTGGCATTGCCCGGCGGCTGTAATTTTGCCTCCCGTCCCATTGACCAGCACCTGAAGGGCTTTGCCGCTTTGGGCGCAGATGTGGAAGCCACGGAAACCTATGTGGATCTGGCGCCCGGCGCATACGATCTGCAGGGCGGCCGTGTCAGCCTGGACGTGGTCAGCGTTGGCGCAACGGTCAATATTATGCTGGCGGCGACACTGCTTCCCGGCACTACGGTGATCGAGAATGCGGCGAAAGAGCCCCATATCGTTGACCTTGCCAACTTCCTGAACACCATGGGCGCAAATATTTCCGGCGCAGGTACGGATACGGTGAAGATCCGCGGCGTTGAGAAGCTGCGGGGCGGCACATACGCCATCATTCCCGACCAGATCGAGGCCGGTACATATATGGCTGCGGCTTTGGCCACCGGCGGTGATGTGCTGGTGCGTAATGTTATCCCCAAGCATATGGACTGCATTACCTCCAAGCTGGAGGAAATGGGCGCAGAGATTATCGACTATGACGATGCGATCCGTGTAAGAGCCAGCGGAAAGCTGCACAGCACCACGGTAAAAACCCACCCCTATCCCGGCTCCCCCACAGATATGCAGGCGCAGATCTGCGTGTGTATGGCGCTGGCCTCCGGCATCAGCCGCCTGACGGAAAGCGTTTATGAAACCCGGTTCTTTGGCTACTGCTCGGAGCTGGAGAGTATGGGCGCGGATATTCAGATCAACGGCAAGACCGCTATTATCACCGGTACGCAGAAGCTGTACGGTGCAACTGTCAGCGCCCACGACCTGCGGGCTGGCGCAGCATTGGTCATTGCCGGTTTGGCAGCAGAGGGCGTAACCTTTGTTAAAGATATCCACTATGTGGAGCGGGGCTACGAACGGCTGATCGACAAGCTGAGCGCCTTAGGCGCAATGATTCGCAGAATTGAAGATTAAAAAAAGGAGCGGCTTAGCCGCTCCTTTTTGGTTTTCTGTTAATCACCCAAAATCGTGCCTGCCGAGTCCCACACATCCAATGTCCTCGAAAGCAGATACGATTTCCTCTATTTTATAAAAGCACTCTTTGTCTTCAAGGCTGTCATCTTCGATGATAGCCTTGATTTTTTGTAGGGTCTGGTAGCACACATTTTCCGCAATTTTAAGAATACCATTATCTTGACTAGGAAAGACAAATTGAATTTGCCCGTATGTCAAGGCGTGTGCAAATATTTCCTTGTATAATTCCATATTCTCCTCCTAATAACGATAGGGGGATTATATCCCCTTAATTATGAGGATTATAAACCCCATAATAGAAAATGTCAAGAAAAAGGGGGAGGGAAGAGTTATGATCACCTACGATAAGCTCTGGATCACAATGGAAAAGAAAGGTGTTTCTACTTATTGGCTTCGGGAAAAATGTGGTATTGATCGCAAAACCATCCGCCGTCTGCGCGCAAATGACAATATTGAAACAAAAACCTTGAACAAGCTTTGCTCTGCGCTGCAGTGCAAGCTGGAAGATATCGCGCAGTTTGTTCCCGATAAAAATGCAGATTGACTATACAAATTAAAAGGAGCGGCTAAGCCGCTCCTTTTTAATGTTATTAAGATAGCTTGTCATTCCGACTGAGGCGTAGCCGAGCGGAGGAATCTTCGCACCCAATTTCTGCGGTAGATCCCTCGGCTACACTCGGGATGACAGGTGCGGTGGTTGACGGGGGTTACGGCGGGAGCAAGCCCCCGCCCTATGATTAAACATAAAGACCGCCAGAAAGATACCGCTCACCGGAGTCGGGGAACAAGGTTACGATGGTCTTGCCGGCAAATTCGGTGCGTTTTGCCAATTCCCGGGCGGCAAACAATGCCGCGCCGGAGGAGATGCCTGCCAGCAGGCCGTTTTTTTGCGCCAATTCCCGGGCGGTGGCGATGGCAGCTTCGTCGGATACCTGCACCACCTGGTCGATAATGGAGCGATCCAGCACTTCCGGCACAAAGCCTGCGCCGATGCCTTGAATGCCGTGCTTACCTGCCGCATTGCCGGACAGCACCGCCGAGCCTGCCGGCTCAACGGCAATAATGCGAATGTCCGGATTTTTGTCTTTCAAAAACCGTCCCACGCCGGTGATGGTACCGCCGGTACCCACGCCGCAGACGAAGGCGTCGATCTTGCCCTCGGTATCCGCCCAAATTTCAGGGCCGGTGGTGGCAAAATGGGCATCGGCGTTGGCTTGATTGCAGAACTGATCGGGAATAAAGCTGCTGGGCAGGTCGGCGGCTAATTTTTTTGCCGTTTGGATCGCGCCGGACATACCCTCTGCGCCGGGAGAAAGAACCACTTCCGCGCCATAGGCTTTCATCAGCAGCTGCCGCTCTTTGCTCATAGTGTCCGGCATCACGATGATGCAGCGGTAGCCCTTGGCAGCGGCAATGGCGCACAGACCGATGCCGGTGTTGCCGGAGGTAGGCTCGATAATGACGGTAGCCTTTGTCAAAAGTCCCCGGTTTTCCGCGTCTTTGATCATAAAGCTGGCTGCCCGGTCCTTTACAGAACCGGCAGGATTCCGGCTTTCCAGCTTGGCAAGAATCCGGGCGTTGCCATTATGCAGCTGCAGAAGCGGCGTATTGCCGATGAGCTGCTGGACAGATGTATAGATCATAGAAATACCTCCGCACAAAGCGTTTGTCTACATTATAGAATATGGGAAGCCGGAAAGTCAATGGGGGCTACATTGACTTTCCTAACATAATATGGTATAAAACATAAAAAAGGAGGATGCGTATGGATACGATGGAAAAGAAAATTGAAAAAATTGTAGACACCATACTGGCAGACTATGAATCCGGCCGGGATATTGACCGAATCGATCTGCAGTGTCTTCCCGATCGGGATGTTGTGGTGGATATGATCGAAAAACTCCGCCGCATTGTGTTCCCCGGGTTCTCCAGAGAGAAAAATTACCGGATCTACAACGCAAGACACAATCTGTCGATGCTGATGGAGGATGTGCTGTTCAATCTCAGCCGTCAGATCGCATTGATCGTGGGAGATGAAGAAAAGGGCAAGGATTTGAGCCTGGTATTCTTCAATCAGATCCCCAAGGTGCGGGCGATGGTGCAGACCGATCTGCAGGCGGCTTTTGATGGCGATCCTGCTGCCAGCGGCAAGGAGGAGATCATCTTCTCTTATCCGGGACTGTTTGCGATCACGGTGTATCGGCTGGCTCACGAGCTGCATATTTTGGGCGTTCCTATGATCCCTAGAATGATGACGGAGTACGCCCACAGCATAACCGGCATTGATATTCACCCCGGCGCTACCATTGGGGAGTATTTCTTCATTGACCACGGCACCGGCATCGTCATCGGTGAAACTACGGTCATCGGCAAGCATGTGAAGATCTATCAGGGCGTTACCCTGGGCGGTCTGTCTACCAAGGGCGGTCAGAGCCTTCGGGGCAAACGCAGACACCCCACCATCGGCGATAATGTTACTATCTATGCCAACGCCACCATTTTGGGCGGTGAAACGGTGATCGGCAGCGGCAGCGTCATCGGCGGCAGCGCATTTTTGACGGACTCTGTGGCACCAGACACCCGTGTCAGCATTGAAAGCCAACCCCTGCGCTTTAAGACGAAATCGTAAATAAAACCGGCGTGCATTGCACGCCGGTTTTTCTTAGTCCTCAAAAGTCAGGATGTCCTTGTAGCGATCCTTGAAGATGCCGTAAACGGCGTCTAGAATAGACTCGTCGGAAACGGACAGATAGTTCTCGTTCTCCTCATCTACAGGCTCGACCTCCAGGATCACGATCTCGGTGGTGATCTCGTCGACAGGCATCAGCACCAGGTATTCCTTGCCTTCGTACTCGATACAGTCAAGATACTCAAATTCGGTATCCTCACCATTTTCATCAGTCAGCGTCAGAATACTGGACTGCTCTTCCTCTTGTAACAGTTCCTTGTTTTCCATAGTAAAAATTCCTTTCGTGTATCATATTCTTGCCAATTATTATAGTGAATACCCGGAATGTTGTCAAGATGGAGAAGATACGCCCAAAGCCTCCCTTGTGTAAAGGGAGGTGGCTTCGCCGGAGGGATTGTAATGTATAGATGATAGACAATCCCCCAGACAAAAATCGAAGATTTTTGCCAGCCCCCTTTACACAAGGGGGCCTTTTGTGTGGCAATAGTCAATATCCCAAACTGGCGAAAATATTAAAAAAATAATAAGAAATGGATAAAATAGAAAAATTTTGTTGCTTTTCCCCTTGCTTTTGATATAATTACAGCATATGCAATATGCTCGGAGTCTGCGCCTTGTGTATTATTTAGGAGGATCTTTTTATGAAAATGCTTGGAAGAATTATCGCGGTTCTTTTGATTCTGTGTATGGTTATGTCCATCGTTCCGCCCGTTATTTATGTCAGCGCGGCTGATGCGGATGCAAATCTGTGGGTGGATCCTGTAAACGGTAAGGATACCAATAACGGCACCACAGCAGCTACTGCTCTCAAGACGATCGCGGCGGCAAAGACCAAGGCGGCTTCCTTGAGTGCCAGCGGCGATGTGGTGGTCATTCTGAAGGGCGGCGTATACGATGCCACCACTCCCATTACCTTCAGCGCATCCCATTCCGGCAAGAATGGCAACACCATTACCTACCGGGCAGCAGCCGGCGAGGAAGTCCTCATTTCCGGTGGTGAAAAGCTTACCGACTGGACGCTGTACGATGAGGAAAATAACATCTATGTTGCGGATATTCCCAGCGCGGCAAGACTGACCCGCCAGTTCTATGTGGACAGTGAGCCCCAGCCTATGGCAAGACTGGAAAACTCCCCCACCGATTGGGAGGAGATCACCGGCGGCTTCTCTGTACCGGAATCCTATAATTTGAAGGATCTGTGGCACCCTGAGTATGTGGAACTGAATACCCTGTATCTGTGGTATCACAGAGTGGAGCATTTCACCGGCATTAACAGCGACGGTACGGAAATCTACGAGGACACCAGTTGTATTCCCACCTGGGTTGCCAACGACTATTTGTTCATCGACCGGACCGGCGAATGGTACATCGACCGGGACACCAATAAGATCTACTACAAGGCCGACGGCACGATGGATGACAAGGAAGCCTATCTTCCTGTAACCGAGCAGGTCATTGAATTTGACTATGCTTCCAACATTACCTTTGAGGGCGTTACCATCTCCCATACCTCCTATACCCACACAAGTGAAAACCGCTACCTGGATCAGCAGGCAAACGGCCATTACTATGACGATGCCTGGCATCAGGTGCCTGCAGGCATTGAAGTAACCGGCTGTACCAATATTACTTTCGACAGTTGCGATATTCGGAATATGGGTACGGCAGGTATCCGTATCAAGAGTGATACATCGAAAATGGCAGATGGCAACAGCATTCTCAACTGCCGCATTTACGATATTTCCTACAGCGGCATTATTGTGGGCGAGATCTACGCCCACCACGGCTATGAAAGCTATCAGCTGGTCAAAAATACCACCATTAAGAACAATCTGATCACCCGTATCGGTCTGGATATGTTCGATTCGCCCGGTATCGTTGCCACCTATACCAACGGCACGGTGATCGACCATAATGAGATTTCCTACACCCCCTATTCCGGCATCAGCCTGGGTTGGGGCTGGTCCAATGAGGAAACCGGCAGCAACACCGCTGCTATGAACGATCTGGGCGATGCCACCGTTACCAATAACTACATCCACGATGTCTGTAAGACCAACTATGACGGCGGCGCTTTCTACTCTCTGGGTTGGAATGAGGGTACTGTGGTGTCCGGCAACTACATCTATAACTCCGGCAACGGCGATACCCGGGGTGAGATCAGTATTTATCTGGACGAAGGCTCCTGCTATATGGAGATCTATGACAATGTTGTAGGCGGACAGAGCAGCTACTGGCTGCAGATGTACTACTCCAATATCCACGATAACTACTGGCACGACAACTACTACGATTCCAGCATCAGCAGCCGTAACTACGGCAAGAACAACACCATTACCAACAACACCGCCGTCAAAAACGGCGACTTTACCCAGTATTCCGGCGCAATGGCCATCATTGAAAATGCCGGTCTGCTGGACGAAACCTTGAAGGAAGGTATGTGGGAGGGCTTTGCCCATCAGCACGACATCATTCAGGGCTTCTACTCCAACAATGACCGCTATATTAAGCCTACTGCCGGTTGGGACAATGTCGCAGCGCCCGGTCAGGTGGGCAGAACGGTTTCCGATTCCATCAACGGCACCATCAGCATTGTGGTCGATGATAGCGTGGATATTACAGCCCTGCCGCTGACCTTTGATCTGTATGAGGGCTGGACCTGCAACAAGGCCTCCGGCTCTGTCCAGGACTTTACCAATCCGGTTGTCTATACGCTGAAATACGGCAGCACCACCGTCAAGTGGACGGTTACCGTCAATCAGCAGGTCAGCTCCGACGAGGAGATCGTGGGTACAGATGTGGATCTGGGCTTTGCATTTGAAAGCAGCAGCAGCGGAGATTGGACATCTGCGCCGACCAATGTTTCCGGCGGCGTGATGACACATAGCGGATTTTCTACATACATTGGCGAGATGTTCAGCCAGGAGTCTATTTTTGAATTCGACCTTATGATCCCCCTCACCAGCACCGGTGAATGGGCAGCCTTTACCATCAAGAATCAGAATCCGGGCACTATGTGTATTAACGGCGGTACCGAATATTATATCGGCTTCAACACCGACGATGTGGAGGTGCAGAAGTTCGTCAACGGCGAGCGTACCGTTTTCTTCGGCCAAGTGGATGGCTACACACCCACCTACGATGTCCTGCCCAACAATTTCTTCACTCCCGATGAGTTCCACAGCATTCGCGTCGGCGCCATCAATGTAACCGGCGGCGTCCGTATCTTTATGTTTGTGGACGGCAACCTGGTTTTGGACATTACCGATTTCAGCAATGTCATTACCAACGACGGCTATTTCTCCGTCTACGGTATGACCAAGAATATTAACCTGAGAGCTTTCACAGACATTCAGAACACCCCCGACAGAACGGAACTGGATGCCATCATCGCAGAAGCTGAAAGCATAAAGGCTACCGATTACACCGCAGAAAGCTATCGCAATCTGCAGGCCGCTTTGACACAGGCGGAAGAGAGTCTGGAAGCTTACGGCGGCGTTACCCAGACGATGGTGGACGAGGCGTATGCGATAATTGCAGCGGCATTGGATGCGCTGGAGGTGGAAAACTCCGGTGACACCACGGATCCTACCGATCCCGCTGAACCTACCCAGCCCACTACCGCGCCTACCCAGCCTACTACCACTCCCACTGAGCCTAGTACCGCACCTACCGAGCCTGCTACCCAGCCCAGTGAGCCTGCCACAACTCCTGCCGTTCCCGCTACCGGTACTTGGTTGGATGCCATTCCGGAATCCTCCATTACCCCCCACGTTGGCGACTATCTGAACGGCGACCTGACGACCTTGAAAAATGAGGATTTCAGCGAGGCAAAGTACCTCTCTGACGCCCACGTTGGCACTGCCGGCTGGATCGGCACCAAGGGCAAATCCTCCAACAAGATCCAGGCGGTACTGTTTGAGCTGAATGACACCAAGACTGTTGGCGGTATCCAGCTGGTTGGCCGCGAGGGCGACTACATTACCGTCTTTGACATTGAGGTTAAGGACACCAATGGCGTCTGGCAGACGGTCAAGAGCGTTACGGAAGATCCCTTTACAGACAGCTACACCGTTAACTACACCTTCGATCCCGTTGTGGGCACGGAAGTGCGGATTTTGATCTACGATTGGGAATATGCCGGCTCCAACAACTATCCGATGCTGATGGAAATCGCGGTATTTGAGACCAAGACCGGAGAGGCTTTGGTGAAAGTTCCTGTTTCTGATATTACGGCCAACAAAACCCCCATCAACTCCTCTAAATTCCCGGCAACGGAAATTTTTGACGGCGATAGATCCGGATTCTTTGCAACCCAAGGCTCTCTGCCTGCTGTGATAACGGCTAACCTGACACAGGAGGACGGAAGTCCCAGCAATGTGGCAAGAATTAAGGTTTATGCTTATCACGGTCCTAAGTACACACCGAAAAACATCAAACTGGAGCTGCAGACCACGCTTGATGGCGAATGGATAGAGGTCTACTCCGGTAATGCCTACAATTCTGGTTTTACGGATACCTTCGTTCTGGATCTGGAGCAGTCCTATGATGCGTATGCATTCCGTATGACGGTAAATTCCACCATCGGCGACTATCTGATTTTGAGTGAGGTGGAACTGTACGGCTATGATATGATCAAGGTTGAGGGAGATATTCAGCTGAACGCACCTACCGGCTTGACTGCTACCGAGATTACCGATTCTTCCATTACCGTTACCGCTGACGCGGTTACCGGCGGCACGCTGATGTTCCGTATCAACGAGGGACAGTGGCAGACCAGCGGTACCTTTACCGGCTTGGATCGCTATACCAAGTACACCATTGAAGCGATGTATGTTGGCGCGGAGGGGTATCTTGATTCCGAGATGACATCCATCACCGAAAGAACGGAAAAGACTGTACTGTCCGCGCCTGCCGGTTTGGCTGCAACGGAAATTACGAATAGCTCTATTACCGTTACTGCAGATGCCGTTACCGGCGGCAGACTGCGCTACCGCATCAACGGCGGCACTTGGCAGACCTCTGATACATTTACCGGTTTGACGCCCAACACCACCTACACCATTGAGGCAATGTATGTTGGCAGCACCGGCTACATCGATTCCGCTGTTGCCACGATCCAGGTAAATACCGGTAAAAACCAGCTAAGCGCACCCACCGGCTTGAAGGTGGTTGCTACCGATACCATTATTTCTGCTTCCGCTGGCACTGTTGAAGGCGGCACACTGATGTTCCGCATTGACGGTGGCGAGTGGCAGACCTCCGGTATGTTCACCGGCTTGACTCGGAATACCGAGTATACCATCGAGGCAATGTATGTTGCCGACGAGGGCTATGTGGATTCTGGTATAGTAACTGTTGTTACGAGAACGGGAAAGACTTATCTGAACGCACCTACCAACTTGACCGTGAGTGCATCGGACAGCACCATCACCGTTGCTGCTGACGAAGTTGAGGGCGGCACGCTGATGTTCCGCATCAACGGCGGTGAGTGGCAGACCAGCGGCGAATTTACTGGCCTTGCCCCCAATACCACCTATGCGGTTGAAGCGATGTACATCGGCGGTGAGGACTATATGGATTCTGATATTGCCAGCACCACGGCTACCACTCTGGATCACAGCTATGAGGCAGTTGTAACTGCACCTACCTGCACCGAGGCTGGTTACACCACCTACACCTGTGCATGTGGCGACACCTACACTGCTGACGAAGTTCCCGCTACCGGCCATACCGAGGTCGCTGACGAGAACGCCACCCACTGTGATGTCTGTGGCGAGATCCTCCGCCCTATCGAGCCTTCCCAGCCTGAGCTCGTCGAGACCCATGCAATGGCAAAGAACAACTACAACGTTCGTCTGCTGGAGCCCTGGGCACTGCGTATCAACGTTACCTTCCACAAGGACGCTTCTACTGCTCTGAATCCCTCTACCTTCAAGTCCTACGGTGCATACGGTATCATCGGCTACAAGTACGAGAACGCTGACAACGCAACCGTTGAGAATCTGATCAACGATCCCGACGCTGTTAAGTTCGAGATGTCCGATGTTCCTGCTGAAGGCTACATCTATCCCAGCACCAGCACTCAGCTGACCTTCGACTTCTTCGATGATCTGTACACCTATCGTCTGTCTGATACCATTTACTGGGTAGCATACTACGAGGATGCTGACGGTAACCTGCACTTCACCAGAGTCCGTAACAAGACTATGCCTTCCGCAATGGACGGCACTGTTGGTGCATCTGATGAGGTTTACGCTGTATTTGACAGCATGAGACTGATGGAAGAAACCATCATTGCCTACAGAGGCGTTGCAACCGACCTGACCAGCGAATATCCTGCAGGCGTTACCATCGGCGAGACCGGCATTAACTTTGCTACCTCTCCCGCTAACTCCTACAGATACTCCACCAGACACTCCATCAAGCTGATCGAGCCTTGGGGCATCCTGGTTGAGACGAAGATCGTTGCAGCAACCAATACCAGCAAGGCTATCGACTACGCAGCAGCTGACGACTACGGTCTGATCTTCTATCACGACAAGACCGGCAAGTATGACGGCATGAGCGTGGCACAGATGCTGGCAGAGACCGAGGCACAGGTTTACAGCAAGACCCTGGGCAACACCACCATCACTGCTGATGGCCGTGTAAGCGCAATCTACGACCAGAACATCTTCACCTTCGAGATGGACAGCAACCTGTACGTCCTGCCCTTCGTCATCATCAACGGTCAGTGCTACTACCGTGATAACGGTGCTATCAACCTGAACCTGATCGAGAGACTGGGCGTCTTTGCAAACGATGCCTCTCAGACCGCTGAGGCTCGTGCAGTCTACAACGCAATGATCGAGATGAACACCAACATCAAGATCTACCGCGCTAGTCTGGTATAATCCCCGATTTACATGGAACTTGTTCCTGTAAATATAAATCTAATGAAAGGAGAATGATCACCATGAAGTTCGAAAAGCCCATCGCTGAGGTTATCGCTCTGAGTGTTGCTGACATCATCACCACCAGCACTGAAGACGAGTACTATCAGGATCCCAACTTCAGCCCCCCCAGCCAGGATGAGTGGTAGGATCTAACTAATTAGCTGCTGTGCACGTGCTGGCAGATAATTAGGTCTTAAGACTCAACCCCGCGGCGGAGTACATTTGTACTCCGCCGCAATTTTTTATTTCTGTAATTAAGCATAACAAAAAGTCCCCAAGTCATACGACTTGGGGACCTGATATTTTATGAAATTACTCTTCCCAGTTGTGCCAGATGTTCTGCACATCGTCATCATCTTCCATAATGTCGATGAGCTTTTCCATCAGCTTGATGTGCTCTTCGTTATCCAGCTTCTGATAGTTCTGGGGGACCATTTCAATCTGAGCAGAGGCGAAGGTGTACTTCTTACCCAGAGCCGCGGCAACGGCGTTGAAATCGTCGGGGGTGGTGTAGATGGTGAATACATCCTCCTCAGCCTCGAAATCATCTGCGCCGCAGTCCATTGCGTCCATCATCACATCGTCTTCGGCATAGTCGCCGTCCTCGTTGTCGATGACCAGCACGCCCTTCTTATCGAAGGACCAGCTGACACAGCCGCTGGCGCCCAGGTTGCCGCCAAACTTATCGAAATGGTGGCGCATAGAGCCTGCGGTACGGTTACGGTTGTCGGTCATCGTTTCTACGATAACGGCAACACCGCCGGGACCGTAGCCTTCGTAGGTGATGGACTCGTAGCTGTCGCCGCCGCCTGCACCGCTGGCCTTTTCCAGGCAGCGCTTGATGTTATCGTTGGG
>JAZSGS010000034.1:0-11511 GCA_045532855.1 Faecousia sp.
GCCTTGTCCATAATGGCAGAAGCCTCGGCATTGGCCTGACGGAGGATCTCCTCCTCACGGGCTTGTCCACGGGCAACCGCCTCCTTGACAATGCGCTCGCCGGTTTCGCTGGCGGTGGTGAGCTTTTCCTTATACTCTGCCACCATCAGCTTTGCCTGCTGCTCGGCATTGCCATTGCTATCGCCGAAAAGGTGGTGGCCCGGGAGCTGAACGAGGCTGACCAGGCCAAGCTGGTGGATAGCTTTATCAGCGAATTGGGTGAGCAGGCATGACACAGGTAGGAAATGTCTACGGCGAGGCTCTGTACGATCTGGCTAAGTCCGAAGGACTGGATGCGCAGATTCTGCAGGAACTTGATGTGTTGCACGCATCATTCTGTCAGGAGCCGAACTATTTGCGGCTGTTGGCGGCCCCCAATGTCTCCAAAGAGGAGCGTTGTCAGATTCTCGACAGCAGTTTTCGGGACAAGGTGCACCCTTATGTGCTGAATTTCTTGAAAATTCTCACCGAAAAGGGCTATCCGCGTCATTTTTCCGATTGCTGTGAGGCATACCGTGTGCATTTTAATGCTGACCACGGTATTCTGCCGGTAAAAGCTGTTACTGCCGTGGCGCTGACAGAAGATCAGACTGCACGGCTGTGTGAGAAGCTGCAGACCATCACCGGTAAAACCATCGAACTTACCAATCGGGTAGACCCCGATGTTCTGGGCGGTATTCGCCTGGATTATGACGGCAAACGGCTGGACGATACCGTCTCCCATCGTCTGGAGACCATCCGCAGTATGCTGAGCAACACCGTACTCTGATATAGGAAAGCAGGGACAGTATGGAACTAAGACCTGAAGAAATTACAAAAATTATTCGCGCCCAGATCAAGAACTACGAGTGCAAGCTGGAAGCCAGCGAAACCGGCGTAGTTATTCTGGTTGGCGACGGCATTGCCCGCGTTACCGGACTTGATCAATGTATGGCCGGCGAACTGGTGGAATTCCCCAACGGTTCTTTCGGTATGGCGCAAAACTTGGAAGAGGACACTGTTTCTATCGTTATTTTGGGTACTGATAACGGCATCAAAGAGGGCGACATCGTTAAGCGCACCGGCCGTGTCGTGTCCGTCCCCGTTGGCAATGGTCTGATCGGCCGTGTTGTCAACTCCCTGGGCGAGCCCATCGACGGAAAAGGTCCTATCACTGCAGAAAGCTATCGCCCCATCGAAATGCCGGCACCCGGTATTATCGAGCGTCAGCATGTTAGCCGTCCTCTGCAGACCGGTATTAAGGCGATTGACTCGATGATCCCCATTGGTCGCGGTCAGCGTGAGCTGATCATCGGCGACCGCCAGACCGGTAAGACTACTATCGCAACCGATACCATTCTCAACCAGAAGGGCAAGGATGTGATCTGCATCTATGTTGCCATCGGTCAGAAGCGCTCTACCGTTGCCCAGGTGGTTGAAAATTTGGCAGCCGGCGGCGCGATGGACTATACCATCGTGGTTTCCGCCACCGCTTCCGAGCTGGCACCGATGCAGTATATCGCCCCCTACTCCGGTTGTACCATGGGTGAGCACTTTATGCACCAGGGCAAGGATGTGCTGATCATCTATGACGATCTTTCCAAGCACGCCGTTGCTTACCGTGCCATCTCGCTGCTGATCCGCCGTCCCCCCGGACGGGAAGCTTACCCCGGCGACGTCTTCTACCTCCACTCCAGACTTTTGGAGCGCGCAGCGCAGATGTCCGACAAGCTGGGTGGCGGCAGTCTGACCGCTCTGCCCATCATCGAAACCCAGGCAGGCGATGTTTCTGCCTACATTCCCACTAATGTCATCTCCATCACCGACGGCCAGATCTTCCTGGAGTCCGAGCTGTTCAACGCCGGCATTATGCCTGCTGTTAACCCCGGTATTTCCGTTTCCCGTGTTGGCGGTGATGCCCAGATCAAGGCAATGAAGAAGGTTGCCGGCAGCTTGAAGCTGCTGTACTCTCAGTACCGCGAGCTGCAGAGCTTTGCTCAGTTCGGCTCCGACCTGGATGCCGATACCAAGCAGCGTCTGGCGCTGGGTGAGCGTATCGTGGCTGTGCTGAAGCAGAAGAACAATGCGCCTGCCGAGGTCGCCCATCAGGTTTGCATTATCTATGCCGTAACCAACGGCTATCTGAAGGATATTGCGGTAGACCGGATCCCCGAGTTTGAGACCCGGCTGTATGCGTATATGGACAACCGCTACAGCGATGTTCTAAATGCCATTCGTACCTCCGGCAAGCTGGAGAGTGATACTGAGGAGCAGTTGAAGACTGCCCTGAACGAACTGCTGGCTGAGTTTAACCCCAGCGTTTAAGGAAGGAGGTATCCCATGGCAGGCGTTTCTACCAAGGAGATCAAAACCCGTATCCGCAGTATGGAAAGCACAAAGCAGATCACCAAAGCCATGGAGATGGTGGCCGCTTCCAAGCTTCGCCATGCGCAGGCTCGGGTGCAGAACTCCCGCCCTTATTTTGAGATCCTTTATTCCACGATCACGGACATCATCAATTCCAACACCGAGTTCACCTCCCCTTACCTGACCGCCCGGGCTGTGAAAAAGACAGCTTTCGTGGTCATCGCAGGCGACCGAGGTCTGGCCGGCGGCTACAACAGCAACATTTTGAAGCTGGTACAGTCGGAAATTGACGGAAAAGATGTTACCGTCCTGCCCATCGGCAAGAAGGCTGTGGACTATTTCCGTTCCCACAATGTGCCGATGCTGACGGAAACCTACGCCGATGCGTCCTCCATCAATGTGGGCGATTGTTTCTCGATTGCCAAGCAGCTGAGCAAGGCTTACCTCAACGGAGAATTTGATGAGGTTATCATTGGCTACACCAATTTTGTGTCCGTATTATCCCAAACCCCCGCAACACTGAAAATGCTTCCCCTGCTGCAAGGTGAAGGCGATAATGAGGTCAAATCCTCTTATATCATCTATGAGCCTAACAGCGAAGAAGTATTTGAAAAGATCGTTCCGGAATATCTGGGCGGTATCCTCTACGGCGCTTTGTGCGAAAGCCGGGCTGCCGAGCAGGCTGCGCGGCGTACCGCTATGGACTCCGCTACCCAGAATGCCGAAGATATGATCGCAGACCTGAGTCTGAAGTTCAACCAGGCTCGTCAGGCTGCCATCACCCAGGAAATCACCGAGATCGTTGCTGGTTCTTAACCTAACGATACGAAAAAGGAGTTGAATCCTATGGAGAAAAATATTGGAACAGTGATCCAGGTTGTAGGTCCTGTTCTCGATATCCGTTTTGCAGACGATCATCTGCCCCAGCTGCTGTCTGCCATTGAGATCCCCCACGGCGATCACACCATCGTGGCAGAGGTCGCGCAGCACATTGGCGACAATGTGGTTCGCTGCATCGCTATGTCCTCTACCGACGGTCTGCAGCGTGGCGTTGACGCCATCGACACCGGCGCATCCATCAGCGTTCCCGTTGGTGAAGAGTGCCTCGGCCGTGTGTTCAATCTGCTGGGACAGCCTATTGACAACGGTGAAGAGGTCAAGGGTGCTGAGCGTTGGCCCATCCACCGTCCTGCCCCGGCCTATGACCAGCAGCAGGCTGCTACTGAGATTTTGGAAACCGGTATCAAGGTCATCGACCTGATCTGCCCCTATGCCAAGGGCGGTAAGATCGGTCTGTTCGGTGGCGCCGGCGTTGGTAAGACCGTTCTGATTCAGGAGCTGATCTACAACATCGCTACTGCCCATAACGGCTATTCCGTTTTCACCGGCGTTGGCGAGCGTACCCGTGAGGGTAACGACCTGTACAACGAAATGACCGAATCCGGCGTTATTAGCAAGACCGCCATGGTCTTCGGTCAGATGAACGAGCCCCCCGGAGCCCGTATGCGTGTCGGTCTGTCCGGTCTGACAATGGCAGAATATTTCCGTGATGTAAAGCATCAGGATGTGCTGCTGTTTATCGACAACATCTTCCGTTTCACCCAGGCAGGCTCTGAGGTTTCCGCGCTGCTGGGTCGTATGCCCTCCGCCGTTGGCTACCAGCCCACTCTGGCAACAGAAATGGGCGCACTGCAGGAGCGTATCACCTCTACCAAGGACGGTTCTATCACCTCCGTTCAGGCTGTTTATGTCCCTGCGGATGACTTGACCGACCCCGCACCTGCTACCACCTTTGCCCACCTGGACGCCACCACCGTTCTGGACCGTGGTATTGCTTCTCTTGGTATTTATCCTGCTGTGGATCCTCTGGACTCCACCTCCCGTATCCTCTCCCCCGAGATCGTGGGCAAGGAACATTACGAGGCAGCAAGAAGCGTACAGCGGATCTTGCAGCGGTATAAGGAGCTGCAGGATATCATCGCCATTATGGGTATGGATGAGCTGTCCGAAGAGGACAAGACCACCGTTAACCGCGCCCGTAAGGTACAGCGTTTCCTCAGCCAGCCTTTCCATGTTGCTGAGCAGTTCACCGGCTATCAGGGCAAGTATGTGCCGCTGAAGGAGACCATCCGCGGCTTTATGGAGATCATTGAAGGCAAGCACGACCAGATCCCCGAGTCCTGCTTCCTCTATGCCGGCACCATTGACGAAGTGGTAGAAAAGTGGAAGGGTGAGAGCAAATGACGCCCTTCACCTTGAAGATCGTTACCCCTGACGGACTTCAGTTTGAAGGTCAGGCAGAGGAATTGATCGTTCGTTCCACCACCGGTGATATTGGCATTTTGGCAGGTCATCTCAACTGTGTTGCGCCATTGGGTATGGGACGCGCCACTGTGGTAATCGACGGACAGAAACGCTACGCCGCCTGCATCGGCGGTATGCTGTCTGTGGTAAACGGTAGGGTAACGTTGGTTCCCACCACCTTTGAGTGGGCAGATGAGATCGACGCCAACCGGGCTGAAAGCTCTTATCAACGGGCGCAGACCGTGCTGCAGAACAAGAACGCCTCCGATACCGACATCAAGCTGGCAGAAGCCAGACTTCGCCGTGCATTGGTTCGCAAGAATGTGGCATCTATGCGGTAAAATGTATTAAAACAGGACACGCACCTGCGTGTCCTGTTTTTTAGCCTTCCCCTGGGGGAAGGTGGCCGAGCATAGCGAAGCGAATTTTAATGAAGGATTGCCTGTGGCAATCAACCTTAGCAATATGCGAGGCCGGATGAGGGTATAACTAAATGCAGCACATCAATTTGTGTTAAGAAAGGAACACCCTCATCAGTCAAAAATCGAAGATTTTTGACAGCTTCCCCCAGGGGAAGCCTTTATTGCTCCCATTCAAGGGAGGCTCGGGACAGTGCATCTGTAGGGGCGAGCATTGCTCGTCTGCATTGTCATCCATAGCAAAGAGCTGTTGACTAATGTCAACAGCTCTGGTCTTATTTATCTAAATTGCCATGTGTAATTAGGATTATCCAAATAGAGTTCATCCTTGTCGCAGATAATCAGACAAGCATAAACACTTCCGTCATCTCCAACATATACACCCAGCGAACAATACTCCCTATACTTATCAATTAGCAACGAATAGTGTCCAGGAGAATTTTTCCAAGAGTTAAATAGTTTCTGGACGATATTGCCAGACGGATTCTCATGACCAATATTATTCGGGAAAGGTACACAGTGCTGATAATCATTGGAAATATATTCCGCCGACCATTCTGCGGCACTATGATGAGTAGCAACGGCGACATCATAAGCATGCGTTCCGTAGACCTCATATCGCAACTGATTAATCATTTCCACAATCATTGCGGTCGCTTCTGCGGATGAATAAGCAAACTTCATAGAAGATGTATCAGCATAACCACACTTGGAGCAAGCGAGAATTGTTACACTTGTATACTGTCTGTACTTATCGGTGTGAATACCAACAGCACCATCTTTAAGATTCTTGCAGTTAATTCTCTGCATATGGTCAGCACAATTATGCGTATCTTCCAGCTTAGGAATAGTTGTCTCAGAAATTACGCCATTGCACACAGTGCAAATAACCCTAGTATAACCGGCGGCAGATGTGGTAGCTTCCTTGGTTTCCGTCCGGGTTACGCCGTGGCCCTTGGCGGCGGTTTGACCGCTGATATAGCTATGGCCGCAGGCACAGGTGTTAGTGGTATAACCACCTTCCGTGCAGGTGGCAGGGGTTACCGCAGCGGTATAGCTGTGGGTATGGCCTGCTGTCGGCACTTGGATCGGTTTTTGTGTAGGCGTAGCTGTAGGCCTTTGCGTAGGTGCATTTGTAGGTCTTTGGGTGGGCGCTTCCGTGGGCGCAGGAGTCGGCTTCTGGGCAGGTACATTTGTAGGTCTTTGGGTGGGCGCTTGCGTGGGGGCGTAAGTAGGTGCTTGGGTCGGTGCATAGGTAGGTTGCTGCACCGGCACAGTTGTCGGTGTCGTAACAGGTGCGGTAGGCGCATCTGTCATCAGCGTAGCCCCTTGGGTCGGTTGCGTCGGCGCTATTGTACTCTGGGTAGGATCGGCCGTGGTTTGCGTCGGTGCAGTTGTGTTCTGTGTTGGATCCGTTGCGCCCTCAGTCGGATCGGTAGGACTATCCGTAGGATCAGTTACAACTTCCGTAGGTGCTGTTACGATCTGAGTAGGTATTGTGGTTTCCTGCGTGGGCACTGTTGTTCCCTGCGTCGGCGCAGCAGATCCCTGGGTCGGGTCAGTTGTACCCTGCGTGGTGTCATTGCCGCAGGCGGTTATGGACATCAGCATAACAGCCGCCAGAAAAAACGCAAATATCTTCTTCATTATACACTGTTCCTCTCTTTTTGCGGAAAAATCTTACCCCTATTATAGGAAAATTCTCCATAATATGCAAGAGCGTTTTATGTAAATGCAGAAGGCCCCTCATTGCGGGGGTCGAGGGATTGTATTTTCATACTTGTAGGGGCCGGATATGTGCATTTACGGTTGCGGACGGTCAATGGCCGCCCTTACTGATAAAGGACACCCAATAATGGGTGTCCCTGCTTTTTTAAAACGATTCCTTCGTATATCGGGAGAAGCCGTCGCCAAGGACTTGGTGGGCTTCCTGCACGATGACAAATGCTTCCGGATCAATTTCAGATACCTTCATTTTCAGCTCCGCCATTTGGTGCTTTTTCACCGCCGTCAGAATCACCTTTTTCTCCCTGTGGCTGTATGCGCCTTCACCATTTAGGTAGGTTACGCCCCGCTCCAGCCTGTGGATGATCATATCTGCCACCTGCTCATATTGATCGGAAATAATCAGCGCAACTCTGGAATAGTCAAAGCTGTAAACCACCATATCGATGACCTTGCCGCTTAAAAATACGGTAACGCCGGTATACAGTGTGCGGGACATATCTTTGAAAACAACACCTGTCAGCACAGCCACGGTAGCATCGAACAGAATATTGATGGTACCGATAGGAACATACCGCCATCTACGCTGCAGCAGCCGGACGATAATATCCGAGCCGCCGGTAGAACCGCCTGCCACCAGCACCAAGCCCAAGCCAAAACCGCAGACACTGCCGCCATACAGCACGCTTAGCAGCGGATCCACCTGGGGCGCAGGAATATAGGAAAACACCTCCAGCATCAGCGAAAGCATCAGCATACCAAACATCGTTCCAAAGAAGAACTTCCTGCCCAGCCATTTATAGCCGATCAGCAGCAGCGGCAGATTGATGATCGCGGTAATCAGACCGACCGAGCCGGTTCCCAGTAAGGTAACAAGGATCTGCGCCAAACCGGACAAGCCACCGGCATTCAATTCGTGGGGCATCAAAAACAAATTAAACCCCAGCGAAAAAATGGCAGTACCCAGCGCAACCTTAATCAGCATAACCGCTGTCTGGAAATATTTTTTCATACATTCTCCCATCAAATTTCAAAAGAGATTTGTTTCTCCGGAGCATCTTCCGGCTTCAGTACCGCGCCGGCATTGGGCAGTGTTCTGGTGCGGTAACGGCTTTGATTGACAATACCTGCCTCTTCAAGGCGTACAGCGTGGCTCAGCTCTGCTTTTTTCTTCAAGCTCAGCACATTGACGCCCTGGGTATTACGGGTGGTCTTAGGCAGCAGCTGCGCCGTGGAGAAGATGGTGGCGCGACCGTCAGAGGTATAAACCGCCACCTGCTCGTCCGTCTTAAATGCCATCGCCGTTTTCAGCGGACTCTTATCACAGTATGCGCCGGTAAGCTTCTTTCGATTCGTCTTGGTTTCATACGCGCTCAGCGGCACCTTCGCTGCCTTGCCGTTGGCAAAGAAGAACAGCACAAAGCCCTTATAATCTCCCGGCAGGATCACCTGCAGCACCTTTTCCTCCGGATCGAAGGACAGCTTCTGGGGCAGATAATCGCCCAGCAGCGATGCCTTGCTGTCGTCAAAATCAGAAAGACGGGACTTGTAGCATTGGAATTTATCCGTAAAGACCAGGATCTCCGCCTTATTGGTGGTTTCCACGGAGAAGGCAAGGCTGTCGCCCTCTTTGAACTTCTGCTCACCGGACATACGCAGGGATTGGGCGGTGATCTTCTTGAGATAGCCCTCCTTGGAAACGAACAGCGTAACGGGATAATCCGGCGTATCGTCTTCCTCTTCCTCCGGCTCGATCTCAGCGGAATTGTAGATGATCTCGGTCTTTCTGGGCTTGCCGTACTGCTCGCTGACCGCCTTCAGCTCAGAAATAATAACACCCTGCAGCTTTTTGTGGCTCTTCAGCGTAGCGTTCAGCTCCGCAATTTCCTTCTCCAGCTCCGAGATCGCCTTAGTCTGCTTCAGAATATATTCTTTGTTAATATTGCGCAGCTTGATCTCCGCCACATAATTGGCCTGAATCTCGTCGATACCAAAGCCGATCATCAAATTGGGGATGACCTCGCTTTCCAGCTCCGTTTCCCGAATGATGCGGATCGCCTTGTCAATATCCAGCAAGATTCGCTCCAAGCCTTTCAGCAGATGCAAGCGATCCTGCTTTTTCTGCACCTGGAAATAGATCCGGCGCATTACACAATCGGTACGCCAGGCCGTCCACTCTTCCAAGATCTCGCCCACGCCCATAACCCGGGGCATTCCGGCGATGAGAATGTTAAAGTTACAGGCAAAACTATCCTGCAAAGCAGTCAAACGGTACAGCTTTTGCATCAGCTTTTCCGGCTCAACGCCCCGCTTCAGGTCAATGGTCAACTTCAAGCCGTGCAGGTCGGTTTCATCACGCATATCCTGGATTTCCCGGATCTTGCCCACCTTGATCAGCTCTGCCACCTTGTCCATAATGACTTCCACTGTAGTGGAATACGGGATCTCATAGATCTCGATGCGGTTGCCGTCCTTGACATAGCGCCACTTTGCCCGGAGCTTAAAGCTGCCGCGACCGGTAGAGTAAATTTCCCGGGTGGTTGCCTCGTCAAACAGCAGCTCCGCGCCGGTGGAAAAGTCCGGTCCCGGTAGTGTCTGCAAAATGTCGTGTTCCGGATTTTCCATCAATGCGATGGCAGTATCACAGATCTCCTTCAGGTTAAAGGAGCAGATATTGCTGGCCATACCGACGGCAATACCCAGATTGGGATTGACCAGAATATTGGGATATGTGGTGGGCAGCAGCACCGGCTCTTTCAGTGTGCCGTCATAGTTATCCGCCATATCCACAGTGTCGGAATCAATGTCCCGGAACAGCTCCACGCAGATAGGATCCAGCTTGGCCTCGGTATACCGGTGGGCAGCGTATGCCATATCCCGGGAGTAGACCTTACCAAAGTTACCCTTGGAATCCACAAAAGGATGCAGCAGCGTTTCGTTGCCCTTGGCAAGACGGACCATAGTTTCATAAATAGCGCTGTCGCCGTGAGGATTCAGCTTCATCGTCTGACCGACAATGTTGGCAGACTTGGTGCGGTTGCCCTTCAGCAAACCCATTTTATACATTGTGTACAGGAGCTTCCGATGAGAAGGCTTAAAGCCGTCGATCTCCGGAATCGCACGGGATACGATGACAGACATCGCATAGGGCATATAGTTGATCTCCAAGGTTTCAGAGATCGCCTGCTCCGTGGTAGAGCCTACCAAACCGACAACATGGCTGGTATCGATCTGCTTGCCCTGCTCCTTGATTTCTTTCTTCTTGCGTGCCATAGCGCACCTCTCTTAAGAAATGTCCGCCAGTTCCAAATATCTGGCGCCATTCTCTGCGATAAAATTCTTCCGTTCGTTCAGCGCATCGCCCAGCAGCACATCGAAATAGTGGCTGGTACGCTCTGCATCCTCCGGCATAACCTTGATGAGCCGGCGGGTTTCCGGATTCATAGTGGTCATCCACATCATCTCCGGATCGTTCTCACCCAAGCCCTTGGACCGCTGGATGCCGTCGGGCTTCTTGCCCTCCAGGTCCTCTCTCAGGATCTTTGCCTTTTCGGATTCATTGTAGGCAAACCAAGTCTTGCCCTTGTAGGTGATCTCAAACAGCGGAGATTCCGCGATATACACATAGCCGTCCCGGATCAGTGTGGGGCACAGCCGGTACAGCATAGTCAGAATCAGGGTGCGGATCTGGAAGCCGTCCACATCGGCGTCGGTACAGATGACTACCTTGTTCCAGCGCAGCTGGGAAATGTCGAAGGAACTCAGTTCCTTGGACTTTTTGCCCTGCACCTCAACACCGCAGCCCAAGACCTTGATCAGATCCGTGATAATGGGGCTGCCGAAGATCTTACTGTAATCCGCCTTCAGACAGTTGAGGATCTTACCGCGCACCGGCATAATGCCCTGGAATTCCGCGTCCCGGCTCAGCTTAACGCTGCCCAATGCGGAATCACCCTCGACGATGTAGAGTTCCCGCTTTTCCGCATCACGGCTGCGGCAGTCTACAAATTTCTGCACCCGGTTGGCAATATCCAGCTTGGTAGTCAGCTGCTTTTTGATGTTGGATTTTGTCTTTTCCGCAGACTCTCTTGCCCGCTTATTGACCAAAATCTGGTCAGCTGCCTTATCTGCCTCCTGCTTATTCTCAATAAACCAAACCTGCAGCTGCTCCTTGAAGAAAGCGGTCATCGCTTCCTGGGTAAACTTACTGTTGACAGACTTTTTGGTCTGATTTTCAAAGCAGCCGATGGTGGAGAAGCAGTTGGTCACCAGCACCAGGCTGTCCTGAATGTCCTGGTAGATGATCTTGCTTTCGTTCTTGTTGTTATTATTGTTATCCCGCAGGTACTTATCAAATGCCGCAGTTAAGCCCAGGCGTACCGCCCGGTCGGCCTCCTGCTTGTTCTCAAGGAACCAGACCTGCAGCTTCTCCTTAAAGAAGGCGGTCATGGCCTCCTGCGTAAACTTGGAGTTGACGGATTTCTTCGTCTGGTTCTCAAAGCAGCCGATGGTAGAGAAGCAGTTGGTCACCAGCACCAGGCTGTCCTGAATATCCTGATAAATGATCTTGCTTTCGTTTTTGGTGTACTTATTGGAATCCCGCAGATACTTGTCGAAAGCCGCGGTGAAGCCCAGCCGCACGGCGCGGTCAGGACTGCCGCCGTATTCCAGCCAAGAG
>JAZSGS010000008.1:0-67400 GCA_045532855.1 Faecousia sp.
GGCCCCCGACTTCCACAAAAACGCGTTTTGTCAATTTTAACTTTCCATTTGCTTGCCCAGGAAGCCTGCCACCGTTTGGGCAAGCTGCTGATCCGCCTCGCCCAAAGCTGCCGCATCCTCCGTCAGCAGCAGCATAACGCAGCCCATCAGATCCCCTTGACAAATAATGGGGGCCGCCACACCCAGATAATATTTATCCACCCCATCACACACCGGGATTCTAGGCTGCCCCTGTGCATACCGGTAGCTTCTTCTTTGTTCCATTAACTGAAATAATTCGTGGGAATTGACCTTGTCCACCAGCTCCCGTTTGGGTGCACCGGATAAGGCGATCACAGAATCCCGGTCAGAGATCGCCGCAATACACCCGGTATTTGCCCCAATGGACTCGCAGATCTGGGTGGCAAAATCCAGCAGATCCCCCATGGGCGAATACTTTCGGAAGATCACGCCCCCGTCCTTCTCGGTATAAATCTCCAACGGATCTCCCTCGCGGATTTTTAATGTGCGTCTAATTTCTTTCGGAATCACAATTCTCACCAAAACGTCCACCGGACGGACGATACCAGTAGCTATCATATATATCTATCTCCTTATTTTACAAATTACGCTGTTAGTATCTGTAAACAAGGTAGAATTATACCGCCCAAAACAAAAACTCCTCTGCAAGCAAAGGAGTTTATTTTTTCAAAGGCTCTATATGTACTAACGCAGCAACGCCTGATGCCCGAAATACATTCATAGGTTGCTTACATACCCCACACACGGATAGTGTTCCGTTCAGACCTGTCATTTGTCGCAAAATGTTAATTACAACAGCGATACCAGATTCATCCATAAAAGATACATCCTTAAAATCTAATTGGCAAATCTTCGGTGTGGTTTTCTCTATCTCATTTGTGATTGTAGTTATGACCTCTTTTTTGCATTGGAAATCAAGCTCTCCTTTCAAAAACACGGTTAATTTATTATCCTGCAAATAACTGGTTATTTCCATCATCTGTTCTCCCTTCAGCAAAACTTTGTTTTAATTTACCACATTTACATTATAAATGCAACTATTTACCAAAAATGGGACATAAGCAAAGCGACGAGGTGAACTTCACCTCGCTTCATATCGTTCTACTACGCTATGTATCGCCCAGCAGAATCGGTCGATTGGTGTCAATGTTGTATGTAAGGGGTCTCCCTCCCTTATGCGGAGGGTTCGGCGAATCTCTTTGGGAATCACAATTCTCCCCAAATCGTCAACTCTTCTGACAATGCCGGTTGCTTTCATATATCTTTCTCCTTTTCTGCGGCGTATAAGGCCCCCTTGTGTAAAGGGGGCTGGCAGAAATCTTTGATTTCTGCCAGGGGGATTGTCTTTTTCGGTACATTTACAATCCCTCCGTCACGGCTTCGCCGTGCCACCTCCCTTTACACAAAGGAGGCTTTGGTGCCTACAATAATTTTACAAATTACGCTGTTAGTTTCTGCAAACTGACGGAGTTTCTACCGCAATATTTATCTTTTTTAATAAAAAGGTCTGCTTATAAATACATTTTGCAACCAGTCGCTGACGGCAAGGATTCGACAGTTTCGACCCGTTGACAAACGCCCGTTTTTATAGTATAAAAATGTAAGAAATTTTCTGTTTTAAGGGGCTTTTTATGGAATATATTTTGCTAATCGTTGGATTTATCCTTCTGATCAAGGGCGCGGATATTTTCGTTGACGGCGCATCCTCCGTCGCCGGAAAGCTGAAAGTACCCTCTCTGATCATCGGTCTTACCGTGGTCTCCATCGGCACCTCTCTTCCGGAGGCCGCTGTCAGCCTTTCTGCAAGTCTTAGCGGAACCAATGAAATTTCTTTGGGTAATGTTGTAGGCTCTAACATCTTTAATATCTTGGTGGTAGTCGGCGTTTCCTCTGCGATCCTGCCCATCGTTACCGACAAGGACTTTCTCAAAAGAGATATGCCCATTAACATTGCAGTAACCGCAGCCCTTTTCGTAATGTTGCTGGACGGCTTCCTCAGCCGGATCGAGGCAATCATTCTTCTTGTTGCTCTTGCGCTGTATATGTTCATTCTCATCCAAAGCGCATTGAAGAGCCGCACAGAAGCACCGGAGCAGAAGATTCTTTCCTGGACCAAGAGTATTCTTTTCATTGTCCTGGGTGCTGCCGCTATCATCGGCGGCGGACAGCTGGTGGTTAACAGTGCAAAGACCATCGCCGCCGCATTGGGTATGAGCGAAACCCTCATCGGACTTACCGTTGTTGCCATCGGTACCTCTCTTCCCGAGCTGGTTACCTCCATCGTCGCCGCAAAGAAAGGCGATTCCGGCATCGCTATGGGTAATGTAGTAGGCTCCTGCCTCTTTAACATTCTCTTCATCCTTGGTCTTACCGGCACCATCACGCCTATGACCTCCAGCAGCGCCATCGCCATCGACACCGGCATTCTCATCGGCGTTTCCGCCTGGCTGCTGCTCAGCGCCGCCACCAAGGGCAAAACCAGCAGATGGGAAGGCGTTGCCTTCACCGCTATGTATATCGTTTATACCGCGTATATCATTATGCGCACCTACGGCATTTGGATCTTCTAATGAAAAGCCTCTGAACGATCGTTCAGAGGCTTTTTTGCGTACTCCTTTACAAAAATTCACCTTTCTGCCATAAAACGGAAAAATCTTTCCTCCAAAATGGGTTTTAGTCAAAAACATTTGGAGGTTTTTTTATGTACATCATCAAAAATGCATTTCGGTGCATTGGCCGTTCCAAGGGTAGAAATATCCTGACCGACCAGGGAAAATGCGTCATTTTGGTCAGACACTCCCCGGAGGTGGCAGCTATGTGCGACGAATGTTACGAGCTTCACAAGATTTCCCGTAAATCCAAATAAACTTCAACAGCGGAGCAGGTTTTCTGCTCCGCTGTTTTTTGTAAAATTTACAATTTCTTCAACTTTTCAGAATTTTCCGGACGTAAAATAAACCCATCTAATACAAGGGGTGATTTCTATGAAAACAATTTCCCGCGTACTTGCCATACTTTTTGTATTTTCCCTGCTTTGCGGTATTCCCACAGTTGCGCAGGCAGAGGAAAATGTCCAAACCCTGGTGCTTTCCTCCGAGGAAACCTCCTCCGGCTATGTCCACACCGCCACCCTGGACGGCAACGCCGTCCCGGAATACGACTACACCTGGCACGCCGATCCCAGTACCGATCACGATACGGTGAAGAATTCTCCTGCAGAATACTATACCGGCACTGCCCCCACCGGTGAGGACAGCGTTTACATCGCCCACGATATTATCTACTATCCTCTCTTAGATCAAAGCAAATTCCAACAGGTTAACTATGACGGTGAAACGGAATGGGTTTATTTCTACGAGGCCGAGGGCTACCAGCAGTATATCTTCTCCACCCTGCCCAATCTTCGTACCGGCTTCCCCAGCCAAATGATGCACAGCGAGGAAGAGGCTTACAATAACGCCGTCCTGCACATCGCCAAAGCCGGCACATATAAAATCGAGGGCAACTGGCACGGTCAGATCCGCATCGACCTGGGCGAGGACGCCTTTGACGATCCCACCCAAAAGGTTACCCTGATCTTAAACGGCGTAACCGTAACCTGCACCGTTGCCCCCGGCGTGATCTTCGTCAATGTTTACGAGTGCGACAACACCTGGGAGGACCGGGAAAGCTACAGCTACAATGTGGACACCAACGATGCCGGCGCCAATGTGATTTTGGCTGACGGCACGGTCAACACCGTTTCCGGTGAAAATGTGTTCCGCATCCTGCGCGCCAAATTCAAGGACGAAAGCTCCACCGATCAACACCCTGCCCAAAAGAAACAGTATAAGACCGACGGCGCATTCTACTCTTATATGTCTATGAACATCACCGGAGAAAGTGCCGGCACCGGCGTGCTGAATATCCATTCCGGTTACGAGGGCTTGGATAGTGAGCTGCACCTGAGCATCAACGGCGGTAATGTCAATATCTTCTCTCAGGACGACGGCATCAACGTCAACGAGGATGATGTATCCGTCGTGGCGGTCAATGGCGGCAGCCTGCACATCTGCGCCGGCTTGGGCGCAGAGGGCGACGGCATCGACTCCAACGGCTATCTGGTGATTCGCGGCGGCACTGTCATTTCCGCTGCCAACGGCAACGGCGCAGACTGCGGCCTGGACTCCGACCGGGGCTCCTTCGTGCTGGGCGGCACGGTAGTTGCCCTGGGCGGCACAATGGATTGGGCTGAAACAGACGAAACTGTTGCCGATGCACAGGCTGTACTGAATTTGCGTTTTTCCGGCTCTCATAGTGCCGACGAAGCCATTATCATCACCGACATCGCGGGGAATGTGGTCTTCGCCTACGATCCCGACAAGGACGAAGTCCTGGGCAGCAACGGCAAAACCTACAGCGGCGCGATCCTTTCCTGCGAAGGCTTGAAAGTGGGCCAGGGCTACCATATCTATGTAGGCGGCAATGTTACCGGAGCAGAAGTCAGCGGCGTATATGCGCCTGCCTCCGTTACCGGCTTTGACGGCGCGACGCAGCAATGCTATTCCGGCAATTCTGTCGGCGGTATGGGCAATTTCAATCCCGGACAGCAGCGTCCTCAAGGCGGTCAGTTTCCCGAGGGAATGCAGCCGCCGATGGGTGATTTCGATCCCAGCCAAATGGGCGGTCAGTTCGGCGGTCAGTTTGGAGATCAGTTTGGCGGCCAATTTGGTGCGCAAACCGATGCGACCTGCACCTATGACCGGGTATTCACCCTGAATAAAACCGCCAGCGCATTCTCCTCCGTTTCCGACATTCGCCACGATATCGCCACAGCAAACGGCGACAGCTGCGCCCTTTGCAGCGGCACCGCCGCCCCCGAAGCAGACGCCAAAACCGAGGTAGAAAATGTTAGTCCCCATCGGGACTGGCTGGGCTACGCCATTGCCTTCGCCACCGGTGCCATCACCGCCTGCGCTGTCTTTACCGTGGTTCTTCTTATCAAGAGAAAAGGCGAAGAATAATCCAATATAAAACCGGCGCAGTGAAGCTGCGCCGGTTTATTCTTTACTTTTTCCATCTTCAATGTTATGATGTTTTTATATTCGATTCGAGGTGAAAACTATGCCGGAAACCTGTACTTCCAGTAAATTGCGTTTTCTCAGCGGCAGTGCATTGAAGCTGATTGCGGTCATTACTATGCTTATCGACCACATCGGCTACTGTCTATACTTTCTGCCTTTTATGACCACGCCCCTATTTACAGCGATGGGAAAAACCATAACCCTGTATTTCATCTTGCGTAAGATTGGTCGGCTTGCCTTCCCTATCTATTGTTTCCTCATTGGAGAAGGTCTTGTCCACACCCGAAATCAAGTGAAATATCTTCTGCGGCTATTGATATTCGCCGTCATTTCCGAGATCCCCTATAACCTGATGACCAGCGGCAAACTGCTTTCTACAGCAAACCAAAATGTATTTTTCACCCTGTTTTTGGGTGCGCTGGCCATCTACTTCTTAAAGAACATAAAGAGCAATCTTCTGAAAACCGTTCTGGTGTTGGCCACGGTATTTGTTTCATATTTCTTAAAGGCAGATTACGGTGTAACCGGCGTGATCATCATTATGGCATTGTATGCGTTGCGAAGCCAGCCCATCGTGCAAGCGCTCGCCGGCTATTGTATGTTCTCCGGCGGCATTTATGCTGCGGCAGCGTTTGTTCCCATCAATATGTATAACGGCAAGCGAGGCTTTATCAAATCCCCGGTGCTAAAATATGCTTTCTACCTGTTCTACCCGGTACACATGCTGCTCCTTGTGGGCATCAGACTGCTCCTAAAATAATCAAAACCAGCGCAGTGATTCACTGCGCTGGTTTCTTTTCGGGACGGGATACCCGCCCGTTTTACCTTCCATCCTTAGTTGCTTCTGCAATGGGCTTTTCCCGTGTCAGCAGACCGCCAAGGCTGCGCACCTGCTTCACCAGAAAATCGCCAAACTTTTCCACCGTAAACAGATAGCCCACAGAAAGTGCAACCGTAGCCACAACAGAGCCGAAGAAGGCGGTCAAAACCGTAACTACCGGATCCCAACTCTGACCGATTCCCAGAATCAGCAGCAGACTGCCTACAGAGCAGATCACCGGCCAATGGAACGCATACACGCCGAAGCTGATCTTTCCTGCCAGGAAGAAGGGCTTTGCCGAAAAAATCCTTTGCAGAACCGAAAACCGGTTCAGCGTGATCAGCAGGAAGCAGTGGATCAGCGTATAGCCGGTAACTTTATCAAAAACAGCAGGTCTTACGCCCCTTGACATCAGCCACATATAGCCGCCGTAAAGCATGGCAAACAGCAGACAGAACTTCCAAAATTTCTCTGTAAACAGCTTTACATCGTCTTCATAATAACCGATCAGGAATCCGGCAAGGCAAGCCGCCACCACCTGGCTATCCTGGACAAAATAGCCCAGGAACAGCAAAAGCGGCAGCAATCGGGGGATCCAACGCAGCTTTTTTTGAAGCGCGTGATCTAGCAGCTTGCAGCCATAGATCAGTACCGAGGACAGCAACATATCCTTGATCACCCAGAAAGGCGCATTGAATTCACAGGCGCCGTTAAACATTGCCCGGAAGGATTCTGTGATCACATCGTACCACACAAATGCTTCCTGGTAGAATTTTTGAAACCAGGTGCTTTTGAAAAACTGTCTGGTTTCCTGGGCGTGAAATCCCACCGTCTTTGCAAGGACAAAGATCACAAGGCACGCGCCCAAAATAGGAATGAACAACCGCAAAAACCGGGAAACCGTCTTGATCAGCAGATCCGGGATGCTCTTTACCTTGGAGCGGGAAAGCAGATACCCGCTAATGATCAAGAATGCATACAGCCAAAAAGAGGCGATCAAAAACCACTTGCTGCCCCATTGAACGAAGCCATCCATTCCGCCGTGATCCAGCGGCGATGCCCCGGAGGTCAGTCGGTAAATATTCCAAAAATGCCCCTGCATAATCATAAAACACAGAAGGCCTTTATATCCATCGATAAAGTGAAGTCGTTTCTTCTCCATCATTTTCTCCCCGAGTTTCAAAACATATAGAGCATTGTAACAAAAAACCTGCGCAATAGCAAGCATAGGCGCAAACTTATTCTTTATAAATTGCCATTGAAATTTATCCGCTATGGAATTAAAATAGAAGAAAAGGGGGCGTGGCTATGCCGACAAAAATCGAACCGGATTACGAAAACATACACGAATATGAGTTTTACCCCGCCAATCTGCTGACGGAATATCAGCAGTGCATTGACGAGGGCTTGGACATAGCGGCTTATAAGGACGTTTTTACTGCCGTATACCATCTGCCCAACAACGCCCACAAAAAAGCCCTGGGTGATGTCCTTTTTCAGGTGGTCTGCAACGCCAAGCAGCGGGAAAACTATCCCTACAACGAGCCCTCTGACTTCGCCTCCATCCAAGCCCTGCGAAAGCCCCATACTTACTCCCAAACCCTCCCTGCCGATATGGAGGACAGGCTTTTGGGTGCGTGGCTGGGCAGGATCTGCGGCTGTATGCTGGGCAAGCCCATTGAGGGCATCCACACCGACGAGCTGATCCCCTTTTTGAAGGAAACCGGCAACTATCCCCTCCACCGCTATGTGCTGCGTACCGATGTAACCGAGGAAACTCTTCAAAAATATCAGTTCCCCTTTAACATCGACTGCTATGCTGATGTGCTTACCGGTATGCCCCCGGATGATGACACCAACTATATGGTGCTGTACCAGGAGATCATCGAAAAATACGGCCGGAACTTTACCTCCGGCGATGTTGCCAAGGCCTGGCTGGAATGGCAACCTAAGGATGCCTATTTCACCGCAGAACGAGTAGCATTCTGCAATCTGGTGGGTGGCTTTGCGCCGCCCCAGTCCGCTGTGTATCAAAACGCCTACCGGGAATGGATCGGCGCCCAAATTCGGGGCGACTATTTCGGCTATATCAACCCCGGCAAGCCGGAGATCGCGGCAGAAATGGCCTGGCGGGATGCCTGCATCTCCCACACCAAAAATGGCATCTACGGCGAGATGTTCGCCGCCGCGATGCTGTCCGTTGCCGCGGTAAACGGCAATATAAAGGACATTCTGCTGGGCGGTCTTGCCCAGATCCCTTACACCAGCCGGCTTTACCGGGATGTAATGTCCGTGCTGACCGGCTTTGAAAACGGCGTTTGCCAGGCCGATTGCTTCCAGGCGATCCACCAAAAGTACGACGAGCACACCTCCCACGGCTGGTGCCACACCATTCCCAACGCTATGATCGTGGCAGCCGCGCTGCTCTACGGCGGCGGGGATTATCAGAAGTCCATCTGTATGGCAGTGGAAACTGCCTTTGATACCGATTGCAACGCCGCCACGGTAGGCTCGGTACTGGGTATGGCTTACGGCAGCAGCATTATCCCCGAATACTGGACAAAGCCCCTGCATAACACCCTGCACACCACCATTTTCGGTGTCGGCTCGGTGAAAATCACCGACCGGGTGAAGATGACCTTGCAGCATATGAAATGATTTCCTTGGCCCCCTCTATGAGGGGGCTGTCGCGCTTTTGGGGTGCGACTGGGGAAGTTAACTCCCTCCGTCTTCACCTACGGCGAAGACACCTCCCTCCTTGAGGGAGGCAAGACGCCCAAATAGATTGACACTGTCAAAAAATGTGCTATAATAGTAGAAAGCTTTATTATGGAGCTTTCTATAAATTTTACTACCCTTCTGTAAAGGAATGTTTCTATGATAAATCGTTTTTTTACTGACATTCGTAAATACTTTCCCTTCAGCGTGGTTTCTGCCAGATCCCAGCTGAAGACCGAGGTTGCCAGCTCCTATTTGAACTGGATCTGGTGGATCTTGGATCCGCTGTGCTTTATGCTCATTTACACATTCATTTTCGGCTATGTGTTCAATTCTAAAGAGCAGTATTTCCCGGTATTTATCTTTGTCGGTCTTTCTATGTGGAACTTCTTTAACAACACCATCAAAAGCAGTGTCCGCATTGTTAAGCGCAACATATCTGTGGTTTCCCGGGTATACTTCCCCAAGTATATTCTGGTGCTTGCCCAGCTTTTGGCCGACGCCTTTAAGATGATAATCTCCTTCGGCATCGTAGTGCTGATGATGGTATTCTTCAAGATCCCGGTTTCCTGGAATGTGCTTTACTTTATCCCCATCATCCTGACACTGATGCTTTTCACCTTCGGCTGCAGTTGTATCGTGATGCACTTCGGCGTATATGTGGAGGATCTTGCCAATGTGATCAACATTGGTCTGCGCTTCCTTTTCTATCTGACCGGTATTTTCTACAACATCAAGGAAAAGATCAAAAATGTGGGCCCCTATCACAACGTGGGCGCATATCTGAACGAACTTAACCCCTTGGCGTCCTTGATCACGGCTATGCGTGATTGTCTGATCTACAGCCGGATGCCGGATCTGAAATTCCTGGGAATTTGGTTCGGTATCAGCCTGGTTCTGTCCATCTGCGGCATCGTGCTGGTCTACAAACAAGAAAACAGTTACTTGAAAGCGGTATAATATATGAGTGAATATGCGATTGAAGTAGAAAACCTTTGCGTTAACTACAAAAGTCTGAAATCCTACTCCATTAAAAAGAATCTGCTTCTTGGCAAGCGAAACAAAAACGAGGTCTTTCAGGCCGTTAAGAACGTCAGTTTCAAGGTCAAGAAAGGTGAGATCCTAGGCATCGTGGGCAAAAACGGCAGCGGCAAGTCTACTATGCTCCGGGCCATCGCCGGTATCTTTGCCCCCAACGGCGGTACTGTGGATCTGCACGGCAATTCCATTTCCCTGCTGGCCATCGGTATCGGCTTCCAAAAGGAGCTGTCCGGTCGGGACAATATCCTTCTGTCCGGTATGCTTTTGGGCTTTACCAAAGAGCAGATCAACGAGAAGATGGAGCAGATCATCGAGTTTTCCGAGCTGGGCGCATACATCGATGCCCCTGTGCGGACTTACTCCAGCGGTATGCATTCCAAGCTGGCATTTTCCATCACCGCCATTTTGGAAACCCAGATCATCCTCATTGACGAGGTTCTCAGCGTGGGCGATGCCCATTTCAAGAAGAAGAGCTACGCCAAGATGAAAGAGCTGATCTCCGATAAGGATCGTACTGTTGTGATCGTATCCCACGACCGAAAGACCGTTGCCGACCTGTGCGACAAGGTCCTTTGGATCAACGATGGCGAGCTGGTGCAGTTTGGTCCCACCGATGCTGTGCTGGATGCTTACGACGAATTTATGAAGTAAAACAAGCGCATTCCCGGATATGGCGAAACTGTAGCTTGAGGGAGAGAAACAAATGAACAAGTCTGGAAAAAACAGTAAAGGAACGGCGAAAAGAAGCCCGTTGAAGCGCCTCTTTGATGCTGCCATTAAGTTTGGCGGCTGGTGCCTTACTGTCCCTTCCAGACTTTTTTTGTTCTATGCCAACAAGATCCAGCAAAATAAGGTGATTTTCCTCACCTTTAACCACAATTATATGTGCAACCCCAAGTATATTTGCGAGGAGCTTCGGCGGCAAAAGCTGCCTGTGGATCTGGTATGGGCAGTCAGCGCCAGACATATGAAAAGCAAGGATTTCCCTCCCGATGTGCGCAAAGTCGCCCACGGTACCCGGGAATTTTTCAAGGAAATGGTCAGCGCGAAGGTTTGGGTGGATAACGCCTTTGGCTTCAGCTGGAACCCCCTTCCTACAAAGAAGAGAAAGCAATTCTATATCCAAACCTGGCACGGCAGCCTGGGACTGAAGCGGATCGACAAGAAAAATGTCAAAAACACCCGCTGGTCCATCGCAGCCTGGCTCAACAGCAAATGGGCGGATCTGTGCGTTTCCAACAGCGCCTTTGAAACAGAGGTGTATCGTCAAACCCACTGGCCCAAGACACCGATCCTTGAGCTGGGACACGCCAGAAACGATATTTTCTTCGCCGATGAGGAAACGAAAAATGCGATCATCGCCCGTGTCCGGGCCCGCTTCAAAATTGAAGAGGGCAAGAAGATCGCTTTGTACGCCCCCACCTTCCGTAAGCACGATGGTACCGGCTGTTACGATCTGGATCGCAGCCGTTTCCTGGATGCTTTGCAGGAGAAATTCGGCGGTGAATGGGTTCTGCTGAACCGATACCATATGAAAACCCTGAATGCTAGAAAGAAAAAGCTGAGCAGCATCGACAAGCGGATCATCAACGCCACCGCATATCCCGACATTCAGGAGCTGATGGTAGCCGCCGATGTGGGTATCACCGACTATTCCAGCTGGATCTGCGACTTTGTGCTCACCGGCCGTCCCGGCTTTATTTACGCGCCGGACCTGGACTACTACACCCAGGAGCGGGGCTTCTATTACCCCTTGGAAGAAACCCCCTTCCCACTTTCCCAAACCAACGAACAGTTGCTGGAAAATATCCGCACCTTTGATGCCGAGCTGTATGCCCAAAAGAAGGAAAGTTTCCTTGCCGCCCGAGGCTGCATAGAGGACGGCGCCGCTGCAAAACGGATCGTAGAGATCATCAAACAGCAGTGCGGTCTGAACTGATTTTCGAAACCGAAAGGAGCGATTTTATGGCGCAACGCAAAAAGCGAAACGGAAAAATTGACTTTTTGAAGATCCTGTTCGCCATCATCGTGGTCTTTAACCACAGCAAGAATGTGGTAGGCAGCAAAAACTCCATCTTCCTGGGTGGTAGCTTTGCTGTAGAATTCTTCTTTATCGTTTCCGGCTATCTGTTGATGGCAGGTATCCAGCGGCTGTCCGCGCCCCCTGCCTCTCTGGGCTTGGAAACAAGAGATTTTATGATCCGCAAGTTTAAGGGCTTTTGCCCTGAGCTGATCTTCGCCTACATTTTCTCCATCACTGTAAACTTTATTGCCAGAGGAACATCCCTTTCCCAGCTGATCACCAGCACCTTCTCCGAGCCTCTGCTGATCAGTATGACCGGCATTTGGTCAAAGATCCTCAACGGCGAGATCTGGTATCTGTCCTCTATGCTTTTGTGTATGGCGATTATGTATCCCCTGCTGAGAAAGTTTGGCGATACCGCCCTGTATATTATCATTCCGCTGATCTCCCTGTTCCTTTTAGGCTGGCTCTGCGGCAACGACTACTCCCCCAGAGATCCTACCAAATGGATGGGCTTGACTTATAAGGGCAACCTCCGCGCCTTTGCGGAAATGGGTATCGGCGTTTGTCTGTACCCCGTGGTAGAAAAGGTGAAGAAGATCGATTTCACTCTGTTCGCCCGGTGCTTGCTAACGGTAGTAGAATATGCCTTGTACGCGCTGCTGATCTACTATATGTACAAGTACACCGCCTCCAAGACGGACTATTTCTTCCTGCTGGTATTTGCCGTGGCGCTAATCATTTCCTTCAGTGAGAAGGGTATCGACGCGCCACTGTTTGCAGGACGATTCTCCTGGTGGGGCAGATACAGCTTTGCGCTGTACCTTTCCCATAACTACATCGGCAAAAATCTCAAATATTTCTTCCCCGATCTTACCGGCAAGCAACGGCTGCCCATCTACTATGCCGGCGCCGCTGTAACCGCGCTGGTGGTTATGCTCCTGTCGGATCTGATCCGCAAGCACGGCAGTAAGCTAAAGCTGAAGCGGCTCTTTGTTCGTTCGGAAATTGCTGAATAACAAAAATGAGGTGAACGAAGTTCACCTCATTTTTTATTGGGTTATTTCATAGATCACATAGTGCTCATCCTGATATACCATCTGGCAGCGGGACAGGTCATTTTTGCTGACGAAAGAGTCGTAGTCCCCGTCTTCCAGCAGCAGGAAATCCTTTGTCCCCTTCAGCTCCCGGTTGGTGTTCAGATTCAACCAGGGATTGAATTGGATATGCCCGGTGTCGCTAAAATAATGGACATTGACCATTCGTACCGCGCCGTCGGACATTTCCGTAATGATATTGCCGTTCCAGAAGGTGGCGTATCCCCGCTCATAGCCGTTTTCCACCAGGAAATCCACCACCGGCGCAAGTGTGGCGGTGATCTCCCGATCCTTGAAAACCAGGCCTTCGTACTTCTGCTGGAACTTGGTATGGTCAAGGAAATAGATGCCGTTTACAATGCCGTTGCAGAAAATAATGCCTGCAACCACCGCCGGCAGCACCCGGCGCATATTGAAAAACGGAACATTCTTGGCCTTGCCCAGCTGCTGCGCGAAAACGGGAATGTACCATACTACCACCGGCGTAAAGTACAGCACGAAATAGTAGTAATTTCCCAAAACGATGAACACCAGCAGCATAACCGCTGTGTATGCCAGGAACAAAAGCGACGGCAGCACCTTGCTGACACTTTGGTGTTCTTTGTACTTTGCAATTTGGACGATGGCTGTAATCACACAGCCAATGGCAAGTGCCACACCCAAAACCGACAGCACACCCAATGCGCTGATCAGCTTGATCTCATCCCGGAAGCCGAAATGGTGCATAAAGCCGTAAGCGATATCCTTAAGCTGCGCCACATCCAGCAAGCCGATCATATTCTCGGAATAATCGCTAAAGACGAACTTTTCCGCCAAAATATTTGTGTTGATCCAAAAACCCACATAGAAGAAGGCCGCCGAACCCAAGGCATTTATCAAATACACAAGCCGCTTTTTCGCCTTGCCAATATCCTGATGCTTGCAGACAACATCGTCCAGCACGCAAAGGGCAAATACAGCCAGCAACATGGGCGCGTGTGTCATCATTGCCTGCCGAATACCGCCGAGACCGCCCATAAAGGACAACGCCAGCAGGCAGCAAAAGCGAAGAACACGCCACGCAGGGCTAGTTCCCTCATTTTTTGCAAAGGTCAAGCCCGCAATTATCAGGGAAATGGCAATATGGGGCACATAGTAGCAATTATACAGCACGATCCGGCCATAACATACGCTGACCGGCAGCAAAAACAGTCCCGCGCTGATGCAGAACACCTTTTCGCTGATGCCTACGCACTGGGTAAACACATAAAACGCCACCACCAAGATAGCCTGCAGGATCAGCGCGCCTACAAAGCGCACCATATGCCAATCATTGAAGATCTTGAACAGCGGCGCATACACAAGCTGGGTGTTTACCACCCGCAGCTCCGTGGAATAGCCCCAATCTGCCGACAAAATCCCGCCGTTTTCCGCCAAGTGATTGGAAAGCACCAATTCGCTGGAGGCATCGGAATCAATGCAGTTGGCAGTTGCGTAAAAGGTCAGCACGATGGACAATGCCGCGCACAGCACCAAAAACAGCGCATAGGGCTTCATTCGGTTTTTGATTTTTTGCAGCATATCCGCGCTCCTTTTTTGAAAATCATCGCTATCAGCGTACCATATCCACCCTGCAAAGTCAAGTTTTCTGGCCCCTGTCATCCCGAGTGCACACAGCTGTCATCCTGAGCGAGCGTAGCGAGTCGAAGGATCTACCGCAGATATTAAGTGCGAAGATTCCTCGATTCCGCTTCGCTTCACTCGGAATGACACCCTTTTTGAGAGGCAAAAGGCAAGCCCTAAGGGCTTGCCTTCGCTATTTACTGAATGGGCTCAAAATCTGCCGCGCCGTGCTTACACAGGGGGCAAATAATATCCGCAGGCAGCTCCTCACCCTCATAGACCCAGCCGCAGATCTTGCACACATAGCCCTTCTTACCCTCCGTCTTGGGCTTGGGCTTGACATTGCTTAGATAGTAGTCGTAGGTCATGGTGGGCTTATCCTCCATCACTCTGGCCTCGGTAACAGAGCAGATGAACATTCCGTGGGTATCCAAATCCACCACGCTCTCCACCTTTAAGGACATAAAGGAATTGATATGCCGGGGCAGGAAACGCAGACCGTTATCGCTGCGCAGTTCCTCCATACCGGCAAACTTATCCGCCGTCCGGCCGCTTTGGAAGCCGAAATTCTCGAACACAGAGAACGGCGCGGAGGTGTCCAGGCAGTTGACATTCAAAATACCGGTCTGCTTGATCACGTGGTAGGAATAATTTTGCTTATTGATGGTTACGGCAACCCGATTGGGGGTGTTGGTAACCTGAGTAACCGTATTGACGATCAGGCCGTTGTCCTTGGCGCCGTCGTTGCTGGTTACCACATACAGTCCATAGCCGATGTTAAACAGCGCGTTCCAATCATTCTTGTTGGCAGTATCGTCCCGCTGGGCAATATACTCCCGGCAAAGCTCATTTGCCAAGTCCTCGATCTGATTTCTGCTGTCGTCATTCAGCGCCGACAGAATTTTCACCGTGGTATCCGTAAAGGTCAGATTCTTGCTGTTTTCCAGCATAGAGCGCATCACCTTAGCTGCCAAAGGCGCCCAGGAGCCATTCTCCATCAGCGCCACAGTACGGTTTTGGAAATTCCGCTCCGTCAGATGGTGGATAAACTCTCGCATAAAGGGAAACACATCTGCATTGTAAGTGGTCGTCGCCAGCACCAGCTTATTGTACCGGAAGGCATCCTCCACCGCCTCTGCCATATCGCAGCGGGCAAGATCGTTGACCACCACCTTGGGGCAGCCCTTTTCCCGCAGCTTTTCTGCCAGCAGCTCCACAGCCGCCTTGGTATTGCCGTAAACGGAGGTGTAGGCGATGACGATGCCCTCGCTCTCGGGGCGATAGCCGGACCAAATATCATACAAATTCAGATAGTAGCCCAAATTCTCCGTCAACACCGGTCCGTGCAAGGGACAAATGATAGAAATATCCAAGCCTGCCGCCTTTTTCAGCAGCGCCTGAACCTGTGCGCCATACTTGCCCACGATGCCAATGTAATACCGGCGGGCTTCGCAGGCCCAATCTTCCTCTGCATCCAACGCGCCAAACTTGCCGAAGCCGTCAGCGGAGAACAGCACCTTGTCATAATCATCATAGCTTACGATGACCTCCGGCCAATGGACCATAGGCGCAGTTACAAAATGCAGCGTATGCTTGCCCAGCTTCAGGGTGTCCCCCTCGCCTACCACAATGCGCCGGTCAGCAAAATCCGTACCAAAGAAATTTTGCATCATCACGAACGCTTTGGCGGAAGCAACCACCACCGTCTGGGGATACAGCTTTAAGAAATTGTGGATGTTGGCAGAGTGATCCGGCTCCATATGTTGCACCACCAGATAATCCGGTTGCCGTCCTGCCAGTTCCCGCTGGATATTATCCAGCCACTGGTGGGTAAAATTCTGATCCACCGTATCCATAATGGCGATCTTCTCGTCCAAGATCATATAGGAATTGTAGGCCATACCGTTGGGGACAACATACTGTCCCTCAAACAGGTCGATCTGATGGTCATTGACACCGATGTATTTGATGTCCTTGGTAATGGTCATGGTCAGTTTCTCCTTGTTTCAATTACTGTGCGTGGTTTACAGACTGTTCTATACCCGTTCCGTGATAAAAACACGAAACCGCTATGTATCGCTCAGAGCTTCCAGCTTTTCTTCTGCCAGGATCTCAATGCTGCCCCGGGTCAGGCGCACCATACCCTCATTCTGGAAATACCGCAGCATCCGGGTAACCACTTCCCGGGCTGTTCCCATATGGGCAGCGATCTTCTCGTGGGTGATCTTCAGAACGGGCGTGCCCTCCAGATTCATCTCCGCCAGCAGGAAGCTTGCCAGCCGCTTGTCAAAGCTTTTCCACATGATCTGCTCCATCAGCCACATCAGATCCGATAAATTGCTGCTGAGCAGATTCCGGGAATAATTGGACACTGCCAGGGATTCGTCCACAAGATTCTTGAAAAGGCAGGCAGGGATGCTCCAAAACCCGGAATCCTTTTCCGCCTCGATCATCACATTGAACTGCAGATCCGGCATCACGCAGGAAGCGCTGAGCAGGCTCACATCATATTCAAACAGCCTGCCAATGGTGATCTCCCGCCCGTCCTCAGAAAGGATGTAGGACCGCAGCTGACCGGACTTGATCAGTACCAAGCCAAGGCAATCGGCGCTGCTGTCGTGAATGTGGGTGCCCTTTTTCACAGACCGGAACTCGATCACCTGGGCGATCTGGTCCTGCTGTGCCCTTGACAGCTTGTCCCAAAAGGGAATGTAATTCTGAAATTCCATATTGCACCGCCTTCCTGATGAGAGGTTATGATCATTATACACCGAAAAACAAAAATTGTACACTTTTTTCTTTTTGGTGATAATGTCACAGATTGGAAGCCGCGATCCGGATATACTAAAGAAAAAACAAGAAAGGAGCTGACAGTTATGGCAGCCGTTAATCTTAACAACCAACAATTCAATCAGGCAATGAATGAAAAAAAGGTGATCCTGGTGGATTACTGGGCGCCCTGGTGCAGCTACTGCCGCCGGATCGCCCCGGCATACGAAAAGATTGCCGAGGAACAGGGCGGCAGGCTGATCGTGGCGAAGGTCAACATCGACGAAGAACCCCTGCTGGCACAGCAGCAGAATATCGAAGTGATCCCCACGCTGATCCTGTATAAGGACGGCAAGCTCGTCGATTCCGTCGTCGCACCCACATCCAAAGCCGCCATCGAAACCTTCATTCAGAAAAACCTGGGGTGAGCGCTATGACCTACGATATGATCGTCATTGGCGGCGGACCCGGCGGCTATACCGCCGCGCTGTACGCCGCAAGAGCCGGATTAAAGACCGTCGTGCTGGAAAAGCTGTCCGCCGGTGGGCAGATGGCGCTGACTGACCAGATCGACAATTATCCCGGCTTCCCCGACGGCATCGACGGCTTCCAACTGGGCGAACAGATGCAGCAGCAGGCTGAGCGCTTCGGCGCAGAAACCCGGCTTGCCGAGGTTACCGGGGTGAATCTAAAAGGCACACCGAAGGAGGTCATCACTACCGACGGCACATTTTACGGCAAAACCGTAGTCATCGCCACCGGCGCTGACCCCCGGGAGCTGGGACTTCCGGAGGAAAAGGCGCTGCTTGGCAAAGGTGTCAACTACTGCGCCGCCTGCGACGGTATGCGCTACCGGGGCAAGACCGTAGCTGTCATCGGCGGCGGCAATACCGCGGTTGCCGATGCGCTGCAGCTGAGCCGCATTGCAAAAAAGGTGTTCCTTGTCCACCGCCGGGATCAACTGCGGGCTACGCAAGTCTACCACCATCAGCTGATGCGCACGCCCAACATCGAATTTTGCTGGAACAGCCAAGTTGTGCAGCTGCTCAGCAACGGCAAGCTCACCGGTATCAGGCTGCGCAACACCCAAACCGGAGAGGAATCTATTCTGGATTGCGACGGCATTTTCGTCAGCATCGGTCGTTCCCCCAATACCAAGCTGTTTGAAAAGCAGCTTTCCCTGGACGAAGCCGGCTATGTCATCGCCGGCGAATCCACCGAAACCAATATCCCCGGCGTGTTCGCCGTGGGCGATGTCCGCACCAAAGCCCTGCGGCAGATCGTAACTGCTATTTCCGACGGTGCCACCGCTACCCACTACGCCGCTGAATATTTGGCCAGCATATAAAAAAGCACCGGCGATGCCGGTGCTTTTCTTACTGCAGAGCCTTTGCTCTGCTAACCTTTTTCATCTTATACAGCTCTTCCGTGGCCATTCGTACCTTGGCAACGGGGGTATTGCCCTTGGGGAAGCAGTAATACAGCGCGTCCCGGTTGCCAATGCAGATCACATCCGCCTTTTCGTACCAATAGTAGTCGGCATACAGGCCATAGCAAGCCAGCGGCGGCTGGCTGTATTGCAGCTTTCCGTCGCAGCCGGTGAGGGTAAAGCCTTCGCCATCGTGGCGCAGACGACCCTGCCCCACGGTATAAAAGGCCTTGAAATCCACGATGATGCCGATATCCACATCGTCTTCCATTTTGTACTGACCGCTTTCCAGCTCAGCACGGACCTGTGCCCGCTCCCAGGCATACCAGTCCGGAATATGGGGATACTCCGTTTCTCCCTCCTGCGCCTGCAGGAAGCCCTTGGTGGTCAGCTCCCATTGCTTACCGCAATGGTGGCAGGTAAGCAAGATCCCCTTGCCCTCCATTTTGCCTTCTTCGCCACAGTGGGGGCATTTGTAAAGGATGCGTTCCAAGCCGTCAGCCCGGAATTTTTCCGTGATCTCAATGCCGTTTTCCTGCTGCCATTTGAAATTGTCAAAGGAGAACACTTCGTCTAGAATCTCATCCACTTCCCGGACGGTTTTCTCCTTGATCTCCTCCGGTGTCAGCAGACATTTCACCTTTGCGCTGACCTTGACCTTCCGCTTTTGCAGACCGTTATACAGCGGATCCCGGGCAAATGCACCGTAGGTGGTGATGCAAACCACCGGCACACCCAGCTTCTTCAGCAGCACGCCCATCTTCCGAGGCAGCGACGTTGCCGTTCCGTCAAAGGAGTAGCTAGCCTCAGGGTACATCAGTACACTGGACTTCTTTTCCTTTAGCAGATACTCCATATCCCGGATCAAGCCAATGTCGCTGACGAATTTTTGAGTTGGAATACAGCCCAGCAGCCGCATCAGCCACTGCTTGCCCACAAGGCCGTCGCTGGTGCAGACGATACCATAGGGCTTGGGATAAAAGATTTTGGATGCGATCATCAGATCGATAAAGCTGGAATGGTTCATCAGAATCAGGCAGGGGCGTTTCCCCACCTTTTCCATACCCTCCGTGGTATAGGAAAACTTTGTAGCGAAAAGGTCAAAAATCGAAGCTACACGAATCACCGTATGTAGCAGAAAGTTGGGCCTGCAGGGCTTGCGGTGCTTTCCCTTAGGCAGAGCCATCACCTTTTCATAGGGCAGCTGGCGTGTCCTAATTTTCATTCTTTCAATTCCTCAATGTCGTTAAGAACTTCCTCTTCTTCCTCTTCTTCCAGTTCTTCGTCCTCGTCCTCTTCCTCGTCCTCCTGCTCTTTGGCAGGCTCATCACATTCTTTGGTTTCTACCTCGATCTCTTCATCGATCTCTTCATTAATCTCAACCTTGACCTCTACCTCAGGCTCTTCCTCGGGTTCTTTCTCAGGTTCTTCCTCAAATTCCGCTTCCCATTCCTCCTCGTCCTCTTCCTCGTCCTCTTCCAAATCCTCCTCGTCTTCCGCTTCCGCGATTTGATTTACGAAGAGTTTCTCCGGGCTGTGCTTCCGGAAGGACATCACCATCAGTACCGCCACAGCGATCAAACAGCTGCCGGCAGCCAGCACTTGGCTGACACGGAACGATCCCCAGTAAAGACTATCTGTCCGCAAGCCCTCAATAAAGGCCCGACCTAAACCGTACCAGGCAACATACCCCAGGGCGATCTGTCCGTCATACTTACGCTTTTTCGACAGGAAATGCAGACCGATAAAGCCCACAAGATTCCACATAGACTCATAGAAAAAGGTGGGATGATGGTATTCCCACTGACCGGTATACTGGTTAAACAGTCCCATACGCAGGAAGGAATCCGTCGTAGTTCCAAAGGCCTCCCGATTGAAGAAGTTACCCCAGCGACCAACGCACTGACCGATCAAAAAGCCCAATGCCACCAGATCCAACAGGGCGGGGATCTTGATCTTCTTCACCAAGCAGTGCACCACGACGCCGATGGCTGCGCCGATCACACTTCCGTAGATAGCAATACCGCCCTCCCAAATAAAGAGGATCCGGATAGGATCAGCCCGGTAATCGTCCCACTGGAACGCGCAGTAATACAGCCGGGCGCACACCACCGCCAGCGGTAATACCCAAAGGATGCCGTCAGTCAGATCATTTTCCTTAATGCCGAACTGATGACATCTTCTCCAGGCATAAAGCACCGCCAGCAGCAAGCCGGTAGCGATCAAAATGCCATAGACATAAATGGTCAGCGATCCCAGCTCCAAAAGCCGGGGCGGATCGATCTCTAGATTCAGCGCCGGTATGGCGATTCTTGTATATTCATAGCCCATAAGATAACCTCCTTATGCTTGTCTGCGGGGCTCAATGACGGACAGGGCGCACCGTTCCTTTTTAACGACCTTGCGTAAAAATTCCAGCACCTGCGCCGCGGTAACATCGGCATACACCCCGGGGAAGCAAAAATAGTCGAAATCCGACAGTTTATACGCGCACAACCGGAAGCAGGTGGAATCAAAGCTGTCCAGATCCCGGATCCTGCGTCCCAGCGCGCTGCGTTTCATTCTCAGCAGCTGGCAATCTTCTATTCCGGATGCCACCAGCTCCTGCGCCCGGTTCAAAATGGCATCCCGCACTGCCACGGCATCGTTGCTGTCGCCGCCGCAGGTCAGTAATGCGCAGCCGTCTACCGTTTCAAAGCCGCCGCCAAAGGACGAATCGATCAGCCCCTGCTCATACAGCTGCAGGTACAGTGCAGAGGACTCTCCGAACAGCGCCTCCGCCGCCAGATCGCCGATGATCTCCTGCCGAATGGCTTCCTCGCCCAGGCCAACACTCTCGCACTTAAAGCCCAGCTGGAAATTGGGCATCGCCACTTCCATCTGCATAGAAACGGTATCCTTTTGGCAGGTCATTTCCTCCTGCCAGGGACGCAGCTTGATACCGGCTGGCTTTTCTTCATCGCCCAGCACTTCTTCGGCGATCTGCGCCACCTGCTGAGGATCTACATCACCCACCACACACAAAATCATATTGGCAGGGGTATAAAACGCCCGATGGCAGGTTTCCAGCAGCTCCGGCGTGATTTGCCGAATACTGTCCCGGCTGCCCAAAATCGGCACGGCAATAGGGTGATTGCTGTACATCGCCTGCATCAGATTTTCAAACACCCGTTCCGGAGAATCCGCATTCATACCGATCTCCTGGTCGATAATGCCGATCTCCCGACGGACGCTTTCCTGCGTAAAATAAGGCGTAGAAACAAATTCCAACAAAAGCCGCAGATTTTCGGAGAAATTCTCGGTGCAGGAAAAATAATACGCCGTCATATCGTAGCTGGTAAAGGCATTGACATTGGCGCCTAACGCCGCAAATTCCGCCGAAACATCCCGCTCCGGCAATTCAAACATCTTATGCTCCAGAAAATGGGCAATACCTGCCGGGACTTGGATCTTCTCTCCCTCTAACATAAACTGCGTATGAATCGAGCCGAAGTCCGTAACAAAATAGGCAAGCTTTCGGGAAAAGCCGGGACGGGGTACCACCTGCACCTGCAGTCCGTTTTTCAGCCGGCAGGAATACAGATTCTCATTGAGCTGGGGATAATATTGCTGATTCATTCTCCCACCCCCTGCAAAAAGAAGCTGGAGTGCAGCCGGAGTGTCTTGGCAGCCGCCACCACATCCGAAATCTGCACTTGGCATATTGCCCGGCGGTATTCCTCCAGGCTTAGCCCAAGGCCGCTCAGGGCGGCGGTGGAATGATAGCCCTCAATGGCGCCGGGAGAATCGTGAACCGTCCGCAAGCCGGAAAGTACCGCTTGCTGGGCAGCTGTCAATTCTTCCTGGGTAATATCGCCATTTTGACAGGCCTGGAGCTGGCGCAGAATTTCAGCGCGCGCCGTTTCCTCCTGGGCATCGTCAATACCGGCAGCCACCGTGATGATACCCTTGGTCCCGTAATAGCCGGAGCCAATGGAGTAGCACAGCGACAGCTTTTCCCGCACATTCATAAACAGCTTGGAGGTCATACCTGCGCCGAAAATCGTATTGAGCAGCTGCATCGAGGCAAATTCCTTTGTCTGATTGGTGATGGGGGTAACAAAGCCCATACAAAGCTTGCTTTGGGTAATATCCATACGCTCCCGGGCGTGTTCACCGCCGGCATCCCGGAATGGGGTTTGACCGTCTAGGTTTACATAACATCTGTGAAGCCCTGCCAGCATATCCTTCAGCAGCCGGCAGATTTTCTCCGGCTCAGCCGAGCCCACATAAAACAGCTCGATCCGGCTCTCCAGCAAAATCTTTTGATAATGCCGGTACAACCCGGCCGCATTTACAGCCTCCACCCCTGCCTTATCGCCCAAACGGGGAATGCCAAAGCTATCCTCCCGGCACATGGTTTTCAGCAGCTGCGCAGCGGCATAGGCCCGCTTATCGTTCAGCTCCGACTCGATGGTGGAGATCAGATTCTTTTTCTCGCTTTCTACAAATTCCCCGGAAAAAGCCTCCCCCTCCAGCACCGGCTCCAGCAAAAGCTGCCGCAAAAAATCCACCATTGGCGCCAAAATCTCATCGCCATTCATCGCATACCGGTCTTCCATAAAGGCGCAGTACAGTCCCGTAGTCTGATAATCTCCGATACGCCGTACCAACGCGCTGACAGACGCGCCATACAGATCGTCCAAATGCAGGGTGATCGCCCGCAGATCGGGATATTGCCGCGTTCCCCGCAGCAGCACCGCAGGCAGCAGCGCATTCATCGCCGCTTCCTCTGCCTTCATAGGACGCACCAGCTGAAAACTGAGGCAGCCCTGCTTGAATCGGCTGTCGGCAACGATCCGGAGGGTAACCCCCGGAAACAGTTCAAAACGTTGAATCATAAAAAGCTCCTTGGCTTGTATCTTCAAATATTATGTTCTTATTATATATCAATTTTCCCCAAATAGGAAGAGCCATAAAGAAATTTATCCGTTTTTCCGGTTGCGAATTTCCCCACAATGCGGTACAATGGAGGAAAGTTTGTACTGTGGGAGGGATCTGCGCCGTGGCTTGGCTGGAAATCACAATCAACACCGTATCTGCCGGTGTAGACGACATCGCCGCCACCCTGACCGCCAACGGTTTTTCCGATCTACTGATCGAAGATCAGGATCAGTTTGAGGATTTTTTGGAGCAAAACCGGGCTTACTGGGACTATATCGACGAGCAGCTGCAGCAGCAACTGCAAGGGCTTTCCCGGATCAAGCTGTATCTGGAGAACACCGACACCGATGCCCTCGCCCGGCTCACCGCCTTGACAGAATCCCTTAGTCTGCCTATGTCCGTGGCCACTATGGCAGATGTAAATTGGGAGGAAAGCTGGAAGGATAACTATACCGCCGTAGAAGTGGGCAACCGTCTTGTGGTGCTGCCCTATTGGCTGGCAGAGGAAGAGCACCCCGGCCGTTTGCCGGTAATTTTGGATCCCGGTCTGACCTTCGGCACCGGCGCCCATCCCTCCACCCAAATGGTGATGGGGGCTATGGAAACCTATGTAACACCCGGCAGCCATTGTCTGGATTTGGGCAGTGGCAGCGGTATTTTGTCCATCGCAGCCCTGCGGCTGGGAGCAAAAAGCGCCATTGGCGTGGATATTGATCCCAAGGCCGAGGACATCGCCCGGGAAAACGCCGCCTATAACCAATTTTCCGCGCCGGAATTTACCGCGCTGACGGGAAATGTAACCACCGACCGTCCCTTGATGGACAGACTTGCCAAGCAGGCCTATGATGTGGTGCTGGTCAACATCGTGGCAGATGTGATCATCGGTCTCGCCCCGGTGCTGCCCTCGTTTCTGACGGAAAGCAGCATTTTGATCTGTTCCGGTATTTTGGACACCCGCCTAAATGATGTAACCGCCGCGCTGCAGCAAGCCGGTCTTACCATTTTAGAAACATTTCAGCAGGAAGACTGGCGCTGTGTTACTGCGAAAAGGAGAACGCTATGATCTTACCCTATCGGGCACGCCGCGTGCTAAAGCAAATACTGATCACCCTTTTGGTGCTGGCATTGATCGCCACCGCCGTGTGGCTGTGCTGGCTTTTGTGGCTGCAGCGTTATGTGGTCTACACCCAAGATGGCGCGATCCTGGACTTTAACCAACCCTTGGAATATCCCCAAAATGAGCTTGCCGCTCCTGCGGATCCTCTGCCCACCGTTAACATCCAATATGGCGGCTCGGTGGAAGAAGATCAGGCACAGACGGTTTTAATGCGATTCAGCGGCTACTATGTGGATTTGGATACCCTTTTGTCCGATTTTGACAATGTATCCACTCAGCTGCAGCAGCTGCCCGGCGGCTCCACCGTTTTGCTGGATGTAAAAAGCGTGTCCAGCTATTCCTATTTCTCCACCAGCGCCGGTATGCGCGCCCCGGACTTTGACACCGCCAAGCTGGACGAGCTGATCACCGTGCTTCGCAGCCGGGGTTATTATCTCATCGCCCGGATCCCGTCCTTCCAGGAATACCGCTACATTTTGGCTGACGAAAGAGGCCGCGTTCCCGACGGACTTCCTAAGGCAGGCGGAAACGGCTCTCTGTGGCTGGATTCCGACGGCCCTTGCTACTGGATGAATCCTGCCCGAGAGGGTACCTTATCCTACCTGATCCAAACCATCGTGGAGCTGCGGCAATTAGGCTTCAGCGAGGTGGTGCTGGACGATTTCCGTTTCCCCAACACCGATAAGATCAGCTTCGCCGGCGACAAACAGCAGACGCTGATCGATACCGCCGCTACCTTGGTCAAAACCTGCGCCACCGATACCTTCTGCGTGTCCTTTGTCCGCAGCAAGCCGGATCTACAGCTGACTGAGGGACATACCCGGCTGTATCTGGAGGATGCCTCCGCGCTGGATCTGCTGTCATTGGCAGAGCAGTCCAGCTTTGAAGATCCTGCGGTCCATCTGGTGTATCTGACCGCTAGCGGCGATACCCGGTTCGACGAATACTGCGTCCTTCGCCCCCTGGATATGGCACAGGGAATGACAAATACCTAAGGTGAAAAATATGAGCATTCTTAAAAAAATCAAGAAGCGTATGCACATTCTGAAGTCCACCCTGGACGAAATCGGTGCAAAGGGCTGGGACCGGGTTTTGCTCACATTCGACATTTTCTATTGCAAAACCATCCTGCACGCCAACAACGAAGAATACCTGGCATATAAATTCTACAATCTCAAAAACAGATACCGCAAGCAATTTATGCTGACCTATCATCAGCGTAATTTTATGCGATACCTGAACGAGCCGAATTTCACTGTGCGCAAGTCCCAGTTTTATCAGCGGATTCCCCAATTCTTCCGGCGGCAGATCATTCTCGCCCCGGATTGTGGCGCGGAAGCCTTTTTGGATTTTGTAAAATCCCACGGCACTGTGGTGCTAAAGCCGGACTATGGCTCTTACGGTCGCGGTATTGAAAAACTCCAATACACCAATGACGAAGATGTCCTCGCCTACTTTAGCAGCATAAGGAAAAAGACCGTCTGTGAAGAGTTTGTCGTCCAGCACGATGCAATGAACCTGCTGAATCCAACTTCTATCAATACGATCCGCTTTTTGACTCTGCGAAAGGACGATGAGATCGCCGTCATCAGCGCCAGTTTGCGGGCAGCTACCAAGCAAGGCGTGTTTGTGGACAATATGCGTCAAGGCGGTATCGGCGCGCAGGTCTGTATTGATTCCGGTATCACCTGCACCCACGGATACGATTACCTGAGCAATCAATATATGAAGCATCCCATCACCCAGTGTCCCATTATGGGCTTTCAGATCCCGAATTGGGACAAGTCCATAGCCCTAGTCAAAAATGCCCACGCAGCCATCAAGGAATGTGATTACCTTGCCTGGGATATTGCCATTACCCCCGACGGTGCGGATATTATTGAAGCCAACAATGCCCCGGATCCAATGATCACCCAGTTTATGGATTTGGTTCCTAAGGGCACTTTGGTATTGCCCATTCTCAAAGCCCGCAGAAAAACCGGCAAGGGTGCCAACGGCGTAACCGTTATCTCTCAGAAAACATATAACAAAGGAAAAAAGTCCCAACGCGGACATTTGGAAGCCTTAACGAAATAATAAAAAGGGAGAGTTGCAAATGCAACTCTCCCTTTTTTTATGTATTTCTTACACGATACCCTGTGCCATCATAGCATCGGCAACCTTTTGGAAGCCTGCGATGTTCGCGCCGGCAACCAGATCGCCTTCCATACCGTACTCCTTGGCAGCATTGTAGGAGTTCCAGTAGATGTTCTTCATGATCTGCTTCAGCTTGGCATCCACTTCCTCAGCAGTCCAGCTGTAGCGCATAGAGTTCTGGCTCATCTCCAGACCGGAAACGGAAACGCCGCCGGCGTTAACAGCCTTGGAAGGAGCAACCACAACGCCAGCCTTCTTCAGGTAAGCCATGGCATCGTTGGTAGTGGGCATATTTGCAACTTCCACATAGTACTTAGTGCCGTTGGCAACGATCTGCTCTGCCTCAGCCATCTTGACCTCATTCTGCGTCGCGCAGGGCATCAGAACATCCGCCTTAACGCCCCAGGGCTTCTGACCGGCGTAGAAGGGAACGCCGAACTTGTCAGCATAATCCTGAACTTTGTCGCGGCCGGATGCCCGCATTTCCAGCATAAAGTTGATCTTTTCCTCAGTGTTGATGCCATCCTCGTCGTAAACATAGCCGTCAGGACCGGAGATGGTCAGCACCTTGCCGCCCAGCTCTGCGATCTTCTTAACAGTACCCCAGGCAACATTGCCGAAGCCGGAAACCACAAAGGTCTTGCCCTTGATGGTGTCGCCGAAGGACTTGAGCATTTCGTCAACATAGTAAACCGCGCCAAAGCCGGTAGCCTCGGGACGGATCAAGCTGCCACCGAAGGAAATGCCCTTACCGGTCAGCACGCCTTCATAGGTGCCGGTCAGCCGCTTGTACTGACCGAACAGGTAGCCAACCTCACGGGCGCCTACGCCGATGTCGCCGGCAGGAACGTCGATATCCGCGCCAACATACTTATACAGCTCGCTCATAAAGGCCTGGCAGAAGCGCATAACCTCACGGTCAGACTTGCCTCTGGGATCGAAGTCAGAGCCGCCCTTGCCGCCGCCCATAGGCAGGCTGGTCAGAGAGTTCTTAAAGGTCTGCTCGAAGCCCAGGAACTTCATAATGGACAGATTGACGCTGGGATGGAAACGCAAACCGCCCTTGTAGGGGCCGATGGCGTTGTTAAACTGCACGCGGTAGCCGTAGTTGACCTGCGCCTGACCTTGATCATCCACCCAGGATACCCGGAACTGGATCGCACGGTCGGGAGCGGTCATACGCTCCAAAATTGCATTACGGCGGTAAGCATCCTCATTGCGCTCGATCACAGGGCGCAGGGAGCTCAAAACCTCCTCCACGGTCTGGTGGAATTCTTCCTGACCGGGGTTCTGTTCGATCACTTTCTGAATAATCTCGTCTACATAGCTCATAGTAGAACACCTCTTTTCTCAGAATGGCTTCATTCTACCAAATCTGGAGAAAGATTGCAACACCTTTTTGCAACTTTTCCGCTTGTGTCTTGCATTTTCTTGCAATCTGTACGAAAAAAGAGCCTGAGAGCGGCACATTTTTGCCACCCTCAGGTTTTTTACATTCATTTTCCAGCAATACTAAGACCTTCTACCAGCACACTGGGTGCGCCAAAGCGCGCCATGCCCGGCAGCTCCAGATTGTCCGCCACCGCGGTGATATTTTTCAGCAGGTCATAGAAATTGCCTGCCACCGTAAAGGACTTGACCGCCCTGGTTTTTTTGCCGTTTTCGATCATAAAGCCTGCGCTCTGCAGAGAAAAATCGCCGGTAATGGCATTTGCGCCGGCGTGCAGACCGCCCAGGGAATTGATATATACCCCGCTTGCTGCCTTTGTCAGCAGCTGCTGCTCTGTCATCTCTCCCGGCGCCAAATACAGCGTAGTGGGGCTGATCTTCACCGTGCCGGAATAACCCGACTTGGATGCGTTGCCGGTGGTTTTCTTTCCTGCCACCGCCGCAGTTTTCAAATTATACAGCAGCGTTTGAAACACGCCGTTTTCAATAAGATTCTTTGTATAGGTGGGAGAACCCTCAGCATCGAAATTGCTGGTTAACGGCGCCTTGGGGTGGAACGGATCGTCCACCAGAGTTACAACCGTCGATGCAACCGACTGCCCTTCCTTATCTGCCAGCTTGCTCAAGCCCTTTTGCGCTGCCTCGGAAGAGAAAATGGAACAATAGGTCTGCAGCAGGCTGCTCATAGCCTCGGGAGAGAATACCACATTGTACTGTCCCGTAGGCGCGATCTCACCGCCCAGCTTTCCCAAAGCCGTCGTAACCGCTTTTTCCGTCAATGCATCGGTGTCGATGGTGCTGAGGCTTCCCAGCTTGACCTGATGATCGTTGGTCATTTCCTCCCCATTGGAAACCACCGCCACCACCACCAAACCGGCCAAATTGGTCTTTCTGTAAAGATCCAAGCCCTTGGAATTGTAAATGGCGATCTCGTTGCTTTCCGCCACGCCCTGTGTCTGACAGCCGTCAACTGCCATAGAGGAAGCGGCATACAGCTTTTCCTGTGTGGTCAAAACCGTATTAACGATCTCCTCAGTAGCCGGCATTTCGTAACCGCGCTCCGGCAGGGGCTGATATTTCTGTCCGCCCTGGCAAAGAAACACCTGCTCCTCCGCCTCCAAATTGGCAGCATTGTCTACCGCCTTTTCCACCACACTCTGCGCCTGCTCTTTGGTCAAAGCCTCTGTGGAAGCGTAGCCCATTTTGCCACCATAAATACAGCGGAAACAAACGCCGCCTTCTGCAGAGCCGGTAAACTGATTGATCTCGTGCTGAAATGCGCTGATGGAGGTAGACTCTGCCCGCTGATAGTAAAGCTCATATTCTTCGATACCCAGCTGGGCGCATTTTTCGATCACAGCTTGCTTAAATTCCTGAAAATCCATAGCCACGCCTCCTTATCTGCCGCCGACGGTAATGGAGGACACCCGGATCATGGGCTGTCCCACATTGGTAGGCACACTGCCGCTGGAAGAGCCGCACATACCCTGCCCCATTTCCAGTTGCGAACCCACCATATCAATATTTTGAATAATCTCCGAGCCCTTGCCTACCAGGCTTGCGCCTCTGACCGGTTCGCAGATCTTGCCGTTGCGGACAATATAGCCCTCGGTAACCGCAAAATTAAAGTCGCCGGTAACGGGATTGACAGAGCCGCCGCCCATTTCCTTGGCATACAGACCGTACTCCATAGAGCCGATAATGTCCTCGTTCTTATCCGTACCCGGGGCGATATAGGTGTTGGTCATACGGGAGGTGGGGGTGTAAGCATAGCTTTCCCGTCGGGCATTGCCGGTGGATTCCATACCCATTCGGCGGCCGTTAAACTTGTCCACCATATAGGATTTCAGCACGCCCTTTTCGATCAGCACATTCTTCCGGGCAGGCGTGCCCTCATCGTCAAAATTGATAGAGCCCCAGGCGTTGGGAATGGTGCCGTCGTCGATGGCAGTAACCTTTTCGTTGGCGATCTTCTCCCCCAATTTCCCCACAAACTGGCTCCGTCCGTATGCCACAGAGGCCGCCTCCAGAGAATGTCCGCAGGCTTCGTGGAAGATAACGCCGCCAAAGCCGTTGTCAATGGCCACCGGCATCACACCGGCAGGACAATAACCTGCCCCTGCCATGGTAACCGCCTGCTTGGCCGCGTGGATACCCACATTCTTAGGATCAATGGTATCAAACATCTCCAAGCCCATTCGCCGACCGGGAGAACAAATACCGGTTTGGGTCTCCCCATTTACCTCCGCTACAGCAGAAACGGAGATCCGGGTGCGGATCTGCCGATCCTGGGCATATAACCCCTCTGTATTGGCGATGAGAATATTGTGATCCACATCCAGCAGCGTTCCGGTAACCTGGGTAATAGCATCGTTATAGTCCTTGGCGGCAAAATAGCCCGCCTTCAGAATCTCCACCTTTTCCCGGTTGCCCACTGAGCTGGGAACGATCTTCACCGGATGAATGTCCCCAAAGGTGCGCTCCTTCAGCACAATATCCATAGCCGCTGTGCCCTGTCCCAGGGCCTCTGCCGCCTGCTGGGCGCAACGCAAAAGACCTTCTTCCGAGGTGTCCACCGTGGACGCCATTACACTGCGCATTCCCTTATAGACACGAACTGCCGCGCCGGCGATTACCGCATCCCGAATGGATTCGACCTTAGAGGCGATCATCCCAATGCTGTGATTAACAGAATTCTGAGCGAAAATTTCCGCATAATCACCGCCGGTGGAAACTGCTTTTTGCAGCACCTTACCGCAAATGGCTCTAGAAATCATAGACATTCTCTCCTTTTTCAGCATTTCACTTTCTACAATCAGTTTACCAAATTTTCCGCTTGAACGCAACGCCGCCCAGATAGAAAATTTACAATTCTCTTTACTTTTCTTAAAAATCTGCTATTATTATGGGTACAAGCAAAGGAGGGTTTCCTATGGATGAAGCTATGAACAAGCAAGACGAAACCGCTGCGCCTCATGAGGAGATCGTTAGCCCTCAGGACGAAGCAGTCCAGGGCAATGATCGAAAGTTTAAGATCAAGCGGATCATATTTTTTACACTTTTTGGCGTATTTTCTGCCATTTTTATTTTCAGCGCCATTTATCTGATGGACTATTTTCTCATTTCCTCCCGCAACAGCAAGCAGTATAGCGGTCTGTCCGACAACAAAATGCAGATCAGCGATTTTATTGCCAACGAACCCACCGATCCGGATGGCGAGCTTGTGATCGATCCGGAGAAGGAATATCCCTTTGATGTGAATTCTCCCATCCTGCCGGAATATCAGTCCGCATACGCAGAAAATAACGATCTGATCGGCTGGATCAGCATTGAAGGCACCGTTATCGACTATCCCGTGCTGTACCGACCTGCGGAAAAGGACTATTATCTGCACCGCAATTTCTACCACGAATATGAAAAGAGAGGCCCCGGCGCTATCTATGTCCGGGAACAGTGCGATCCCCTCGCTCCCTCTGACAATGTGGTGATCTACGGCCACTATAAGCAGGACGGCTCTATGTTCCACGACCTGCACGGCTACTATTACGAATCCTTCTGGCGGGAGCACCAATATATCCAGTTTGACACCATTTACGAGCGTCATACCTATGAGATCGTGGCGGTGTTCAAAACCGATGTCGCCGGAGAGAATTTCTTCCCCTACCACCGGTTTAACGACGCCAAGGACGAGGCGGAATTCAACGATTTCGTCGAAACCGTCAAGCGTATGAGCTTCTACGATACCGACGTAGATGCAGAGTATGGTGATAAGCTGATCACCCTGTCCACCTGCGAATACACCTTAACCGAAGGTCGTTTGGTGGTTGTTGCCAAGCAGATTTCCTGAATCAAAAGACACAGCGGTAACCGCTGTGTCTTTTTTTGCTTTTTTATCCCCCACCGGGGCTTACAATCCTCTGTATTTGGCCTTATAATGGGTGCATAATCACAAGGAGGTATATCCTATGAAGATGTCCCACATCAAGAAACTGGTGTTTACTGCCGTTTGCGCCGCCCTTTGTGTGGTGCTGCCTATGGCGTTCCATACCGTACCCAACGCCGGTACTGTTTTTCTGCCGATGCATATTCCCGTACTGCTGTGCGGTCTGATCTGCGGCTGGCCCTTTGGCTTTGTGTGCGGTCTTGTAGGACCGTTCCTTTCCAGCTTCTTTACCGGTATGCCCCCGGCAGCAATGCTGCCGTCTATGATGGTAGAGTGCGCCACCTACGGTTTGGTAACCGGTCTTATGATGAAATTTGTGCGCACAAAGTCCTCCTTTGCCGACCTGTATATCAGTATGCTTACCGCAATGATCCTGGGCCGCACCGTAGCCGGTCTTGCCAAGGCGTTGATCTTCACCCCGGGCGCAGCCCCCTTCGCTTGGGTTAGTACATCGCTGATCACCGGTATTCCCGGCATCTGCATCCAGCTGATCGTAATGCCTGCCGTGGTATTTGCCCTGACACGGGCCCGTCTGATTCCGGAGCGATACGCAAAAGAAGAAGTATGATGAACAAGCAAGATATTATTTCCTTTTTTGACCGGCTTGCGCCCCAATGGGACGCGGATATGATTCGGGACGACCGGATCATATCCACCATTTTGGACAACGCCGGTGTTTCTGAGGGCAAGCATATTTTGGACGTTGCCTGCGGTACAGGGGTACTGTTTGACGACTATTTATCCCGCAAGGTGGCCTCTGTTACCGCCATTGACATCTCAGCGGAAATGGTAAAGCTCGCAAAAGCAAAATCAAGCCAGGTCAATGTGATCTGCGGCGACGTGGAAACCGTGGATTTTGGCAGAAAATTCGATGCCATCGTGGTATATAACGCCTTCCCCCACTTTCCGAATGGGGAAAATCTGATCCGCACCCTCAGCCAGCTCTTACGCCCCGGCGGTACACTGACCATAGCTCACGGAATGAGCCGCGCCGCCATTGACCGCCATCATAGCGGCAGTGCCAGCAAGGTTTCCGTCGGGCTGATCCACGAGGACACCCTGGCAGAGCTGTTTTCCAAACATTTGACCGTAACCACCAAGATCTCCAATGATACGATGTATCAAGTGGTTGGCAGAAAATAAAAGACACCGCGTAGCAATCGTACCGTTGAGGACAGTAAAAAGGCCCCCTTGTGTAAGGGCAACGCTGCGTAAGGAAGTATTGGTTTTGAACGGTCCCTTTTCCGCTTAACTGCACAAAAAATTCCCGAAATGCGTCAGCATTCCGGGAATTTTGTTGTTTGTTAATCAAAAAAGTTGCCACTTCAAAACTGCATAGCACCTGAAAAGGGTGGAGATTTCTGCCAGTCAAGGCAAAAAACGCAGAAATGCTTGGTGCATTTCGAGTATTTTTAACGCAGAATGGTGGGAATAAACACCGCTTTTCAGGCATTACTTCCTTACGGAGTGTTGCCCAAAGGGGGCTGGATTTTTGCGAAGCAAAAAGACTGGGGGATTGTTAAATACAGACAAAGGACAATCCCTCCGTCAAAAATCAAAGATTTTTGCCACCTCCCTTTGCACAAGGGAGGCTTTTTCTTTACATATTGGCCTTAATTGTGGAAATCAGAATATCGCCTGCAACCACTCTATCCTCCGCCGTGAAACCAGCGGCAAAATTGTCGGAATAGAGGACCTGCACGCTGGGCGGAAATTCCTCATCCCCCGCCCAAATCAAGATCTGCATTTTATAATCGTCAATAAAATCAAACTGATAGCCGGCATCGCCGTGTTCCACAGCGGTACCGCCCAGCTTTTCACAAGCGGCGCAAAACGCCTCCAGCCGAAAGCCAAAGGTAAATGCCGCCCGGGCCAGGATCCGTCCGGAAAACGGCTTTGCGTAGGTATCGCCCCAGGGCATCTGCTGAAAGGTCTTCCAGCCGCCTAACCAGCTCGCCGCCTTCCCCTCCAACAAATACCGCAGTAAAAAGGTCTGCACCGGTAGCGGCGGTATTTCTCCGTCATCCAATGCCCGTATTCCATAGGCAGGATGCGAAATGGCAAAATCCCGCCCTAACAGGTTTACATAAAACTCTTTTCCGTCCCATTTTGCAACGGATTGCTCCGGCTGCAGCTGGGCAAACTGCTCCACATAGTAGGAAAAGGGCACTTCTTCTTTGTGATTTTCGATCTGCATATCAGCCCTCCTGCAAGCTATTGGGGAACAGCGTGCTGTCCGTATGGGGAATAAAGCAGGCCGCCACAAAGGAATCCATATACCCGGGATAGGTAGAAAGCTCCAGATAAGTCATATTTGCAGCCACCTGATGGCATTTTTCCACCGCCTGCTGGCTAACCGTCATCGCATACGCGCCATTGAGGCTGGAATTGCCGATGTATTGGAACTTTTCTTGCTCCACATCCGGCAGCATACCGATATTGACCGCATTTTGCATATTGATACCCGAGCCGATACCGCCGGCAACATAGACCTTGTCGATACAATCCACCGTCATATCCACGCTGCTGAGCAAGGTGTCGATGGCAGAGAAAATCGCGCCCTTCGCCCGGATAAAATTATCAATATCCACCTCGTTGATGGACACTTCCCGTCCGGTTTCGCTTTCCGTTTCATCTGCCAGCACAAATCTGCCCATTCCGTGCAGATCCCGCTTTACCCGATCGCCCTCCCGGACAAATAAGCCCTTGGCGTTGATAATGCCGCAGCGGTACAGCTCCGAAATAATGTCAATAATTCCGCTGCCGCAGATACCTACCGACTTTTGCTGACCGATCACACGAAGGGTAGGCTGCATGGTCGCTTTGTCAATGGTACAGCTTTCCACCGCGCCATCAGTTGCCCGCATACCGCAGGAAATATCACCGCCCTCAAAGGCAGGTCCTGCAGAGCAGGCGCAGCTCATCAGAAAATCCCGGTTACCAAAAACGATCTCGCCGTTGGTACCAAGATCAATAAACAGGCTCATTTCATCCTTATCCCAAAAACCTGCCGCCAGCGTTCCGGCGGTAATATCGCCGCCCACATAGGAGCCGATATTGGGCGCAAGGATCACCCTTGCCTTGGGATTGGCCGGCAGCCCAAGATCCGCCGCCTGCAAACCGTCCCAGGCAAAAAAGCTGGGAATATAGGGGTCCATTCGTACCGGCTGGGCATCTACGCCAACCAGCAAATGATTCATCGTGGTATTTGCGCCGACAGAAAGCCGCAAAATGCTGCTTGGGCGGATATTGGCGCACTGGCACAGCTTTGTCATCAGCGGCGCAAGGGTATCCTCTATGATGGCAGCGCGGAGCTTTTCCGTTCCGCCGGGCTTGCCCTGCTCAATGATACGGTTGATCACATCCGCGCCATAGCGGATCTGTCCGTTGCCGGAAGAGCCCTTCGCCAGCAAATTTCCGGTCTGCAGATCTGTCAGCACCGCAGAAACCGTAGTCGTGCCAATATCAATGGCGCAGCCGGCCAAAACCGTATCTTCAGGCGGGGTGATCTCCATACAGAAGAAGGAATCGTCCTGCAGTTCACCCTTAACGCAGACGGAAAAATCATTCTCCCGCAGTACCCGGGCCAGTTTTACCATTGCCCCACAGGAAATATTGACCGCTTTCGCGCCGCTGGCGTTCCGGATCGCCCAAATCAGCCGTTCATTGTCCGGCATAGTATCCTCCGGTGTGGGGGCAGACAGCCTCAGAACATAGGCGCGGCAATTATTTTCAAAAACGATACCGCTGTCCTTCAGTTCCTTTTGGCAGGCGGCAAATACCGCCATTTCCTCGGCAGAAGAAAGATCCGCGGTTTTCATCCGGCTCTGATAGGCGCTGGCAATATCCGGCACCCATACGGTACAGTCCCCCAGCACCTTGCTGCAGCAGCTTAGCCGCCAGCCGGCAGTATATTCCTCGTCGGAGATATGACGGGAAGGCAGGCTCTCCAGCTGCCCTTCAACAAGCCTTACGCGGCATTTGCCGCAAGAGCCGTTTCCGGAGCAGGGCGCATCGATGGCCACATTTGCCCGGCGCGCCAGTTCCAGCAGATTATCTCCGGCGTTACATTCGATGGTAACAGGGCTTGCGCCCTCAATTTGGAAGGTAACTTTCATTTACGGAAGTCCTTTCGCCTTTGCTTTTATAGGGGAGGGCGTTTGCCCTCCCCTATTTTGTAAATTACATCAGGGGCTCCAAGCCCAGAACGGGGTGGCCCTTCTCAGTCAGCCAGTTCAGCAGTTCTTCGCAATCGCAGGTGATGGTCTCATCGGCGATCATATCGGTAAAGTTCTCAATGCCGTACAGCTCCAGAGCAGTCTTGTTCAGCCGCTCGCCCACATCGTCCTTCAGCTCCTTGGGCATCCACACGATACGCTCGATACCACCTTCTGCGGAAACGAACTTCTTGGAGGAGATGAAATGACGGCCGTGGCCCATATAGCCGGGCGTCTGAACACCGCCGCCGGTGCAGGATGCCAGCTCGCCGAAGGTCATACCGGCAGGCGTCATTCCCTTAAACTCACGGTTGACAACGATAACGCCATTGGACATAGGCCCGATACCGCAGATACACTCGAAGCAGCCGCAGGAAGTCATAGGATCTTCCAAAATGGAGTACAGGGTAACGGTCTCCACAGCGCCGTGGGTGGCATCGAAAATCGCCTTATCCACAGATGCGAAGCGGCCGGTACGCTCATCGGTGCAGCCTTCCTTCATAATAGGCTGGCAAGGACCGTTGGGATCCAGCTCGTTGGTTGCCTTGGCATCCAGCCAGGAAACTGCGCCGCACAGGCCCAAACGCTCGGGGGTAACCACGCAGCAATGGGCAGGCGCAAAGGACTGACACAGAATACAGGTATAGTAGCGGTCAACAGACTCATCCGTCATAGATGCCAGACGGTCGTCGCGCTGGATGTAGCGAGGCATTGCGATCTGATCCCGGAATTCCTCCGCCTTTGCCCGGTCGGTGATCAGAGTGATCTGGCACTTGTCCACAACCGCGTCAAACTCGTTCATGATCATCACATACAGAACTTCCGCAAAGTCCTTCAGCCGCAGACCGGCCTCGAAGGCGGCGTTGCTGACGCGAATACGGACCTGGTTGCGCTGACCGGTATGCATAACGCCTTCCATATAGTTGATCCAGGAGTGGAACTTACGCTCAATAACAGATTCAAAGTCCACCTGCATCTTCTTGCCGGCAACCTCAACATAAGTAGCCAGGGACAGCTCTGTTTCGCCGTCCAGATCGGGACCGATCACGGTGATCTTGTGATCTTCCACCTGATCAAGATCCTTCATAACCACCAATTCAGCGGTGGGATTCTTGCCGGAGTAGAACTCGTTGTGCATATCTGCCTTACGGATAATTTCGCCCTCAAAGGCAGCAGCAAATGCCACAGGAATGGGCAGCTCTGTAACCTTGATCTTGATGTTACGCAGCTCCAAGGACTTCTTGACGGTCTCGGCGTGGTCGCAAACAGACTCCAGCGCGCCGGGAACCTGATTTTCGCCCAGGTCGATATCCACCACAACGGGGAAGCCCAATGCGATGGCGCCTGCGCCGGCAGAAACTACCACAGAATCAATGGCGCCGAAGGTATTGACAAATGCGGGAACGCGCTCCTTGGTGTAGGTCAAAAGACCGCCCAGGTCGCCGGGAGTAACATTACCGAAGATCAGCGCAGCGCGGACAGCAACGGTAACAACGTGGATAACGGAGGTAACATCGTGTCCCAGGGGGATCACACGGAATTCCAGGCCCATCTTCACGCCGCCTTCTGCGCACTGCTCGATGACATCGCCCACCATAAAGGTCATAATGCCCTTGGACTGATAGTCCTTGACCACCTTGACCACATCTTCTGCGTTGTCAGCCTTGCCCAAAACAACAGCAACGCCGGGGATATCGCCGGTAACCAGCGGCACGCCCAGGCTACGGATAATGGGATCGGGAACGAAGCCGATGCCGCTTTCGTTTTCATAGGGATTGCCACCGACTACCCACTTCAGGCCTTCCAGGATCTCTGCGCCAACAGCAGTTGCCAGACCAGCATTCAGCGCCTGTCCCAGATCCTCCTGATTGGTGATCAGGCTCTTCAGCACGCCAACGCAGGCTGTCAGATCACCCAAGGTCTTGACCTTTACGCCGGTAGCGGCATAAATGGTGGGGAAAAAGTATGCAGTATCGGGGAATGCAATGGGATGGTCTGCGCCGTACTTGGCAATCGCGTCGTTAACAGCGCCCTCAGTCAGGCCTGCAACAGCGTTAGAGCCGCCATAGATCAGATCGGTTAATACGCTCATAGTGATTCCTCCAAAAAATTTTTTATTTTATATTACAGTTCCAAATAAGAATCGGAATACAGTACGTGATTCTTGAAGATGTCGCAGGACTTAATGGTTTCCATCAGCCGGCGGTCATTGGGGTTCACGATAGCCGAGGTCAGGCCCTGCATCATACACATAGCAACCAGCGTGGAGTCCATAATGGGACGCACATCCTTAGGCGCGCCGTTGGAGTTATTGGACAGACCGCCTGTGGACTTGAGTCCCTCATCAGAGAACAGCTTGATGGCCTCCAAAACCTCCATCTGCTTGTCCTGCATACCCTTAACCACCAAGAACAGCGGATCGAACCACAGATCGTCGGATGCCATACCCAGCTGCAAGCCTCGCTCCAGCATATTGTGGCAGTGCTTCATACGCTCTTCATTGTCCTTAGCAATACCGTCAGCAGAGCAAAGCGCGATACAGATAGCATCATTGGCAGCAGCCAGGTCGATATAACCGATACGGGAGCCGGCGTCCGCAGAATTGACGATGGGCTTGCCGTTTTCCCGGTTGTAGACCTTGATACCGGCCTCGATGGCCTTCATATTGGCAGTATCCAGAGCCAAAGGTACATTGTTAAAGTTCTCCTGCAGCAGCTTGACCGCCCACATCATACGCTCAGGGCCGTCCTTTTCAGCAGGACCGATATTCAGGTCCAAATAGGTTGCGCCGGCAGCGATCTGCTGGGCAGCCCGTTCCAGAATGGGCTTGGGATCCCGCTCGTCCATCGCCTTGCGAATGGTAGGCGCGATACAATGGATTCGTTCGCCGATGGTAACGAAAGTTTTCGCGTCCGGGTTGTGTCCTTTGTAGGTAACACCCATATCCACAACCTCGATCTTGGGAACACGGGTTTGAAGCAGTTCGTCGAAGGACAGCTCCTTCACTTCCGTCTGCGCTGCGCCTGCCTTGGCAGCCCGTTCCGCTTCTGCTGCCGCTACTGCGCTCTCGTATTCCTTATCCTTTAGGTACTTAGGCAGCTGCACTGCCTCCAAAGGACCGACTACCACATTCCAACCGGGCAGCTTCTCCTGGATCTCACCCTTCATCACGGCCACCTTGCCGGGAATGATCAGCGTGCGGTTCTTGATCTGATTTTCAATGTCCAGCTCCTCAAAGGTCTTCTTGATTGTAGAGGAGGACAGCTTACCGGCAGCCCAAGCCGTCAGCACAGACATACCGGAGGCGTCGGTGATGATCAGATTCACCGGCGCGCCGGAGCGTTCCATTTCACCGGACACCAGGAAGTAGGTCAGCGCGAAGTCAACGGTCAGCGCGCAGGGACTATTTTCATCCGCGCCGTTGATGGGATATATCTTCGCCTCCACCTTCATAGGCTTCTGAGGATCGGTGAAAATGTTCTGCCGCAGGCCGTACAGGGGCAACGCCTGGGCATAGGTCATAGTTTCCATCACAATGATGGATGCGTATTTTTCGGTGAACATAGCCGCATAGGCGGTCTGCAGACGGGCATCGCCCTTTGCCAATCTGGCAAGATTGACGATGGAGGGGTAACCCATCGTCCGGTCGCCATCTTTAATGGCGGTACGGCGGGCCAAAACGGCATTTGCCAAAGTTTCCTTAGCAGTTTTGCCGGTAACATCCAGTACAAGGTTCTTGTTGCCCTTGGCCTCCAGCTGCTTCACGGTGTCGTAAAGATCGGACAGATTCTCTGCCCAAACGCCCAATGCAACGCCTGCCTCAGTAGCGATGGCGTTCAGTTCCTCCCAGTTATCGGGGGTTGCGCCGTCTAAGATCACATTCTTGCCGCAAACTGCCAGCGCAGCCTTGGCGCACTGAGGATCCCAACATTCCAGGATCACTGCCCGCCCGGTTGCAGCAGCCTTTTGCGCCAATGCAGCGTAAACCGCAGGATCGTTCTGCTTGTTGGCGACGAAGATAAACTCCACATACATCCGCTCGCCGATGCGCTGGTAGTCGATCTTCTGCAGATCAGCCAGCTTGGCATCTACAGTAGCATCGTCCATACAGGTGCAGATGTTGACCGCATACAGATTCTTGTTGACCAGCGTCTTTTCGTGGCGGAACAGTACGGTTTCGCCGCCCAGCTTATGCTCACCCACGGAAATCGTCTTCATCGCAGGGGCGGTCTGCTCATTGAGCATCGCCTTTGCTTCCTCGGAGAAATGGGGGCACTTGTCAATGGATACGGAACCCTGGGCAACCTTCATACAGAATGCCATACAGGTGGGATTTCCGCACTCCTTACAGTTTGTCTTGGGGGACATCTTAAAGATGTCAAGACCTTTCAAAGCCATTGTATGTATCCTCCTTCCGATCAGATGAGCTCTGCAATGAACTTCTTGATAGTTGCGATGGATTCGGGGTGCCGCAGCACCACTGCATCTGCGCCGCCGGTCAGGTCAGCCGCAGCGGTAGCCACTTCCATACTGATGGCCCGCTCCTCCTGGTCGCCCCAGGCCGGCTCGTCCTCTTGTGTCGCTGTGGACTCCTTGACGCCCCAGGTATCCAGAGAAACCATTGCCAGAATGGGCATCTGCAGATCCGCATCAGACTGCGCCAAAGCTGCCAGCCGAATACGGTCAAAGGTAGACGCTGCATATTCATAGCCATAGCCAACGGCAGCGGTGCCGATGTCCATCACAATGCTCTCCGCCGGCACATTGGCGTCCTTTTTCAGCATAATATTCAGTTGCTTTGCCAGGTTGATGTCGTCCGCGGTTTCCGCACCCACCTTCTGGCCATATGCCAGCGCAACAGATGCGCCCACGCCCTTGCAGTTTTCCTGCTTGGCGGACATACACAGAATGTTCTTGCCCAGCAGCACCTCGGAGATCTTGGTAAACAGCTGCGCATCCTTTTCCATATTCTTGCAGCCCACGATCACCAGCGGCAGATCCGTAACCTCAGCCACTGCCTTGGCATCCGCCACGCAGTCCTCTACAGAGCGATTCGCTCCGTTGGGATCGGCAGATTCAAAATGCAGACACAGAAAATCAACGCCGTCGATGGTCTGCGCCTTTTGCGCATACTGAGCCATAGTTGCGCAGCCGGTATAAAAGGCTGTCAGTCCGGGCGCAGTCCACTGCTCCGCCATATCGGAGATCTCCACGCCGATCTTAGGCGCGTTCTCGATAGGCGCGTCGAAAGTATAGAACGGCAGCACATTCTGACCGCCAATGACAATGGCCTTGTCGCCGGTACCCAGTGTTACCGCATTGATCTTTCCGCTAAAGGGTTGTGTCTTTGGTGTAAATGCCATAATTGTATGTCCCCCTTGAATAAAATATCAATTTTTTACAGTCCAATGGACTTCAGGATCTGCTTAAGTGCGGTTTTCACGCCGTTGCTGTCCGGCAGCTTTGCGCTGGGCTGTCCTGCGCAATCGCAGCGATAGACCGCATCGTCCTGGGGCAGCACGCCTAAAATCTGCAACCCCTGCTTTTCCACCTCTTCCCGAATGCCGTCGTCAAGGACGCCGTCAGGCGCGCGGTTGAGGATCAGTCCCATTCGACCGGGCTTTAGGTCCATCTGCTCAATCATCTGGGCGATACGGCCGACTGCCTGCACGCCCCGACGGGAGCAGTCAGAAATCAGCAGCATAGTATCTACCTGAGGCAGCGTTCCTCTTGCCACGTGTTCCAGACCTGCTTCGTTGTCCATCACCACATAGCTGTAGTTTTTGGCATACTTTTCTACCTGGGATTTCAGCACGCCGTTGACATAGCAATAACAGCCCTTGCCTTGGGTGCGTCCCATCACCAGCATATCAAAATCGTCCTCTTCAATCAGCGCGGAATTAAACTTAAATTCGGCATAATCCGCCTTGGTCATACCGGCAGGGATCGTACCTTTCATCTCCGCCCGGGCCATTTCCTCCCGGATCTCACCTAAGGTGGTTTCCACATCAATACCCAGCACCTCATTCAGGTTCGCATTGGCATCCGCATCCACCACCAAAACAGGGCCGTTGCCCTTTTTGCACAGGTAATCGATCATCATACCGCAGATCGTGGTCTTGCCAACGCCGCCCTTACCGGCGACTGCAATGGTATGAGGCATTTTGCCATCCTCCTTGGTCAATTTTCACACTTTCCGCGAGCAAAATCAGCCCGCATTTATACGAGATTATCATAGCACACCCCTTTTTCAAATTCAACTGTTTTTTATCCCAAACGAATCCAATTTGGAAACTTTTCTTCTTTCAGGCAAGGCGCGCAGTTGACATTTGTATACGGCTGGATTATAATGGGAAACGCAAAAATCCAAATAAAAAGGAGTAATCTACTATGAAAATGCGCCGTAGCCGCACGCTGGAATTACTGCGTGCCGGAAAGATCGTAATGTCAATGAAGCTGAACACCATGGACGCCCGTGTTACGGAGATGGCAGCAATGGCTGGCTTCCCCTGCATCTGGGTGGATATGGAGCACACCCCCAACGATTACGCCGTAACCGAGAATCAGATCCGCGCCGGTAAGATCTACGACACCGACGTTCTGGTGCGGGTACCCAGAGGCTCTTACAGCGACTATATCCGTCCCCTGGAGCTGGATGCTTCCGGCATTATGGTGCCTCACGTTATGTCCGTTGAGGATGCAAAGCGCGTTGTACATATGACTCGTTACCATCCCATCGGCCGTCGTCCTCTGGACGGTGGCAACGCCGACGGTATGTACGGCAATGTGGAGAATTACACCACCTCCGCCAACGAGAATCGCTTCATCATCTTCCAGATCGAAGATCCCGAGGCTATGGAGCAGATCGACGAGATCGCACAGGTCCCCGGCTATGATATGCTGTTCTTCGGACCCGGCGACTTCTCCCACAGCATCGGTGTTCCCGGTCAGTGCGATCACCCCGAGGTTCAGGCCGGCTACCGGAAGGTTGCTGAGGCTGCCAGAAAGTACGGCAAATTCGCCGGTACTGTTGCCGATCCCTGGGAAGTTCCCGACCTGCTGAAGATGGGCTATCAGTTCCTGAATCTGGGCGCTGATGTAGAGGCTCTGAACACCTACTTCCAGAAGACCGCTAAGTTCGCTCTGGAATCCGGCGCAAACCAGCTGTAATTCAAATATAATATAAGCCGCATTGCGTTTGCAATGCGGCTTTTTCTCGGCTCTCCCTCTGGGAGAGCTGTCGCGCCCTCTCGGCACGACTGAGAGGGTTGCCCCCTGTCCCAAAAGTTTCCCTTGTGTAAAGGGGGACGTTTTGCCACAAGATGCTGTGTCGTTACAAAAATTCTGTCGGTTTTTGGGGAATTTTCATAGCCCAAAACCCGTTGTTATAGGACGAAACCTATGTTATAATCTTTATAACTGACGAAATTTACGAGGTAATCTATGAACATAGAGAATTTGACCATAACGGCATCTGATCTGCGGAAGCTTTTGGGCGCAGCCAGCGGTGATGCTGCGCTGCTGTATCTGTATATCCACAGCGGCGCAGAGGTAGCCGGCGCGCAAAAGGCGCTGGGCTTTACCGAAACCAAGATGTCCTGCGCCACCGCCACATTACGGCAATTAGGGCTTTGGCCTGAGGAGCAGAAAACCATCATTCGTTCCGGCGAACGCCCCATCTATTCGGAAAAAGATGTGCTGGATGCTATGGACGGGGATAATTCCTTCCGTTTGCTGTACGGCGAGGTGCAGCGGCTGATGGGAAGATCCCTCAACACCGAGGAATTGAAGATCCTTTTGGGCTTTGTCCGCTATTTGGGATTGCCTACAGAGGTGATCTCTGTGCTGGTATCCTTCTGCAAGGAGCGTTCCCGTCAGAAGGGCAGCCTGCGCAACCCCAGCCTGCGTAGCATTGAAAAGGAAGCCTACAACTGGGCAGAGCTGGGCATCGACACCTTAGAGGAGGCCGCAGCCTACATACACACCCAAACCCAGCGCAACAGCCGCTTGCAGCAGCTGATGGCGCAGCTGCAGATCAGGGGCAGGACCTTGACCGCCGCGGAGGAAAAGTACGCAAAAAGCTGGCTGGAGATGGGCTTTGAGGACGGCGTCATCGCCTTGGCCTATGAAAAGACCTGCGTCAATACCGGCGGTCTTAGCTGGCCTTATATGAACAAGATCCTTACCAGCTGGCATACCGCCGGCTACAAAACGGCAGAACAGATCCAATCCGGCGACCGGAAGCAAACTGTCCCCAAGGGAGCATCCGGTGAGCTGGGCGAAGCGGAGATGGAAGCCATTCGCAGAGTGTTGCAGGAGGGATAACCTATGGCATACAGTGCAGAAGTGATTAAGCGCGCCAGACAGCGGCTGGCAACGGCAAAGGCTGACCGGGAATCGGAAAATCAGCATCGTTTGATGGAGGCCTACCGCCGTGTTCCCCGTCTGTGGGAGATCGATAAGCAGCTGCGGCTGACTATGGCTGTGGCGGCCCAGGCAGTATTCACCCAGGGCGGCGATACCACCGCCTTGGAGCAGGCAAAACAGGAGAATTTGTCTTTGCAGCAGGAGCGGGCAGAATTGGTAAACGCCAATTTTGAGCCGGGCTTTTTAGACGATGCCCCCATCTGCAGCCAATGCAGCGGCAGCGGCTATATTGGCGCGACTATGTGCGAATGTCTGCAGGAGCTGTGTCGGCAGGAGCAGAAGAGGGAAATCTCTCTGCTGTCCGGTGGCAAGGAGAATTTCGGCCAGTTCCGGCTGGAGTATTACAGCGACCGGCTTGATCCTAAGTACGGCGCAAGTCCCCGGGATATTATGGAGCGGGTTTACCAAAATTGCCACCGCTATGCCACTTTCTTTTCCGGTAATTCCGGGAATCTGATGTTCGTTGGCGGCACCGGTCTGGGCAAGACCTTCCTGTCCGCCTGCATTGCCGATACGGTGGCTGACAGAGGCTACAGCGTGATGTACGAAACCGCCTCCCGGCTGTTTTCCAAGCTGGAGCAGGCGAAATTCAGCGGCGACGAGGAAAGCCGAAAAGAAGCGGCAAAATATATGCAGTGCGACCTGCTGATTTTAGACGATCTGGGCACAGAAATGCCCGGTCAGTTTGTTACAGCTGCGCTTTACAGCCTGCTGAATGAGCGGCTGCTGTCCGGTAAGCCTATGGTGATCTCCACCAACCTCAACGCAGACGAGATGGGGCGGCGGTATTCCCCCCAGATTGCATCCCGGTTGCAGGGTGAATTCACCCGGCTGACCTTTGTGGGTGATGACATCCGACTGATCAAAAGCAGGAGGGGTTAACAATGGGTATTGGCATTTTGTTTGACTTGGACGGCACGCTGCTGAACACCCTGGAGGACTTGACCGACGGCGTCAACTATGCGCTGAATCAGTTTGGCTGTCCCCCCAGAACGCCTCGTCAGATCCGCAGCTATTTGGGCAACGGCGCAAAGCAGCTGATCGCCCTAAGCCTGCCGGAAGAAAATGCGCCGGATGTGGATGCGGTGCTGGATGTGTACAGAACTTACTATAACGCCCATTGTCAGATCAAGACCGCGCCCTATGCCGGTATTCCTGAGGCTTTGGCGAAATTGGGCGAAACATATCCGCTGGCGGTGGTGTCCAACAAGCCAGACTCTGCCACCAAGCCATTGGTTGCCCAGTATTTCCCCGGCATTTATGCCCTGGGTGAAAAGTCGGATTGCCCCCGCAAGCCTGCCCCGGATATGCTGAACAAGGCTATGGCAGACATCGGCGTGGATAGCTGCATTTATATCGGCGACAGCGAGGTGGATGTGCTGACCGCCAAGAACACCGGCGTGCCTTGCATCGCGGTCAGCTGGGGCTTCCGGGATCGGGAAGATCTGGTTGACAACGGCGCGGAATATATCTGCGACGATCCTACGCAGCTGGTGGATATGATTGAAAAGATTGTGAGAAAGTAAAATGGCAAACGAATTTTACGCGCTGATGGCGCGAATGCGCTATATCACCCGCTGGGGCTTGATGCGCAACACCTTTTCTGAGAATATTCAGGAACACAGCCACCAGGTAGCGGTGCTATCTCACGCCCTGGCGCTGATCCGGCGGGATATTCTGAAGCTGGAGGGCCCGGATCCGGATCGGTGTGCTGTGGCTGCGCTGTATCACGATGCGTCGGAGATCTTGACCGGCGATCTGCCCACCCCTATCAAGTATTACAACCCGGACATTAAGGGCGCCTATAAGCAGGTGGAGAAGATCGCCTGCCAGCGGCTGATCTCTATGCTGCCGGAGCAGCTGAAAGAGGCGTATACGCCACTGATCCTGGAGTCAGACGAGGACGTGAAGCCCATCGTCAAGGCGGCGGATAAGCTATCAGCCTATATCAAGTGCATCGAGGAGCAGAAGGCGGGCAACGCCGATTTTGACTCCGCGGCAAAGCAGACGCTGAAGGCGATCCGGGCTATGGAGCGGCCGGAGCTGGACTGGTTTGTCGAGAATTGTCTAAGCGGCTTCAGCTTGGATCTTGACCAGCTGTAATGCTTGACGGCAGGAAAAATATGTGATAGGATACCTGTTGTCCTGCAAGGACAACAGGTACTCATATGCCGCTGTGGCCTCGAGCCCGAGCGCGTGGCAGCGGTCGGCAAGATGCTTTTCCTGCTTTGCCAGGCGCAGCAGCTGCCGGGTACCGCAACAGGACAGCGGCACTCGCGAAGCGAAATCGGTACAAGCCGCAAATAACAATCAAATAAGCCGCTGTGGTGGAATAGGTAGACACAAGGGACTTAAAATCCCTCGGAGTAAAATCCGTACCGGTTCGATTCCGGTCAGCGGCACCAAAGAGGCAGCCCGTACGGGCTGGCTTTTGTTGTCTTAAGAATTATTTAAGGTTTGGGGCGGTTGTAATATTTTGCCGGAATTGGTATAATTTTTGCAGATATTGTAAGGAGGCGCGTTTATGGAACTCTGGACTTCTACCCACGCCAAAACCTTGATTCCGGCGCTGTTGGTGATGATCGTCATCGGCATCGGTCTGCGTTTGTTGATCGGCAAGAAATCAATTAGAATTCGTATGATCCCCCTGCAGATCGTAGCAGTACTGCTGGTGGTATTGGAGATCGGCAAGCAATATGTTTCCTTTACCCGGGGTTATGACCTGTACCATATTCCCCTGCACTATTGCTCGCTGTTCATTTTCGCTGTACCTGCTATGGCATTTTACAACGGCAAGCATCGAGCTAAGGTCAGAGCCGCAGGCGCAGGTCTGTGCGCGGCAATGGCGGTGCTGCTGCTGATCTACCCGGTGCTGATCTACGGCGAGTGGAATATCCGGGGCTTTTTCAAGGATTATTTGGATATGCACACCGTCGCATTCCACAATTTGGTGCTGTTCGCCTTCGTGCTGATCCTTGCGCTGGATCTGCATACGCCTCTTGGCAAGAAGGATCAGAAATTCCCCGTGCTGGCAACGGTTATCTTCTGCGTGGTATCTGCCACGGCAGCAAATACTATGAAGGTCAATTACGCCAATTTCTATTCCTGCAACATCGCGCCTTTGGAGGCTGTCCGGCTTTCTCTGCAGGGAACTTTGGGCGTTGTGCTGACGCAGATTTTGTATGTATGCATCGTGTCTGCCCTGACGGTGCTGTTCACCTGGGGCGCATATTGGCTGTACCGCATGCTGCAAAAGCCCACGGCTATTAAAACGCCGGTTATGTAATAACCCAAAGGTTTATATGTAGGGACTGGCCTCCTGGACAGTCCTACTGCGTAGCAGCATTTTAGAGAAGGACCGTCGGGGACGCCGGTCCCTACAAAACAATCTAAAGGTGTGTCCGTAGGGGCGAGCATCGCTCGTCCGTTACCGCGGAGCGATTCATACAAGCAGGCGAGCGATACTCGCCCCTACAATAAAGCTTTTGAAACTCCCGGCTATGCCGGGGGTTTTCTTGTTGACGAAGTGGGGCTGAAGAGGTACAATAGAGCTAAATTACGGTAAGGAGTGAAGATTTTGCCTATCCTGCTGGATCTGTTTTTGACCTTTGCCAAGATCGGCGCGTTTACCTTTGGCGGCGGCTATGCCATGATCTCGGTGATCGACAGCATTTGCGTGGACAAAAAGAAGTGGATCACCCACGACGAAATGATGGATGTAACGGTGATTGCCGAGTCCACCCCCGGCCCTATATCCGTGAACTGCGCCACCTTTGTGGGCTTTAAGCAGGCGGGTTTGCTGGGTGGCATTATGGCTACTCTGGGCGTAATTTTGCCCTCCTTTGCGATCATTTATATCATTTCGATGTTTTTGGATAATTTCCTGGAGATCGCCATTATCGCCAATGCCTTTAAGGGCATCAAGATCGGCGTGGGCGTTCTGATCGTGGATGCCGGCGTTACGATGCTGCAGAAAATGAAGAAAAATTGGCTTTCCTGCACCGTTTTGGTGGGCAGTGTTATCGTGATGCTGCTGGTGGATATTTTCTCCTGGGATTTCTCCTCTATCAGCTTGATGCTGATTGCTGCGGTGGTTGGCTTTGTCAGTTACCTGCTGAATAGAAAGGCAGGTGCGGCAAAATGATTTATTTGGATTTGCTGATCGGCTTTTTGAAGGTGGGCTGCTTTGCCTTTGGCGGTGCCTACGCGGCGATTCCCCTGATCCGGGATGTGGTGCTGTCCTACGGCTGGCTGACGGATACGGAGCTGAGCTATATGATCGCGGTCAGCGAAAGCACCCCCGGCCCCGTGATGATCAACCTTGCCACCTATGTAGGCAGCAGCCAGGGCGGCGTACTGGGTTCGCTTTTGGCTACTTTGGCAGTGGCGTTCCCGGCGTTTTTGATTATTTGGCTGGTAATGGTGCTGCTGAAAAGCTTTTTGCAGAAGCCCGGGGTGCAGGCGGTGCTGGGGGCAGTGAAGCCCTGCGTCATCGGCATCATTTTGGCCACCGGCGCGTATATGGCGTTCAGCGGCGTGTTCTCAGTGAATGAGGGCATCGCTGTAGACGGCAAGGCGGCAATTATCGCCGGCGTTGTTGCCGCAGTGGTGATCGGCTGGCGGCTTATTAAAAAGAAAAAAGCATCGCCCATCGCGCTGATTATTGTTTCTGCCTGCCTGGGAATGTTGGTTTACGGTATTTAATGTGAGGATTTTATGAAAAAACAAGGTAAGATTACCATATCTACTACCCATCTGATTATGCTGAGCTTTCTGGCTGCAGTGCTTCTGGGTGCGGTGCTTCTGAGTCTGCCGATCAGTGCGGCTGATGGACAAGCCACACCTTTTGTGGATGCGCTGTTTACGGCGACGACGGCTACGTGTGTAACGGGTCTGGTGGTAGTGCCTACAGCAACAGCCTGGAGCTTGTTTGGCCATATTGTGATTCTGATTTTGATCCAGCTGGGTGGCTTGGGTGTTATCACGGTGCTGGCTGGCATTACATTGACGCTGAACCGGAAAATGGGCATTTCCAGAAGCATCCTTCTGCAGGATGCCTTTAATCTGGATACGCTGTTCGGTCTGGGTGCCTTTGTAAAGAAGGTCATTATTGGCACATTTATCGTCGAAGGCATCGGCGCATTGGCGTATATGACGGTGTTTATCCCGGAATTTGGCGCAAGGGGCATCTGGATCTCGGTATTTACTTCCATTTCTGCGTTTTGCAATGCCGGTATCGATATTATTGGCGAAAACAGCCTCATTAACTACGCGACCAATCCGGTGATCAATGCCGTAACAAGCGCCCTTATCGTTTTGGGCGGCATCGGCTATATTGTTTGGTGGGATGTACTCCGGGTGCTGCGGGAAAAGAAAAGGGGATTTGCCCTGCGGCGCTTGACGCTTCACAGTAAGATCGTACTAAGCGCTACTGCGATACTGATTTTCGGCGGCGGCTTGCTGATCTTCCTTTTCGAGCGGAACAATCCCCACACCATCGGAAATATGAATTTGTTTGATCAGATTCAGGTATCTATCTTCCAATCTGTTACCACCAGAACAGCTGGCTTTGCCACAATTCCTCAGGAAAACCTGGGCAATCCTGCTGCATTTGTATCTCTGCTGTTGATGTTCATTGGCGGTTCTCCCGTGGGCACTGCCGGCGGTATCAAGACCGTAACCTTCGTGGTGCTGTTTGCGGCAGCTTTGGTTGTGGTAAAGCAAAAGAACGAGGTGAATATGTTCGGTCGCAGCATTACCCGCCAGGCGGTAAGCAAGGCTGTGGGCGTGTGCTGTATGTCCTTTGGCATTATGTTTGTTTCCACGGTGTTGCTGTCTGTGGTTACGGATGCCAGCGCGCTGGACATTTTGTTTGAAACCGTCAGCGCCACCGCTACCGTTGGCCTGACCAGAAATTTGACGCCCAGTTTGAATACATTGGGCAAGCTGATCATTACAGCTACGATGTATCTGGGGCGTGTGGGTCCCATTTCGCTGATGATCGCCTTCAATTTGCGCAAGAAAAGACCAAGTATAATTACGAACCCCGTTGAAACCATTAGTGTGGGATAAGGAGGAAAATATGAGCATTCATAAGACTTATGCAGTTTTGGGTCTGGGTCGGTACGGCAAGGCTGTTGCCAAGGAACTGGCCAATAGCGGCGCCGAGGTGCTGGCGGTGGATACCAACCAAAATATTGTAAATCAAGCGGCGCTGGAGTTGCCCTTCTGCAAGTGCGCCAATATCACTGATCCCGAGGTGTTCTATCAGCTGGGTATCGGCGATGTGGACACGGTCATCATCGCAATGGCCAGCAATCTGGAGGCTACAGTTATGGCGATTACGCTGTGCAAGGAAGCCGGCGTGAAGAACGTCATCGTAAAAAGCGGCAATGAGACCCAGAGTAAGATCTATACCCGTCTGGGTGCGGATAAGGTGGTCTTTCCGGAGAATGAGTCCGGCATCCGCTTGGCGAAAAATCTGCTGAGCTCCGGCTTCGTGGATATGATCGAGCTGTCCCAGGATGTTTCTATGGTGGATCTGGACGTGCAGCCGGATTGGGTAGGAAAGAATCTGATCCAGCTGAATCTGCGGCGGAAATACGGTATCAACATTGTGGCAGTGCGGACAAACGGCGTGGTGCAGGCGGATGTGAATCCGGAGTTGCCGCTGACGGCGGATATGAAGCTGATCGTTATCGCCGATACAAAGAAGCTGGCAAAGCTGAGCAAATAATAGCGAAAACCCACCTGGAAAACCAGGTGGGTTTGTTTTGGCGACCCCGAACGGACTCGAACCGTCGACCTCCAGCGTGACAGGCTGGCGTGCTAACCGACTGCACCACAGGGCCATATTGCGTGGAACGGTTTGGATTATAACAGATATTTTGCAGTTTGTAAAGACCTAAATGCAAAAAAGTTTGAAAACCCACTTGCCTTTATTCGACAGAAAAGGGTTGCTTTTTCCATAGCCCTCTGCTATAATACCCTCACGCCTTGCAGGGTTCGTATATCGGTAATACAACGGCTTCCCAAGCCGTGAAGGCGGGTTCGACTCCCGTACCCTGCTCCAAAACAAAAACACCGCCAAGGGCAGCACTTCGCAAGGAAGTATTGCCCTTGGCGGTGTTTTTTTATCTTCTCTTTGCCAGAGGCGCGGCTTTTTCCTGCGCCAACAAAAGATCGGAAATGATGGAATTGGACACCAAAAAGCCCTGGGGTGTCAGCCGCCAATGGTCATTGTCCAGCTTTACCGCCAGCTCGTTCTTGCCGCACTTTTCCAGCAACTTTTCTAACGGCGCAAAGGGCAGCAGGAACTGCTTTTCATAATCCTGAGCGCAGATGCCCAAATTGGTCCGCAGGCGCATCATCAGATACTCCCCTGCCCGTTCTCTTTGGGGAATTTCCTGCACATCTTCAACCACCTGGCCGCCGCTGAGAACGCCCTGGATATAGCCCCGCAGATCCCGGATCATCTTAAACCGCTTGCCGGCAAAATCCGAACTGGCATCCGGGCCAAAGCCCAGATATTCCCCACCGGTCCAATACTTCAAATTGTGCTTGGACTCATTGTTTCTGCGGCAGAAATTAGAGATCTCGTACTGGCGGAAGCCCTTGCTGCGCAAGATCTCCACCGCCCGCAGATACATATCTGCCTGAGCATCATCGTCCGGCAGATTCATCACATCCTGATAGCGGCACATAGGTGTGCCCTCTTCCACCTTCAGGCCATAGCAGCTAATATGCTCCGGCTCTAATTTCAGCACATTTTGCAAGGTTTTCTCCCAGCCCAATACGGTCTGCCCCGGCAAGCCGTACATCAGATCCAGGGAAAGATTCCGGAAGCCGGCTCTGCGGATCTGCTTCACCGCCGCCACCGCTTGGGCATAGTTATGGGGACGACCGATCTTATTCAAAATCTCGTCATCGTCGCACTGGATGCCCAGGCTGACACGGTTAAAGCCCTCACTGCGCAGCTTATGCAGAAGCTTGGGAGAAACCGAATCGGGATTGGCCTCAAAGGTGATCTCCGCGTTGTTGGAAACATCGAAATTCCGGCGTACAGCAGTCAAAATGGTAGCCATTCCCTCTGCGCCGAAAAAGCTGGGCGTACCGCCGCCAAAATACACTGTATCCACCGTGTAGCTGGGAGCCAGCGCGCCTGCCTCCTTGATGTGGGCGCAGATGGCATCCAAATAGCCGTCCATCAGCCGGTCATCCTTGGTGGTCAGGGAGTAAAAATCACAATATTGACACTTGCTGCGGCAGAACGGCACGTGGATATAAATGCCCAGCGGTGTTTTATCTTTTCGTCCTAAAATTGCCATAGGACACCTCCGTTACAGTGCGCTTTGTACCTCTTCATCCGCATTGTGCAATGACTTGGTTTCCGGCGCAGAGATGATCGAATTGAAGAATTGCTGACGGCGCTTTTTCAGCTGTCCGCCGCCAAATTCCACCCGGAAGCTGACCTTATGTCCGCCCTCTACTGTCTGCGCCTTCAGATTCTGAATCACAGCGCCCTCAACAGAGGCCATCTCGTTGATGGTGGTCAGTGTGGCAGAAATATCTGTCGTTTCCAAAATGTACTTTTCTGTAGATCTATGCTTGGGCTTCAGCAAGCCCTTCTGCAGCCATTCAAAGAAGGTCAGGGTGATCAGAATGAACACCATTCCAAAGATCGCCAGCGCATAATAGCCAAAGCCGGCAGCAAGTCCCAAACAAGCAACTGCCCAAAGGCTTGCCGCGGTGGTCAAGCCCTTAACCGTAGGACCTTCCCGCAGAATGGTACCTGCGCCCAGGAAACCGACGCCGGTAACTACCTGCGCGCTCAGTCGGGCAGGATCGGGAGACGCGCCCATTCCATTGTAATAATGGAAAAGCAGCTCGCCGGTGATAGATACCACGCAGGCACCCAGCGCCACCAAAATATGGGTACGCATACCGGCAGGACGGTGGGTGTATTCACGCTCCGTACCGATAATCAGGCCCACCAGCATAGCGCAAGCCAACCGCAGGCAAATTTCCCCAAAACCGGGGTTTGTATTGATGATGCTGTTCCAAACTTCTTTCCAGAACATAAGCATTCGCTCCTTTACAATCTAATCCTCATCCAGCTTTAGCACAGCCATAAATGCCTCGCTGGGAACGGACACCGTACCAAAGGTACGCATCCGCTTTTTACCCTCCTTCTGCTTTTCCAGCAGCTTCTTCTTTCGGGTAATGTCGCCGCCATAGCACTTGGCAAGCACATCCTTACGCAGAGCCTTGATGGTCTCTCTGGCGATGATCTTGCCGCCGATGGCAGCCTGCACGGGGATCTCAAACTGGGCGCGGGGGATATTCTCCTTCAGCTTTTCGCAGATCTTTCGTGCCCGGGGATAGGCATTGTCCGCAAAGAGAATGAAACTCAGGGCGTCCACAATATCGCCGTTGAGCAGAATATCCAGCTTCACCAGCTTACTGGGGCGGTAGCCGATCAACTCATAGTCCAGGCTGCCGTAACCACGGGTGCGGGATTTCAGCGCGTCAAAGAAATCGTAAATAATTTCATTCAGCGGCATCTCATAGTGCAATTCTACACGGTTGGCGTCCAGATATACCATATCCTTAAATTCGCCGCGGCGTTGCTGGGCAAGATCCATAATATTGCCCACATATTCCTGAGGCGCGATCAGGCTGATCTTCACAAAAGGCTCTTCCGCCAGCTCGATCTCCATAGGATCGGGATAATCCAGCGGATTATCCACCATCAGCACCTCGCCGCTGGTCTTGGTAACGCGGTAAACGACGTTGGGGGCGGTGGTGATCAGATCCAGATTGTATTCCCGTTCCAACCGCTCCTGAATGATCTCCATATGCAGAAGTCCCAGGAATCCGCAACGGAAACCAAAGCCCAGGGCGATGGAGCTTTCCAGCTCGTAAACAAAGGACGCATCGTTCAGCTTCAGTTTTTCCAAAGCCTCACGCAGATCCTGATATTTTGCGCCGTCAGCCGGATATACGCCGGAATAGACCATAGGCTGTACCGCCCGGTAACCCGGCAGAGGTTCCGGGGCAGGGTTTTCTACGGTGGTGATGGTATCGCCCACCTGGGTGTCCGCCACATTCTTAATGGATGCGGTGATATAGCCGACCTCACCGGCACCGAGCGCTTCTCTGGGGGTCAACCCCAAAGGATTCATCGTGCCGACTTCCACCACCTTATAGGTGGCGCCGGTTGCCATCATCTTAATGTCCATACCGGCCTTGACTGTACCCTGCTTGATACGGGTATAGACAATAACGCCCCGGTAGGAATCGTAAACGCTGTCGAAGATCAGTGCTTGCAGCGGCGCTTCCCGATCGCCCTCCGGCGCAGGAACATCCTTGACGATCATCTCCAAAACGGAGCGGATATTGATGCCGTTTTTAGCAGAGATCTCCGGAGAATCCTCTGCAGGAATGCCGATAATATCCTCCACCTCTGCCTTGACCTCCGCAGGACGGGCAGAAGGCAGATCGATCTTGTTGATTACCGGCAGCACCTCCAGCCCTGCGTCAATGGCAAGGTAGGTGTTGGCCAAGGTCTGCGCCTCTACGCCCTGAGAGGCATCCACCACCAGCACCGCGCCTTCGCAGGCAGCAAGGGAGCGGGACACCTCGTAGTTAAAGTCCACGTGTCCCGGGGTGTCGATCAAATTCAGATGATACGTTTCTCCATCCTCGGCAGTATAGTTCAGCTGAACCGCGGTGGCCTTAATGGTAATGCCACGTTCCTGCTCCAAATCCATAGAGTCCAGGATCTGCTCCCGCCCCTGACGATTATCCACGGCGTTGCACTCCTCCAGCAGCCGGTCTGCCAGAGTAGACTTTCCGTGGTCAATATGGGCAATGATGGAAAAATTGCGAATCTTGGAAAGTTCGGTCATATCGTAATACCTCTGTATGGCGTTTTGAAAACGCGCCCTGTAAATAAGATTGATATATTATACTAGAAAACTTAAAAAAAGTAAACTGTATGTTTTGTGAAAAATGGGGGAAAACTGTATTTGTATCGCGACAAAATACGCCCAAAGCTGCAAAAAACAAAAATTTTTCTCCAAAGCCCTTGTCAAAAACGGAAAAAAGGTATATAGTCTTACGGCTAAGAGATAACACTACGAAAGATAAAGGGGTAGAGTAATTTGAGTACAACAAAGAAACCTGCGGGTAAAAATATGGAAGATCTGCAGGCTGTCCTGCAGACTCTGATCGCTCAGGGCAAGAAGGACGGTATGATCCGCACCTCTGAGCTGCACGATTATTTGGAAAAGCTGGATCTGCCTACGGAAAAGATCGAGGAGATCTATGACCGTTTCGAGGCAATGAACATTCAGATCGTCAGCAACGAGCTGGATCTGGATCTGGGCGACGATGTGGAGCTGAGCGATCTGGACGACCCTGTTGACCTTTCCGATGTGGAAGATGAGGAGCTGGTAGATCCCGTAGACCTGGCAGCCGAGTATAATTTGGACGACCCGGTGCGTATGTACCTGAAGGAGATCGGTCAGGTAAAGCTGCTGTCCGGCGACGAGGAGATCGAGCTGGCAAAGCGGGTTTCCGAGGGCGACCAGGATGCCAAGAACAAGCTGACCGAGGCCAACCTGCGACTGGTGGTTTCCATTGCGAAGAAATATTCCGGCCGCGGTCTGCACATTCTGGATCTGATCCAGGAGGGCAACACCGGTCTGATCCGCGCAGTTGACAAATTTGATTGGACAAAGGGAAACAAATTCTCTACATATGCCACCTGGTGGATCCGGCAGGCCATCACCCGCGCCATTGCCGACCAGGCCCGGACCATTCGTGTGCCGGTGCATATGGTAGAGGTCATCAATAAGGCCACCCGCTGCAACCGCAAGCTGGTACAGGAGCTGGGCCGGGAGCCCACTGTGGAGGAGATCGCCGCTGAGCTGAATCTGCCGGTGGAAAAGATCATCGAGGCCAACCGCACCGCCGCCGACACCTTGAGCCTGGACACCCCCGTTGGTGATGAAGAGGATACCTCCATCGGCTCCTTTGTGGAGGACGAGCGCACCCCCGGTCCTGCAGATGCCACCTCCAATGCTCTGCTTGCGGAAGCCCTGAAGGAGATTTTGGACACCCTGACAGAGCGTGAGGCAGATGTTCTGCGTATGCGCTTTGGTATGTACGACGGCCGCACCCACACCCTGGAAGAGGTGGGACAGATCTTCGGCGTTACCCGCGAGCGTATCCGTCAGATCGAGAACAAAGCGATCCGGAAGCTCCGCCACCCCAGCCGCGCCAAGAAGATCAAGGACTTCTACTGCTAATCCAATTAACAAATCCCCCTCAACCGAGGGGGATTTTGTTATATATCTTGCCTCCCCCTCTGGGGGAGGTGCCCAGTGCGAACACTGGGCGGAGAGGGTTTCCCTCTCAGTCAGCCTATCCAACTGACAGCTCTCCCAAAGGGAGAGCCAAGTACTTAGTTTCTTTTCAACTGCTCCAGCATCGCTTCCACCAGTTTTTCCCCGGTTTCTTCGGGAGAAATGGTAGAGGATGCGCCGCCGGCGCCTTTATGTCCGCCGCCGCCGAATTTTTCACAAATGGCAGAGGCATCATAGCCGGGAACAGCCCGGACGGAGATCTTATTATCCGATTCCTGCTGCTGTACCGTCGCCGCCAGCTTCACGCCTGCAATAGAGCGCACAAAGCCGGACAGACCGCTCATTTCGCTTTCCTGAGCGCCCATAGCTTTCGCCAAATCCTTGGGCATCACGCAAATTGCCACCTGACCGTCGGCATAAAACCGGGTATGCTCCGTAACCCAGCTTTGCAGCCGCAGCTTGCCCAAAGAAACGGTGTCAAACATCGCCTGATTGATAGGCTGCAGATTCGCGCCGGTTGCGGCGCAGGCAGCTGCCACCTGGAAGGCGTGGGCATTGGTATTGGCAAACTTAAAGCAGCCGGTATCGGTGGATACGCCTGTATACAGCGCGATTGCCATCTCCTGTGTCAGCGCCACACCCAGCTCCAGCAGAATTTCATAAATCAGGTCTGCGCAGGAGGCCATTTCGGGCTCCACCAGCTCATTGGGCGCATAAGAGGTAGAACGACCGTGATGGTCGATCCGCAGCTGGATCTTCTCCGGATCAAAGCTTTCATTTTTCATAAAGATCCGGGGGGACGCTACATCAACCGTAACCAGCGTGGCATTCTCCTGGGGTTTTTCCACTGTCAGATTTTCACACAAAAAGGTCAGATCAAAGGGCGTTTGGGGATTTTCCAGCACATAGGCCGTCTTTCCCAATGCCCGCAAGCCCAAACACAAGCCTGCCGCCGAGCCCAAAGCATCGCCGTCGGGGTCAGCGTGGGTCAGAATGCAGAAATTGTCCTTCTGCCGCAAAAACGCAGCGCACTCATTCCTCGTCATCGTGCTTTACCTCAAGAGAGTTGATCAGGCTCAGCAGCTTTGCGCCGTAGACGATGGAATCGTCCAGCGCCCACACCAGCTCCGGTGTATAGCGCAGCTTCAGATCGTTTGCCACCTCCCGGCGCAGGTAACCGCCGGCAGATTTCAAGCCCTTCATGGCATCTGCTGCCTTATTCTCCTCCAAAAAGCTGACATAAACCTTGGCATAGCGCAGATCCGGCGTGGTTTCCACCCGGGTGATAGAGATCATCGTGCCGCTGACACGGGGATCTTTCACGGTACGCAGCGCGTCTGCCAGGGATTTTTGAATCTCTTCATTGATTCGCATAATTCGATTGGAAGCCATAAGCTACTCCTTTCATTCGCAAGAGGTACGCCGCACCGCATTTGCGGTGCGGCGATAATCATTATCTCTTGATCTCCTGCATGGCGAAGCATTCGAAAATGTCGCCTTCCTTAATATCGTTGTACTTGGCAACGGACATACCGCACTCATAGCCGGAGGTAACTTCCTTGACAGCGTCCTTAAACCGCTGCAAAGAGCCCACCTCACCCTCGTGAATGACGATATTATCACGCAGAACGCGAACCTTGGCGTCCCGGGTGATCTTGCCGTCCTTGACCATACAGCCGGCGATGGTACCAATGGCGGAAACCTTGTAGGTCATACGCACCTCTGCGTGGCCGATGACGACCTCCTCGTACTGAGGTGCCAGCATACCCTTCATAGCCGCCTCGATCTCGTCGATGGCATCGTAGATAACCCGGTAGAACCGCATATCCACATTGGCTCTCTGTCCGCTGGCCTGTGCCGCAGCATCGGGACGGACATTGAAGCCGACGATAATGGCGCCGGAGGTAGATGCCAGCAGAATATCGCTTTCGTTGATAGCGCCGACACCGGCGTGAATGACCTTGACACGGACCTCCTCGTTGGAGATCTTCTCCAAAGATGCCTTAACAGCTTCTGCAGAACCCTGCACGTCAGCCTTGACGATCAGAGCCAGCTCCTTCATTTCGCCTTCCTGCATCTTGGCAAACAGATTGTCCAGGGTAACCTTCTGCGTCAGCTTGGCAGCTGCATCCTTAGCAGCCTGGCGGCGCTGTTCAACCAGCTCACGAGCCATTCGCTCGTCGGTAACGGCATTGAACTCGTCGCCGGGAGCGGGAACTTCTGCCAGACCGGTGATCTCAACAGGCACGGAAGGACCGGCAGTCTTTACAGTGCGTCCCTTATCGTTGGTCATCACGCGGACACGGCCCACAGCCGTACCGGCGATGATAATATCACCCTGATTCAGCGTACCGTTCTGCACCAGCAAGGTTGCGATAGGACCGCGATTCTTATCCAGGCGGGCCTCGATAACCGTACCCTTGGCGCGACGGTTGGGGTTAGCCTTCAGCTCCTGCACCTCGGCAGTCAGAATGACCATCTCCAGCAGCTCGTCCAAGCCCATACCGGTCTTGGCAGAGATAGGCACGATCACAGTATCGCCGCCCCATTCCTCGGGGATCAGATCGTACTTGGTCAGCTGTTCCTTGATCTTATCGGGGTTGGCGGTGGGCTTATCCATCTTGTTGATAGCAACGATGATGGGCACCTCTGCCGCCTTGGCGTGGTTGATAGATTCGATGGTCTGGGGCATAATGCCGTCGTCGGCAGCAACCACCAGAATGGCAATATCGGTGCTCTTAGCACCACGGGCACGCATAGAGGTAAAGGCTGCGTGGCCAGGGGTATCCAGGAAGGTTACCATATTTCCGTTTACATCGACAGTATATGCGCCAATGTGCTGCGTAATACCGCCGGCCTCACCGGAGGTAACACTGGTCTTACGGATGGCATCCAGGGTAGAGGTCTTACCGTGGTCAACGTGGCCCATAACCACCACAACGGGAGCGCGGGTTTCCAGCTCCTCGGCAGTATCTACGTGATCGTCGATGATCCGCTCTTCGATGGTAATGGTGATCTCCTTCTCCACCTTGCAGCCCATTTCGGTGGCCACAAATTCTGCGGTGTCAAAGTCGATGACCTGGTTGATGCCGGCCATCACGCCGTTGACCATCAAGGTCTTGATGACCTCGCTGGCAGTTTTCTTCATCCGGCTTGCCAGCTCGCCAACAGTGATCTCGTCAGGGATCTTAACGGTAACGGGCGCTTTGCGAGCCACCTCCATCTGCAGACGGCGCAGCTTCTCCTGCTCCTCGTTGCGGGCCTTGTTGCCCTTGCCCCGATTGTCCTTCTTGTTCTGCTGCTGTCCCTTCTTGCCGCCGATGCGCTGCTTGCCACCCTGGAAATTCTGCGCGCGCTCGGAGATCAGGCTATCCACCCGATCGTCAAAACGGGCAGAGTTGACCTGCACCGCAGAGGTGTCAACCACCCGGCGTTCCCGCTTACGCTCCGGCTCCTTAGGCTTTTCAACCTTAGGCTGCTGGGGCGCGGTCTGGGGCTTTGCCTGCTCCGGCTTCTTCTCCTCCGCCTTGGGGGCTTCCTTGACAGGCTCTGCCTTGGGCGCTTCCTTAACGGGCTCTGCCTTGGGCTTGGGCTGCACAGCAAACACCTGCTCCAGGGACTGGATCTGATTGTTTACCGTCATATACTCAAACAGCAGATTCAGCTCGTCCTCGGTCAGCACCTGGGTGTTGGACTTGGGCTTTTCAAAATATTTGGAGATGATCTCAACAATCACCTTGGGCGCCACTTCAAAATCCGCGGCGACCTCCTTTACACGATACTTCACTAAACTCATATACGCACCTCCAAAAACATCAGTTCTTCTTTTTTCCGCTGCGCCGATTGCGCAGGTGGGCTTTGGCCTCCGACTGCCGCTTTTTCAGCCGCTGCGCCTTTTCCGTCAGCGCGGTGATCGCAGCCTCATATTTTTCCGGCTGCGGCAGCGACTGTACCAGCGCCAACGCCATAGCCGGATCGGTAATGGCGGCGATGGCAAGGCTGGTACGGCCAATGGCCATTCCAATCTCATCTTTTGTATAGGATAACCGGATGCAGGCTTGGTCAGTACCGGCGGCATAGCTTTTCGCTCTGCGCCAGGTGTGATCCGATGCATCCCCGGCAACAACGATCAAATGGGCGTGCAACGCTCTTGCTGCTGCGCCTACAGGCTCTTCGCCCAGCTCTGCTTTGCCGGCCTTTCGGGCAAAAGAAAGATAGCTCAGCGCTTTATCCACGGCTGCCGGCCTCCATTTCTCTTGTCAGACGGTCATAGACCTCCTGGGGGATCTCCATCTCCAGGCAACGCTCCAGGCTACGGCTCTTTTGCGCCTTTTTCAGGCACTCCATATCCGGGCACACATAAGCGCCCCGACCGTTCAGCTTTCCGCTGAAGTCCAAAGATACCGTACCCTCTGTGGTACGAACCACCCGGATCATATCCCTTTTTGCTTTTCTTTCACGGCAGCCCATGCACTGCCGCTGGGGTATTTTCTTTTGCATAGCTGCCTCCTTTTCTTTGCCTTGGCCCCCTCCCTGAGGGGGCTGGCGAAAATCTTTGATTTTCGTCTGGGGGAGTTTAACTCCCTCCGTCTGCCCTTTGGGCACCCACCTCCCTCAAAGAGGGAGGCAAGGCCTCTTTCTTACATTTCCTCAGCCTGAGATGCGGGCTTGATGTCGATCTTATAGCCGGTCAGGCGTGCTGCCAGACGGGCGTTCTGACCTTCCTTGCCGATGGCAAGGCTCAGCTGGTCATCGGGAACGATAACACGGCAGGCCTTCTGGCCGGGAACGGGGGTAACGGAAATCACATCTGCAGGAGAAAGCGCTGCCTTAACATACTCGCAGGGATCTTCGCTCCAAACCACGATGTCGATCTTCTCACCGAACAGCTCCCGGACAACTGCGCCAACACGACCGCCGCGAGGACCGACGCAAGCGCCTACGGGATCCAGATCTTCTACGGTAGCGCGAACTGCCATCTTGGAACGGGAGCCTGCCTCACGGGCAATGTTGCGGATCTCCACCTCGCCGTCAGCGATTTCGGGGGTTTCCAGTTCAAACAGCCGGCGCACCATATTGGGGTGGGTACGGCTGACGTGAACAATAGGACCTCTGCCCATCTTGTGTACTTCCAGGACATAGACCTTGATCTTGTCGCCTTCGCGCCAGGTTTCGCCGGGGATCTGCTCGCTGGTACGCAGAACAGCATCCGATGCCTCGTTGCCCTGACCGATGCGGACGAACATATCGCCACCCATATCCACCTTCACAACTGTGCCGGTCAACAGCTCCTGGGCCTTATCGGAGTAATTGTCGTATACAACGCCCCGTTCTGCCTCACGAATGCCCTGAATGACCACCTGCTTGAAGGTCTGGGCTGCGATACGGCCGAACTTCTGAAAATCAACGGGAATGGAAACATTATCGCCCAGCTGTACATCGGGGTTAATGTTCCGGGCTGCATCAACGTGGATCTCCAGGGCAGAATCCTCTACCTCTTCCACCACGGTCTTGATGACGTGCAGGAAAAGTCCCTCTTCGCTCAGATCCACTACCACATTGTCCGCGGGGACATCTCTGCGGTCTTCCCGATCCTTGCGGTAGGCGTTTGCCATACCCTGCTTCAGGCGATCCACCATATAATCCACGGGGATACCCTTGGTCTTTTCCAGATCACGCAGGCTGGCGAAGATCTCTGCGCCCAGGTTTACCTTAGGCGTTTCGGACTGCTTCTTGGCTCTGGTATTTCTTGCCATGATTCTTCCTCCTTAGAATTCAACGCGAAGACGCACAAGGGCGACCTCGGATTTTGTAAATGTGATCATTTCTTTACCGGCTTCTACCGTAACACAGCCATCTTCATAGCCGCGGAGAATACCGGGAATTTCCTTTAGTCCGTTTCTGGGGCGGTAGAGCTTGACCGTAATGGCGCTGCCCATAAACCGCTCAAAATCAGAAGGCCGCTTCAGCGCCCGCTCCAAGCCGGCGGAGCAAACCTCAAAATGATAGGATTCCGCGATGGGATCCTTTTCATCCAGCACCGGATCGACGGCACGGGAAATTGCCTCGCAATCGGAGATGTCCACACCGCCCTCTTTTTCGATGTAGAGTCGCAGGAAACGCTCTGAGCCCTCCCGGACATACTCCACATCCCACAGCGAGCAGCCGTGCTGCTCCACAATGGGTTGGGCGAACTGCTGCACCAGTTCTGTAACTTTCATTTTTTCGCCTCTTTCATTAAGAAAGAGAGAGGCGCACTCGCCTCTCTCCTAAAGTCAAACATCTTACGCTGGGATTATAGCACTATTTTTTAAGAAATGCAACCCCTTTTTGCAGGTTTTTGCCAATTATTTTCGACTTTTTACTGTCCTGCGTGCAAATATTTCCGATCCCAGTCATCGTCAAACAGCCGATTCATTTGATCCAAAATACTGGACTGCGCCAAATCGTCTGCCAGCTGCCGCAGCAGATGCACCGGCTCTAAGCTTTCCAAATAGAATTCCGGCAGCGCGTCTTCTCCGTAACGAAGTCCCAGCGCCGCGCCGGTGATCGCGCCCACCGCCGCGCTGCGACCGGAATGATTCACCGCGGTGATCATCGCCGTATCAAAGTCGCCGTGGCAGGTCATACAGGCATACAGCGCGCCTGCCAGCACCTCTGTAGCCGTACCGCAGCGCAGCTGCTCCATCGCCTCCATCGGCGTAACGGTGTCAGATTCCGCCAGGATCTGCGCCATCTGCAACAGTTCCCAAAGATGTCCCGTATGTCCGTATTCCCGACCGAATTGCAGCGATACGGAGTCCACCACCGATTCGATCAATGCCTTGCGGCCAATATCCGGCTCTTCCCGCAAAACACTCAATGCGTGGGTAAGGGCAGCTGCCGCCAGGAAGGTTTCCGTGTCGCCGTGTGTCAGCGCCACAGCTTCCGCGCCCAAAAGGTCAATGGCATCCGGCTCCATCTCCACAACGCCGCCCAATAAGGCGATGGGGACAACCTCCGTCAACGCGCTGGGCAGATCGTTGCGAAATACCGGTTCTTGCGGCGTGCCCAAGGTTTCTCTTGTCAGGGCATCCAGCATCCGGGTGTCCATACAATGGCGGCGTTTCAGCTCCGGAACGGTGGTCAGCCAGCAGTAATTGCGTTCCTGAGGGCTGTATTGCTGTGTCCGGGACCATTCCCGCAGGGCTGTGCTGATATAGCGGATCATAGGTGTCGTGCGGCCGTAGGACTGATTTTTGGCAAGTCCCATAATGATGCCGTTGGTAACATAGGCCGCCAGCTGGGTGTAGGAGGATACCTCGGCATAGCCGTTGGCCAGATCATAGCCCATCAGCCCGTTGGGGCCGTAATCGGCGCAGATCGCAGTCAAATGCTTGCGATCTATGGTGCTGCCCATAGCATCACCAATGGCAAGTCCCAACAAAGCACCGCGAAAAGCCTTGCGTTTTTCCCGCATACGCCCACCTCCTGAAACTTTTATGACAATATTATACATAAATACCCATAAAAAGGCAAGAAAAAAGAAATAGCTGCCAGCCTCGGCCCCCTCTCTGAGGGTGGATTTCCCCGTTAGCGGGGAAAATGTCCGCGAAGCGGACAAAAGGGGCGCGGGCCCGGCAGGGCCTGTCAGCCGAACAGGCTGACTGGGGGAGTGTCCTATAAATCCAACGACACTCCCTCCGACTTCGCTAACGCTCAGCCACCTCATCTCCGCGCTAAGAGCCGCCCGTTGGGCGGTTGCGCTTCGAAACACGCCTGCGGGCGTAGCCTCAAAGAGGGAGGCAAGGGTACGGTGCTTGTAGGGGCGATCACCGATCGCCCGTTTGTGCGGTTCTCCTCCGCAACTGTCATCCTGAGCGAGCAATAGCGAGTCGAAGGATCTACCGCGCCTATTTGTTGCGAGGATTCCTCCACGCGGCTTTGCCTTGGTCGGAATGACAAAGGGCGGATTAAAAATCCGCCCCTATATTTTGTTTTCCGGGTTTACATAACACCTTTCAGGCATATCCCCCGGACAAGGCGCATAGGCTGTACCACCTAAAAACGCGGAGGGATGGATATGAAGAAACTTTGCGCCCTGCTGGCGGTATGCCTGCTGCTCTGTCAGCTGCCCATACGGGCCAACGCCGTAGATATGCAGATCGCCGGGAAAAGCGCCCTACTGATGGATATTGCCACCGGCACGGTCCTCTATGAGCAAAACGCTCACGAAAAACTGGCACCTGCCAGCGTTACGAAAGTGATGACGATGCTCCTGATTATGGAGGCCATCGACTCCGGCAAAATCGGCTGGAACGACACCGTAACCACCTCAGAAACCGCCGCTGCCAAGGGCGGCAGCCAGATCTACCTAAAGGTCGGTGAAACGATGACGGTCTCCGATATGGTCAAGTCCATCGCCGTCAGCTCTGCCAACGACTGCGCCTGCGCTATGGCAGAGCATATTGCCGGCAGCGAGGCAGGCTTTGTGGAGAAAATGAACCAGCGGGCGAAAGAATTGGGAATGAACGACACCCATTTCGTCAACTGCACCGGGCTGGACGACAGTGCCGAGGCAAAGGAGCATTTGACCTCCGCCTACGACATCGCCCTGATGTCCCGGGAGCTGATGAAACACCACCCCGACATTCAGAAATACACCACTATTTGGATGGACACCGTCCGGGACGGGGCCTTCGGTCTTGCCAACACCAACAAGCTGATCCGCTTTTACCCCGGCGCTACCGGGCTGAAGACCGGCTTCACCGCCAATGCCGGCTACTGCCTTTCCGCCACAGCGGAGCGCAGCGGCTTGGGGCTGATCGCCGTGGTAATGGGCTGCGAAACCTCTCAGGATCGGTTTGCCGCCTGCAAGCAGCTGCTGGACTACGGCTTTGCCAACTTTGCCCTCGTTTCTCCGGAACTGACGGAAACGGCGGAGGTTCCGGTGACACTGGGAAAAGCCCCCTCCGCCTCCGTGCGGCTGGGAGATACCGCCTCCCTGCTCATCGACAAAGGGCAGAAGAGTAGCGTCACCACCCAGGTGCAGCTGGAGAAAGAAGTCACCGCCCCCGTCAGCCAGGGGCAGCGGCTGGGGACCATGCAGGTGAAGATCGGAGAGCAAGTTCTCTCCGAAATCCCGTTGGTAGCCGCCGAAGCGGTGGAACGCCTCACCTGGGGGGATCTGTTCGGGATCGTGCTGAAAAGGGCTGCCATGGCGAAAAGCTAACTTACCTCCCTAACCCAGTTCGTAACGCATTTGCCGCCGGTCCATACCGGCGTTAATAAATTATTTACGGCTTCTTCCATTTTTCCTCTTGAATTTTCTTCCAACCTGGGGTATTATGTATTAGCACTCAAAACATAGGAGTGCTAAGGTTGTAGATAAATGCGGTTTCCGCCGCAGTCTAATACATTTTACGTATGGAGGAATTTCAAATGAAGCTGAAGCCCATGGCAGACAACGTTCTGCTGAAACAGTACGAAGAAGCATCCACCACCGTGTCCGGCATCATCCTGGCCACCGCCGCCAAGGAAAGGCCCGCTATCTACGAAGTCGTTTCCGCCGGCCCCGGCACCAAGGATGTGACCATGACCGTCGCCCCCGGCGACCGGGTCGTCGTCGCCAAGCACGTTGGCTACGATGTGACCATCGACAAGGTGGACTACAAGTTCGTCAAGCAGGACGAGATCCTGGCTAAAGTCACTGACTGATTTTTGGAGGAAATTTTACTATGGCAAAGATGATTGTTTACGGCGAAGAAGCCCGTAAGAAGCTGCAGTCCGGTATCGACCAGCTGGCCAATACCGTTAAGGTTACCCTGGGTCCCAAGGGCCGCAATGTTGTCCTGGGCAAGAAGTACGGCGCTCCCCTGATCACCAACGACGGTGTTACCATCGCCAAGGAAGTGGAGCTGGAGGATGCTTTTGAGAACATGGGCGCCCAGCTGATCCGGGAAGTGGCTACCAAAACCAATGATGTTGCCGGTGACGGCACCACCACCGCTACTGTTCTGGCCCAGGCCATCACCCGGGAAGGCCTGAAGACCCTGTCCGCCGGTGCCAACCCCATGGTCATGCGCAAGGGCATTGACAAGGCTGTTGCAGCTGCCGTCGCTTCCATCAAGGCAAATGCTGTTCCCGTTGAGGATTCCGCAGCCATCGCAAGAGTCGGCGCTGTTTCTTCCGGCGATGAGTCCATCGGCCAGCTGATTGCTGAGGCCATGGAAAAGGTCGGCACCGAGGGTGTCAT
>JAZSGS010000017.1:0-8643 GCA_045532855.1 Faecousia sp.
GGAGAGGCGAAAATACGGGTGTAGTCTACCTTGAGGCAGTTGAGGATCTTGCCACGGACGGGCATAATGCCCTGGAACTCCGCATCACGGCTCTGCTTGGCGCTGCCCAATGCGGAGTCACCCTCCACGATATACAGCTCACGCTTGTCCGTATCCTTGCTGCGGCAGTCCACAAATTTCTGCACCCGGTTGGCAATGTCCACCTTGGCGGAAAGATTCTTCTTGATATTGCTCTTGGTCTTTTCCGCAGATTCCCGGGCGCGCTTGTTGATGAGCACCTGCTCCGCTGCCCGGTCTGCCTCCTGCTTGTTCTCGATAAACCAAACCTGCAGCTGCTCCTTAAAAAAGTTGGTCATCGCCTCCTGGGTGAACTTGGAGTTGACGGACTTCTTGGTCTGGTTTTCAAAGCAGCCGATGGTGGAAAAACAGTTGGTCACCAGCACCAGGGAATCCTGGATATCCTGGTAAATGATCTTGTTCTTGCCATCGAGCTCGCTCTTGTTGTACTTATTGTTATCCCGCAGGTACTTATCAAATGCCGCAGTAAAGCCCAGGCGTACCGCCCGGTCGGGGCTGCCGCCATACTCCAGCCAGGAGGAATTGTGATAGTAAGAGGTATGGCTCATCTGCTTGCTGAAGCAGAAGGAAACGGTGATCTTCAGCTTCATCTCCGGACGGTTTTCCGCATCACGACCGCGGCGCTCCGTTTCCCAGAAGGTGGGCATAGTAAAGGCGTTATCCCCTACCATCTCCTCGATATACTGGCGGATACCGTTTTCGTAGCAGAATTCCTCTTCCTCAAACCGCTTGCCCACCTGATTGCGGAAACGAAAGCGAACACCCTTGTTCACCACCGCCTGCCGACGCAGCACATCGCGGTAATATTCCGCAGGAATATTGATATCGGTAAAGACATTCTTGTCCGGACGCCAATGGAACACCGAACCGGTTTTTCTGCCACGGTCAGTAGGTTCTTTCTTCAAGCCGCCCTTATTTCTGCCCTTTTCAAAGTGCAGATCATAGCGGAAGCCGTCGCGACGGATCGTTGCATCGAAAAATTCAGAGGCATACTGTGTCGCGCAGGAGCCCAAGCCGTTCAGGCCCAGAGAATATTCGTAGTTTTCGCCGTTTTCGCCATACTTGCCGCCGGCATACATTTCGCAGAAAACCAGCTCCCAGTTATAACGCTTTTCCTTTTCGTTATAGTCCACGGGACAGCCGCGACCAAAATCCTCAACCTCAACACTGAGATCCTCGTAACGGGTAACGATGATGGTATCACCGTGTCCCTCACGGGCTTCGTCAATGGCGTTGGAGAGGATCTCAAACACCGCGTGCTTGCAGCCCTCCAGATCGTCAGAGCCGAAAATAACCGCCGGGCGTTTGCGGACGCGATCCTCGCCTTTCAGCATCGAAATACTGGTATTTCCGTATTGTTCCTGTCTTTTTATAGCCATAATTATTACCTGCCATAGTTATCCATTTTAGCTTTCTTATTATACGCAAATTTTGCCATAAAGTCAACCTTTTGTGTTTGTTGATCCATTTCGACACAAAATCTTGGGTTTGCGCAAAAAAGCCCCCCTTTACACAAGGGAGGCTTTCCGCTTACTTTCGTTTAATTTTACTGACAATCCACTTGATTAGAAATACCGCTGCGGAAATAGCCGCAACCTTGAGTAGCGAAACCGCTATCGTAGTTGCAATCAAAGGCACAACCTGCTCCTGCGGCATTGTGGTGTATATGGCTGCAATATCCTTTTTAACCCACATAAATGCTATAAACAACGCAGAAATGGTAAAAACGACAATTTGCCACAGCTTTTCTTACTGTCCATACTACACGCTCCGTTCATAGCTGGTCATAAAATTGCCGAAATGCGGTGGGTAATGCCGCATCGGCTTCAATTTGTTCCCGAGTCAGCCAAGTAAAATCGCCGCCAGGCTCTGCCACTTCCAGATAGTAGCCCCGCATTTGCCACACAATGTGGGTAAAAATATGGCTGCGTTCTACCTGACGGATCACATTTTTCGGTCGCAAACCCATAGCTTCCACAACCTGCAGCGCCTGCTCCGTTTCCAATTTCCCCGGTACATTGGGATACTGCCACAACCCAGCTAACAAACCGGAATCCTGCCGCTTTTGCAGGGCAAGCCGGTCATCGCAGCTGAGGATAAAAACCGTCATTTCCTCTTCCCTTTTCGCCCTTTTCGGTAGCCTTACGGGGAATTTCTCCGCCGTACTGTGGATCGCGCTGCCGCAAAAGTCCCGGCAAGGGCATTTTTCGCAATCCGGCTTGCGATTCGGTCCGCAGACTGTCGCGCCCAATTCCATCAGCGCCTGGGTAAAATCCCCGGCTTCCGCAGGATATACACCCGCCAATTTTTTCCGCACCTCAGTCTTGTAGGCAGGCAAGTCAATGGGCGTTTCCTCCTCTGTCAGCCGAGAAATGACACGCAGTACATTGCCGTCCACCGCCGGTGTAGGCTGATCGTAGGCAATGGAGCAGATCGCGCCTGCCGTATACTCCCCCACGCCGGGCAAAGCCAGCACATCGGCATATTCTCTAGGAAATGCGCCGGCTGCGACAATCACCTGCGCCGCCTTTTTTAGGTTGCGTACACGGCTATAGTAGCCCAACCCCTCCCACAGCTTGTGGAGGGCGTTATCGTCGCAGTTTGCCAAGCTTTCCACCGTGGGCAGCGCTGCTAAAAAGCGGCGGTAGTAGCCCTTCACAGCCTCCACACGGGTTTGCTGCAGCATAATCTCTGACAGCCAAATGTGATAGGGCTCTTTATCCTGCCGCCAAGGCAGCTCCCGTCGATTTTCGTAATACCAAGGCAGCAGTGCCTGCGGTAATTTTTCAAATATTTGCAAGTCTGCCACCTCCATCAAAGTATATTAAAATTATACTGCGCCCGGCAAAGAAAATCAATGCGCAAGATTTTGACAATCTTCGCGTCATCTGCTATAATCTGCGTATCTTGTTTATGGAGGTGCCTTATGAAAAGGGTAATTGCTTTTTTCCTGTGTCTTGTCCTTTTATCGGGCGCAGTCTTTACCGTCAGCGCGGCTGAAACGCAGGACATCACCGCCAGCACCACATTCAGCGGCAGCGGCTATAGCTCTTTTGCTTTTCTTTCTGACAAGAATATTGATTCTTATCAGGTTTCCTCCGGCAACACTACCATCACCCTCAGCAATGACCAGGGTATAGGAAGCCTCTATTTACTGTTTGATTTGGAATACGGCGCTTACACAATCACCAATGAAGCCACCGGCGAAACATTCACCGCCGGCAAACACGAAATGCTCCACGAATATGTGGATCTGATTGCCGCTTTTGGTGGGACAATCAAGTCCGTAACCCTGGATTTTGCCAGCGGCAGCGTAAGTTTGAGCGAGATTTATGTCTTTTCCGGGACGGACGTGCCGGATTTTGTCCAGAAATGGGATACCCCCCTGGAAAGCGGCGCGGACATCGTTCTGTTTTCAACCCACGGTGATGATGAGCAGCTGTTCTTTGCCGGCTTACTACCGCTGTATGCTGCTGAAAAGGGCTGCCGGGTACAGGTAGTCTATATGACAGATCACCGGGAACATACCAATGTGCGAACCCACGAAATGCTCAACGGTTTGTGGAGCGTTGGCGTGCGGGCATATCCGGTCTTTGGCCGCTTTGGCGATTTTCTGATCGAGGATCTGGAAAAATCCTACCAAACCTATGAATCTTCATACAACACCTCCCGGGAGGAACTGCAAAGCTTTGTAGTTGAGCAGCTCCGGCGGTTTAAGCCTATGGTGGCCATCGGCCACGATATTAACGGCGAATATAAGCACGGAATGCACATGGTCTACACAGATCTTTTAATCAAGGCCATCGACCTGATCGGCGATCCCAATAGTTTTGCCGACTCTGTCGCAAAATACGGCACTTGGGAACTGCCCAAGCTGTACCTGCATCTGTATGAGGAAAATCCCATCGTCATCGATTATGACCAGCCGCTGGAATCCTTTGACGGAATGACCGCATTTGAGGTTACACAGAAGATCGGTTTCCCCTGCCACAAATCCCAACAATGGACTTGGTTCTATCGATGGATCTACGGCAAGGAGGGACAGATCACCAAGGCTTCTCAAATCAAGAATTACAACCCCTGCAAATTCGGTCTGTACCACACCACAGTAGGCGAAGATGTTCAGAAAAATGATTTTATGGAGAACATCACCACCTATGCAGAGCAGGAACGGCTGGAGCAGGAGCGATTGGAACAGGAACGGCTGGAGCAGGAGCGTTTAGAGCAAGAACGCCTAGAGCAGGAGCGGCTGAAGCAGGAGCGCTTGGAGCAAGAACGGCTGGAACAGGAGCGACTCGAGAGAGAACGGCAGCAACAGCTGGAGAACAAACGCAAACAGGAGCTGACCGTTGCGGTTATAATTCTGGCGGTTTTAGTCGTTTTACTGGTCTGTGTGCTGATATTCCGTCCCAAAGGAAGAAAAAGTAAAAAATAATCCGCTTTTTCAAAAAAAGTACTTGCTTTTTATAAGCCGATGTGCTAATATACTTAGGCGCTTTGAAATGCGCTTATGCGCCGATAGCTCAGTTGGATAGAGTGACTGACTACGAATCAGTAGGTCGGGGGTTCGAGTCCCTTTCGGCGTACCATTAAAAGGGTTATCCCATTTGGGATAACCCTTTTAATATTTATGTTGATAAAGGGACTCGAATAATCTAAATGCAACAGTCCGGTGGACTGTTGCCGCCGAGGGCTAGACCGAGGCGAACCTCTATTTTCTCCCACGGTTGTGGGAGAAAATGCAAAGAGTCCCTTCCGGCGCACCAAATACATCATTAGACTATTTCCTGCTCCAACCCATCAAAATCGGATGTGGAGAAAAATTCTCCCAGCGTAATATCAAGACCATCACAGAACTTCTTGATCGTTACAATCGAAATATCCCTGCGTTCGGGATTCATCATACTGTAAGCAGTAGACGGTGTTACACCGGAGCGGTATGCCAACTCATTGATCCTAATATTGCGTTCGTTGCATAATTGTGCAAATCTGGAAGCTACCATATCTTTTACGCTCATATATCTCACCTCAAAAATATCATAAAAAATATTACGCAAGCGCGTATACGCACTTGCGTAATTATTTTTTATCTGTTATACTAAATTTATGCCCGCTTACGCTGGCGTAAATCAGCAAGAAATAGAGAGGTATTAAAAATGAGAAAGAATAAATCCACCCTGGCCGTTGTGCTGATCCTTGTTACCCTGATCTCACTTCTTACAGTCGGCTGCGACATTGACGAGCCGGTTTTGGTAGATACCAACGCCACCCAGTCTGCAACCAACTCCAGCAATCAAAACACCAAAAAGACATTTGCTGTAGGCGAAACTGCTCAGTTGAATGATGTTCAGGTTTGCCTTGTCGGCGTAACGGAGAGCACCGGCTCCAGCTTCAATAAGCCCACCGAAGGAAATGTTTTCGTTCTTTGCGAATTCAACATCACCAACAACTCTAATGAGGATCTGACTGTATCCTCTCTGATGAGCTTTGAAGCCTATTGCGATGACTACACCTGCTCCTTTAGCTTTAGCGCACTTTTGGAAAAAGGCAACAAAAACCAGCTGGATGGCACTGTCGCTGCCGGCAAGAAGCTCAACGGTGTTATTGGATATGAAGTGCCCGAAAATTGGAAAGAACTTGAGATCAGCTTCACCCCCGATGTCTGGAGCAATAAGGACATCACATTTGTCGCTAAGAACAACTGATAACGCATCATATAATCCAGGGACTGTTGCCAATGGCAGCAGTCCCTTTTGCGCCTAATTTTTTTCCAATTTTTTTCCTCCTCCCCTCTTGACAAATCCATCCAAATACTGTATGATTATCAGCGGTTAGCAGCGGCTAATCGCTTTTATAGTATATCAGTTAGCATAGACTAATCACTTGGAGTGGTGCATATGAATCTAATGAGCGTTCCCGTAGGCGAAGAGGTCATCATCTCCCGCATTGAAACCGACGACGAGGAGCTGAACGCCTTTCTGTTTTCCCTGGGCTGTTACAGCGGCGAGCCCATCACTGTCATCTCCCGCCGTAAGGGCAGCTGCACCGTTTCCATCAAGGACGGCAGATATAATATCGATAATCAGTTGGCTGAGGCAATCATCGTCTGATTATGACGACGCTGCAGACAGTCTGCTGATTGTCTTTTGCTCAAGAGTTAGCATTGCCTAACTCCCCTTTCGTAAATTTACAGCACACGCTGTCTGAATCAGGAGGAATCCAAAATGAGAATTGCTTTTGCAGGCAATCCCAACAGCGGCAAGACCACGATGTACAACGCCCTGACCGGTCGCAACGAGAAAGTCGGCAACTGGGCCGGTGTTACCGTTGACAAAAACGAAGCCCCCATCAAAAAGGCATACGCCGGCGAGCTGGATCTGATCGCAGTTGATCTGCCCGGCGCCTACTCCATGTCCCCCTTTACATCCGAGGAGAGCATCACCAGTACATATGTCAAGAACGAAAATCCCGATGTGATTGTCAACATCGTGGACGCCACCAATCTCAGCCGCAGTCTGTTTTTCACCACCCAGCTGTTGGAACTGGGCATTCCTATGGTGGTAGCGCTGAACAAATCCGACATCAACGCCCGCAAAAAGACCGACATTGATGTCAATACCTTGTCGCTGAAGCTTGGCTGCCCTGTGGTGCTGACAGTCTCCACCGACAATGATCACGACGACCTTTCCGAGCTGGTGCGGGTAGCGATCTCCCTTGCCGGAAAAGGGCAAGTTGCCCCCTACCGTCAGGGCAATGTGGATCTTACCAGCAAAAAGGAAGTCGAACTGGCAGACCGCAAGCGCTTTGAATTTGTTAACGGCATCGTTAAGGATGTTGAATACCGTACAGTCCGTACCCGGGACAGAAATTTCCAGGACAAGATCGACACCGTTCTCACCCATCCCATCGTGGGTCTTCCCATTTTCGCCGCAGTAATGTTTCTGGTGTTCCAGATCTCCCAGGCCTGGCTTGGCCCCTGGATCGCAGAGGGCTACGAGTTTGAAAACGGAACTTCCATCCCCGGTTTGGTTACCTTGATCGATATGTTTAAGGATTGGCTCTCAGGACTTCTGGAAAACGCAAATGCCAACGCGTTCCTCTCCGCACTGCTCACCGAAGGCATCATTGGTGGAGTCAGCGCCGTTATCGGTTTCCTGCCCCTGGTTATGGTGATGTACTTCCTGATCTCCCTGCTGGAAGACTGCGGCTATATGGCCCGGGCCACCATCGTTTTGGATCCCATTTTCAAGAAGGTGGGCCTTTCCGGTAAATCCGTCATTCCCTTCATCATCGGCACCGGCTGCGCCATTCCCGGCGGTATGGCAGCCCGTACCATTCGCAACGAGCGGGAGCGCAACGCCACCGCTATGCTGACGCCCTTTATGCCCTGCGGCGCTAAGCTGCCGGTGATCGCCCTGTTTGCCGGCGCATTCTTTGACGACGCCTCCTGGGTGGGTACACTGATGTACTTTGTGGGTATCGCCTGCATTTTGCTGGGCGCGCTGCTGGTCAACAAGATCGCAGGACATAAGAATCGCAAGTCCTTCTTCATCATTGAGCTGCCGGAGTATAAAGCTCCCAGCTTGAAGCGTGCGCTGCTGGATATGTGCAGCCGGGGCTGGGCGTACATCGTCAAGGCCGGTACCATCATTCTACTGTGCAATGCCATCGTTTTCGTTATGCAGTCCTTTGACTGGAGTTTTCAGCTGGTTGCGGAGGGTATGGAGGAAACCTCTATCCTTGCCACCATCGCAAATCCCATTGCTGTTTGCCTCTTCCCCATCGTTGGCATCACCGCCTGGCAGCTGGCTGCCGGCGCGGTTACCGGCTTCATAGCCAAGGAAAATGTAGTTGGCACGCTGGCTGTTTGCTACGGCTTTGCCGTCAATGACGATCTGGAAATGATCGGTGCCGGCAACGAGGTCGCCGCAACAATGGTAGGTCTGACCAAGGTCGCCGCTTTGGCATATCTGATGTTCAATCTCTTCTCTCCCCCCTGCTTCGCTGCCCTGGGCGCGATGAACAGCGAGATCACGCAGAAAAAGTGGTTCTGGGGCGGTGTTGCCCTGCAGCTGTGCACCGGCTATAGTATTGCTTATCTGGTTTATACCGTGGGTACCTTGATCGTTGATCCTGCAGCCCTGAGCATTGGAGGCGCGATCGGCGGCGGTATCTTCCTGCTGGCTTTTGCCGCTGTTTTGATTTATCTGTGCGCCAAAGCTGACAAGAAAGTCAAGTCCGAGCTTGCTCTAAGCGGGAGGAAATAAGCTATGAAACCCATCGACTGGCTCCTGCTTGGTATTTTGGTTGCCATCGCCGCAGCTGCGATCTACGCCATCTACCGCTCCAAAAAAAGCGGTAAAAAGTGCATCGGCTGTCCGGACAGCGGTTCCTGTTCCTGCGGTTGCCAGAACCAGACGGAATCCGCAGGCTGCGGCAGCTGCAGTGGATGCAGCGGATGCGGAAGCAAAAAGTAAATCTTTTCAACACATAAAAGAGAGGACTTGCCAAGGTAGTTTCCGATAAGACAGTACAACAAGTGCGGGACGCATATGACTTTGATCA
>JAZSGS010000003.1:0-32264 GCA_045532855.1 Faecousia sp.
CAAGTCTTACACCGTAGGCACAAAGGCCCTAAAGGGCGTGTCTATGCAGATCGAAGACGGCGAATTTGCATTTTTAGTCGGACCTTCCGGTTCCGGAAAGTCCACCATCATCAAGCTGATCACCGGTGAGCTGAAGCCCACTTCCGGCACAGTTCACGTTAACGGATATTCCCTGGAGCGGATCCGTAGACGGGAGATCCCCTATATGCGCCGCACCGTTGGTGTTGTGTTTCAGGACTTCCGCCTGATCGAGAACAAGACGGTCTATGACAATGTGGCGTTTGCAATGCGTGTCATCGGCGCAAGAGAGCGGGAGATCCGGGAGCGGGTGCCCTATGTTTTGGAGCTGGTTGGTTTGGAAACCAAGAGCCGCCGCCATCCCGGTGAGCTTTCCGGCGGTGAGCAGCAGCGACTTGCTATTGCCCGCGCTTTGGTGAACAACCCCTCCACTATTATCGCCGATGAGCCTACCGGTAATTTGGATCCGGCAAGAAGCCTGGAAATTATGAGCCTTTTGCAGGAGATCAACAATTTGGGAACTACGATGCTGGTGGTTACCCACGAGAAGGATCTGGTGGAGCGATTCCCCAAGCGAGTGATAGTCATCGACAATGGTCTTGTTGTCAGCGACGGAATGGACGGGTATTATCATTATGAAGATCAATAATTTTGGATATTTGATCAAAGAGGGCATTCGGGGCATTTTCCTCCACGGGTTTATGTCCTTTGCCGCCATTTGTGTCACGGTTGCCTGTCTTTTGATCGTTGGCAGTTTTTCCTGCCTGGCTTATAACTTTAACATCATCGTGGAAGACCTGAATAAGACCAACGAAGTGCTGGTTTATGTGGACGAAACGCTATCCGATGCCCAGGCTCGCAGTGTTGGCACCAAGCTGAATCAGGTGGACAATATTTATAATGCCCAGTTTGTTTCCCGTGAGACCGCGCTGGAGAATTTTATCTCCGACCACGAGGGCGACGATGCCTTTGCCGGCGTGGATGCCCAGGATCTGCGGCACCGCTATGTGGTTACGCTGGAGGACAACAATCTGATCCACGAAACGGTGGAGAAGATCAAGGGCGTAGATGGCGTGGCGGATGTCAAGGCCAATTATGAACTGGCGGAGGGCTTTTCCGCACTGCAGAATGTTCTGCACGTAGCATCGATCGTGGTGATCGCGGTTTTACTGTTGGTCAGCCTTCTGATCATTTCCAATACGGTTAAGCTGGCGATGTATGACCGCCGGGACGAGATCGCCATTATGAAAATGGTGGGCGCCACCAACGGCTTTATCCGGCTGCCTTTCGTTGTGGAGGGCTTTACCCTGGGTATGGTTGGCGCGGCTGCATCCTTCGGCCTGATGTGGACGCTGTATGACTGGGTTGTTGTGCAGCTGGATTCTGTCAGCACGCTGAAGCTTCTGTTCAATTTCGTTCCCTTTACGGAACTGCTGATACCGATGGTGGTTACCTTTGCTGCCGCGGGCCTGTTTGTCGGCGTGATCGGCAGCTGGACGTCTATCCGCAAGTTTATGGACGTGTAAGGAGCCTGGGTATGAAACATAGAAGAGTTAGGTTTTCTGTAATTGCCGTGATTTTGGTGATCGGCTTGATCTTGGGTATGCGGGTGGATTTCCTGCAGACAAATGTCAATGCCGCTTCCTCCAGCGCCATCAAGGAACAGATCGATAAGCTGGAGAAGGAACAGGAAGAACTGGAAGAAAAGCTGGATGGCTTGCGGGATCAGCAGGAGGAGAATGCCTCTGAGATCGAAGATCTTATGGAGCAGAAGAATGTTATCGACCAGCAGGTCGGCCTTCTGTACACCCAAATCAGCAACATCAATGAGCAAATTTCGGCATATAGCGTTCTGATCGCGGACAAGCAGGAGGAACTGGATGATGCGGAAGCACGGCTGAAAAAGCTGAATGAAAAGCATAAAGAGCGTATTCGCGCTATGGAAGAAAACGGCCAGCTGTCTTACTGGTCGGTGCTGTTTGAGGCAAATAGCTTTTCCGATTTTTTGGATCGTCTGACAATGATGGAAGAGATCGCGGCAGCAGACAGCCGTCGGCTGAAGGAGATCCGCGAGGCTGCGGAGGAAGTGGCTGCAGCTAAGGAAGAGCTGATCGTCGAGCGGGATGCACTGAAGGTTGCCAAGGATGAATTGGCTGCCACCCAGGCTGAGTTGGAGGCCAAGGCTGCTAAGGCTGAGGAATTGCTGGCAGATCTGGTTGCCAAGGGCAAAGAGTTTGAAATCCTTATGGAAGAACTGGAAGAAGAGCAGGAAGCAAATGCTGACAAGCTGGCGGATAAAAAGGTTGAGTACGACGAAGCCAAGTATCGTGAGCATATGGCCACTGCCACCAAACCCACAAAGCCTGCCGGCGGCGGTAATGGCGGTACGCCCATCAATACCAACGGCATTACCTGGGTGGTTCCCTGCGACTATACCCAGGTCAGCAGCCCCTATGGCTGGCGTAATCACCCCCTGTCCGGTAAGCAGCAGTTCCATAACGGCGTGGACCTGTGGGCTCACGGAATTTACGGCAGCCCCATTTACGCCACCCGTGAGGGCGTTGTGTCCTATACCGGCTGGTATGGTTCCGGCGGCTGGACGGTTATGATCGACCACCTGGACGGCTTTAAGTCCATCTATATGCATATGATCCGATATGTGGTATCGGAGGGCGACTTCGTAACAGCAGGTCAGGTGATCGGCTATGTTGGCTCCACCGGCGGCTCCACCGGACCGCACTTGCATTTCGAGGTCCGCTACAACGGATCTGCGGTCAATCCTATGAACTACATCTGATAAACCCAATTCCCACAGCCAACCATGGCTGTGGGAATCTTTTCAAAAAGTTCCAAAAATACCTTGACTGCTGGGGATATATCCACTATAATGTAAAAGCTAATGGAAAGTTTAATTCTTAGAAAGGATTTTTGATATGGCAAAGGAATTTAAGATTACCAGTCTGCGTCTGGCAGATCTGGAGAAGGAACTGAATTATCTGAAGACTACCCGTGAGCGTGAGATCGCTGCTATGATCGCAGAGGCCCGCTCCTATGGCGACTTGTCCGAAAACTCTGAGTATGATGCCGCTAAGAACGAGCAGGCAAAGCTGTATGGCCGCATTGCGGAGATCGAGAACATTCTGTCCCACGCCGTCATCATCGAGGATGAGAACGAAGCTACCGGCCGCGTTGGTCTGGGCTGCTCTGTTGTTGTGGAGGATGTTAAGACCGGTAAGCAGACCACCTATCGCATCACCGGCTCTCAGGAGGCCAATCCTATGGAGTACAAGCTGTCCGACGATTCTCCCTTTGGCCGCGCTGTTGTTGGCAAGTCCGCCGGCGATACCTTTACCGTTACCGCACCTGCCGGTTCCTACGATATGAAGGTCATCAGTGTTTCCCGCGACAACTAATTAAACCCATAAAACCACCGACTTTGTCGGTGGTTTTTCTACGCATAGGGAAAAAGACTCTTGCATAAATCTTCAATTTGTTATATTATAATGTATCATCGCTAAGTATGCCTTTTTGGGAGGGCTGCGAATATGACGCAAATACGAATAACTGCCCGGAAAAATCCGCTGCTACAGCAGGTAAAAAAGCTGCTTTCCTCGAAAAAGGAACGGGAAATTTCCGGCCTTTTTGTGGCAGACGGCACCAAACTGCTGAAAGAGGCGGTGCAATATTGGCCGGACTTGGATACAGTGATCCTCTCTGACGGTGTAGAGGCGGATGTTCCCGAGAATGTGCGCATCGTTCGTGTGCCGGGGGATGTGATGGAATCCATTTCTCCCATGCAGACACCTCAGGGCGCGCTGTTTCTGTGCCACTTGCCGGAGAAGCAAGTGTTTGAACCGAAACCGGGTATGCTGCTTTTGGACGGGATTCAGGATCCGGGCAATTTGGGTACGATCCTCAGAACGGCAGATGCTTTGCAGATTCCCGTAGCCTTGTTGGAAGGCTGCGCAGATCCCTTTAGCCATAAGGTGGTGCGCGCATCTATGGGCGCGGTATTTCGCACCGCACCTGTCAGCGTCAGCTGGGAGGAAGCAAAGCAAGCCTGCGAAAGCGCCGGTATTCCCATCGCGGTAACCGCATTGTCGGAGAAAGCTCAGGATCTGCGGAATGCGGATCTGCAAAAGATGGCAGTTGTGATCGGTAGCGAGGGACAGGGTGTGCGGCAGCAGATCTTGGACTGCGCCGATAATCAACTGATCATTCCGATGGATCCGCGCTGCGAGTCCCTAAATGCTGCGGTTGCGGCAACCATCGTGATGTGGCAGATGACGAAACTATAGAAAGAGAGAAACCGAAATGCTGATACATTGGATATGGCTGGCCACGCGGCCGCATATGAATGACCGGGATAAACTGGCGGTGTTGACGCATTTTGGAACACCTGAGGATATTTTCTTTGCCGACAGCACAGCATATACACAAATTCCGGATATGACACAGCAGATATTTGATTCCCTGCAGGATAAGGACCTGAATATGGCGGGAGATATTCTGCGGGAATGTGTTGATTTGGGAATTCATATCTGCACCTTTAATGACGGCGCATATCCCAGCAGATTGAAGAATATTGCCGATCCGCCGATGGTGCTTTACTATGTGGGACATCTTCCGGATCTGGACGGTACGCCGGTGATTTCTGCGGTTGGTACGCGGAAAGCATCTGCCTATGGTCTGAATGTGGCCAAACGCATTGGCGGACAGCTTGCCCGTTGCGGCGCAATCGTGGTAACCGGTATGGCAGCCGGCATTGATGCGGCAGCGGCCTCCGGCGCATTGACCGCCGGCGGTACTGTGGTAGGCGTATTGGGTTGCGGTGTGGATATTGTGTATCCCGCCTGCAACAGAGGGCTGTTTGCGGATGTGGAGCGGCACGGCTGCTTGATCTCAGAATTTGCGCCTGGAACGGAGCCTTTTAAGTGGAATTTTCCCAAGCGAAACCGGATTATGAGCGGTTTGGCCAATGGCGTTCTGATTGTGGAAGCACCCAAAACCAGTGGCGCGCTGATCACAGCCCAGCAAGCGGCAGACCAAGGCCGTGATGTGTTCGTTGTACCCGGAAATGTAGATGTGCCAAACTGTGTCGGCAGCAATGCGCTGATGCGTGAGGGCGCGATCCCGGTCAGCAACGGCTGGGATGTGGTGAGTGAATACTTGGCGCTGTACCCGGATAAGATTCGTAGGGATAGAAGTTCCATTCAGCCGGTAGGCTTTATGGGGGATATGGCCGTCGAGGAAAAACCCGAGCCAAAAGTAGCGCAAAAGGTCAAAAAAGTTGGAAATTCCCAGGCTATTGACGAAAATGCGGAGAAAATTGCCGTTGACAATAAGCAAAACCAAACTTATTATGACATACATAAAACATTTGAGTCGCTGACGGAGTCCCAGCGCAGGATCGCCCAGCTTTTGCTGGATGGGGAACAGTTGGTGGACGATGTGATCGCCAAAGCGGAAATGCCGGCAGGGGAAGTCCTGTCCCAGCTGACGCTGATGGAGATTCAAGGCATTGTGGTCAGAAAACCCGGTAAACGGGTGGCCCTCAAATAGGAAAGGAAGATAAAATGGAAAACCTTGTTATCGTAGAGTCGCCTTCCAAGGCTAAGACCATAGGCAGATACCTGGGAACGGGCTATACTGTGAAAGCCAGTATGGGACACCTGCGGGATCTGCCCAAAAGCACTATGGGCGTAGATTTGGAACACGACTTTACGCCCAAATATGTCCCGGTAGCGGGAAAAGAGGAACTGATCAAGGAACTGAAAAAGGCTGCAGCCCAGGCAGATACTGTGTATCTGGCAACTGACCCGGACCGGGAGGGCGAAGCCATTTCCTGGCACCTGAAGGAACTGTTGGGACTTAGCGACAGCAAAGCCCGTCGTGTAACCTTCAATGAGATCACCGAACGGGTGGTCAAGGAGTCCATCAGCGCCCCCAGAGATATTGACTATTCTCTGGTGGATGCGCAGCAGGCGCGCCGAATTCTGGACAGAATTGTGGGCTATGAGCTTTCTCCGCTGCTGTGGAAGAAGGTACGTCGCGGTCTGTCTGCCGGTCGCGTTCAGTCTGTGGCGACCCGGCTGGTGGTAGATCGGGAAAATGAGATCCGCGCCTTTGTTCCCAAGGAGTACTGGTCTTTGAGTGTGAAGCTGGATCGTATCGGCAAGCCCGGTTCTTTTGTTGCCCACTATCACGGCAAGGATAAAAAGCAGGAACTGCAGAACGAAGAGCAGACCAATGCGGTTATTGCCGATATTACCGGCAAGGAATTTGAGGTTACCAATGTGAAGAAGGCGGAGAAAAAGCGTTCTGCCGCGCCTCCCTTTACCACATCTACCTTGCAGCAGGAAGCGTCCCGCAAGCTGAATATGACACCTAAGCGCACCATGGCCATCGCACAGCAGCTGTACGAAGGCGTGGATGTGGCAGGCGAGGGTACTTTGGGTTTGATCACCTATATGCGTACCGACTCCCTGCGTATTTCCGATGAAGCACTGTCGGCTGCAGCTAGCTATATCAAAAATCGTTACGGCAATTCCTATTACTATGGAAAGCCCCATATCTTTAAGACCAAGGCCAATGCCCAGGACGCCCACGAAGCCATTCGTCCCACCCACGTGGAGCTGGATCCCGAGCGGGTACAGGGCAGTCTTACCAAAGAGCAGTTTAAGCTGTATAGCCTGATCTGGAGCCGGTTTGTGGCATCCCAGATGGCAAATGCAGTGTTTGATACAGTAGCTATTGATACCCAGTGCGCCGGCCATACCTTCCGCAGCACCAACCAAAGTCTGAAATTCTCCGGCTTTATTGCGGTCTACGAAGAGGGTAGGGATGACGAAGAGGAAGCCGTTGGTTCTGCTTTGCCGGATCTGCAGGTTGGCGATCGGGCAAATATTGCCGATATTAAGAAAGAGCAGCATTTTACCCAGCCCCCGGCTCGCTATACTGAGGCTACTCTTGTTAAGGCGATGGAAGAAAAGGGCGTTGGCAGACCTTCTACCTATGCATCCATTATTTCCACCATTCAGGATCGGGAATATGTTGTAAAAGCGGAAAAGCGGCTTGCGCCCACACCCTTGGGTGAGGTTGTAAACGGCTTGATGATGGAGCGGTTTGTGGACATCATTGATGTGGAATTTACCGCCAATATGGAAAATCGTCTTGACGATGTGGAAGCGGGCGAGCGGAACTGGAAAGAAGTGCTTGCCGATTTCTACACCGGCTTCCACAAGGAACTGAAGGATGCGGAAGTGGCGTTGGAGGGCACCCGGCTGAAAGTGCCGGATGAGGAATCCGACGAGATCTGCGACGTCTGCGGCAAGAAGATGGTGGTCAAGGTTGGCCGCTTCGGTAAATTCCTGGCTTGTCCCGGTTGGCCGGAGTGTAAGAACACCAAGCCCATTGTGGAGAAGATGCCCGGTCGCTGCCCCAAGTGTGGCGGCACCATCCTGAAGCGGAAATCCAAGCGCGGCTATGCCTACTATGGCTGCGAAAAGGGCGTCCAGTGCGGCTTTATGAGCTGGGATGTTCCCACAGAACTGGATTGCCCCGAGTGCGGCAATACCATGTTCAAAAAGTCCGGCAGAGGCCGTATGAAAGCCTTCTGCATTAACGAAAAGTGTCCCAATTTCCTGCCGGAAGACAAGCGTGGCTACTACCAGAAGAAGACGGACGATACCCAGACCAAGGGCAAGAAAAAGGCTGCCTCTACCAAGAAGACAGCCAAGAAATAGGAGGCAGACCGATGACGACAGTAAAAGTAGTTGGCGCAGGTCTTGCCGGTTCTGAGGCTGCCTGGCAGCTGGCGCAAAGAGGTATTCAGGTCGAGCTTATCGAGATGAAGCCCCATAAGATGACACCTGCCCACCATAGCGCAGATTTTGCGGAGCTGGTTTGCTCCAATTCTCTGCGGGGCGATCGGCTGGAAAATGCCGTTGGTCTTTTGAAAGAGGAGCTGCGCCGTTGCGGAAGCTTGATTATGGAATGCGCGGAGAAAACCCGCGTCGAAGCCGGCGGCTGCCTGGCAGTTGACCGGGAGGGCTTTGCCAAGGCGGTTACGGAAAAGCTGACCAATCACCCCAACATCACCGTTGTTTCCCGGGAAATTACGGAAGTCCCCGAAGGTCCGGTGATCATTGCTACCGGTCCGCTGACCTCGGATGCTCTGTCTGAGGCGATCGGTAAGTATTTTGGTACCGAGTATCTACATTTCTTCGATGCCGCTGCGCCGTTGGTTACAGCGGAGTCCATTGATATGGACAAGGCCTGGTGGCAGAGCCGCTATGACCGCGGCACACCGGACTATATCAACTGCGCTATGGATCAGCAGCAGTACGAAGCCTTTATCAAGGAGCTGGTTTCTGCGGAAGAAGCGCCTGTCCACGGCTTTGAGGATCAGAATGTATTTGAAGGCTGTATGCCGGTGGAGGTTATGGCGCGTCGGGGTTTCGACACCCTTCGCTATGGCCCGCTGAAGCCGGTTGGTCTGCGGGATCCCAACACCGGAAAAGAGCCCTATGCGGTGGTGCAGCTGCGGCAGGACAATGCGGCGAAGAGCATTTTCAATTTGGTGGGTTTCCAGACGCATCTGAAATTTGGCGAGCAAAAGCGGGTGTTCTCTATGATCCCTGCCCTTGCCAACGCGGAATTTGTCCGCTATGGCGTGATGCACCAAAATACATTCCTGCAGAGTCCCAAGCTGCTGGACCGCTATTATGCGGACCGTCGCAATCCTTTGGTAGCCTTTGCCGGTCAGATGACTGGTGTGGAGGGTTATGTGGAGTCGGCGGCATCCGGATTTTTGGCGGCGGTTGCTATGGCGGCGAAGGTTACCGGCAGGGAAGTGCCCAATTTCCCCAAAACCACCGCTATCGGTGCGCTTGGCTGGTATATCAGCGATGAGAGCATCGAGAATTTCCAGCCGATGAACATCAATTTCAGCATTATTTCTCCGCTGGAGCAGCGGATTCGTAAGAAGGCAGAGAAAAATCTTGCCATAGCCAACCGCTCTCTGGCGATCATTGATGAAATGGTTGCTCAGGGACTGTAAAGGAGGCGCGATATGAAAATTATTCTGGACGCAATGGGTGGCGATCACGCCCCCGAAGCACCTGTATTGGGCGCAATCCAAGCGGCGCAAAAATTCGGCTCCCACATCACCCTGGTCGGTCGTGGAGAGGAAATTCTGAATGTGCTGCGTAAAAATAATATTGCCAACCTGCCGGAGGGGCTGGAGATCGCCAATGCGGACGAGATCGTGGATATGCACGATGATCCTGCCCAGGTGATCCGCAAAAAGAAGGATTCCTCTATGGTGGTGGGTCTGCGGATGCTTTTTGAGGAGCAGGGCGACGCTTTCGTTTCTGCCGGCAGCACCGGCGCGTTGCTCAGCGGCGCGACCTTGGTGGTCAAGCGTGTTAAGGGTGTCCGTCGGGCGGCTATGGGACCTGCTATGCCCAATAAGGCCGGCGGTAAGACCGTGATCTTGGACTGCGGCGCCAATGCGGAATGTACACCGGAATTTTTGCTGCAGTTTGGTTTGATGGGATCTCTTCACGCCAAGAAATCTTTGGGCATCGAAAATCCCAAGGTAGGTCTACTGAACATTGGCACAGAGGACTCTAAGGGTACGCCACTGCAGAAGGAGGCATACGCGCTGCTGCAGGCTGCATCTGACCGTGGGATTCTGAATTTCGTTGGTAATGTGGAAGCCCGGGATGTGCCTTTGGGCGCAGTGGATGTGGTGGTCTGCGACGGCTTCAGCGGTAATGTGCTGCTGAAATCCATCGAGGGTACGGCTATGTTTATGGGCAGCCTGATGAAGCGGATGTTCAAGAAGAATATACTTACGATGATCGGCTATCTTTTCAGCAAATCCGGCGTAAAGGATCTGGTGAAGATGCTGGATTACCGGGAGATCGGCGGCACACAGTTCCTGGGCATTCGTAAGCCGGTGATCAAGGCCCACGGCTCTTCCGATGCGCTGGCGTTCTGCAACGCCATACGGCAGGCCGAGGCGGCTGTGAGCAGCAATGTGGCGCAGGAGCTGGAGCAGGGCTTGGCTGCCTTGACCGCTCTGGAGGAAACTGAAAATGCTGAATGATTTGGAAACCGCCATTGGCTACCGATTCCGTAATATCGGTTTGCTGCAGAATGCGCTTTCCCATTCGTCCTACGCAAACGAGCGCTACCACAATAGCCTGATGAGCAACGAACGGCTGGAGTTTCTGGGGGATTCGGTGCTGGGCATGCTGGTGGCGGAGTATCTGTACCGGAATTTCCCTGACCGCCTTGAGGGTGAGTTTACCCGTATGCGGGCAGATATGGTCTGCGAAAAGGCGCTGGCGGTGATCGCTAATCGGCTGGAGCTGGGCAAGTATCTGCAGCTGGGCAAGGGCGAAGAACAGGGCGGCGGACGCACCCGGGAATCCATTTTGGCAGATGCTACGGAATCTGTAATTGCGGCTTGCTATCTAGATGGCGGAATGGCGGCGGCTGCGGCGTTTGTCGAAAAGTTCGTGCTGGTCAATGTTCCTACCAAGCAGATGAACAATGCCGATTATAAGACCGCGCTGCAGGAACTGGTTCAGCAGAAGAAAAACCAAGTGCTTTCCTACAGCCTGATTGGTGAGTCCGGTCCGGATCACGATAAGCAGTTTACCGTTGAATTGCGGCTGAATGATGCTGTGGTTGGTACTGGTACCGGCAGCAGCAAAAAACGGGCTGAGCAGGCAGCTGCCCAGGCAGCGCTGCAAAAGCTTTTCCCTGAGTCTAATCATTAAAACGAAGCTGTCATCCTGAGCGAGCATAGCGAGTCGAAGGATCATGGCAATTGATTACTGCAAGGTAGAGATTCATTGCGTAGATTCCTCGATTTCGCTTCGCTTCACTCGGAATGACAGCCTTTTTGTCTTATGTGTAAAATCTGCATTTTCGGACAACCTAATGGCGGAGGGATGGAAATGACAGAACGGGAATACAAGAAAATTGTAGACAAAATGAGCCCAAAATCTCCAAGCCGAAAGAATTGCCTAAATGCTTTTTTGGTGGGTGGTCTGATCTGTATGATCGGTCAGCTTGCCGTAAATGGCTACACGGCATTAGGGTTGGAAAAACAGGACGCATCCACAGCGGCTTCGGTGTCCCTGGTGGCGCTTTCTGCGCTGTTGACGGGACTGAGCTTATACGATAATATCGCAAAGTACGCAGGCGCTGGAACGCTGGTGCCTATCACCGGTTTTGCCAATTCCATCGCCGCCCCGGCTGTGGAGTTTAAAACCGAGGGGTTCATTCTGGGGGTAGGTGCGAAAATGTTCACCATCGCCGGACCCGTGATAGTCTACGGCACGGTGGCATCGGTTGTTTATGGACTAATCTATTGGATAACCACATTGTTTTGATCGTAGGGCGGGGACTTGCTCCCGCCGCAAATGAAAGGCTAGACCAAATCGGTCAAGCCTTTCATTTATTCTTCGGTTGCCTGCAAAAGCTGGGGGATCGCCAGGATATTATCGGTATCCATTGCTTTATAGTCAACATCCTTGCCGGTGATGGCGTTCTCCTTTGCGGAAAGGTCATCCAGCGCTTCCCACGGAATCAGACAGGCGTGGGTCTTGCTGAACATATTTTTGCCGATGCGGATGGGGTTACCCTGGCGATAAAGCTCCGCCCGTTCAGCAAATTCTGCATCGTCCATAGGGGTAAAGCCCATACAGTAGTGGAAAGCGCACCAGCGCAGATGTTCGTTTTTGCTGAGATTCTCAATTTGTTGATCAGAAAGTGTCCAATCGCCTTGAGATACCTGCTGCGCGTTCTTCCCAGCGGCGCGAAGCATAGCCGGGATGAAGTCGGTGGCGGCGCGGCAGCTCTGACGGCTAAAATAATCACATTCCATCCAGTTTTCCACAGGGGTTTTGCCGGATGCCTGATACCTGTGGTTGAAGATCATCGCCTTTTGATCCAGCTGATGGCTGCAAAGCAGCTCGGCGCTGTAAATACTATGGGTTTTTCTGACCGTGCCGTCCCAGTTGTAGGCGCAGACGCCTTGGCGGGTGCAGTTGTAAATGGGGATCTGATAGCCGATACTGCTCAGGAAAGAGATAAGCTCTTCCGCGATCTCGTGTCCGTTGTTATACCCACCGGTGGAGATCACAATGTAGCGCAGCCGATTTGCGTGTTGCTTGAGATAGTCGTACATACGCCGGCTTTTGGCGTCATTATCGTAAAAATGGATGTCGTATTGTTCCAAAAGCATACCATACTGTGAGGAAAAATTGCCGTCGATATTTGCAACATCCTTGGCAAACACATCCAGCTTGAACTTGCTGCCCTCAAACTGACCGTTCATCACAAGGGACTTCAGCACCGCCTGTCCCACCTGACCAAAACCGATCAGCAACGCCTCGAAATTCTCGGTGGCTTTTCCGTCGGCGTCGAAGGCAACGGTATCGCAGGGGGGATATTTCATCGTCAGCAACCGCGCCGCCATTTGCGGCTCGTTTACCGCGGTAACAAAGCCATAGCCGTAGGATTCTGCAGTATTTTGCAGCCGGCTGACTGCGGCTTCTTCCTGGCCAACCAGTATCAGGCTGGTCTTTTCCGGGGATACGGACAGAGCTTTCAGCGATTTCAGAAGCAGGGACGCGTAAGAAATATTTTTGTTAGAATCCTGCTTCAGGGCATAAAGGGTGATTTTCCGTCTGCCGTTACGGAATCCAATGCGGCGCAGGAATTTTACGCTGCCATTTGCAGCGCCGGCATCGCTTTGCAGGACGCAGCCAATATCTGAAACGGCAGCGGCGGCGGTTACCGTAGCATCGGGATCGACGAAAACAACAGCGCCATTCTTTTTTGCAACCAGTTCCTTGCCAAAATCCAAAGCGTTGGCATTTGTGCCGTAGATCAAATTCAGATCCCTACGGCGACCAAGCCAAAGCCGCAGCTGCTTCAGCGCCTGCGCGCCAATGGACTTGATGATTGCGCTGGCGGTTGCATACAAGGAGCAGATCTGCACAAATGCGCACAGGATCTGCATCCATTCGTTTTGCATAAAGGGAACATCGGCAATGGAGCCGTAGTCATTGACGCCCACAAAGGATCTGCAGACGGAATATACAGCCTTCAGCACAGCCAGTATGAAATTGTCATTGAGATAAGCATACCCGTAGCCATAAATGATCAGTCCCAGAATACCGCCAAAGGCCAACGCGCCAAAGGTGATCGCCTTGGATAGTTTTGGCTTGGCTGCAAGCAGCAGCAACAGCACGATGAATATGGCTGCGGTGATGAGTGTGGCAAGAATGTACTCCATAACCCGTTCTCTCTTTCAGTTTGATAAGGAAAAGGGGCGATGCCGCCCCTTGAGATTTCGTTTAGTTGTTCAGCGGCTTGTTGTAGTCAAAGACCTTTTTGCAGCGATTGCAGCGGTAGCAAGTGGACAAGATACCGTGGCGCAGACGGCTGCGCTTTACTGCCTTCCGGGAAATAATTCCGCCCCAAATTCCGCCCAAAATTGCGCAGATGACAGCAATCAGTTCCGAGAACAGGAACAGCACATCGAAAGAAAGCAGGAAGCCTGCAAGAATAGTACCAAACAAGCCTACAATTACGGCAAGGACAGGAACCCAAAGCAGGGTTAAGTATTCCGTAAAGGTGGCATATCTTACCTTGCCCTTGCGTTCTTTCAGATCTTCACCGCCGCAGGCAGGACACTTGGCTTCGCAGAAATAGTCGATTGCAACCTTCTTGGGTGCAGGCTTGGGTGTTTCTGTAGGCTGGGCAATATTCTCAGTCTGCGGGGTAGTGGGGACATCAATGATACCGCGGATACGGCCGATAAGGGTTTCCATAGCCTCTGCCTTTTTCTGATATGCAGAGTATCTTTGTGCGCCGGTCAGCAGGAAGTTGAATTCGTCATTCAGCGCGCAATCTTCCAGCATAAAAGGCAGGATGACCTTGCCGCAGTTGACGGCAGAATCCAGCTCTTTCAGAACCCAATGAGAGCTTTGGGCGCTTTGGGAAAGAATTAGGACAAAGACCTTGCAGTTGCGAATGGCAATGGGGATCTCCTTGGTGTAGTTAGAGCCGCCGGGAATATCCCGGGGCGCCATCCAGCAGGACAGACCGTTCTTTTCCAAAACGGAGCGCACGGTGTCCGCCTGGGGGAAATCCACAGAGCTGTAGCTGATGAAAATTTCTTTCATACCCATTCCTCCACTGAGAAACATTTTATGCGATAATTCTACCACATTTGCCAAACAGTGTCAAACGGAAAGATAGCCACCGGAATGCCCGGTGGCTATCGTTTATAGCAAATCTTCGCTGTATATCGCTCTTGCACCGCCGATGAATTTGGGACGGGTACGGGCGGCAAGCACCATAGCCTCACCGATGGCGTTGTTTGTGAGTCTAAGGGGTACGGCTACCTTTTTTAGATGCATTCCGATCATCGTGAAGCCAATGTCAAGACCGGCGTCGGCTTTGATCTCCTCAACTGCAACGGGTTCTGAGAAACCGGCATAGGCCTTGGCAGCCAAAGATCCGCCTGCCTTAGGCTGAGGGACTACATTGACCGGCTCTGCAAAGGGTACGGCTTGTCGTTCGGTTATAATGGCGCGGTTTAGATGCTCGCAGCACTGGATGGCAAGAAACAAGCCCTTGCTTTTGACGAAATCATTGAGGGCATTAAAGATCTCACCGGCTACATCCGGGTTGGAGTTGGTGCCGATCTTGCAGCCCATCACTTCGCTGGTGGAGCAGCCTACCACCACAATGTTGCCGGGCTGTAGGTTTGCTTTTTCACAAAGCTCCGCAATCGCGGCTGTTGTCTGCGTATAAATAGATCCAGTCATATGAATACCTGCTTTCCAAGTGTATACTGCTACCATTATAGCACACAGATCCGCGATTGCAATATATTCAAAAGAAAGGCTTGACCGATTCGGTCAAGCCTTTTGTTTATGGATTGCAGAGCTTGCAAGGTTCATAACCTTGTTCGATAACTTCCTCTTTAGACCAATCGACATCCTTTCGATTGTCTGTAGGCAATCTGTGGCAACTGGGCCTATGGAATTTTTTAGATTTGACATTCAAGATATATGTAATTTCACTGTAATCCGGATCAGCTGCTCCGCAAACAGAGCAGGTGCCTTTTGAAAACTTATGTCCGTTTGCGCTGCCTTCTGTTTCGCCGCATCCGGTGCAGGTCTTGGGCTCTTCACAAGTAGCTGCTTTCCAGCTGTGGGTATGAGGCGGATCGGTAGGCTTTTGTGTAGGTGCCTTGGTGGGCTTTTCGGTAGGTGCAGCTGTAGGTGCTACAGTTGGAGCAGTTGTGGGCGCTACAGTAGGAGCAGTAGTCGGTGCAGCTGTAGGTGCTTGGGTAGGTGCTACTGTGGGCTTTTCAGTAGGTGCAGCTGTCGGAGCAGTAGTCGGTGCTACTGTGGGCGCAACTGTAGGTTTCTCCGTGGGAGCAGCAGTAGACTGAATGGTTGTGCTGGGTTGTGTTTCAAGAATGGTATCTAAATCGCAGGCGCACAGACCTATGAGCAAAATGAATACCAGTGCCAATGATAAGAACTTGCGCATAAATATTCCTCCAAATAAAAAGTGCGCAGCCGAAGCTGCGCACGAAAAATGCAGCTTTATCCTGCTGCGACACAGTTCATTCCTAATAGACAGGCAATGCGACAAAGCATACATTTTTACACAAAAAGTATGCCTGTCTAGTGAAATATTAAACTGTGTCGCAGGAACATTTTATCACGGTTTTACAGAGAATGCAACCATATTATTTTTTGGGGTATAGCTATTAGTGCCCTATATAAGCCTTCCCCTGGGGGAAGGTGCCTCGAAGGGGCGGATGAGGGCAAAACCAGTTGCAAGGAAAGTCCTCATCAGTCAAAAATCATAGATTTTTGACAGCTTCTCCCAGGAGAAGCCTTTATGCCTGAATCTATCCACAAGCAAGGCTTTTGTTGGTTGCAATCTGGAAACAATCGTGCTATACTGGATAAAAATTGGATGATCTTCATTCGTACTGTTAGGTTTGAAGGGCTGCGCAGAAAGCCTCCCCTGTGCAAGGGGAGGTGGGTCGCCGCAAGGCGACTCGGAGGGGCTGTTACAATCCCCCAGTCAAAAATCGAAGATTTTTGACAGCCCCCTTTGCACAAGGGGGCCTTCGCGCGCCGTTCTATTGGAAAGGGAGGGAACTGGATGAACTGGCGTAAGTCGGTGAATGTTACAACCGGCAGATGTTTGGATCTAAATTTTCTGAAAATGCTGCGCAATGCCGGCTTTGACGGCGTGGATCTGAACTTTTCCGGGGATTTCTTTGAGGAATCCGACCGGCAGTTAGTGCAAATTTGCGAGAATCTGCGCGCTTCCGGCCTGGTTTGCGCCCAGGTGCATCTTCCTACCTACGGATTGTTCGCTGACAGCGGCGTAGATGTCCCTGAAACCGAAAATCGGATTGAACTGGCGTTAGCGGCTATGCCGGTTTTGGGCGCCTCCTGGGCGGCTGCGCACGTCCGCAGCGCAACAAATGATGGTTTCGACAGAAACCGCGCCCTTGCCGATAATATTCGCTGGCTGAAGCGGTTGATGGGCATTGCAGAGCAGTACGGCGTTGGTATCGCGGTGGAGAATCTGCCCACATTTCCGGACAGACCGGATGCGCCTTTCTTTTCCTCACGGATCGAAGATCAGCTTGACTTGATCGACGCTATTGATCACCCTCTGGTGGGTGCTTGCTGGGATTTTGGTCACGCCAATCTTAATATTCAGCACAAGGACAAAAAGCAAAGCGAATTGCTGGGACTTTTGGGACAGCGGTTAAAGCTTGTCCACGTGCATAACAACTACGCCACCCGGGATTCCCATTTGCCCCCGTCCATCGGCTCGGTGGACTGGGAGGATGCCATCACCGGCTTGAAAAACATCGGCTTTGACGGCTTTTTCTCGCTGGAGTGCGGCTGCGGCGGCGGAAATGACAAGGTAGTGGCGGCATATTGCGAATTTTCCGCCAAATCCACAGATGCCATTTTAGAAGAGATAAAATAGGGAGGAACTATTTATGGATACAAAGAAAATGATGCAGATTTTGGAAGATACCGCCTATGTGCGGCTGACCGGTACGCCGGAGGTTACCAAGGCTGCCAAGTATATTCAGGATCAGTGCGCCCAGATGGGCTTGAATGCTACTCTAGAGCCTTTCGAGGTGGAACTGGCTACCATTCAGAAGGCGCAGCTGTTTGCCAATGGCGCAGAGCTGCCCTGCAAGGGCTATTTCCTGGCAGGCTCCGGTGAGGTAGAAGCACCTTTGTACTATCTGCGCTCTATGGAGGACTACAATCTTGCTAAGTGCAAGGGTAAGATCGTTCTGGTAGACTGCTATATGGACTACTGGATATATCAGGATCTGCTGAAGAACGGCGCTGCCGGCTTCATTACCTACGACGGAAATCCCTATTATGCCGATTCCGACATTGATCAGCGGGAGCTGCGTCCCTTTGTCAGCCGCGGTGTCAAGATCCCCGGCGTTCACGTTAATGCCAAGACCGCTGTGGAACTGGCGAGAATGGGTGAGCCTATGCTGAAGATCGTCCTGGAGCAGGACGAATTTAAGGGTGAGGCCCACAATGTGGTGCTGGATATGCCCGGCGAGATCGACGAGTATATCGTGCTGAGCGCACACTATGATTCCATCGCTATTTCTGTTGGCGTTTATGACAATATGTCCGGCGCGGTTGGTCTGCTGGCGATGGCTGAGTATTTCGCCAAGAATCCCCACCACTACGGTCTGCGCTTTGTTTGGACCGGCGGTGAGGAGCAGGGCGAAAACGGATCCAAGGCATACTGCGTTGCCCACGCAGATGAGCTTTCCAAGTTTGCGCTGAATATCAACCTGGATATGATCGGCTGCATTATGGGTAAGTTCATTGCCTGTGTTACTGCTGAGGAAGGCTTGGTCAATTACGTCAAGTATATGGGCTTGGAGTACGGTATGCCCGTCCACGCCTATCAGGATACATATTACAGCGATTCCACATCCTTTGCGGATAAGGGCGTGCCTGCTCTGTCCCTTGCCCGGATCGCGCCCAATAATACTGCGCCCATCCATAACCGCTATGACGCGATGGATATTATGAAGGCGGAGCAGCTGGCGGAGGATATTGATTTCATCACTGCCTTTACGAATCGTATGGCAAACGCGGCTTGCTGCCCCGTTGATCGCGAGATTCCCGAGAATGTAAAGGAAATGCTGGATTACTACTACGCCCGCAAGAGAAAGAAGTAAGCACATATATAAAACCGGCTGCCACAGGGCAGCCGGTTTTTGTGTTATTCTGCAGTGTTTTTTGCTGCTTCCTCAGCCAATGCCTGGGCGATAAACTCTGCAGCATCGTCGGGAACATCGTCCAAATTCTCGCTGCCGATGTCCACAACCTTGGGATTGCGCTTAAAGAGAATATCGTAGACAACCGGAACGATATACAACGTCATCAGCGTAGCGTAGGTCAAACCGCCAATAATAACGATTGCCATACCACCACCCAGCTGACCTGCCATATCGTCAGCAAAGACCATCTGCATCATTGCCAAAACGGTGGTCAGCGCAGTCATCAAAATCGGACGCATACGGGTTTTGCCGGTGGCGATCAACGCAGCGCGCCGATCCATACCGCCGATGCGCAGCTGATTAACATAGTCAACGAAGACGATGCCGTTGTTAACGACAGTACCCATCAGAATAGCGAAGCCCATCAGCGACAGCAGGCTCAGCTGCTGACCGGTGACCAGTAAGCCGATCATACCGCCGGTAAAGGCCAGGGGAATGGTAAACAGCACGATAAACGGCGACTTCAGGCTCTGGAACTGTGCCACCATAACCAGGTAGATGAACACAAAGCCTAGCAGTAACAGCAGAAGCATCTGCGATACCATTTCGTTTACTGTTTCACTTTCGCCACCCATACCCAGGGTGTAGCCATAGGGCAGTTGCTTTTGGAAATCCTCCAGCTTATCTTCTAACTGGCGGGAGAGGAGGGTTGCATTATAGCCTTCTTCAATATCGGCTGAAACGGTTACATAACGGGTTTGATTTTCCCGGTCGATAGAGCCGATGGAGGTGGTTTCCACCACTGTGGCAAACTCAGAAAGGACGTGGGTGGTGGTTACTGCTGCGCCGGTGGCATCCATTGTGGTGGTTTTCAGGGGGATATCCAGCAGGTTTTCCACTGTCAAAGGCTCTGTATCGTCTACCACGGTAACGTCCATCGTTGCGCCGTTGATGGTAATGGTAGCGGCGTTGGCGGAGGTGGTCATTTTCTCGGAAATGGCCATATAGATCTGCGCAACGGTCAGACCTGCCTCCATCGCCTTATCCTTGTCGATCTGCAGGTGAATGGTGGGATCGCCATCACCAAATCCGGTGGAAATTTCGGTATAGCCGGGAACGGTGGCAACGATTTCAGCAACCTGGTCGGAGATGGTTTTCAGAACCTCCAGGTCGTTGCCGTAGATGTTCAGGCTCAAACCGCTGCCCAGCATAGAAACAAGTTCGCTCATTCCGCCGGCAGAGGCTTCTACCTCACAGGGCATATCAGAGCAAATTTGGTTGATTTCGGTGGTGATTCGGTCGATTTCTGTAACGGAACTGCCTTCTGGAACGATGACGTAGTAGGTGTAGTTTCCGTAGGACTCACCGTCAGAGCCCATACCTGCCATTAAACTTGAAGCGGCATCGCTGCTCATAACACCAACATCGTTGACACCGTCAACCTGCAAGAGTCGGTCAAGCACCTGGTCTGCCATAGCATAGGACTCTTCCCAGGAAAGCTCCTCAGGTGTGGATACGCTGACCTGGATCTGGTCGCCGGTCATATCCGGCAGCAGTACGATGCCCATATTCAGCACCGCCCAAACGCTGCCTGCCAGCAGCGCGACAGATACCAGCAGCGGTACCAGCTTGTATTTAAGACACCAATCCAAGGACTTGCCGTAGACATTCAGGAATTTATCATACAGCGGATGGGACTTGGGCTTGGAATTGTGTAGAATTGTGGACGCAGCGGCAGGAACGACCGTCAGCGCTACCAACAGGGATGCCATCAGGCAGAATCCAATGCAAAGACCAAGCGGCAGCAGCAGCTCTCTGACCATACCCTGGGTAAATACCATCGGCAGGAAAACGCAGACGGTAGTCAAGGTGGAGGAGAAAATAGCGCCGGCAACCTGTTTTGTGCCTTGTACAGCAGCCCGGGGCGCGCTGACACCGCGGCTGCGCAGACGGTAGATGTTCTCCATAACCACAACGGAGTTATCCACAAGCATACCAATGCCCAGCGCAAGGCCAGACAAGGTCATCATATTGAGGGAAATGTTGGTAAAGTACATCAGCACCAAGGTGAATAGCACCGACAGGGGAATACTGATGGCAACCACCAAGGTGGGCTTTACATCCTTCAAAAACAGCGCAAGAATAATAATGGCAAGCAACGCGCCAAGCGCCATACTGGAAAGAATGGACTTGATAATGATCTCAATATAGCTGCCTTGGTTCATCAGCGTTACGATCCGAGTGCCTTCGTACTTTTCTTCCAGCTCGTCAAAGGCTTCCAGACAGTTCTTTGCGGTTTCGTTGGTGCCGGCGATACTGTTTTTGAAAATACTGAGAATGACCGATTGCTGGCCGTTCAGACGGGCGTAGGTGGTGCCGGCGTTATCCAGCACAGTAACGGTTGCCACATCGCCAATGCGAACCTGACCGATGCCATCCATAGATACCAAAAGCGTATCGGCGATCTCGTCAACAGATTGGTAGGATTGTCCCACCTTCAGCAGCCAGCTGTTGTCATTGGCATCGTCAATGTAACCGGCAGGCATAGAGAAATTCTGTGCATAGATCAGCTGAGATAGGGTGGTAATGTTCAGCAGCTGATCCAGGTTTGCTTTTGCCAAAGCTTCCTCACGGGCTGTTTCATACTGCGCCCGGGCATCGGTAAGCTGACTTTCAGCAGCAGTTAGCTGGGCGCCGGCGGTGGAGAAGCCCACGGCAGCTTCCAGCTGCGCCTGTGTCAGTCCGGCATAGACATCTTTAAGTCCAGCCAAAATATCCGGAACCGTATCTACGGTTTTGACAAGCTCCTTTAGCTGATCGCGGATGCTTGCCAGTAGTTGTTCAACTGTAAGAGAGGGTAGATCCTCCGGCAGACTCAGCAGCAGTTCGTTGATGTTTTTTACGATGATCTGCAGGTTTCCGGACAGCTGCAGCAGCTGCTCAACAGAAAGCTCTTGGGAAGGAAGCTTCTTGGAAATGTCCAACAGATCATCGATCAGCTGATCCAAAGCCAAGCCGAGGTCCACATCACCGATCTCATCTTTTAATAGCTTCAGCTGATTAAGCAGCTCCTCTATCTGTGATTTAAGCTGCGTGGCGGCATCCGTTACACCGGCGCCAAGCTGGTCGAAAATACCGTTTGCCATAGTTTGGCCGAAGGTGGATTGGGCTTTGGACAGTTCTTCCTTTCCTGCGGCTACCTCGGCTTCTGCCTTATCCAGTTCTTCCAGGGCTTTTGCCAGCTGATCGCTGACAGTTACCAAAAGGGTATCGTTCAGCCCCTGGATCTTTTCGGGATCAAGCTCTACGTGGATGTTTTGCTCCACAAGACCGATGGGAGATACGCTGGCAACACCTTTCTGCCGTTCCAGATAGGGCTGGACAGTATCCTCCACAAATGCTGACAGCTGAAAAATGTCATTCCCCTCGCGGCTGACAGAAATATACATCGTCGCCATCATATCCATACTCAGCTCGATGATGGACGGCGTACCGCACATATCCGGCAGGCTGGGGGACACCTCCTGAATGGCGCTGGATACTTTAACCAGCGTAGATTCCATATCCGTGCCATCAGCAAATTCCAGCTGGATCATACCGTAGTTCTCAGCAGAGGTGGAGTAGACATTTTCTACGCCGCTGATGGTGCCCAATGCGCTTTCCATAGGGCGCACCACATCGGTCTCCACCCGTTCCGGACTGGCGCCGGGGTAGGTGGTAACCACAACAAGATAGGGCAGACTCATATTGGGCAACAGGTCTGTGGTCATTCGGGTAACGGCAACCACGCCCAGCACCAAAACCATAATTACGGCCACCAGTATGGTAAATGGCTTTTTAACACTCAGTTTTTCCATAAAGCAGACAATCCTTTGTCAAAAATTTCCTAAATACATTATAACACAAAGAAAATCAATAATATATAAACAATTAGTGAATTTATGTATGAAAGTTCATTGAAAAATAGGAAAAATTAGCTTATAATGAAGAAAAATATCCAAGGAGGATCCTGCTGTGGCAGAAATATGCGTTACCTTAACCGCAAATGCCGGCGTTTGCATTGAGATTGGCAAGCACTGTATCTGGGTAGATGCGCTGCACCAAGAAAAGCAGCCCGGTTTTTCTGCGGTTTCTCAAAAGGTGTATCAGCAGCTGCTGAATGATCCCACTTTTGCAGAGCCGGCGTATATTTGCGCAACCCACTGCCATCCGGATCACTATTCCGGGGCTATGGTGGGGGAAGCGAAGCGGCTTTGGAAAAATACCCAGCTGTGCCTGCCGGAGCAGGAATTTGCGGATCAGATCCTGATAAGCGGAGAAACCTTTGTGGTCAAAAAGGATAATTTGACCTTGGAGTTCATCCGGCTGCCCCACGAGGGGGCGCAATATGCAGGCGTAAAGCATTATGGAATTTTGCTCAGTATAGACGGAAAAAACATTTTGATCGCCGGCGATTGCGAAACCGCATCACCTATATTGGCCAAAGCGGTAGGGGATCGGCAGATCGACCTGGCGATCCTGAATTTCCCCTGGGTTACACTTTCCAAGGGAAGAGCCTTTGTGACGGAAGCACTCAAGCCAAAACATATTCTTTTGTGCCACCTTCCTTTTGCTGAGGATGATGTGGGTGGATTCCGGGCATCTGCCCGAAGAAATGAACGGCTGTTGGAAAATGTTGATGTGCGATTGCTCTCAGAACCGCTGCAAAGGGAGATTATAAACATTTAAGGGCGTGGATAACCACGCCCTTTCGTTATGCAAAAAGTGTTTCCAAAAATTCCTCTTTTTCGATGCCGCCCAGTATTTCCTGCAGGTGAAACTGATCCAGGATTGCGGCGGCAGCTTCCTCCCGATAAGGACAGTCTTTTAGAGCATCTTCCAACGGCTCAACAGGTGTCAAGCCGAGAAAATCGCCGAGAATGCGAATGTCCTGAATGTAGCCCTTGGCAACCGTAAGGCTGATCTCCAGTGCGCCGCCGCTGTAGCGGTTTTTGCATTTGCGCTGGAATTTGGGAGAACGGCCGAAATTCCAATCCCAGCTGTCATATTTTTCAGCCTTCAGCTTTTCTACCTCAGCAAGCTCCTCAGCAGGCAGGGAAGTGGGGACAATGCCGTCCTCTGCCAGCGCGATCTTCAAATAGTCCCAAAAGCCTTGCAGGCTCATATCTGCAGGCAGAAAAGATTGGATATTTCCAACCCGGCTGCGGACAGATTTGACACTTTTGGATGCAAATTTCGTCGGATCGGGATTCAGCGCTCCGGCGATCATTTCCGGATTGGATGCAAACAGCAGCGTACCATGGTGCAGGATGCGCCCCTTGATAATATGCTCCGCGGTACCGGATACCTTGCGACCTGACACCAGAATATCGTTTCTTCCAGAGGCTTCCGCATCCAGTCCCAGGGCTTTCAGCGCCTTGACAACAGGACCGGTGAAGGCATTTGCAGAACGCTGGGCAATATCCCCGGCATCGGTGATGAAAGAATAGTTCAGGTTGCCCATATCGTGATAGACTGCGCCGCCGCCGGTATTGCGGCGAATGACCTTGATGCCGTGTTCTTTTACAAAGGCGGCATTGATCTCCTCCTCGGCGTTCTGATTTCTGCCGATGATCACCGCATTTTTGTTCTGCCATAGGATCAGATAATCTCCGGTTTGCCGATGGGTTTGCACATATTCTTCAAAAGCCAAATTGTAGGCAGGATCTGTCGATCCGGTCTCCAAATAATACATTTTGTTCATAACTGCCCCTTAAATTTAATTCGTCTTAAAATTATGATACCCCAAAATCCCTTGTTGTCAAGAGATTTTGGGGTAAAGGTTTTAGGGCGTTTTAGTGATTACTTGTAGTCGGGAATGTCGATGTTGGAGGTCTTGATCTCCTGTACGCTGAACAGGTCAGTGCCGTCAGTGTCGATGATCTTTACAACCAGACCGGTTGCTACATCGATCCAAACCTTGCCGTCAGCTACGCCGTTTTCAATGAGGTCATAGGTATAGACATCGCCGGTCAGAGAGAAGGCAAAATCGTTTGTCTTCTGGAACTTGGCAGAGGCCCATTCTTCTCCAACACACATAAACATGGAGAACAACTCCATAATGCTATCAACCTCAGCCTGCAGAGCAGAAGCGGAAAGGGCGGTTTCTAGGGTAAAGCCCTCGGCAAAGACGTCCTTGTAGTACTTTGCGATGCCAGTATCGGAAACCTCGTAGATGACCTCATCCAGCTTCAGCAGACCATCGGACATATAGATAACATAGGTATCCTCGGTAACCTGATCAACAGCCAGCTCCATAGAGAGAATTTCATTTTCAGTTTCGCCGGGGTAAGTGTAGTAAATGTACAGATCCTCGATAGAGAGATCAAAGGTAACCTCGGGGGTGTCCAGAATGTCGCCGACACCAGCCTGGGTGTTCTGCTGAGACTGAGTGGGAGCCTGAGTTGCGGCCTGGGTTTCTTCCTGCACGGGAGCCTGGGTTGCTGCCTGCGTTGCGGTCTGGTTATCGTTGTTGTTGGAACCAGAGCCGGAACCGGTGTTGATGTTGATCTCGCAGCCTGCCAGCATAGCCAAGACGGTAACGGCAGCCAGGATCAAAGCAATTGTCTTCTTCATTGTTAATCTCCTTTTTCTGTGTTTTGCTTATTAAAAGCATCCAACCAAATTAAATGTCAAAAATTGGTTTGGTAAAAACAGGATATCACAATACGAGATAAATTGCAAGAAAAAAGTAGTGAGGAGAAAAAGCAAAACCGCCTCTTTTGAGGCGGTTTTGGCACACCAGAAGGGATTTGAACCCCCGACCTTCCGCTTAGGAGGCGGATGCTCTATCCAGCTGAGCTACTGGTGCGTACGATTACCGGAACATTGTAACGAAAATTTTAGAAACTGTCAATAAAATTTGGTAGTATTCCATTGCTTCTGCGCATATACTGGCAGGAATAACATAGAAAGGAGAATACCTTATGCAGGAATCCGACAATCCCAATGCCGATCTGGATGACCTGATCTTTGAAGAAGATGACGGCGGTCCCAGTGAAAGATAACTTTTATCACTTGCTTTTGGGGCATTTTCCGAATTCCTCTTTACAGAAAGGGAATTTTCGGCTATAATATTTTGCGAAAATGTAAAAATATACGAAGTGAGTGTATAGATGTATGAATATCGAATTTGACAGCTATAAGCAAAAGCTCAACGATATGAAGCCTGCGCTGGATGCCTTGGCAGATTCTCTGAATCTGGAAGGGCTGCGTAATGAGCTGGAGCGTTATCAGGCCATGCAGGAGGCTCCCGGCTTTTGGGACGATCCTGAGAAGAGCCAAAAGATCGTTATGAAGTCCAAGCAGGCGGAGAATAAGATCCAGCGGTATGCCAAGATGGTTTCCACCTGGGAGGATCTGATCACCATCTGCGAGATGGCGGCGGAGGAGGATGACGACTCTATGCTGCCGGAGCTGAAGGAAGGCTTCGAGGTCTTGACCAACGAGATGGAGTCCTGCCGTCTGGAAACTCTGCTGACCGGCAATTACGATGCCAACAATGCCCTGATGAGCTTTCACGCAGGCGCAGGCGGCACCGAGGCGCAGGACTGGTGTCAGATGCTGTACCGTATGTATACCCGTTGGGCAGAACAGCACGGCTTTTCCTACAAGATTATGGACTACCAGGAGGGCGAAGAAGCCGGCCTGAAATCTGCGGATATTCTTATTGAGGGCACCAATGCCTACGGCTTCCTGAAGGGTGAGAATGGCGTTCACCGCTTGGTGCGCGTATCTCCTTTCGATGCCAATGCCCGCCGGCAGACATCCTTTGCCGCCATTGAGGTGATCCCCGAGATCCAGGACGACAGCAACGATGTGGAGATCCGTCCGGAGGACTATGAGATGCAGGTGTTTCGTTCCTCCGGCGCAGGTGGTCAGCACATTAACAAGACCTCCTCTGCAGTTCGTTTGATCCACAAGGCTACCGGCATCGTGGTTGCTTGTCAGACGGAACGCAGCCAGTTCCAAAACAAGGAAAACTGTCTGCGTATGCTGCGCTCCAAGCTGGTGGAGATCAAGGAGCGGGAGCATTTGGATAAGATCTCCGATATCAAGGGCGTCCAGCAGAAGATCGAATGGGGCAGCCAGATCCGCAACTATGTCTTTATGCCCTACACCCTGGACAAGGATACCCGCACCGGCTGTGAAACCGCCAATGACAATGCGGTTATGGACGGTGCTTTGGATCCATTTATCCAGAGTTATCTCAACTGCTTGACCACTGGAAACTGGGTTACGAAATAAAATCCGGAAAAAATCAAAAAATCACTTGAAATTTGGTTTTTCTTGTGCTATAATTCATTGGCTATGTAATACACCCGTGGAGGGAGGTAAAGGTAATGACTATTTTGAAGTATATCAATATTGCTTTGGTGGTTCTGAGCAGCGTTGCTCTGATCGTGGTTATTCTGTTCCAGTCCGGCAAGGAATCCGGTATGGGCGCGATTACCGGCAAGAATGAAACCTATCTGAGCAAGAGCAAGTTCGGCAGCCTGGATAAGGTTCTGGCTTCTGCTACTAAGTGGATCGTTCTGGCTTGGGCAGTTCTGACTCTGACTCTGCACCTCTTCCCCTAATATAAAAGATATGACCGCAGGGAATTTCCCTGCGGTTATTTTTATGGACTTTTCATACCGGGCGTGATATGCTAGAGAAAACAAACGGAAGGGGATCGTTATGAAGATTAATAAACTTGCCGGGCTTCAGCCGGAGGCTGTGTTCGGTTATTTTGAGGAAATTTGCGCCATTCCCCACGGAAGCGGCAACACAAAGCGGATCAGTGATTATTTGGTGTCCTTTGCGAAAGCACACGAAATTCGTTACATTCAGGATCCACTGAACAATGTGATTCTGTTTGCTGAGGGTACCTGCGGCTATGAGGAGCATCCTCCGGTAATTTTGCAGGGGCATATGGATATGGTCTGCGAAAAGGATGCGGATTGTCCCATCGATATGGACACCGAGGGGCTGGAGATTGCCCACGATGATACCTGTGTATATGCCAAGGGCACTACTTTGGGCGGTGATGACGGTATTGCGGTTGCCTTTGCGTTGGCACTGCTGGCGGATAAAAATATCCCCCATCCGCCGCTGGAGGTTATCATCACCGTAGACGAGGAGACCGGTATGTACGGCGCGGCCGGCATTGATCTTTCGATGCTGAAAGGCAGAACGCTGATCAATCTGGACTCGGAGGACGAGGGCATTTTTACGGTGGCCTGCGCCGGTGGTGCAAGAGCCACGATCACCTTGCCGGTAGAACGGCGGGCTGTATACGGCCCTTGTGTGAAGCTGACGGTGGACGGTTTGCAGGGCGGTCATTCCGGCGTGGAGATCCACAAGAAGCGGGCCAATGCCAATAAGGTAATGGGCGAGCTTTTGAGCCGTGTGCAGAATCTGATGCCGCTTTGCATCACCAAGCTGGAAGGCGGCGCGAAGGATAATGCCATTCCCCGTACCTGCTCCGTTACCCTGGTGGCGCTGGGGATGTATATCGAGCGGATCAATGATATTACCGCGCAGCTGGAGAAAGAGATCCGGGAACAGTATGATGAGCCGGAGGTTCGCATTTGGGGCGACGATGTGGATGCCTTGGGCGGCAACGCCTTGACTACGGAGGCTTCTTCAAAGGTCATCGCTATGCTCAACAGCGTTCCCAATGGTGTGCAGGCCTGGAGCGCCGATATTCCCGGACTGGTACAAACCAGCTTGAATTTGGGTGTTCTGCGGCTGGATGAGGAACTGCGAATGACCTTTGCGGTGCGTAGCAGCGTCAACCAGGAAAAGAGAGATCTGCTGCTGCAGCTGAAAGGGATCGCTGATATGTTTGACGGCGGTTACAGTGAAACCGGCGACTATCCTGCCTGGGAATATAAGAAAGATTCTGTGCTTCGGGAGCTGATGGTGAAGATCTTTACCGAGAAATTCTCAAAAGAGCCGGAGGTGGTTGCGATCCACGCCGGCTTGGAGTGCGGATTGCTCAGTGATAAGCTTCCGGGACTGGATTGCGTTTCCATTGGCCCTGATATGCACGACATTCACACCAGCAGAGAACGGCTGGAGATCGAATCTACCCGCCGAACTTGGGAATTTCTCTTGTCGATTTTGAAAGAACTATAATAGAGTTAAAATTTTGCTGTCATTCCGAGTGAAGCGAAGCGGAATCGAGGAATCTTGGCACTTTGTCTACTGCAAATGTAAACGATGTGCGAAGATCCCTCGGTCCGCAAATGCTCGCTGGGGATGACAGCTTTTTCTTTGTGGTTATTTTTTGTATACCAAGCCTTTGATCCACCGCAGGTCATCTTTGCGGATAATCCCCAATAAGAACAGTAAGCAAAGAAGAATTACAACATAGAAAACAGATCGGATAACGGCACCTGTTACAAAACAGCATAGACACAACGCAAGTGCCACAGCGCTCAGCGTCAATAGGGGAACGTGATACGGGATTTTCTGAGATGTGATCCGCAGAAGTCTGCGCAGACTTAGGTAGAAATTGATGATATGGGTTACAAGAAAACTGATAAAATACCCCAATATCCCGTATTTTGGCAACAAAATATAGAGAAATGCTACGTCCATTGAATTGGTCAGTATGTTATAGCGAACCGAGGCTTTTTGCTGGCCAAGTCCTTTGATCATTGCGTCGGTAACGCCGTCGCAGTAGAGCATAATTGCCAGCAGAGAAAACCAGCGAAGATAAATCCCGGCCTCTTCGTTATTGTACAACTTCACACACAGCTCGTCGGCGCAGAGAAACAGAATTCCGCCGCAGATACAACCGTACAACAGGGCGATCCGCAGACTTTTTTGCACTAGGTAGTTGATCCGTTCGATACTGCCGGCAGCCCGGCAGCGGGCAAGCTCCGGAATCAAAAGCTCAGTAAGACCAAATAGAATCGCCATTGGAAAGGTAAGAATAGGAAATACCATTCCGCACACCATACCAAATGATGCCAGAGGCGAAACTGTGCCGCCGTACAGGGCTAATCGCTTGGGTACCATCAAATTCTCCACGGTGGAGATTCCGGTGCGCAGATCGTCTGCCAGCGCCAGGGGAATGGCTGTTTCGGTCAACTGACGGGCAACGGGCAGCCGCCTGGCAGAGCTTGGTTGCTCCGCAATTCGTAAAATCACAAGGCTGCATAATGTCAGGCAAGCACCCATCGCGCTGCCCATAACTACTGCCTGGCAGGATCGAGCAGCATCGTGTCCTGCCCACAATGTCAGCAGCAGAACGGTACATACCATACAAAAGATTTGTTCTGCCACCTCTACGGCAGCCAGTGTACCAATGCGGTTTGCGCCGGTAAAATAGCCTACCATCACGCCGGTCATGCAGTTTGCCGGCAAGAACGCGGCAAACAGCCGCAGTGAGGATACGGTTTCTGGATTGCCGATCCAGTTTTGGGCGATCAGCGGCGCGAAAATATATACAGCACCACCTACCGCTGCGCTGCAAATGATGCTGTACAGCAAACAGCCGGAAAGAACCCAGGAGATGTTTTCCGGGTGCTTTTTGCCGATCTGTTCGGCGGTTAGATACATCGTGGCGGTGCGAATGCCCGCCATTCCCGCCACCAGCGCCATAGAGCCTACACTCATCACCAGCTGCAGTAGGCCAATGCCCTCTGCGCCGATCCGGGAGGAGAGGTAAACCTGAAAGGATGTCCCCACTAACCGCAACAAAAGATTGACGCCGGTCAGCAGCAGCGCGCTATAAAAGATTGGTAGTTTTTTGGGCAAAACAATCCCCCCTTGTCCCAAATCTATGCGGACAAGGAGGGGGTTATGTGCGTATTTAGGGGTTAAATTGCTTGCAGTGAAATGCCAGGGGACACGCCTCGCATTTGGGAGAACGAGCAGTGCAGATCTCTCTGCCGAACAGGACGATGCGGTGGCAGAAATCGGAGCTTTCCTCCGGCGGCAGGAGCTTGCGCAGCTGCATTTCCACCTTCTCCGGATCCTTGCCCTCCGTTAAGCCCAAACGACCGCAGATGCGGATACAATGGGTGTCGCAGACTACGCTGCCGGGGATATTGTAAAGGTCGCCCAGCAGAAGATTGGCGGTTTTGCGACCGACACCGGGAATTTTTAAAAGGGACTGCATATCGTTGGGCACTTTTCCGCCGTAGTCGGAGATCAGCATTTGGCAGCCCAGCACAATATCCCGGGCTTTATGCTTGTAGAAGCCGCAGGAATGGACATAGTTTTCAACATCTGCAATATCTGCATTTGCCATCGCCTCTAATGTGGGATAGGCGGCAAACAGGGCAGGCGTAACCAAATTTACCCGAGCATCGGTGCATTGGGCAGATAGCCGCACTGCGATCATCAGCTCGTAGTCCTTGCTGTAGTGCAGGGCGCAGACGGGCTCGGGGTATTTTACCTTCAGTGCTTCAATGATGGCGCTGACCTTCTTCTTCATAGGACGCACCTCCTTTTTCCCCATAATACCACAAATTACGGAGAATGGAAAGATGCAAATTATGTGGATTCTTCGAGAATTTCGGCGCTGAGGGCAGAGATTTCGTAGGCGGTGCGTTCCTCCGGGCCATATTCCGTCAGCTTTGTGTAAATGCGGCTTTGCAGCCGTCCGTGGATACAGATTTGATCCCTTACGTGGCAACGGGCAATCTCCTGGGCCGTTCTGCCCCAAAGGATACAGGGCAGGTAATCTGCCCGGTGGAAGGCTCTGGGTACTGCCAGCATCACATCGCAGATCTCTCTGCCCAAGGGCGTGCGGCGAAAGATCGGCTCTTTGCACAGCAGTCCTGTGATCGCGACTTCGTTAAGGGGATCTGCATCCTCTGCCACAATTTCGGTTGCAAAAATGAAGATCAGCAGATGTCGGACACCGTTGGTGCGGCTGTTGTGGGAACGGATCTGACCGGTTACGGTCAGCATTTCACCGCCGGATAGGTCGATTCCGTTCATTACGGCCTCCGGCGCAATTACCGGTAGGGTATCCACAGCTCCGGATAATCGCGGTATTTCCAGCAGAAACCGATAAAACCGCTTGCCGTGGTTTTCGTGGGAGAATGTAGGAAGCTCCCGCAAAGCACCGCAGACTGTGATTTGATTGACTGTATGTTCCATAGTACCACCTCAAGTTCAGATGTATGGAACAGACTATGAGTCCAATGGGAAAAGAGAACGAAAAGCAATTGACAATTTCTTCCGCATATGCTATAAGTGTTTTGTAGAAAATACACAAGAAAGGACGGAATATCCATGAATAACAGACTTAGAAAGATACTGTCTTTGATTATGGCAGTGGCGCTGCTTTGCACTTTGTGTGCCTGCGGCGAGGGCTCTGATAACCGCAGCAAAAAGGAGAAGGAAGAACCCACCGACGATGAGACCATTGTTGGCACTTGGATTCTGGAGTTTGACGGAACAGATTCATTCATAAACGGTTTCATGAAGAGTCTGACCTCCGGGCTTGGTGAGGAGGAAGCGGAAGCGGTAGCATCGTACTTCGATTTTGGCGAATTTATCACCATTTATGTTATTGAATTCGATGAGGATGGCACATACGTAGTATCCCTGGACGAAGACATCCTGGAAGATCAATTCGAGGTTTTGAAGGAAACACTCAAAGACGGACTGTTTGACATGTATGAAGACATGTTGACCGAGCAGGGAGTTGACTACGCCGAGGATGAGCTTGCAGAAGTTGTTGATTCAATTGTAGAGGAAATGCTGAGTGACGAAACGATTGATGCTATGATCCATGCCTTTGACTGGGAGGATTTGGAAGGCCAGTATTTGCTCGACGACGGAAAGATCAGCTTCTCTGATGATGTGGATACCGAGCCGGATCCTGAAGAGTATGATACCTAAAGTCGGATCG
>JAZSGS010000035.1:0-11622 GCA_045532855.1 Faecousia sp.
CTCGGAGGTGTTTTCGCCCTGTTGGAAGGTGATTTCGTTCTTGCCATAGGTGTTGGGGAAAAGAGCCTGAATCTTCTCCTGGTCTGCCACACTCTGGGTGGGCTTGCCGGTGCACACGCTGATTTCGGAAATACCGTTGCGCAGCATACCGGGCAGTTTGGGGTTATACTGGTATCTCACCAGCTGAAGAGGGGACATTTTCATAAAAGAAACTCCTTACTTATAAATGTTTTCACAGGCATTATACTGCATTTTTCTCTAAAGGTAAATAGTTTTTTCCAATATTTTTACCCAAAAAACAAGGTGCGCCCCGCTGTGGGATTGTCTATTTTCAAAAAAATCGCATATTTCATATTTTTTTATTGAAAACCGAAAGATATGTGATATAATGTATTCGTAAAAATGTGGGCCAAACCACATATCAAGAAAGGATTTTTTATTATGGCTCTTGTTACAACTACCGAGATGTTTAAGAAAGCCTACAACGGCGGCTACGCCATCGGTGCTTTCAACGTCAACAACATGGAGATTGTTCAGGCAATCACCGAGGCCTGCAAGGAGGAAAACTCCCCCGTTATTCTGCAGGTTTCCAAGGGCGCACGTGCCTATGCCAACCATACTTATCTGGTAAAGCTGGTAGAGGCCGCTGTGATTGAGTGCCCCGAAATTCCCATCGCTCTGCACCTGGACCACGGTGACAGCTTCGAAACCTGTAAGTCCTGCATCGACGGCGGTTTCACCTCCGTTATGATCGACGCTTCCTCCAAGTCCTTCGAGGAGAACATCGAGATCACCCGTAAGGTGGTTGAGTATGCACACGATCACGGCGTTGTTGTCGAGGCTGAGCTGGGCTCTCTGGCAGGCATCGAGGACGATGTCAATGTTTCCGCTGAGGCTGCTTCCTACACCCGTCCCGAAGAGGTCGAGGAGTTCGTAACCCGTACCGGTTGTGATTCCCTGGCTATCGCCATCGGCACCTCTCACGGCGCTTACAAGTTCACCCCCGAGCAGTGCACTCTGAACGAGCAGGGTATTCTGGTTCCCCCCGCACTGCGCTTCGACGTTCTGGAAGAAGTCACCAAGCGTCTGCCCGGTTTCCCCATCGTTCTGCACGGCTCTTCCTCCGTTCCTCAGGAGTATGTCGCTATGGTCAACGCCAACGGCGGCAAGATGCCCAATGCAATCGGTGTTCCCGAGGAGCAGCTGCGTAAGGCCGCTTCCCTGTCCGTCTGCAAGATCAACATCGACTCCGACCTGCGTCTGGCACTGACCGGTACTGTTCGTAAGTACTTCAACGATAACCCCTCTCACTTCGACCCCCGTCAGTACCTGAAGCCCGCTCGTGCAAACATCAAGGAAGTCGTTCGCCACAAGCTGATCGACGTTCTGGGCTGCGCTGGCAAGGCCTAATTTACTACATCAAAACACTCCCGATCACCGATCGGGAGTGTTTTTCTATTCCAATACACAAACCCTGTCATTCCGACCGGGCATCGCCAGCGGAGGAATCCTCGCAGTACATAGATCCCTCGATTTCGGGCGTTCCGCCCTACACTCGGGATGACACAAAACAGCCCCCTCGTCAGAGGGGGCTGTTTTCGATATTAATACTGCGTAGGCTGAATATGCCAGATCTCGTCGGCGTACTGACGGATGGTGCGGTCGGAAGAGAACTTCGCGCCGCTGGCAATATTCATCAGGCACTTGCGGCCAAAGGCCAGCCGGTCCTTGTAGTCCCGGTTCACCTGCAGCTTTGCCTCGATATAGGAGGGATAGTCCAGCAGGATGAAGTAGTGGTCAGCCTTATGCCAGTGGGCGCCGTCCAGCAGAGCGTGATACAGCTCTCTCTGATCGTCGTCAGTGGGAACTGTGCCGTCCACCAGAGTGTCCAAGGCCCGGCGCAGGTGGTGATCCTGCTCATAGATGCCACGGCTGTAATAGCTGTCCTTGCAAGCATTGATCTGGTCAACCGTATGGCCGAAGATATACTCGTTGTCCATACCGGCTTCCTTTGCGATCTCCACATTGGCACCGTCCAGGGTACCAAGGGTTACCGCGCCGTTGAGCATCAGCTTCATATTGCCGGTGCCGGAGGCTTCTGTGCCGGCAGGAGAGATCTGCTCGGAAACATCTGCCGCAGGAATGATATGCTCGGCGTAGGAGCAGTTATAGTTCTGAACAAATACCACCTTCAGCTTATCCGCCACAGCCGGATCGTTGTTGATCATCTTGGCGACGCGGTTGATATAGCGAATGATGGCCTTTGCCCGGGCATAGCCGGGAGCAGACTTTGCGCCGAAGATAAAGGCGGTGGGCTGGAAGTCCGGCAGCTCGCCGTTCTTCAGCCGGAAGTAAATATCCACAACGCTGATAATATTCATCAGCTGCCGCTTATACTCGTGCAGACGCTTGACCTGGACATCAAACAGGAAGCTGGGATCCAGCTGTACGCCTTCCCGCTTTGCAATGATCTTGCACAGTTGCTCCTTCTTCTGGAACTTGATGGTGTTGAACTGGCGGACCATATCATCGTCGATAGTGGTCTTCAGCTTGTTCAGCCGATCCAGATCCTTCAGAAAATCAGAGCCGATCCGGTACTTGATCATCTGTGTCAGCTCGGGATTGCACAGACCCATCCAGCGGCGAGGTGTAACGCCATTGGTCTTATTCTGGAACCGCTCCGGGAATGCCTCGTACCACTGATGGAACACATCGTCCTTCAGAATTTGGCTGTGGATCTCGGCAACGCCATTGACATAGGTGCCAACATAGACAGACAGGTTTGCCATATGGGCGGTATTGTCCCGGACGATGAACAGCTCCGGATGCTCACCGCGCAGCTTTTCATCAATGCGCAGGATAATATCCACGATTTCCGGCACAACGCTGCGCAGCAGATCCAGATTCCACTTCTCCAGAGCCTCACCCATAACGGTGTGGTTGGTATAGGAGAAGGTCTTTTGCGCGATGTCAAAGCTCTGCTCGAAGTCCATGCCCTCTGCCATCAGCAGACGGATCAGTTCCGGAATGGACATTGCCGGGTGAGTATCGTTCAGCTGAACGGCATAGTAATCTGCAAAATGGGTCAGATCGGTGCCGTGCATAGTCTTATAGACCCGCAGCATATCCTGCAGCGATGCAGAGGACAGCACGTACTGCTGCTTGATACGCAGGCGCTTGCCCTCCCAAGTAGAGTCATTGGGATACAGAACACGGGTGATATCCTCAGCCTTGTTCTTCTGTGCCAGGGCGCGCAGGTAATCCTGGTCGTTAAAGGCGTTGAAGTCCAGTTCTTCCTCTGCCTCACACTGCCACAGACGCAGGGTGTTGATATTGTCGGTGCCATAGCCGATAACAGGCACATCATAAGGCACAGCCAAAACCGTATGGTCGGGGAATTTTACCTTAACGGTATGATTATAACGGCGGTAAGACCAGGGATCGCCGAATTTCGTCCAATCGTCGGCAGTTTCCATTTGGCTGCCGTTTTCGTCAAACTTCTGCTTGAACAGGCCGAAGCGGTACCGCAGACCGTAGCCGGACAGCGGAATATTGCAGCTGGCAGCGGAATCCAGGAAGCAGGCTGCCAAACGGCCCAAACCGCCATTACCCAGCGCTGCATCCTCCACATCCTCCAGCACCGCCAAATCCACGCCCTTCTCAGCAAAGACCTGCTTCATCTCGTCCAAAACGCCCAAATTGTACAGATTGGAATATACCAACCGACCGATCAGGTACTCGGCAGAGATATAGTAGGCCTTGCGCTGATGCTGACGGTCGTGCTTTGCCCGATTCCACTTGTCGGAAATTGCCATCATCACCGCGTGGCTCAGTGCTTCGTGAAGCTGCTGAGGGGTAGCCTCCTGTAAGGAAATGTCATAGGTGTACTTCAGCTGCGCTTCGGTCCACTGCAAAATATTCACACAATTCAAGCTCATAGTTATTCTCCATTCTCACTCAGAGATTTAATACAAATCATTTCCCGTTTCCCAAACGGCCATACAGCTTTGTCAGCGCATACAGTCTTTGCGCCAAGCCTTGATCCATACACCGCGCATCTGCACGCCAGGTCCAGTTGGCATCAGTTTGGGTGCCGGGGAAGTTCATTCTTGCCTCGCCGCCCAGATCCAAAAGATCCTGCATCGGGGTAATACACAGATCCGCCACACTGCTCATAGCCGTCCGGATCATGCCCCAAACCAGACCTTCCTCCTCGGTCAGGCGCATATATTCCCTGGCATAGGCTACCGCATCCCTTGATGCCGTTTCAAACCATTGCCGGGTAGTCATATTATCGTGGGTGCCGGTATAGCACACACAGTTTTTCGGGTATGTATGGGGCAAATAGTCAGAAGGTTCTCTGGAATCGAAGGCAAAACCCAGCACTTTCATACCGGGAAATCCCGACTCGTCCCGCAGATCAAAGACCTCCTGCGTCAAAAAGCCCAGATCTTCCGCGATCATTTTCAGCTGCGGCAAGCCATTCTTCACAGCATTGACGAACTGCATACCGGGACCTTTGATCCACTTGCCGCCACGGGCTGTGGTATCGCCGTAGGGCACAGACCAGTAGGCTTCCAACCCACGGAAGTGGTCGATCCTGACAACGTCGTACAGCGCCCCTGCCGCCGTTAAGCGGCGCAGCCACCAGTTAAAGCCGTCGGCTTTCATTTTGTCCCAGCGGTACAAGGGATTGCCCCAAAGCTGACCGTCCTCGCTAAAGGCATCCGGCGGACAGCCTGCCACCGCAGTCGGCTGCAGATTTTCATCCAGCTGGAAATACTCCGGGCTGCTCCAAACATCTGACGAATCATAAGGCACATAGATGGGCACATCGCCGATGATCTTCACGCCATTTTTGTGGGCATAGCTGCGCAGGTCGTTCCACTGGGTATAGAACAGGTACTGCTGGAAGCAGTAGAATCTAACTTCCTCTTTCAACTCCTGCCGGGCAGCCCAAATTGCCTCCGGCTGGCGGAATTTGAGGGCATCTTCCCAAGTATACCAGGGCGCGCCCTGAAATTTATCCTTCAGCGCCATAAACAGCGCAAAATCCGGCAGCCAGCTGCTATTCTGTCTGCAAAAAGCATCCAGCGCAGTATGATCGTCAAATCGGCTGTAAGCCAACCGCAAAACCTTGCCCCGGTTTTCATACAGCTTGCCGTAATCGACTTTATCGGCGCGGCCGCACCAATCAACAGTGCAAACCTCTTCCGCCTTCAGCAAGCCACCGTCCATCAGCAGCTGCAGATCGATCAAATAGGGATTGCCGGCATAGGTAGAGCAGGACTGGTAAGGCGAATCGCCATAGCCCGTAGGTGTCAGCGGCAGGATCTGCCAGCAACGCTGCCCCGCCTGCTTCAGAAAATCCACAAAGGCATAGGCAGACTTGCCCATCGTTCCCACGCCAAAGTCGCCGGGAAGCGAGGTTATGTGCATCAGAACGCCACTTTCACGCACAGCATTTGCTCCTTTACCAATATATAAAAATCCATTGATTTTTGAGCCAGTGTCCCAAAAATAACACCCTTAAAGAATAACCTTTTTTTGCGTGTTTGTCAAGGGAACGGGGCTGCATATCGTCGGATTTTCGACCGTTTTAGCAACATTTGGACAATGCTCCAAAATGGATAAAAAAACGGACCTGCCGTTTGGCAGGTCCGTATATGTATGGAATTAAGCTTCCAGATTGACACCGGTCTCCTTGTTGAATACGTGGCAGACATTGCTGGGGAAGGAGTACTTAACCTTTGCGCCCATGGTCAGCGCAGACAGCTCAGCGCCGGTCATATTCATAGTGGACAGAACGATAACAACGTCCTTGCCCATAGAGGTGGCGTGCAGGTGGATAGAGGTACCCATCAGCTCGTGGACATCGACCACAGCATCAATGCCGTTGTCGTCCAGAGAGATATGCTCAGGACGGACGCCCAGAGTGATCTCCTGCTCTTCAACATTGTTTGCAGCAAGTCTTGCCTGCTTATCCTCGGACAGCTCAACAGTGATGCCGCCGCAGGAAACTGCATACTTGCCGTTGACCTTAACCAGAGCGGCGTCCATAAAGTTCATCTGAGGAGCGCCGATGAAGCCGGCGACGAACAGATTGTAAGGATGATTGAAGACCTCCTGAGGAGTGCCGATCTGCTGGATGAAACCGTCCTTCATAATGACGATACGGTCGCCCAGAGTCATAGCCTCGGTCTGGTCGTGGGTAACATAGATAAAGGTGGTGTCGATACGCTCGCGCAGCTTGATGATCTCAGCACGCATTTGGTTACGCAGCTTGGCGTCCAGGTTGGACAGAGGCTCGTCCATCAGCATGACCTTGGGATCACGAACGATAGCACGGCCGATAGCAACACGCTGACGCTGACCGCCGGACAGAGCCTTGGGCTTACGGTTCAGATACTCGGTAATGTCCAGGATCTCAGCAGCCTGATGCACCTTCTCCTCGATTTCCTTCTTGGGAGTGTGGCGCAGCTTCAGAGCGAAAGCCATGTTGTCGAAAACAGTCATATGGGGGTACAGTGCGTAGTTTTGGAAGACCATCGCGGTGTCGCGATCCTTAGGTGCAACATCGTTGACCAGACGGTCGCCGATGTACAGCTCGCCCTCGGAGATTTCTTCCAGACCGGCGATCATACGCAGGGTGGTAGACTTACCACAGCCGGAAGGACCGACAAGAACGATGAATTCCTTGTCTGCGATCTCGAGATTGAACTCCTGAACAGCCACGACGCCCTTGTCAGTGATCTGCAGGTTAGTCTTCTTCTCGGGTTCTGCGCCCTTCTTCTTTTTCTTGGGCTTCATGTCGTCGCCGTTGAAGGGGTAGATCTTCTTGATGTTCTTCAGGGATACAGTTGCCATACTTTCTGACTCTAAATGTACCGGGCATTCCGCGTACATTCTCACATTCCGGACGGTAAAATTCCGGAAGCATTACGACAGGTCTCCACACTGCCGCACCGTGAGTCTAACGGTTATTTCCTCCTTATTTATAGTGAATGATGCCTATTTTGTGGAGTAGGCATAATCCACCTAGATACACAAATCATACCATATTTTGCAACTTCTTGCAACCGTCGTTTTGCACAGTTCTAGCGTTTGGTTTTTGGCAATTTCGCCAATTATTTCAGAGTGTAGCCCTCCCCTGTCATTTCCAACGTGCTGCCATAAAATTGCGTCATTACGGACTCCAGCGCCAGCACATCCTGAACGCCGGCAGTTTCATAGCTGGAATGCATTGCCAGCTGGGGCAAACCGACATCCACCGTGGGCACAGACACCTGAGAAAGGGAGATCCGTCCCAAAGTAGAGCCGCCGGGAATGTCCGCTCTGTTGCAGTAGGTCTGCACCGGCTGATTTGCACTCTGACAGATCTTGCGGAAGATAGCGGCAGAAACGCCATCGGTGGTGTACTTTTGATCCGCATTAAATTTCACCACAACGCCGCCGTTTACCACCGGCGCATTATTGGCATCGGAAAGTTCCGGATGGTTGGGGTGAACTGCGTGGCAGTTGTCCGCGCTGACCATAAAAGAATTGGCAAGCAGGATCTGCTGATCCAATCCCCTGTCGGCGCAAATTCTTTCAATGGTGCTCTCCAGCAGCCGGGATGCTGCGCCCTGCATCGAGGCAGAGCCCACTTCCTCGCTGTCAAAGACGCACAATACCGGAATGTTTTCGCTCTCCTTGGCATTCAGGAAGCCCTTTGTACAGCACCAGGCGCAAGCCAGATCATCCAATGCAGCTGCGGAGATAAATTCCTTGTCCAAGCCCCAGGTAGAAGCCTTTTGGCGGATATACAAATAAAGATCGTGTCCCAGGATCTTGCCGCCGGCAGCCTTGTCCAGCAGCTTCTGCAGCTTGCCCTTGGCATCCTTGCCGCCAGCCAACGGCAGGGTATCCACCGCCGGATTCCACTTGAAGCCTTCATTGGCAGTTCGGTTCAAATGGATCGCCACATTGGGGATCAGCAGCAGATCCCGGTCGATATCCACCAGCTTGCTTTCCACGCCGTTTTCGGTTTCTACCACCACTCTGCCGGCAACAGACAGCGGACGATCCAACCAGGAAGCCATCAGCATACCGCCGTACTTTTCCGTTGCAAGGCGGGTATATGCGCCGCAAAGCTCAGGGTTTTCCTTGACCTTAAAGGTAGGACGGTCAGAATGGCTGGCGCTGAGCATAAAACCCTTAACCGCACCCGTAGGAATACGGAACGCGATCACCGCCGTGCCGCCACGGGTTAAATAATACTTGCCGCCGGGAGTAAGCGACCATTTTTCATTTTCCAGCAGCTGGGTATACCCGGCATCGGTCAGCATATTGGTCAAATTCTGCACAGCGTGGTATACACTGTGGGATGCATCCATAAAGGACATAAACGCCTTCATATTCTTATCCATATTGCGCCTCCTGTGAAAATTGTCTTTTTTACATTGTACATCACAGCAAAGCTTCCGTCAACAATCTAATCGGCTCGGTTCTTGTTCGTCGTTTTTCGTCGAAATGTTCGTAGCTTGTGTCGAATTGTCGAAATACCGCGTTTTTAGGCGAACGATTGTTCCGGTTTTTCCTTGCAAAAACACCCCCTTTATGCTAAATTATATTTGTCGCACCGCAGCAGGTATGCTGCGGTATTCCGGGGAAATTTTGCAAATAACAGGAGAGGAAGTTATGGATCATTTGAAAACTGTATTTATTGCGGACAGTACAGAAGAATTCTGCGCCAGCCTCAGCGCGGCGTTGAAGCAGACAGCCGGGTTTCAGGTGGTGGGAACGGCTGCCGACGGAGAGCAGGCCATCCATAAGATTCAGCAGCTGAAGCCCGATGTTCTGGTGTTGGATCTGATGCTGGCAAAAAAGGACGGCATCGCTGTCTTAAAGGCGATTTCCGGCATGAGCAAGCCGCCGGTAACACTGGCAACATCCCGGTTCATCACCGACTACGTAGCAGGCGCAGCTGCCAATCTGGGCGCCCGGTATTTGATGCTAAAGCCCTGCGATATGACCGCGCTGGTGGAGCGGCTGGAGGAGATTCGCGGTGGGGAGAACCTGCGGATGACACCGGCACGCCAAGGTGATAAGCGCAGCATCGAATCTATGGTTACCGGCATTATTCACGAGATCGGCGTACCTGCCCACATTAAGGGCTATCAGTATCTGCGGGAGGCAATTATCATTGCTGTCAACGATATGGATGTGATCAACGCCATCACCAAGGTACTGTATCCCCAGGTGGCAAAGACCTTCCAGACCACTCCCAGCCGGGTAGAGCGGGCAATTCGCCACGCCATCGAGGTGGCTTGGGACAGAGGCGATCTGGACACCCTGCAGCGGTTCTTTGGATACACAGTATCCAACACGAAGGGCAAGCCTACCAACTCCGAGTTTATCGCCCTCATCGCAGATAAGCTGCAGCTGCAGCTAAAAGCCGCAGAGGTTGCCAATTTCTAAATAAAGTTGTCATCCTGAGCGAGCGCCAGCGAGTCGAAGGATCTACGCACACACCCCCTGCTCAGCAGCTACTCAGTGTGAAGATCCCTCCACGCGGCTTCGCCTTGGTCGGGATGACAGTACTGTGGAAAGCCCTCCAGCTTTTTATTAAACGTATAAACACTCCTGATTGTCCCATCAATCCGGGGTGTTTTTCTTATTAGCCGGTATCTGCGCTCCCCTTTCTGCCTTAACTGAAGAAAAATAAGAAAAATTTAATCGTTTTTTGGCTTTTCAAACTCTCGTTTTTATGTTATTATTTTATTGAGTGAGATTGCGATTGTAAATTTCTTACAATTTGGATTTAAGATAGACAGTACCCAGTCTATGGGAGGATCACCTATGAAAGACGGTTTAATTTTTGAGGACAACGCCCTTGCGTATTACAAGAAGGGGCGTCGTTACCACGCCGGTGTCATCAAGCACGAGGGCGCGATTTATTATATAGATTCCCACGGTTATGCCGTAAAGGGCGAACGGGTTGTGCACCGTGAAATGACAAACGGCATCCTAAAACGGGGCACTTACACCTTTGGCGAGGATTATAAGCTGATCAAAGGCTCCTATCTTGCGCCGAAAAAGGAGAAGAAAAAGGTCAGCCGCAAAAAAATTAAGCTTGTCCTGCAGCTGTCCTTGATTGCCTTGCTGATGGCTTTCATTCTGGTAGCCACCTATATTATGGATTCCGAAAAATCCAAGACGCCAGGAAAGCCCAACACCCCCACCACCAGCTTAGAAGATGTGCAAGTCAAGCTGCCCACCTTCACGGAGGAGGTGCTGCTTAGCTCAGCATCTGCAAAACAGCTGTACGACGGTGAGATTTCCGTCAAATCTGCCGTTGCATACGGCAAGCCTTACCGAACTCTTCTGTTTGAGTACACCCTGGGTGAAACAAGCGGTACCCTCTTGGTAAGTGAAAATGCAGACTTGTCCAACGCAAGAGAATACATTCTCAGCAACAGAGATGTCAAGCTTTCCATTGACAATCTGAAAACCGGAACTACCTATTACTACAAAGTAACCATTGGGGAAGATTCCCAGCTTGGTTCTTTCACCACAGCAGAAACGACTCGCTTTATTTCCATCCCCGGAGCTGTAAACACAAGAGACATCGGCGGATACACCACGCTGGATGGCAAAACCGTAAAGCAGGATATGCTGATCCGTGGCTCTGAGATCGACGGCCTTGTGGAAAAGCATTACTTCCTCCCACAAGATTCTGTGGAAGAAGTTCAAAGCACCTTCGGCTTTGTTTATGATTTTGACCTGCGGGGAAAGGCAACCTTCTCCGGCGACTATGTTTCCCGCTTAGGCGAGGATGTCAAGCACCGTTTCTTCGGCTCACCGCAATACGGTCAGATATTCAGCGTAGACTATCACGATGAGCTTCGGAGAATTTTCTCTGAGCTGGCCAATCCCGCAAACTATCCGATGTATCTGCACTGTACCTACGGCGCAGACCGAACCGGAACGATCATCTTCCTTCTGCAGGGAATTCTCAATATGTCCGAGGAGGATATGATTCGAGAATACCAGATGACAGGCTTCACCACCGAATCCTATGCAGATTCCGCCTCTATGGATGTGATCATCGCAGGAATGAACCACTATGAGGGTGATACCCTACAAGAGAAGATCGTTACATTCCTAACCACTGAGGTTAAAGTCCCTCAAAGCGATATTGATTCCATTCGCACCATTCTCCTGGCTGACTAATTTAATCTTAAAAAGCCCTCTGCAATGCTTGCAGAGGGCTTCTTCTATAACTTAAAACTAACCCCCCTGCGGCGTGCCGCAGGGGGGCTTTTTAGGGTTTATGCGTTAGATTTTGCGTTTACCTTGGATTATACCAGACCTGCGCGGTAGATCTTGATGTTGGTGTTCATCTCGATCATTGCGTTGTAGACTGCACGAGCCTCAGCGGTCTGAGATTCGTCTGCTGCGAAGGCAGCCAGTCTCTCGATCAGGTTCATGTTGATCGCGCCGTTATCACGGTAGTAGCACTCGCCGTCGATGATGACGAAGGGCAGGACGTACAGGTTGCTGTCCATCTCGAAGGTGAAGATGTCCTGGTCATAAATTGCGCTTACACGGCCATCAGCAGTGATGGTGGTGTTGCCCAGG
>JAZSGS010000005.1:0-31631 GCA_045532855.1 Faecousia sp.
AATCTTGGGGCTGATGTCCAGGATCAGGCCCATACGGGAAGGAATACCCTTAAAGTACCAAATGTGGCTGCAGGGAGCGGCCAGCTCAATGTGGCCCATACGCTCACGGCGAACCTTCGCCTTGGTAACCTCGACACCGCAGCGGTCGCAGACCTTGCCCTTGTACTTGATCTTCTTGTACTTACCGCAGTGGCATTCCCAGTCCTTGGTAGGTCCAAAGATCTTTTCGCAGTACAGGCCGTCCCGCTCGGGCTTCAGGGTACGGTAGTTGATGGTCTCCGGCTTCTTGACCTCACCGAAGGACCACTGCCGGATCATTTCCGGCGAAGCAATACCAATTTTAATTGCATCAAATGTTGCATCTGCCATATAGTATCGCCTCCTTAATCTTCGTAAGTGTCGGCATCGGAATCATCGGTGCCAAACACATCCATAATATCTTCCGGGCTGTCCTCGTCAATGACAAAGCCAGCATCCAGCACCTCATCGGTGCTGCCCACTACCAGCTCACTGCGGTGATCGGCAGTGTAGATCAGACCCTCATCTTCGTCCTCGTCCCGCAGCTCGATCTCGTTGCCTGCTTCGTCCAGAACACGGACATCCAGACACAGAGCCTGCAGTTCTTTAACCAGAACCTTGAAGGATTCGGGCACGCCGGGCTTGGGAATATTGGCGCCCTTGACGATGGCCTCATAGGTCTTGACACGACCGGTAACATCGTCAGACTTGACAGTCAGGATCTCCTGCAGGGTGTAAGCAGCGCCGTAAGCCTCCAGCGCCCAAACTTCCATTTCGCCGAAACGCTGACCGCCGAACTGTGCCTTACCGCCCAGAGGCTGCTGGGTAACCAGTGCGTAAGGACCGGTGGAACGGGCGTGGATCTTATCGTCGACCAGATGGTGCAGCTTCAGATAGTAGGGATAACCAACGGTAACCATATTATCGAAGGGCTCGCCGGTACGGCCATCGTACAGGATGGTCTTGCCGTCCTCACGCAGGCCTGCCAGCTTCAGAGTTTCACGGATGTCCTTCTCGTTTGCGCCGTCAAACACGGGGGTGGCAACATTCCAGCCCAGGGTTCTTGCAGCGTAGCCCAAGTGGACTTCCAAAACCTGACCGATGTTCATACGGGAAGGAACGCCCAGGGGGTTCAGCACCACATCCAGAGGTGTGCCGTCGGGCAGGAAGGGCATATCTTCCTCAGGCAGAACCCGGGAAACAACGCCCTTGTTGCCGTGACGACCTGCCATCTTATCGCCGACAGAAATCTTTCTCTTCTGGGCGATGTAGACGCGGACAGACTTGGTAACGCCGGGAGCCAGCTCATCGGAGTTCTCCTTGGTAAAGACCTTGACATCCACAACGATGCCGCTTTCACCGTGAGGCACCTTCAAAGAGGTATCACGGACTTCTCTTGCCTTTTCGCCAAAGATAGCCCGCAGCAGCCGCTCCTCGGGAGTCAGCTCGGTTTCACCCTTGGGGGTAACCTTACCAACCAGATAGTCGCCGGAGCGAACTTCCGCACCGATGCGGATGATACCGTCCTCGTCCAGATCCTTCAGAGTGTCCTCGCCTACATTGGGAATGTCGCGGGTGATCTCTTCCGGTCCCAGCTTGGTGTCGCGGGCTTCGGTTTCGTGCTCTTCAATATGAATGGAAGTAAATACGTCTTCCTTGACAAGACGCTCGTTCAGCAGAATGGCGTCCTCGTAGTTGTAGCCTTCCCAGGTAACGAAGCCGATCAGCACGTTCTTACCCAGAGCGATCTCACCGCCGGAGCAGGAAGGACCGTCAGCAATGATCTGGTCATACTCCACACGCTCGCCAACCTCGACGATAGGTCTTTGGTTGATGCAGGTGCCGGCGTTGGAACGGGCAAACTTGGTCAGACGGTAGTCGACCACATCACCGTCGTCATAACGGATGGTGATCACGTCCGCAGAAACAGCAGAAACAGTACCGGGCTTAGTAGCCTTCAGGCAGACCTCGGAATCCACAGCGGCCTTATGCTCGATACCGGTAGCAACCACAGGAGGCTCGGTGGTCAGCAGAGGCACAGCCTGACGCTGCATATTCGCGCCCATAAGCGCGCGGTTTGCGTCGTCGTTCTGCAGGAAGGGAATGAAAGAGGTGGCGATGGAGATCATCATTCTGGGAGAAACATCGATATAGTCGATCAGTTCGCGGTCGACCTCGATGATCTCGTTACGATGACGGCAGGTAATACGGGCATTTGCCAGGCAGCCGTTCTCGTCCAGAGGCTCGTTGGCCTGTCCGATGTAGTAATCATCTTCCACATCTGCGGTCATATACTCAACGATCTCGGTAACCTTGCCGGTAGCCTTTTCCACCTTGCGGTAGGGAGCTTCCACAAAGCCATACTCGTTGATCTTGGCAAAGGTAGCCAGGTAGTTGATCAGACCAATGTTGGGACCTTCAGGAGTCTCAATGGGACACATACGGCCATAGTGGGTGTAGTGAATATCACGAACATCGAAGGATGCGCGCTCACGGCTCAGACCGCCGGGGCCCAGAGCAGACAGTCTGCGCTTGTGCGTCAACTCTGCCAGGGGGTTGTTCTGATCCATAAACTGGCTCAGGGGGCTGGAGCCGAAGAACTCCTTGATAACTGCGGTTACAGGGCGGATGTTGATCAAGCTCTGAGGTGTAACAGCATCCAGATCCTGCACGGTCATACGCTCACGGATCACCCGATCCAGACGGCTGAAGCCGATGCGGAACTGGTTCTGCAGCAGCTCACCAACGCAGCGCAGACGACGGTTACCCAGATGGTCAATATCGTCAGCAGTGCCCAGGCCCATCGCTACGCAGTTGAGGTAGTTGATGGAGGCCATAATGTCGTCAGCAGTGATATGGTTGGGGATCAGATCGTCATAACGCTCTGCGATTGCTTCCTTCCAGCCGTCAGCAGGAACAGTTTCCAGCATTTCCTTCAGCACGGAGAAGCAGACCTTCTCGGTGATGCCGTACTCCTTGGGATCAAAGTCCACAAAGCGAGCCATATCCACCATATCGTTGGAGAAGATCTTAACGGTCTGGTCGCCTACCTTAACGGTAGCCTCGTTGACACCCATCTCGGACAGCTCGTGGGCGCGGGCGCGGGAGATCAGGTCGCCGGGCATATTCAGGATCTCACCGGTCATAGGATCGGCGATGGGCTCTGCCAGCTCCTGGCCGGACAGACGAGCCCAAATGTCCATCTTCTTGTTGAACTTATAGCGGCCTACCTTACTGACATCATAACGATGCGCATCAAACAGCAGACCTTCCAGGTGCGCAATGGCAGTCTCCACCGTGGGAGGCTCACCGGGACGCAGACGGCGGTAGATCTCCAGCAGGCTCTCCTCGCGAGTCTTGCAGGGATCCTTTTCCAAAGTGGCCATAATTCTGGCGTCCTCGCCGAACATAGCCTTGATCTTCTCGTCGGTGTCCACACCCATAGCCCGGATCAGGCTGGTAATGGGCAGCTTGCGGTTCTTGTCGATACGAACCCAGAACACATCGGAGTTATCGGTTTCATACTCCAGCCATGCGCCACGGTAAGGAATGACGGTAGCGGTATAGGTATGCTGGTCCGCCTTGTCCACCTCGTGTCCGTAGTACATACCGGGGCTACGAACGATCTGAGAAACGATGACACGCTCAGCACCGTTGATAACAAAGGTACCGCCACCCGTCATAATGGGGAAATCACCCATAAAGATTTCCTGTTCCTTGATTTCGTCCGTTTCGGTGTTGCGCAGGCGTACCCGTACCTTAATGGGCTTTGCATAGGTAGCATCCCGCTCCTTGCACTCCTCGATGGTATACTTGGGCTTCTCGTCCATGGAATAATCCAGGAAACTCAGCTCCAGCTTACCGGAGAAGTCGGTGATTGTACCGACATCCTTGAATACCTCCCGCAGGCCGGTCTCCAGGAACCACTCATAAGAGTCTTTCTGGATCTTCAGCATATTGGGGATCTCCAGGATCTCGTTGTACTTTGCGTAAGACTTACGCATGGTCTTGCCGAACATTACGTCCTTGACCATAGACATATGGATCATCACAGCCTTTCTTACGAATTGTGTGTTGCTTACTTTTTTGATACGCTCGGCTTAGTTGTCAAATGTATGCAACTTTGCACTTGACAAATGCCGTATACCGTGATACGATGTCCAAGCTGGGGTGAAATGCATAAAAGGGCATATTAACACAGTATGGAAAACCATTGTATACCATTTTCCATCCTTTGTCAATCCATATTTTTCAATTTTGCCGAGATTTTTTCTCGGTTTTTTATTTTTTTCGATGATAAAAGCAGGACAGCGGTTGCTGTCCTGCTTTTGCCTATATTCAGACGATCATATGCTTCATCCGAAGCAGAGTCATTCGCTTTCTCATAAAGGGCGAATAGTACATACAGTTTCGGAAGAATTCTTCATCCTTGCCGATGTCTGCCACTGTGATCTTACAGCCGGCTTTTTCCATCGCCGCCTTACATTCTTCGTAGGAAGGCACGCTGCGGATGATCTTTCTGATCTGCTGCCAGTTTTCTTTCAGCTTCTTGGGATCTACCAGATCAATAATATTTTCCGGCTCGTTCAGCTTGCGCACATCCTCTGCCATCGGACCATAGAAGCCGTAGATCGCATCCCAATCAACATCTTCGTACTGGGTTTCGATCTCTTCCCTCTCCGCCAACTCATTATAATACTTCAAGGTCTCCAGGGTACATACGCCCACATCGTCGCCGTGGTAATTGGGAATAATGCCGTCTTGCAATTCCGTACATTCAATGACGTGAGAAATAATATGCTCCGCACCGCTGGCTGGACGGGAATTTTGCGTATAACTCATACCAATGCCGGTCTTTAACAATGCCTCGAAGATCTTGCCGGCAGTTTCCTCATCGTTTTGGGTAACCTTGTCCGCCATCTCCATCAGTTCATTAATGGCCTGCCGGGTAAGTCCCGCCACCTTTTCGCAGTAATACTCACCGGTAATAAGGGTAGATACCTGCCAATCGATCAGCGCCACATATTTGGACACCATATCGCCAAAGCCGGCGGATTTCAGTTCATTAGGCGCGTTGGCGAGGATCTTGGTATCGCCGATGATCACCTCAGGGCTCTTGGCAGGATAGCTGGCCTTAAAACCCTTCTCCACCAGCGGAGAACTGTAGGATGCAAAACCGTCCATCGACGGCGCCGATGCAAAAATGCACAGCATTTTATTCTGCCGGGCAGCTGCCAGACGGCAAGGATCGTTTACCGAGCCGGTACCGACGGATACGATGGCGATTTCCCTGCCCCGCATTTTTTCTTCCAGTTCCTCCACGTGGATCATATCCGCTACCCGCAGTTCGTCATAGATATGCTGCTCTACCTCAAAATCTGCCAAGCTTTCCAAAATACCGTCAGCCGCTTTCAGCGTATTGCGGTCTGCCACCAGCAGCAGCTGCTTGGGAAAATGATTCTCCTTCAAAATCTGCCCGGTCTGATGTACGATTCCGGAGCCGATCCGAATATCCCGGATAGAGGTTTCGTGTACCACGCCGCAAGCGCAGTTTCCACGGGTTGCATTGATAATATCCATAATCGCAGACATAGCTTTGCCCACCTTTCTTATTCTAACGGTAGTTTATCACGGCCAAAGGTTTTCGTCAATGAAAAAGCCGCGGTGGCTACCGCGGCTTTTATGTATTTGTTATTACAGCGCAGAGTAGCCGAAGCTGTTGACCAAGGCTTCGATCTTCTCTCCCCGCTTGCAGTGGGGGCACTCCCGATAATCATAGCTGGCGTAGTCCGGCAGATCGTTTACGGAGTAAACAGAGCGCACAACATGGCCAGCCACTTCGTCCACAGCTCTATAGATAGCAGCAATGCCCACAGCCTTACCGCCGTAATAGTCGATAGCTTCGATGCTGCGCTGGGCAGTAAAGCCGGTGGTAACAGAGGCCATCAGCACCAAAACGTGCTTACCGCGGATCATAGGAGCCACATTCTCCCGGAAGATGATCTGAGAGTTGGCATTGTACTCAGGCTCCAGGACATAAATGGTCTGATGCTGATTCATCGTGCAGAAGCCGGTCTTGGTCAGCTCTTCTGCAACACAGGTACCCAGAACTGCCGTGCCGTCCAGACACAGAATGGTGTCGACAGGTGTATTGTTGATAAAATGGGAAACCAGTTCTCTTGCGCTGGCCTTCGCCTCAGAAAGACGGGTTTTCTGGAAGGTAATATCAATATAGTAATTGATGTGGCTGTGATTGGTTGCAAAATGTCCCTTGGCATACCGCAGCGGCACACTTCCACGCATAACCGGCAAATCTTTAATTTCAATCATAGTAGTATCCTCCTTGTGGAAAATAAAAGAGCATTTCAAAGCTCCGGCAGAAGCGTTTTCGCCGGAGTGCTTCAAAACGCTTTTTTTCATAATAACCGAAAACGCCGGGATTTGCAAGAACAAATCCCGGCATAATCTTCCAAAAAATTACTTTCATTCTTGTGCAATCTGCTTAAGCTTCAGCATTGGCTCCTGCCGAAAGAACTGCCCGGCAATAATATAACAGATCTTCTTTTTGCGGATCAGCTCCCGGACCTGAGCAAAGCTCGCCCACTGAACGGCATCGGTCTCTCCCGGCAGCAGCTTGATGCTCCGCAGGGGAACATCCTTGCGCAGACAGTAAAAATCATAGAACATATGAGAATCTCTGTCCGAGCACAGCAGTTCAAATTCCGATTCCTCCGCTGCGATTCCGGTTTCCTCAAACAGTTCCCGCCGAATTGCCTGCAGGCTATTCTCCCCTGCCTTGGCAGCGCCGCCGGAATTTTCCCAGGTACCGGCAAAGCTTTTCCCCGGGGCTCTGCGGGTTAAGAGCAAATTTCCTCTGCCGTCATAAACCCATACGCATACAATCAGTCCATACTCGCCGTCATTCCAGCGAGTTCCCCGGCGGTGAAGTTTTCCGGTCCGCTGGCGGTTTTCGTCGTATACGTCGTTAAACTCCATTGCTATCCCTTCTTTGTCTATATATAAATATAGTATACCACAAAGAAATGCACTTGGCAATACACACATAAAAAACGGGCAGTCGCAAGACCGCCCAACACATTCATTATAGCAAAAGAACCCCCTCCGTGTCAACAATTTTTACAGCCAAAAAATGTAAATCTGTGTTTTACACAAGTTGAAGGTCCAAACTTTATGCAAGTTTGCATATTGATTATTCATAAATATCGTGCTATAGTATAGACACAAAGAGGTGATACCAATGTACAGGTAAACCTTATCCCATAAATAAAAGCGATGGGTAAACCAAGTATCCTTCGACTAAGGGAAATGTTCTGACACACAAGCTCATCCCGCTGAAGGGACAGACGATGTTATGAAGTGATGCAGAATGGATTTCGACAATCCGAAGGATGCGCACAATCTGTAGAAAGAGAGGTTAACCAATGATGTTAGATACTAAGATAGAACAGAAATAACCCTTGACTGAACGTGGTTGCAAGACACAATCGGTCAAGGGTTATTTCTTTTTTCGCCCCATAGGGGGCGCTTTTTTTATGCCAAAAACATTTGCAAAATGTAGAAATATAGAGTATAATGTAGAAAAAAGCATTGAGGTCTATTATGAAGATTCTGATCACAAATGATGACGGTCTGCACGCACCGGGTCTTATCCCCTTGATTCAATGGGCGCAAAAGCTGGGCGATGTAACTGCCGTTGTTCCCAAATACGAGCAAAGCGGCAAAAGCCAGGGTATTGAGCTACATAAGGCCTTTGAAGCAAAAACTGTCCAGCTTACGCCCGATATCACCGCTATATCTTTGGATTCCACCCCGGCAGACTGCATCCGCTACGCCATTCTTGGTCTTCAGGAGAAATTTGATCTGGTGATCTCCGGTATCAACCGCGGCCTCAATATGGGTACAGATATGCAGTACTCCGGCACAGTAGGTGCTGTGCTGGAAGCCGGACACCTGGGTGTTCCGGCGATTGCCCTGTCCACCTCTCCCAGCGGCTATGATCGGGCGGTTGCCCATTTGGATGCGGTTTGGGATTTTTTCCAGGCAAATAATTTGCTGCAACTGCATAACCTTTATAATGTCAATATACCTGCCGACGCAAAGGGTATTCGCATCACCCGTCAGGGCGGTCCATACTATTCCGACGATTTTATCCACTGTGAAAACGATATGGTCAAGCCCTGCGGTAAGGAAGTCTATGCTCCTACTGCGGATATGAACATTGACACCAACGCAGTTCTGCGGGGCGGATACATTTCCATTATGCCGCTGACGCTGCAGAAAACGGATATGAATATCTATCAATCGCTTCTGCATTTAAATAAACCACACGCATAATTGAAAGGAGAATAAATATGGACTTTATTATCACTTTTGCAATCATCGGCATCATCGTAGTTCTTTGCAACATCCGAATCGTCCCTCAGGCGCATGAATTTGTAACCGAGTTCCTGGGCAAATACAAAAGCACCTGGAGCGCAGGTCTGCACATCAAGATCCCGCTCCTCGAAAGAGTAGCAAAGAGGGTAACTTTGAAAGAGCAGGTCTTGGACTCCCCTCCCCAGCCGGTCATTACGAAGGATAATGTTACCATGCAGATCGACACCGTCATTTACTATGCAGTTTATGACGCAAAGCTGTATGCATACGGCGCTGTCAGTCCCATCTCTGCGCTTTCCAATCTTGCGGCAACCACGCTGCGTAATCTCGTCGGCGAGTTGGAGCTGGACGGCACTCTTACCTCCCGGGACACCATCAACGCAAAAATGACATCCATTCTTGACGAAGCTACTGACAAATGGGGCATCAAGGTGCACCGGGTCGAGCTCAAGAACATCATCCCTCCCACAGAGATCCAAAATGCTATGGAAAAGCAGATGAAGGCAGAACGGGACCGCCGTGAAACGCTGCTGCAGGCAGAAGGTCATAAGGCTGCGGCCATTACCCGCGCAGAAGGCGACAAGCAGGCAATGATCCTGGCCGCTGAGGGTGAGCGGGATGCCCGGATCGCCCGTGCCGAAGGCGAAGCGAAGGCGATCTACCTCTCCAAAAAGGCGGAGGCTGACGGTCTGCGGGCACTAAAGGAAGCCGGCGCGGACGCAGCCGTTTTGGAAATCAAAAAGTACGAAACCCTGATCGCAATGGCTGACGGCAGAGCCTCCAAGATCATCATTCCCAGCGATGCTGTGGATATGACCAAGGCAAATGTGCTGTTCTCCGAAACCTCCGGCTTAGGCGATGTAACAGATCCCGCCCCGGATAAGCCCAAGGCAAAAAAGCAGCCGGATCCCTGCTGCGATTAAGACAATTCAACAACAAACCGCAGCAACCATAATGGTTGCTGCGGTCTTTTATTTGGATTTTATCCGCCGTATTTGGCTTCTCTCTCCTCCAACTCCTGTTCGTAGGCTCTTTTCTCCTCCAGGCTGTCGAAGATATACTGCTGCTCAAAATCCGCGACCACCGTCTTAAACAGCTTGTCGTGGATACCGCAGTTTGCCTGGCTCATCAGTACGATAAAGCCCTGTGTCATAGCGATCGCCGCCAAAACCAGCGATGATGTCATACCCAGCGTATTGGAGGTGTTCAGCAGTAGCATTACTACCGGGACCAAGGTTTCAACAAAATATTTGCCCAAAATCGCCCGGTAAATCACCTGCATCACGCTGACCTTAACGTGCTCTTTATGCATTACGCACAGCCCCATTGCCTTTTTACCAACGGTCTGTCCATTCTTGAAGATCAGCGGCAGCATAACCTCCAGGATCGCATAGCCCACAAACAGGCCTACCGCCAGCGACAGCAGGGCGATCTTGACTACACTGCTTAAGGCAGAGAGCGCACCCTCATCCTCATTGAGCGCGGTAAGCGCATCCACATATTTCTGCTGCTCCTCTTGCGTAAGCCCTTCCTTGGACACAGACAGATCCACCCCAAACTGCTGCTCATATTTATCATAGTAAGACACCAGTTCTTCTCTATAGGAATTGAAGTTCAGTTTGGAGAACATTCCCACCACAACACTTCCCGCAATGATCAGCAGCAGGATCAAATCTATCATATAAGCGACAAAACGCTTCAGCGGGCTGGCTTTATAAAAATCTAGCATACGAGCAATCCTTTCCAATAGGTTTTTTCCAAATTATACATCACTATACCACAAAAAACAACGAAAGACCATAAGAATTTTCATAAATTTCATTTTCCGCCCGGAATGGCGTTGCATTTTTCAAAAACAATGGTATAATGTAGGAAAACTTTTCAAGGAGTGTTGAATTATGGATACTACACTTGCAAATATCCTGCGCCAATTCCCGCTGGACGGTGAGGTAACCAGCTGTGAGCGTTATGGCTGCGGACATATCAATGTTACTTATCTGGTAGTCTGTTCCACCGGTCATCGGTACATTCTGCAGAAGATTAATAACCACATTTTTAAGAATGTGGAGGGCTTGATGCAGAATATTTGCTCCGTTACCGAGTATCTGCGCACACTGATGAGCGATCCTCGCCGGGTACTGACCGTAGTGCGCACCGTTGATGGCAAGCCTTGCTATCACGGCGATGAGGGCTACTGGCGTATTTATGAATTTGTAGAGGGCAGCCTTTGCCTGCAGCAGCCGGAAACCCCGGAGGATTTCTATCAGAGTGCTGTGGCATTCGGCGAGTTCCAGCAGCAGCTGACCGACTTCCCCGCAGATACTCTCTCCGAGACTATCCCCAATTTCCACAACACCGTGGACCGCTATCGCATTTTCCACGAAGTCCTGGCTGCCGATCCTATGGGCAGAGCCAAGGATGTACAGGCGGAGATCGACTTTGTGCTGGCAAGAGAAGCAGAGGCCGGCACTTTGGTGCGGCTGCTTTCTGAGGGCAAGCTGCCCCTGCGGGTTACCCACAATGATACCAAGCTGAACAATGTTATGCTGGATGCCGCCACCCGTACCCCTCTGTGTGTCATCGACCTGGATACCGTTATGCCCGGTCTGTGCGCCTATGACTTTGGCGATTCCATTCGTTTCGGTGCTGCCACCGCAGCAGAGGACGAAAAGGATCTGAGCAAGATGGAAATGAGCCTGGATCGCTTCCGCATCTTCACCGAGGGCTTCCTGAAGGCCTGCCCCGGTCTGACACAGCTGGAAAGAGAAACTCTGCCTATGGGTGCCAAGCTGATGACCTTGGAGTGCGGCGTTCGTTTCCTCACCGACTACTTAGACGGCGACCACTACTTCAGCGTTCACCGCGAAGGACACAATCTGGACCGCTGCCGCACCCAGTTCAAGCTGGTTGCGGATATGGAAAGCAAGTGGGATCAGATGATGCAGATCGTCAAGCAACAGTAAAATCGACAACTCGGGTGCCAACGCACCCGAGTTTCCATTTTTGTAACCTTTTTGTTCCTTTCTTTTTGCGCATAAATATGATATACTTTATGCTGGTGTATTGGCAAGAGCCAAATTTACACAAAGGAAGTGAACATTATGTCCGATTTGTCCGGAATTTCCGTTGTTCTCCCCTCTTTGAATCCTGATGAAAAACTGCTGACCGTTGTAGACGGTCTGCTTGAATATGGCTTTACTGACATCATCCTGGTCAACGACGGCAGCGCATCTGTAAATTTTCATTATTTTGAAGAAGCTGCCGCCCATCCTGAGGTGCATCTATTGCACCACGATGTCAACCGTGGCAAGGGCGCGGCATTGAAAACCGCCTTTTCCTGGTTTCTTGAAAACCGCCCGGATGCCATCGGTGTTGTTACGGTAGACGGCGACAATCAGCACCACCCGGAAGATACCCGCGCCTGCGCATTACATATGCAAAAGACCGGGCATCTGACACTAGGCGTGCGGGATTTCTCCCAGCCGGACGTGCCTGCCCGCAGCCGCAGCGGAAACCGGATCACTAGCGCCGTTTTCAAGATCTTTGTGGGAATGACCATTTCTGACACCCAAACCGGTCTGCGGGCAATTCCCAGATCCCAACTGGAGATCTTAAACAATGTCTGGGGCGACCGGTTTGAATATGAAACCAATATGCTGCTGGCATTAAAGGAAAACGCGCTTCCCTTCGACGAGGTAAAGATCCGCACCGTCTACATCGAGGAGAACAAAAGCTCCCATTTCCATCCCATTCGGGATTCCTGGCGGATCTATAAGCTGATACTGTCCCATTTCTTTAAGTACACAGCCTCCTCCCTGCTCTCATCGGTAGTTGATACCGGTCTGTATATGCTTTTGGCGTGGGCGCTGCACCGGGTACTGAATGACCCGTGGCTCACCGCTGTTTCCGTAGCTTCTGCCCGGATAATGTCCTCACTTTTGAATTTCTTTGTCAATCAAAAGCTGGTATTCAAAAGCAAGCTCTCCACCGGCAGATCTATGCTGCGCTACCTTGTGCTGGCGATCTGCATCTTCCTCGGTCAGTTCGCACTGACCTACGGTGTATATCTGCTGTTCGGCATCGGTGAAGCGCAGATCATCCCCCGGGGAATCGTATATGTCATCGTTATGACCGCGCTGTTTGTCGTCAGCTTTTTGGCGCAGCAGCGGTGGGTATTCCCCAATAAACCCAATGCAAAATAAGAGGTAACCCAAATTATGAAAAAGAGAAAGATTATTAAAAACACGCTGGTGCGTATTGCGATGCGCACCTTGCTTGTGATCCTTACAATCGCCATTTTGGCAAGCGCCGGATTGGTATTGACATTGAACAAGATCTTCAATGGACCTTCCGAAAATGCCCGGGACATTCTGACGATGTCCTTATTGGAGGCCAGCGCCACCAAATGGATCCCCGGTATCTTCCTGGGACAGGAAACGGTGGAGCAGATCCGCGCCAAAGCAGGCACAGCCCTGCCCGACGACGTATCTACCCCCTCTCAGATCACCATCAATACCAATCCCAATGTTCACGCCGATGCCTGGAAGGACTATCCCGACGGCATTCGCATCGAAACTGTACAGGGCGATACCTATACCGCCCATGTGATGCTGATCCGCAATCCCGCCAGCGTGTATTTGGCCACCTCTACTGATAATTTCTCCATCAACACCCCCGGCACCCGTATTCATAACCAAATCGAAACCGAGGGCGCTATTGCCGCCATCAATGCCGGCGCATTTAACGATGACGGCACCAGCGGCAGCTATGTAGGCAGCCTGCCTCTCGGTCTTGTGGTGTCCCAGGGAGAGGTCGTTTGGGACGACGGCCAAAACTACGAAGGCTTTGTAGGCTTTAACCAAGAGAATATTCTGGTGGTTGCCAACTCTATGAACGCCGCCAAGGCAAAGGAGCTGAACATCCGCGACGGCTGCTGCTTTGGTCCGGTCCTCATTATGAACGGCGAGATCAATAACATCGAGTACAGCAGCAACTCCGGCTTCAACCCCCGCACTGCCATCGGTCAGAGAGCCGACGGCTCTATCATTTTTGTCTGCATCGACGGCCGCCAGGTGGGCTCTTTGGGTGGCACCTACTCCGATCTGATCAACATTATGGTGGAATACGAGGCGGTACACGCCTGCAATCTGGACGGTGGATCTTCCTCTGTTATGCTGTATCGGGACACCTATGGCAAGTATGGCAGCGACAGAAAGCACTGGGGTAACGACATCGCGATGATCAACAACTATTCGCTGCTTCAGCAGGATCCCAGAAGAATGCCTACATTCTTTATGGTACGCCCCGCAGAGAGTGAGGAATAACAATGGAAAACGAAACGATTATAGATCTTGAGAATGCTCCGGACACCCAACTGGATGCATTTCCCACCATTGGCGAATGTCAGCTGGACGATCTTTTGATGGATATTAACGCCCTCATTGGTGATATGCCTGATCTTTCTGCCGGCACTACCGCCAAAACTACGCCTTCTTCGCAACGCCGGGACCGTATGGCTGAAAAGGAGAGAAAGCTGCGCAGAAATGCAAAGCGGTTTTACCGCGGCTATTTCATCGGCGTTGCGGTGCTGCTGTGCGCCCTCTTGGTTTTGATGATACCGTTGCATAATTGGCTGGTGCGGTTTGAATCCACCCAGCCCGATCAATACAGCCAGTATGTCTACGAAACCTACTTCGCTCAACCCGATTGGGCAAAAATCTATGACCTGGCGCAAACTGAGGGTGCCGATCTTGCAGCCCGGGATGCTTATGTTGCCTATATGCAAAGCAAGGTGGACGCTGCCCAGGACAAGCAGATCACCTATTACGAAACCTCTGCCGGTCTTTCCAAGGATCACAAGTACATCGTAGAGCTGGACGGCAAGCGGATCGCCTCCTTTATGCTCACCAGCAGTGTCAACGGATCCAATATGACCGAGTGGGAAATGATCGATCTGCAGTTGGTGGTAAACAGCTCCCACAGCGTTACCGTACTGCGCTTCCCCGGTCAAACCGTGCTGGTTAATGACAAAGAATTGGGCGACGAGTGCATCGTGCGCACCATTTCCACCAAGGCGGAAGAATATCTGCCCGAGGGCATCCACGGCTACCGTGTGCAGGAATTGTATATGGACGGACTTCTTACCGAGCCCTCTGTGCAGATCTTGGACGCTGAAGGACAAGCCGTTGATACCGTCTATAACGAGGAAGAAAACCGCTACGAGCCCAAAGTTACCGCCGCTACCGAAATCACCGATGTAGAACAGAACATCGCGCTCAATGCCGCCAAGGCAAACGCCCTGTTTGCCATTCGCGCCATCGGCACCGGCGAGCTGAGCAAGTATTTCGACAACACTACTCAGATCTACAAGGACATTTGCAACACCCCCACCTTCATTCAGTCCTTTGCCTCTTACAGCTTCAACGAATCCGTAACTGCTGTCAGCGATTTCTACCGCTACAGCGATGACCTGTTCTCTGCCCGGGTAACCCTGCAGCTGGACATCACCCGGAAAAACGGCACGGTCAAGAGCCTGGATATGAACACTACCTATTTCTTCACCAAGAATTCCGCCGGTACATTTATGGTCACCAACATCACCAATGTGGACCTGCAGGAAACCGTGGAAAAGGTGAAGCTGACCTTCCACTGCTACGACGAGATTTTGGAAACTGTGATGGTTGATACCACTGACAACAACATTTCCCTGCCCCAGTTCGACATTGCCCCCGGCGATACCTTCCTGGGTTGGGCTACTAAAACTGTTTCTAAGGACGGTCAGGTTACAATGACCATTCTCTTTGAGCCCGGTCAGACCGGCAATATTCCTGCGGAACTGGAACCGATGACCTTGTACGCAGTCTTTGAATAAGGAGGTTGCAGAAATGGCTGAATTTTTCGCTTGGTTCGCAGTCAATTTCGATCTGCCGATCCTGGATTGGATCGCTGAAAATCTGCGCTGCGGCTTTTTGGATACCACAATGCCCCTCATTACCGTATTGGGCAACGGCGGCATCTTCTGGATCGCAGTTTCCGTTGTGTTTTTGCTGATCCCCAAATACCGCAAAGCTGGCCTTGCAATGGGCATCGCTTTGCTGATGGGCTTGGTGGTTTGCAATCTTACCTTAAAGCCCCTGTGCGCCCGGATCCGCCCCTATGATTTTTACGGGGAGGCGATGCAGCTGCTGGTTGCCACGCCCCACGATTTTTCCTTCCCCTCCGGTCATACCATTGCTTCCTTTGAGGCCGCCACCGCACTGGCACTTCACAACAAAAAGCTGGGCATTCCCGCCCTGATTTTGGCCGGCTTGATCGCATTCTCCCGGCTGTATCTGTATGTTCACTACCCCACCGATGTGATCGTTTCCATCGGCTTGGGTATCGCATTCGCATATTTCGGTGCCTGGCTGACAAAGAAAATTTCTGCCAAGGTAACATTCATCTAAGCAAGAAAGGAGTCTTTATGACGAAACCTGTATTGCGCATCGTGATCCCCTGCTATAACGAAGAAGCCGTTCTTCCCATCACCGCTCCCCTGTTTTTGGAAAAGCTTACCTCCCTTTGGGAGTCCGGGAAGATCAGCCAACAGAGCAAGATCCTCTTTGTGGACGACGGCTCCAAGGACAACACCTGGCAGATCATCGAGTCCCTGGCAAAGCAGGACCGCCACTATATGGGCATTCGGCAAAGCCGCAACCGTGGACACCAGAACGCCGTTCTCGCCGGTCTGATGGAATCGAAGGATCATTGCGATATCACCATTTCCATCGACTGCGACGGTCAGGACGATATCAACGCCATGGATGAGATGGTGGACGCCTATCTTAACGGCTGTGAGATCGTATACGGCGTGCGTAGCAAGCGGGACACCGACACCTTCTTCAAGCGTTTTACCGCCCAAAGCTACTATAAGGTGCTGAAATCTATGGGCGTAGACTCTGTGTACAATCACGCCGATTACCGCCTGGTTTCCAGCCGGGTACTGCAGGAATTTGCCTCCTTCAAGGAGGTCAATCTGTTCCTGCGGGGTATGTTCCCCCTGGTGGGCTTTAAGAGCACCAGCGTGTATTACGAACGGCACGAACGCCTGGCAGGCAAGAGCCACTATCCCTTGCGGAAGATGCTGGCACTGGCTTTTGAAGGCATTACCAGCCTTAGCGTCAAGCCTCTGCACATCATCACCACCTTAGGCGGCATTATCGCCGCGCTGAGCTTCGTAGGCGTGCTTTGGACCTTGATCGTGGCGGCGTGCGGCGCTGCTGTCCCCGGCTGGGCAAGTATGACCTGCATCATCTGCTTTATTGGCGGCGTACAGCTGATCTGCTTGGGTGTCATCGGTGAATACATCGGTAAAATCTATCTGGAAGTCAAGCAACGCCCCCGGTATATTATCAGTGAGCGCACGGAGGATCGCTTATGAAAAAGATTAAGCTGAATCCGCTTCTGCTGTTCTCCTTTTTGAGCTCGGCGCTGTTTCTTCTGGTCTGCTCCAAAAGTTCGCCGTTGTACCCGATGAACGACTGGGTGGATGTGAACTGCTTTTTCACCGTAGGCAAATCTATGCTCCACGGCATTGTCCCCTACGCTGAGCTTTATGAGCAGAAAGGGCCTGTGCTGTATTTCCTCTACGCCATTACCGCGCTGATCAGCGATCAGAGCTTTTTCGGCGTATACCTGCTGGAAGTTGTAACATACGGTCTTTTCCTGTATTTCAGCGCCAAGATCGCGGAAATTTATTTGGGCAAAACCAAGCTGCAGTATGTCATCATTGCCATTCTCGGCGCGCTGGTGGCCATTTCCAAGGCATTTGCCCACGGTGGCGGCGCTGAGGAGCTTTGCCTGTTTATGCTGACCTACAGTCTGTATAGTGTTCTGCTGGCGCTTCACGAAAAACGGACACTTTCCTTCAAGGAAGGCTTCCTCAACGGCATTTTTGCCGCGGCGGTACTGTATATCAAGTTCACCATCGTCGGTTTCTATCTGGGACTTGCCCTGTTTGTGATCGTCTGGTATCTGACGGATCAATTCCAATGGAAAGCCCTTTTGGACACCGTTGGCAATTTCCTTTTGGGCGTTGCCGCCGTCAGCGTGGTGGTATTTGGCTATTTCCTGATCCACGGCGCTTTGGACGATATGTTCCAGGTGTATTTCTACAACAACCTCTTCCTCTACCCCCAGGAAACCGAGGGTACAAGGTGGGAGCTGATCAAACAGTGCCTGGACACCACCCTCAAATACAACACCTCCTACGGCTGGATGATCTGGCTGGGGCTTTTGCTGTTCGTTATGGAGCTGCGCAAGCATTGGCAGGATCTTGTGATGGCATTTTTGTGCTTTGCCGGACTGACCATTGGCACCTACTGGGGCGGTCGGGGCTATACATACTACGGCCTCATCTTAGCAGCCTTTGCCGTCTTTGGTCTTATCGCCGTTGCAAAAGCTTTGCTCCTTGCCGATATTCCTCAGTGGGTTGATAAGCATCTTTCCGCGATTCCGGGAGCCAGCACAGTTATCATTGCTGTGCTGATCGGCGTTCTGCTGAACACCTGCTACGACAAAAGCGGCAACACCTACTTAATGGACTATGAAAAAGAGGATCTGCCTGCCTACAAATTCGCCGAAATCATTAACAAGGTTGAAGATGCAAAGATCCTCAACTACGGATTTTTAGACGGCGGATTCTACTATGCCGCCGATGTGCTTCCCAGCTGCGAATTTTTCTGCACCTTAAACATAGACGCGCCGGATATGTGGCAGACCCAGCGCAATTGTATGGTAAACGGAGAGGTGGATTTCGTCATCACCCGTACTATCTATGAAACATCCTACTGGAATCCCGCTTCCTTGGGCTACGAACTGGTAGACGAAGCTACTTTCTATTTTGAAGGCGTGGACTTCACCTACTACCTATACCAAAGAATCGTTTGACCGCGATCCCCGCAGATATTCTGCGGGGATCTTTTTGTCGAAATTCGCAAATCTTTAAGAAAACTTAAGAATTACACTCCTGACAAACCAGGTTTCCTATGCTATACTTATCGGCGGCAAAAGGAGGCTTCAATTATGGAGTTTTGGATAAAAGTACTGCAGCTGTTGGATTCCGATATGACAACACCCGGCTGCTACAGCTTATTTCACATCGCATTTTTCGCAGCGTCCATTCTTACCACCGTCTATCTGTGCGTTTTCCGCAAAAACGACTCGGCTGACCGGGTCCGCAAGGTGGTTTTTTGGCTATCCGTTGCCGTGGTGCTGCTTGAGATCTACAAAATGATCAACTACAGCTTCTCTTACGAAGACGGCACGGTAAAATTCGACTTCCAGTGGTACGCATTCCCCTTCCAGTTCTGTTCCACGCCTATGTATGCAGGCATTTTGGCAGGTCTGATCAAAAAGGGCAAGGTCCATAACGCCCTGTGCGCTTATCTTGCGACTTTCGCCATCTTCGCCGGTCTGTGCGTAATGGTCTACCCCGGAGATGTGTTTGTATCCACCATCGGCATCAACATTCAGACTATGGTATGCCACGGCGTAATGCTGCCCATTGGCGCATACCTATTTGCCACCGGTCATATTAAGCTGGAGCATAAGACCATTTTGAAGGCGCTTTGTGTCTTTGCCGTTGCCGTCGGTATTGCGATGATCCTCAACGAGGTAGCCCACGCAACCGGTCTTTTGGAAACTGACACCTTCAATATGTTCTACATCAGCCCCTACTGCGATCCCCATCTGCCGGTATACTCCACCGTACAGGAGCTGGTTCCCTACCCCCTGTCGCTGATCATTTACATCGCCGGTTTTACCGCCGCGGCGTATTTGGTTTTGCTGGCATCTATGGGTATCCACCGTCTGGCAGCTGGCAAAAAAGCCCCCGCGGAGGTAACCGCCGCCAAATAACCGCAGAAAACCGGTATGTTGCAAAACATACCGGTTTTTTATGTGCAAAGGACTTGACATTTTTTGGTTGTATAGTATAATTGTATACAATAATACACAGCAAAGGAGTATGAACTATGCTTGAGATTTCCAACAAGACAAATCTGCTGGAACAAAAGTCCTATAAGTATTCCCTGCAGGATATTGCTGAGCCCAATCTGCAGCGGGATATCTACGCATACGGAAGCGTGCCCAAGGTTGCTTTCAACCACCGCCGCGTTCCTATGAATATGCCGGAGGAGATCTGGATCACAGACACCTCTTTGCGGGACGGACAGCAGTCCATTGAGCCATATACCGTGGATCAGATCGTTAATATTTATAAGCTGCTGTCCAAGCTGGGCGGACCTTTCGGCATCATCCGCCAGTCCGAGTTCTTCGTTTACAGCAAAAAGGACCGGGAAGCACTGGAAAAGTGTATGGAGCTGGACCTGAAATTCCCCGAGATCACCAGCTGGATCCGCGCCAGTAAACAGGACTTCCAACTGGTGAAGGATCTGGGTATTAAGGAAACCGGCATCCTGGTCAGCTGCAGCGACTACCACATCTTTAAAAAGATGAAGATGACCCGTAAACAAGCTCTGGATCATTATCTTGCCGCAGTTTCCGACGCCTTTAACGCCGGCATCATTCCCCGCTGCCACCTGGAAGACATTACCCGCGCCGATTTCTACGGTTTCGTCGTTCCCTTCGTCAATGAGCTGCAGGCGCTGTCCCGTCAGGCGGGTATCCCCGTGAAGATCCGCGCCTGCGATACCATGGGATACGGCGTTCCCTATACCGAGGCTGCTATGCCCCGAAGTGTTGCCGGTATCATCTACGGCCTGCAGCACTACGCCGATGTTCCCAGTGAATGTCTTGAATGGCACGGACATAACGATTTCTATAAGGGTGTTGCCAACGCCTCCACTGCTTGGCTGTACGGCGCTTGTGCTGTCAACTGTTCCTTGTTGGGTATTGGCGAACGCACTGGCAATGTGCCGCTGGAGGCTATGGTGTTTGAGTACGCGTCCCTGCGTGGCTCTATGGACGGTATGGATCCCACGGTCATCACTGAGATCGCTGAATACTTCCACAAGGACATCGGCTATGATATCCCCGTTATGACTCCCTTTGTAGGCAAGAACTTTAACTCCACCCGGGCAGGTATCCACGCCGACGGTCTTTTGAAGGATGCAGAGATCTACACCATCTTTGATACCGAAAAGCTGCTGAACCGCCCCGCGATGGTGGAGATCAGCAAGACTTCCGGTCTTGCCGGCATTGCATACTGGATCAACCAGACCTACAGACTGAAGGGCGATGCGGAGCTGAAAAAGACCGATCCCCTGGTGGTTGCCCTGAAAGCTTGGGTAGACGAAGAATACGAAGCAGGTCGCGTAACGATGATCTCTGACGGCGAAATGGAAGCAAAGATCGAAGAGTTTGCCCCCGGCAGACTGACGCAGGAGGTATAATATGGCACAGTTTAAGACAATTTCTCTGGCGGATCAGGTATTTGAAAAGCTGGAAGACAATATCATCACCGGCGTATACCCCAGAGGCGAGATTCTCACCGAACTGAAGCTGGTGGAGCAGCTGGGCGTCAGCCGCACCCCCATCCGGGAGGCTTTGCGCCGTTTGGAGCAGGAGCGGCTGATCCAGGACTGCCCCAAGGGCAGCCTGGTTCTGGGTATTACTGCAGAAGATCTGGAGGATATTATGAATATCCGCCAGCGGATCGAGGGTCTGGCGGCATACTACGCCACGAAAAATCTGACCCCCGAAAGCGCTGAAAGGTTCAAGCAGATCAGCGATCTGCAGGACTTTTACTACAGCAAGCAGGATATGGACCGTCTGCGGGAAATGGACGACGCCTTCCATGAGGCCATCTACGAACTCAGCGGCCGTACTGTGATCCGGGACACCCTGCAGCCTTTGCACCACAAGACTCAGCGTTTCCGCCGCATTTCCATGTCCGCTCCCGGTCGTACCGCCGCCACTGTCGAAGAACACAAGGCTTTATGCAATGCCATCCTTTCCGGTAACGCAGAGCTTGCCTCCCAGCTGGCGGAACAGCACATTGGAAACGCAAGGATCTATATGATAGCGGGGTGTAAATAAAATGGGAAAGACAATCGCGCAAAAAATCATCGCGGCACATCTGATCTCCGGCGATATGACCGCCGGCAGCGAAGTTGCGCTGCGTATCGACCAAACCTTGACCCAGGATGCCACCGGCACGATGGCATATCTGGAATTTGAAACCATGGGTATCCCCCGGGTAAAGACCGAGTTCAGCATTGCCTATGTTGACCACAACACGCTGCAGTGCGGCTTCGAGAATGCGGACGACCATCGGTATCTGCAGACCGTTGCTGCCAAGCACGGCGTCCATTTCTCCCGCCCCGGTAACGGCATCTGCCATCAGGTGCATTTGGAGCGGTTCGGCAAGCCCGGCAAGACACTGATCGGCTCTGACAGCCATACCCCCACCGCTGGCGGTTTGGGTATGCTGGCATTCGGCGCAGGCGGTATGGATGTTGCCGTAGCTATGGGCGGCGGCGCATACTATATCACAATGCCCAAGATGTTCAAGGTCAACCTCACAGGCAAGCTCAGTCCCTTCGTTACCGCCAAGGATGTGAGCCTTGAAATTCTGCGGATTCTCTCCGTTAAGGGCGGCGTTGGCGCCATCATTGAATGGGGCGGTCCCGGCGTTAAGACCTTAACTGTCCCCGAACGCGCAACCATCACCAATATGGGCGCCGAGTTGGGCGCAACCACCTCTATCTTCCCCTCTGACGAGATCACCGAGGCTTTCCTGAAGGCACAGGGTCGCGGCGCTGATTTCACCGCTCTGGAAAGCGATGCTGACGCGGAGTATGACCGCATCATCGACATCGACCTGAGCGCTCTGAAGCCTCTGGTCGCCTGCCCCCACAGCCCCGACAATGTGGCAACCGCCGAAAGTCTCACCGCCACCAAAGTGGACCAGGTCTGTATCGGCTCCTGCACCAATTCCTCTTTGCAGGATCTCTTAAAGGTGGCCGCAATGCTCAAGGGCAAGACCGTTGCCCCCAATGTCAGCCTTTCCATCTCCCCCGGCTCCCGTCAGGTGCTGACGATGCTCTCGGAGTGCGGCGCATTGGCAGATATTCTTGCCAGTGGCGCACGGCTTTTGGAATGTGCCTGCGGTCCTTGCATCGGTATGGGCTTCAGCCCCAATTCCGCCGGCGTGAGCCTGCGTACCTTTAACCGCAATTTCCACGGCAGAAGCGGCACCAAGGACGGTCAGGTCTATCTGGTATCCCCGGAGACCGCCGTTGCCTCCGCACTGACTGGTTACATCACAGATCCGACTACAATGGAGCCCTACGCTCCCATTCAGATGCCGGAAACCTTCCGGGTAGACGACTCTGCTGTTCTGCCTCCTGCCGAGGACGGCAGCACCGTAGAGGTGCTCCGTGGCCCCAACATCAAGGAGTTCCCCAAGGCAAAGCCCTTTGCCGACACCTTGACCGCCACTGCTGTACTGAAGGTGGGCGACAATATCACCACCGACCATATTATGCCTGCAGGCGCCAAGATCCTGCCCTACCGCTCCAATATCCCCCATCTGTCCCAGTTCTGCTTTGAGGTCTGCGACAAGGAATTCCCGGAGCGTGCTAAGGCCGCGGTTGACGGCATTATCATCGGCGGCAGCAACTACGGTCAGGGTTCTTCCCGTGAGCACGCAGCTCTCGTGCCTATGTACTTGGGTATTCGCTGTGTCATCGCCAAGAGCTTCGCCCGCATCCACGTGGCAAACCTGATCAACGCCGGTATCCTGCCCTTGACGCTGGAAAATCCCGATGATTATGAGATCCTGCAGCAGGGTGATACGCTGCGGCTGAGCGACATTCAGACCGGTATGGCACAGGGCAAGATCACTGTGGTAAACGAAACCACAGGCAAGACAGCAACCACACTTTGCAATCTGTCTGACCGTCAGCAGAAGATCCTGCTGTGCGGCGGACTGCTGAACTACACCAAGGAGGGTGGACAATGAAAGAACTGACACAGGCCTGCGATGCTTTTCGTACCATTTTGGAGGAGCAGCTGACCAGACTGGAAAATATGAACTGTGAAAAGACCGATTTCACCACGAAAGAAGTCATCACCATCGGTGTCATCGACGGCGACGGCATCGGCCCCATCATCACCCAGCACGCCACCCGGGTGCTGAAGCACCTGCTGGCCGATAAAATCGCCGCCGGTAAGGTAGTGGTAAAGCAGATTCAAGGCTTGACCATCGAAAACCGCATCGCAAAGGGCAAGGCCATTCCCGACGATGTTTTGGCAGAGATCAAGTCCTGCGATGTTCTGCTGAAAGGTCCTACAGAAACACCTATGGGCGGCACGATGGAAAGCGCCAATGTTTCTATGCGCCGTGAATTGGATCTGTACGCCAATGTCCGTCCCGTCTGTATTCCCGAGAAGAACATCGACTGGATCTTCTACCGTGAAAACACCGAGGGTGAGTATGTTTTGGGCAGCCGTGGCGTAGAACTGCCCGGTATGGCAGTTGACTTTAAGGTCATTACCGATTTGGGCACACGCCGTATTGCCCGGGCAGCCTTTGAGTACGCCCGTCAGAACGGCAAAACTCATCTGAGTGTGGTTACCAAGGCCAACATTATGAAGAAGACCGACGGCAAGTTCACCGCCATCTGCCACGAGATCGCCAAGGAATATCCCGAGATCACCGTGGAGGACTACTACATCGACATTATGACCGCCAACCTGCTGAAAGAGCCTCTGCGTGAGAAGTTCCAGGTGATCCTGCTGCCCAATCTTTACGGCGACATCATCACCGACGAGGCTGCCCAGATCCAGGGCGGCGTAGGTACTGCCGGCAGCGCAAACATCGGCGATCGTTATGCTATGTTTGAGGCGATCCACGGCTCTGCGCCCCGTATGATCGAGCGTGGTATGGGCGATTACGCCAACCCTGCCAGCATCCTGAAGGCAGCTGCAATGCTGCTGCGGCACATTTGCTACACTGCCGAGGCGCAGAAGCTGGAAGATGCTATGGCATCCTGCTCTGCAAAGATCACCGGCAACACCGACGGCGCATCCTGCGGCGAGTACGCAGATGCCCTGATGGCAATGCTTTAATTACCGCAAAAACGGACCGCTTTCTGCGGTCGTTTTTTTCATACTTTAAGATTCTCTTAACTCTTTCCGGATAAGGGCATAATCGGTTGCAACTTTATGTCGAATTTTGTATAATAGCGCCGTAATCAATATCCGGAGGGATCAAAGTGAGAGAATTATTTGTAAAGCTGTTTGAGATGTCCCATTTTAACACAGGCATCTCTATTACCCCGTTTTCTGCAGCGCATATTGTCTATATTGTGCTGATCTTCGGCAGCATTATTGCCTTTTGGCTTATTTATCGAAACAAATCGACAGATGCTAAGGTGAAGCTTCTGCGTTTCCTGGCTTACGCCCTGGTAACCTCCTATATTTCCGACTTTTTCTTCCACGAATTTGTCTACGGCAGTTTAAACTCTGATAAGCTGCCCTTCCATATCTGCACCGTTCTGTGTCCGATGGTGTGTTTTACCCAGTTTAACCACAAGCTCCAAAAGTTCAAGGAGCCGGTAACGATCCTTGCCATTCTTGGACCGATGATGTACCTGTGCTACCCCGCCAGTGTCGGCAGTGGCGAGCCCTGGTGCTACCAGGCAGTGCAGACTATGTTCTTCCACGGCGTGCTGATGGCTTGGGGCATCCTGAACATCGCTTTGGGACAGGTCAAGCCCAATATCCGCAACTGCTGGCAAAGCGGCTTGGTGCTGATCGGCATTATGCTTTGGGCAAAGCTGGGCAACACCCTGTTTACCGACCGCAACTGGTTCTTCCTGGAGGAGGACGCCCTCTATATCGGTCTGGTTGCAGGCGGCATTATCCCCAAATGGTCGCTAATGGTGATCAACCCCATCGTTTTCTTCATTGCTGTTCTGGCAGTCTACGGCGTTTGCTACGCTGTCCGCTTGGCAACGAAAAAGAAACTTCCCGTTGCAAAATAAAATCCCCGGTTGCAACCGCACCCGGGGATCTATTTGCACTTAAATCCGGGAAAGACTACGGGCGCAAGACTCGCAAATATGCTTGTCCTTAAACTTAACCAGCGACTTTTCGGAATTGCAGAACACACAGCTGGTCTGATGCTTCTGCAGAATGATGCGATCTCCCTCTGTGAAGATCTCCAGCTCATCCCGCTCAGCAATATCCAGAACTCTGCGCAGCTCGATCGGCAGCACAACTCTGCCCAGCTCATCAACTTTGCGAATAATTCCGGTGGATTTCATACGTATTTTACATCCCTTCACATAGTTTTGTAGTTAACGGGTTATTTTCATTATAATAGGTTAATATTGGTCTGTCAAACATTTTTTGCGAAATTTGTCATTTTCTGCTTTAATTTTATGTGAATACCCTATTCTTTGCTCCATAATATGGTAAAAAGGAGGGTTTGCTATGGTAATGAGCTGGGTTTGGACAGGGATCATCGCAATATCTATCCTCTGTTCTTTCATTCTTGGACGAGGCGCGCAGCTGAGCGCAGCCGTCCTCAGTGGCGCCCAAGGCGGTATCACCTTGGCCATTTCCATTGGCGGCTCTATCTGCCTTTGGACAGGCGTTGGCAAGCTGATGGAGCGCGGAGGCATCACAAAAGCCCTAGCCAAGCTGATGCGGCCGCTGCTGGTGCGCATCTTCCCCACTGCAAAGCAGGACAATATCCTCTGTCAAAAGCTCAGTGCCAATATCAGCGCCAATGTTCTGGGGTTGGGCAACGCCGCTACCCCCATGGGTATCCAAGCTACCCAGCGGCTTGCTGACCCTCTCAGACCCGGTCTGGCAACTGACGAGCTGTGCAGGCTCATCGTGCTGAATACTGCATCCATCCAGCTGATCCCCGGCAATGTTGCCGCTGTGCGGGCAAGCCTGGGGGCATCCGCCCCCTTTGACATTCTCCCCGCTGTCTGGATCACCAGTATCTGCTCGGTGGTTGTGGGGCTGACAGCGGCGTTCTTGATGGGAAAGGTGTGGCGCGATGCTTGACTACCTTGTTCCTGCGCTGTTGCTGATTGCATCGCTGCTGGCGCTGCGCAAAAAGGAGAATACATACGATCTTCTGCTTACCGGCGCAGCCGACGGGCTAAAGCTGCTGCTGTCCATCACCCCGGCGCTGATCTTCCTACTGACAGCGGTGTCAATGCTCCGCGCGTCCGGGGCTGTGGAGCTGCTCAGCAGCTTTCTAGCGCCGGTTTTCGGTTTCTTTGGGATTCCGCCGGAAACGGCGATCCTGGTCTTTGTGCGCCCCCTAAGCGGCAGTGCGGCATTGGCTGTAGGCGCAGATCTGATGGCGCAATACGGGCCGGATTCTCTCATCGGCAGAACCGCCGCCGTTATGCTGGGTTCAACGGAGACCACCTTTTACACCATCAGTGTTTATTTCGGCGCAGCAGGTATCAAAAAGACCCGCTATACCATCCCCGCCGCCCTGCTTGCCGACCTGACCGGTTTTTTCGTGGCATCACTGACAGTTAAATGGTTTTTCTAAATAATAAAAAGGACATCCAATTGGATGTCCTTTTTATATTTAAAAGCGCAGATCTTCCATCTTATTGATGGTTACTTCCACTCTATCAGAGAATGAGCCCAAATCCGACTCCCTAAGCAAAATTATATCGTTCAGTTTAACATACATATTAATGTAATTCTTGTACGAATACATAAAGTTAAACTCTATATACTTTCCGCTATCCCGCAGTTCAACGATATAGCGCTCCCCATTGGTGGTTACAACATCATAGTAATAGTAATCCTTGTAGCCGTTGTTGTTTTTCTTAAGAAGATTTGCATACTTTATGGAGGAAAGATCATCCTCTGCTTCCTTACAGATACGCATTGCAACCCGTTCCTGTGCGGTAATTTTGTTGCATTGAATGCTGTATACCAATCGAATTACACCAAATACCAGAGCGATACCACCCACAACGGACGCTATGATAATAAGTAATTTCTTTTTGCCGAGATTTTTCATAGCACCACCATTTATCAACCAAGTTCAACTTCTAGCTTAACCTTTTCCGGCGTATCGGACATATATTTTTCATTGATACGGTCGACCGCACTGATGCTAAGCTGTGTTCCGTTCTCCATAATATAGCGGGCAATATATTTGCACAGGGACACTGTATTGTCATCCTCTGCAGTTTGGTCAAGGGTGTCCCAGGCATAGATATTCACTATTTTTCCACTGTCAATATTGATCCGATCCAGACTGTATGTGGTATACCCTTCCACCTTGATCGAATATGCACTGTAATAGTAGTCCTCTAAAACATCTTCTCCGATAAGCCAAGATATATACTCTGCCAGCTTTTCATAGTTTTCGATTGCAAAAATATCGTCATTCGGGGTGTATTCATCTGCTGCACTGGCCTTTGCCTGACCGTAGGCGCCGCTGACCAGTGTTAAATCAACATCAACATTCACAGCCAGATTGTAACAAGCAGCAGCAATAACATTTTCTGCAGCAATCGCCTTCTTTTCATCAGATGTTTCCGCAACATCATAAGCTTCCTCATATTCACCCGCATTCAAATGCGCTTCAATCCGCTCCCGGCGCTCCTTATCCTTATTGCCGCATCCGCATAAACCTGCACACAAAAGCGCAACGACCACAAACCAACATAACAATTTTCTCATTTCTAATCACCTCAAATAGTATTCTGCCGAACTTCGACGATAGTATTTTATCCTACTTTCTCCTACTTGTCAATATTTTTAAGTATTTCATCTTATAATATCCACGAGGTGATGAAAATGAGACCCTTGAAAGAAAAGGTCAGCATTACGATTGATAACGATGTCTTAGCAAAACTAAAAGATCGGGCTGAATACGATGACCGTTCTCTCTCCCAGTACATCAACCTGGTTCTGAAGCAGCATATAAAAGAATTGGAAGATAAAAAATAAGGACTTCACAAATGTGAAGTCCTTTTTTGTTAGCTGCTATATTCCATCGTCCCAATCCGCACTGTTCTGGGGGTCATTGGCGCATTCATAGCACTTATTCTCAAACCACCGCTTATACTCTTCGTCCAAATTGTAATTGTCGTAAACATTCAGATACTCCAACTTGGTAAGATTCTTTGCGCTTTGGGGCAAATGCCGTAGGTCAAGTCCAAACAGATCCAGGCGGACAAGCTCCTTCAATGCGCCGATGTTCTCAGGCAATGCGGTGATTTTCGTATAGCCCAAGTCCAGCGACTTCAGGTTTTTAAGCTTCGTTACGCTATCGGGAATTTCCGTGATATCTGTGCTGTGCAGGTCTAAAATCACAAGGCTCTCGCAGTTACCGATGCTTTCCGGCACAGCCGTAATATTTGTTGAGGATGCACCAAGATATTTGAGTTTTTTCAGTTCCCCAATGCTTTCCGGAAGTCTTTCCATCTGTGTCAGCGAAACAACAATGTGCTCAAGTTCTTGCAGATCTCCTATATCTTCTGGAAGTTTTCTCAAACCATCCACCTTTGAAATGTATAGTCGCTTCATATTTTTACATTGGAGAATTTCGTTTGGTACTTCTTTCATAATACATTTTACAACACACAGCTCGGTTATAGATTTTAAGTATCCGATACCCACCAAGCTTTCAACCTGACCAGAAGTCGTAATTGTACCTGCAAAGCTCGCCAGTTCTTCCTCCGTAACCGCTTCGAGGGGAGCTTTATTCATAGACTCTGCAACATCTCTTGCAAAATATTCGTCCTGAAAATAGCGATAGAAGCACATATTCGCAGAATCATATTTGTAGATATCCTGCAGCAATTCTCCACTGGTGGGATCTACACACGCTCCTGCCACCATATAACCATCTTCATAGAATGCGATATCCATACCATCACAACCCACCGCTTCCCGGTAATATGTTTCACCGTTTTGACTTGTAATGGCTGTATCATTGGGCACATCCAGCTGCTGAGCAACGATCTCCACCAATTCATCTTCGCTCAAATCCACCTGGGTTGGGCTCGAAGCTTCAGTCGGCTTCGTAGCATCAGTAGGGCTTGTGCTTTCGGGAGAATTGTTTGGCTTTTTACACCCGGCAAGCAAAATGATCACCGATAAAACCATAAACAAACATACAACTTTTTTCATTGCCAAGCCCTCCTTTTCTACATATTATTTTCCTTAAATTCATTATCGCAATGGAAAGAAAATATGTCAATTACAAAGTGTAATGTTTCGCGTCAAAAATTGATGAAAAATATGTTCTTTTAAGCAAAAAACTATTAATATTGTGCTAAGAAAAAGTGAAATCGTGCTAACGCACGGTGAAATCAAAGGCTTTGCCTTTGATGAAATATTTTGCTAACGCAAAATGCGAAATTAAATCCACCCACCGCCGCAGCGATTTCATCCGAACAAAGTGAGGATTTCACATTGCGAAGCAATATTTCACCCACCCGTTAGGGTGGATTTAGTTGAAAAAGAAAAGACACGCTCTCGCGTGTCTTTCTTTTTCTGTCATTCGTGTCCGAAAAAGAACAGGTCTAAAAACCTGATTTTCTTTGCTTTTTTCTAAATATTGCTTTAATTTTACTGATTATATTTGACTTTTGAATCTTTTGAGAAAAAGTAATAGGTAAATCTCTTTCTTCATCAAGTGCATAAGGGAAATCCCCCTCAATACATATCCAAAAATATTCCCCTGTCCTATCGCAAGGAACGGAAGCGCCTTTTTGAAAGGTAATTTTTACACCGAATTTTTCAAATTCAAATTCTTCGCCTTCGATTTTACCGAAAACACCATAGTATCCTTCGTGGTGAATCAAAGAATCCTTATCATTTCCTAATTCCCAAGAAAAAACTTCTTCGGTGCACTTATAATCAATTCCAAATTCACTTAAAAACTCAACAAGTTTTTTGTTTTCCTCTATGTGCTTATAATAATTTCTACAACTTTGACAATCACAAGGTTTATTAAAATCAGTGCGAAATTCTTTCGTTTTTTCCTTATCAAAAGCTATTTTAACAGAATTGATTTCTACAGTTTGCAAGGACATCTCATCACCGCCTTAGGTGTATTATAGCATTAAAGCGACAAAGCCGCAATACTTCTTCACTATTCACTATTACTTCTTACTTTCCAAAAATCCCAAATGCGAATTTTAGTGAAGAGTGAAAAGTGAATAGTGAAAAAGTAAAATCCCGAACGCTTTCGCATTCGGGATTTTTTGTCATTCATATCCGAAAAAGAACTGGTCAAAAACCTGATTTTCTTTAATATTTTATATTAAAATGAATATTTTTCAAACTCCAATGGTGTTGCATTAAATTTCTTAATAAAAAATTCATTGATACGAAAAGCTGGCTTACTGGTTATCTGTATTTGCTCAACTCGCAGAATAATTGATTCATTGAAATCATCAACTATTATTTTATATGAATATTTCATATTATACATAGTAAATGTAATGACTGAACAATCCTCATTTAAAGAATATTCTAATACATCATTGATATTGCGTATTTTCAGCTGTGAATAAAATTCTTCCTTTGTAATCTCAATACGAAACACAAATTTTCTCATAAAAGTATCGTAGTTAACAATACCATTCAATAATTTATTCTGTCGAAACATAGGCTTGAAAATAATATAAAGAGCGATAGGAATAACAACTACAACAAACATTATAACAAAAGTATAGATGTATTTTTCCATATCATCACCGCCTTGGGAATATTATAGCATAAAAGCGGTGGTGGCGCAAGAGGCGGTGAAATCGTGCTTCGCACGGTGAAATCCAAGCGTTGCTTGGATGAAATCTGCTGCACAGATGAAATTAAATCCGTCCACAACCCGACGAAGTCGGATTTCATCACAAAGTGATTTCATCCATCGAAGATGGATTTATCCCGTCCAAAAGGACGGATTTAGTTGAAAAAAGGACCTCACTTTCGTGAAGTCCTTTTTTCTGGAGGTACCGCCCAGATTTGAACTGGGGAATGAGAGTTTTGCAGACTCTTGCCTTACCACTTGGCCACGGTACCGTATGAAATAAGGAACGCATTTGCGTTCCTTATCTGTTTGGAGCGGGTGACGAGGCTCGAACTCGCTACCTCCACCTTGGCAAGGTGGCGCTCTACCGGATGAGCTACACCCGCATCTTGGTTCCCATTTGGGAACCATGGTGCCTCCGGTCGGAATCGAACCAACGACACGTGGATTTTCAGTC
>JAZSGS010000002.1:0-6163 GCA_045532855.1 Faecousia sp.
CTGGAAGTCGTAATGATTAAGGACGTCACTCCCATTCCTCACAATGGCTGCCGTCCCCCCAAGAGACGTCGTGTCTAATTAGGATAGGAGGAATTTGCGATATGGCTAAGAATATGCAGCCCGTGCTGAAGCGTTGCAGAACGCTGGGCGTTTCTCCTGCCGCGATGGGTTATTCCAAGACTTCCAACAAGAACCCCGGCGGCCAGAGAAGAGCAAAGAAGTCTGAGTACGCTACTCAGTTGACTGAGAAGCAGAAGGTTAAGTTTGTTTACGGCATTCAGGAGAAGCAGTTCCGTAACTACTATGAAAAGGCAGCCCGTGCAGAGGGCAACACCGGTGAGGTGCTGCTGTCCCTGGTTGAGCGCCGTCTGGACAATGTAGTTTATCGTCTGGGCTTCGCTAACTCCCGTCGTCAGGCTCGCCAGCTGGTGAACCATGCTCATTTCACTGTTAATGGCAACCGCGTCAACATTCCCAGCTATATGATCAAGGTTGGCGATGTTGTTGCAGTTTGCGAGAAGAGCGTTTCCAACAACTTCTTCAAGAAGCTGAAGGAAGATGACGCTTTTGTTGCTGCTCCCAAGTGGCTGGACCGTGATAAGAACACCCTCACCGGTAAGGTCGTTGCTTTGCCTACCAAGGCGGATATCGACTTCGACATCGCAGAGCACCTGATCGTCGAGTTGTACTCCAAGTAATCGACCCCCTAGCTGTCCGTATTATCAATTGTGGGGTGCATTCTACACCCCATACTCTTGAAAAGGAGGGTTTAACATGGTTGAAATTGAAAAGCCTCGTATCACCTGTTTAGATTCTGTTGAAGATGTTTCCTACGGCAAGTATGTTGTGGAGCCCCTGGAGCGTGGTTATGGCATGACCCTGGGCAACTCCCTGCGTCGGATCCTGCTGTCCAGCCTGCCCGGCTACGCAGCAACTTCCATTAAGATTGCCGGTGTTCAGCACGAGTTCTCCACCATCCCCGGCGTTACCGAGGATGTTACCGAGATCGTTCTGAATGTTAAGCGTATGATCGTAAAGCTGCACAGCGCAGGCGTGAAGACAGTTTATATTGATGCTGTTGGTCCCTGCAAGGTTACAGCTGGCGACATCAAGGCAGACGGTGAAGTCGAGATTCTGAACCCCGAGCTGCACATCTGCACTCTGGGTGAAAAGGCCACATTTAATATGGAGATCACCCTGTCCAGCGGCCGCGGATATATTTCTTCTGACCGCAACAAGACAGCACAGACTGTCATCGGTGTGATTCCCATTGACTCCATCTATTCTCCTGTGAAAAAGGTAAATTACACAGTGGAGCCCACTCGAGTCGGCGATAAGACCGATTTCGATAAACTGACCCTTGAGGTCTGGACTGATTCCACCATCAGCGCAAAGGACGCAGTTTCCCTGGGCGCAAAGATCCTGTCTGATCACCTGACGGTGTTCACTAACCTGTCTGACACTGTCAGCACCGGTTCCACCATCGTTGAGAAGACTTCCGATCGCCCGGATGCAAAGCTGGCCATGACCATTGATGAGTTGGATCTGTCTGTCCGGAGCTTCAACTGCCTGAAGCGCGCCAACATCAACACCGTTGCTGACCTGATCAGCAAGACCGGTGAGGATATGATGAAGGTTCGTAATATGGGTAAGAAGTCCCTGGATGAGGTTCAGAAGAAGCTGGAGATGATGGGCTTGTCCCTGGCCAGCGAAGATTCTGGCAGCAACTAAGTAAAGTGTCAACCTTTTAGAGGAGGAAACGTTTATGTTCGGAACTCGTAAGCTGGGCAAGACCAGCACGCAGAGAAAGGCCCTGCTGCGTCAGCAGGTTACCGATCTGCTGGAGAACGGCAAGATGGAGACCACCTTCTACCGTGCAAAGGAAGTACAGCCTGTTGTTGAGAAGATGATCACCCTGGGCAAGAAGGGTGGCCTGACTAACTACCGCAGAGCTCTGGCTTTCATCACCAAGGAAGATGTGGCTAACAAGCTGTTTAAGGAGATCGCTCCCAAGTATGCTGACCGTAACGGCGGCTATACTCGCGTGACCCGTATCGGCGCTCGCCGTGGCGACGCTGCCGAAATGGCTATCATCGAGCTGGTTTAATCCCAGAATCAATGAAATGAAATACCCACCGAGATGAATTCCCGGTGGGTATTTTTATCTTTGTAAATTTTGCAGAAAGAAAGCAAAATTTTGCAAGAAAATACTTGACAATTTTTGCGCGGTAATATATAATACAAAAGCTGTCTGCAAATGCTGCTATAGCTCAGCCGGTAGAGCGCATCCTTGGTAAGGATGAGGTCGCCAGTTCAAATCTGGCTAGCAGCTCCATAAAAAAGCCTGAAACTCCAACGAGTTTCAGGCTTTCTTCTTTTTTGTGCTGTGTACCAACTTCCACAGAAACCGACACCAAAACCGACACGGCTTTATTTTCATATGCAAAAATCTACTATGATCGCCAACTATGATGTCAAAATGGGCACCTTCATATCGAGAGGAATGTTATGCAATAAAAGTAATTATCCCACCCTTGTCTTAACAAGCACGGGTGGGATAATTCTATATCTAAAAATCATAGGTTTTCCGGAAATCCTTAACTGTTTCTTTGTAGCGTTCCTGGTCTACGCAGTAGCCCATAGCATGGTCTGCGCTGTGAGCAAACAGCATCGGCTCTTTCATTGCTTTATTATTTACCAAGAAATTGCTCAGCTAACCCTAAAGGCAGTGAGCGAGAAGCTCACTGCCTTTAAAGGATAGATTCTTAGTAGTTTTCTGCCCGGACCTCGAAGAATGCCTGGGGGTGGGCACAGACAGGACATACCTCCGGTGCCTTCACACCCATGACCAGATGACCGCAGTTGCGGCACTCCCACAGGGTAACGCCGCTCTTTTCAAAGACAGCCTTTGCCTCCACATTGTGCAGTAGTTTCCGATAGCGCTCCTCATGGGTCTTCTCGATAGCGGCAACACCACGGAACTGCTCAGCCAGCTCATGGAAGCCCTCCTCGTCCGCATCACGGGCCATACGGTCATACATGTCTGTCCACTCGTAGTTTTCACCCTCTGCAGCGTGCAGCAGGTTTTCTGCAGTATCGCCCAGCTCACCCAGCGCCTTAAACCAGAGTTTTGCGTGCTCCTTCTCATTTTCAGCAGTCTGCAGGAACAGGGCTGCGATCTGCTCATAGCCGGCCTTCTTAGCAACAGACGCAAAGTAGGTGTACTTGTTCCGAGCCTGGGACTCACCGGCAAAGGCATCCCACAAATTTTTCTCTGTCTTGGAGCCTGCAAAGGGATTCTTGGCAGGTGCTTCCTCTACCTTCACAAACTTATCTGCGCTTTGCTTGCAGAGCGGGCACTTAAAATCAGGGGTCATAGCACCTTCATGAACATAACCGCAAATACTGCATTTCCATTTTTCCATTTTCTTAGCCTCCGTTTTCTCATTAAACTGAATTGTTGTCAAAAGGGTTTCTACGGCATCCACCGGGACACCGGGATAGTTTCTGACTGTTTCCAGAAACGCTCTGGTGTTCGCGCTCTGGGGCAGCATAAAGCCTGCCTCTCTGCAAAGGTCCTCCGCCATCAGGCGGGAGGATCTTTCCACTGCGACACTCAGGGCATCCGGCAACTGCGAGGCAAGGCCTTCTGCGGCAGCCTTGCTTTGAATCAGCACTCTCAGTGCCTCCACAACAGCTTCCTCCTTCGGCTGCTGGGGCGGCAGTGTTTTTGGCATCATGGAGATAGCACTAGAGGGACAGGCCTCTGCACATTTGCCGCAGCCGATGCATTTATTCGCATCAATAATACTGTTCTCTGTGTCTGTTGCGCCGGTAGGACACACATACAGGCACAAACAGTCCTTTGTGCAAAGACGAAGGTTTCTTACTGCATACTTTTCCGCCATATTTATGCCCTCCCTTCCATCTTGTCGAACTTCCAGCTGGGGACTTTGCAAACAGGGCACATCTCCGGTGCTGCATCGCCAACATAAACGAAGCCGCAGATACTGCATACATACACACCGGTGTTTTCCAGCATCCTGTCGCCCTCCGCTGCATAACGGGTCAGCAGAGATTGGAGCATCCGGGTCACACGCTCGCTCCATACCTGACATCGCAGAGCGCCCCGATCCGGTTTTTCAGAAGCCGTCGCATTGGCGTAGGGATAGCCAACATTCAGATCCTGTTCCAGCTGCTTCAGCAGTTCCTGCACACCGGCTGACGGCATTGGCTCTGCCTTGGACTTGAAGAAATCCGCAAGCTGCCGGAATGCCTTTTCCTGCTCCGGAAGATACTGCTTTTCACAGCCTCTTGCCAGATTGGAGCAGATGATGCTCATTTCCATGGCGGAGAGTTCCTTCTCTACATAGGGCTTTTCTGTCGGCTGTACAGGAGAATCCTCCGCCGCAGCCTCTTTATGGCGAAAGGCATCCTTGCCAGCACCACACCAAGGGCATTTCCAATCAGACGGGAGATCCTCCCATTTTGTCCCTGGAGCAATGCCCGCCTCCGGTATTCCAGCTGATTCGTCATAGGTATACGAACAGATGGAGCATATCATTTGTTTCATAGGGTTTCCGCGCCTCCTCATTGATTTTAATTATCTCTTATCAAGAGAGAATGACGGGTTTACAGATAGGAAAATGATCCGTATTATTGATCCATTCCGCAGCTATAAGCGCTTTCGATCAGCGCACGGTCATTGACCACCGCATCATAGAATCGGAAACCTCCGGCAAAGTTATAAGCTTCAAAGCCATAGCCCTCCAGGATCCGGGTGGCGATGTAGCTGCGCAGACCGCTCTGACAGATTATATAGACTCTCTTTCCGGGTTCGATCTCACCGATCCGCTCCCGCAGCTCATCCACAGGAATGTTCCGGAAACCGTCGATATGTCCACGGCTATATTCACCCACGGTACGGGTATCCAGCAAGGTCACACTTCCGTCTCGGGGCAGATTGGCAGCATCAGATAGATGCCACTGCTTCAGTCCTTTGGAAATGTTATCGATCATAAAGCCTGCCATATTCACCGGATCCTTAGCTGAAGAATAGGGCGGTGCATAAGCAAGGTCCAGGTCTTTCAGATCGGTTGCTTTCAGTCCTGCATGGATGGCTGTAGCCAGCAAATCGATGCGCTTATCTACACCATCGTAGCCCACGATCTGCGCGCCCAGCAGGCGGTAGGTTTCCTCTTCAAAAACCACCTTCATGGTCATCAGCTTGCCGCCGGGGTAATAACCGGCGTGGCTCATTGGCGAGAGAATAACCGTGTCCACATCCAGTCCGGCTTTTCTGGCGTTGGTTTCGTTAATGCCGGTGGTGGCTGCGGTCATATCAAAGACCTTTATTATGGAACTGCCTTGGCTGCCTAAGTACCGGCTGTCGCCGCCGCAGATATTGTCCGCAGCGATCCGTCCCTGCTTATTGGCAGGGCCTGCCAGCGCGATCAGTGCATCGTGGCCTGTGACATAGTGCTTTACCTGCACCGCATCGCCTACGGCATAGATATCGGGGATGGAGGTCTCCATCCGGTCATTGACCAAAATGCTGCCCTTCAGGCCAAGAGCCAAACCGGCATCTTTAGCAAGGCTGGATTCCGGGGTAACACCAATGGCAAGCACCACCATATCCGTATGGATGGCTTCTCTATTCTTCAGCAACACATTGATACCGCCGTCTTTCTCTTCAAAGCCCTCCACACTATAGCCAAGTGCCAGTTTTACACCATGCTTGCGAACCTCGCTGTGGATAAAGGAAGCCATATCTGCATCAAAGGGATTCATCAGCTGCCTGGGCCTTTGAACGATGGTCACATCCATGCCAAGCTCCCTTAAGTTCCCTGCTACTTCCAGGCCAATGAAGCCGCCGCCCACCATGACTGCGGACTTAGGTTTGTTATGATCTACAAATTCCTTGATCCGGAAGGTATCCTCCACGGTGCGCAGAGTGAACAGCTTGTCACTGTCCATGCCCGGGAGGTCCGGCCATACAGGCTTTGCGCCGGGAGAAAGCAGTAGCTTGTCATAGCTCTCTTCAAATTCTTCACCAGATTTCAGATCCTTTACGGAAACGGTCTTTCTGTCGGGATGAATTGCGGTAACTTCGTGGTGTACTTTCATGTGAATACGGAACCGGGAGAAGAAGCTCTCCGGGGTT
>JAZSGS010000026.1:0-6709 GCA_045532855.1 Faecousia sp.
TTGCGGGCATCTTCATCATCCTCATCGGTGCCCTGCTGGTCAACAGGATCGCCGGACATAAGAACCGGAAGTCCTTCTTCATCATGGAGCTGCCCGAGTACAAGCTGCCCTCCCTGAAGCGGGCCGCCATTTCCATGCTGGGCCGGGGCTGGGCCTACATCGTCAAGGCCGGTACCATCATCCTGCTGTGCAACTTCGTCGTCCATGTGATGCAGACCTTCGACTGGTCCTTCACCGTGGTGGAGGAGGGCATGGAGCATACCTCCATCCTGGCCACCATTGCCAATCCCTTCGCCTACATTCTGGTGCCCGTGGTGGGCTTCCATGCATGGCAGCTGGCCGCCGCCGCCGTCACCGGCTTCATCGCCAAGGAGAACGTGGTGGGCACCCTGGCGGTGTGCTACGGCATCTCCAACCTGATCGACACCGAGGCCCTGGAGATGGCCTCCGGTGCAGGCAGCGAGGTCGCCGCCGTCTTCGGTATGACCAAGGCCGCGGCCCTGGCCTATCTGATGTTCAACCTGTTCACGCCCCCCTGCTTCGCGGCCATCGGTGCCATGAACTCCGAGATCAAGGACCGCAAGTGGCTCTTCGGCGGCATCGCCCTGCAGCTGGCCACGGGCTTCTGCCTGGGCTTCGCGGTCTACCAGATCGGCACCCTGATCACCGAGGGTCACCTGGGCGCGGGCTTCATCCCCGGCCTGATCGCCGTCGGCGTCATCGCCGCGGTCATCGGCACCCTGTGTGTCCGGGGCGGCCGGAAGCTGAAAAACAGACAGACTGTGAGGTAATTTGCCTATGGATTTTCTGATCATCGCCATCCTGACCGCCATCCTGGGCGGCGCAGGCTATGCCATCCACCGCTCCAAAAAGGCGGGCAAGCGCTGCATCGGCTGCCCCGACAGCGGCAGCTGTAGCGGCAACTGCCAATGCTGCAAAGACCGATAATATGTGAAAACGGCCGAAAAGGGCAACACTTCGTAAGGAAGTATTGGTTTTGAACGGCCCCTTTCTCGCTTAACTGCACAAAAAATTCCCGAAATGCGTCAGCATTCCGGGAATTTTATTGTTTGTCAATCAAAAAAGTTGCCACTTCAAAACTGCATAGCACCTGAAAAGGGTGGAGATTTCTGCCAGACAAGGCAAAAAACGCAGAAATGCTTGGTGCATTTCGAGTATTTTTAACGCAGAATGGCGGGAATAAACACCGCTTTTCAGGCATTACTTCCTTACGGAGTGTTGCCCTAACGGCCGTTTTCTTATTTTTCCTGAAAAGAGTTGTTATTTTGAAACTTTTGTGATATAATTCTCTCAAATTTCTTAGGAGGCAACGAACTATGGCTGTTAATCACAATTTCCGCAGTGCTTTGGGCGGCTTTAACCGCGCAGATGTTGTCCGCTATATTGAGTATATGAATACCAAGCACGCCGAGCAGATCAGCCAGCTGAATGACGAGGCAAACCAGCTGCGGGAAGTACTGCAGCAATATGAAAACCTCCCCCAGCAGCAGGCGCGTGTGGAGGAATTGGAGGCAAAATGCGCCGAGCTGACCGCTCTTTTGGAACAGACGCAGGCTGCAAATGCCGAGCTGGAAGCCAAAGTTGCCAACTGCACCCACGAAAAGGAGCTGGATGCCTACCGCCGGGCGGAAAGCATTGAACGCCAGGCAAGAGAGCGTTCCGAAAAGCTCTTTAATCAAGCCGCAGGCACACTGGCAGAGGCTACCACACAGGTCGATACCGCTGCAACCTCTTTTATTGGCGTTGCAGACCGGTTCACTTCCCAAATTGACGAGCTGCGCCGCGCTGTGGAAACCAGCAAGAACGCGCTGAGAGATGCCGCCACCACAATGTATGGCATCCGCCCCACCTACGATAAATAATGAAATCAGCGCATACGAAACCCGTATGCGCTTTTCTATGGAGATTTTTATGAAGATCGTAAAACCCAAATATTTTGATCAATTTCACTGTATCGCCTCTGAGTGCCCTGACAGCTGCTGTAAGGAGTGGACTGTTCAGGTAGACGAGGAATCTGCTGCATATTATCGCAGCCTTTCTGGAGCGCTGGGCGACCGCCTGCGGCAGGTTATGACCGTAGAGGACTGCGATACCATAATGATCAACGAGTTTGACCGCTGCCCTATGTGGCGGCAGGACGGGCTGTGCCGTATCCAGGCGGAGCTGGGACACGATGCGCTGTGTAAGACCTGCCGGGAGTTTCCCCGTCTGACTCACGATTACGGCGTTTTTATGGAGCTGGGCTTGGAGCTTTCCTGCCCCGAGGCAGCCAGAATCATTCTCACCGCTCCGGTAGCAGATCCCGTTATTGAATTTGTTGATGGCGGCGAAGCCCCCGAATACGATACCGATGCAATGAATGTGCTGCTGCAGACTCGGGAGGAAATGGGCAAAATTTTGGCAGACGAATCCCGGCCTTTGGGAGAAACCCTGGCGCTGGGGCTGATGTACGGACACCACGCCCAGGCGCTGCTGGACGGCGTGGATGTGGCGTCTTTCGATCAGGAGACCGCCTTGCAGACCGCATATAAATTTGGAAGGGCAAACGCGGAACTGCCCGGCTTTTATGCCGATTTGGAAATTCTCACCGAGAAATGGCGTGATCGTTTAGCCTCCCCTGCCCCGTCGAATTGGTCTGCGCCCATCCGGGCAATGGCGCGCTACGGCGTGGAACGATTTTGGCTGCAGGCGGTGTCAGACTATGACCTGATCTGCCGTGTAAAAATGATCATCGCAGCCTGCCTGCTGGTAAAGACCTTAGGCGGCGATCCCCTCGAAACCGCCCAGTTGTACTCCAAGGAGATCGAGAACAACACCGAAAACATCGACGCAATCCTCGACGCCGCATATACCCATCCCCTGTTCACCGACCAAAACCTACTGGGCTTGCTCCTGAAATGATACGAAGAAAAACGGCAAGGAGAATTCTCCTTGCCGTTTTTCTTGTTATTCTACGGTTAGCTTGACCTTGCTGCTGTATACCGTATTTCCGCCGGAATCCTTGATCCGGCAGCGGTAGTAGTTGCCATCGTGCCGATCCTTACCGGTAAAGGTGAAGGTGGCCTTGGTAGCGGAGCTGGAGGTGCAATTCTTCCAGGTCTTGCCGCCATCGGTGGAAACCTGCCACTGATAGACCTTGCTTGCGCCGGTGGCCTTGACGGTGAATTTGACGGTATCGCCGGCATCCACCTTCTTGGCCGTAGGCTGGGTGGTAACGCCCAGGACATACAGACGAACAGCATCGGTATAGACCACATTTCCGCCGGAATCTGTCACCTTACAGCGATAGTAATTGCTGCTGTGGCTGGTCTTACCGGTGAAGGTAAAGGTTGCACTGGTGGCGGAACTGGAAACGCAATTCTTCCAGGTCTTTCCGTCACTCGACGACTGCCACTGATATTTCTTACTTGCACCGGTAGCGGACACGGTAAACTTGACCTTTTCGCCTGCCTCTACCTTTTGGGTTTTAGGCTGAGATGTAATACCCAAGACATAGAGCCGGACAGATTTGGTATAAGTCACATTTCCAGCAGCATCGGTAATCTTGCAACGATAGTAATTGCTGCTGTGGCTGGTCTTGGAAGTGAATGTAAAGGTTGCGCTGGTGGCCTTGCTGGAGGTGCAATTCTTCCAGGTTTTGCCGTTGGTGGAAGACTGCCACTGATATTTCAGGCCGTCACCAGTGGCCTTAACGGTGTACTTGACGGTCTCGCCTGCTTCTACCTTCTGGATCTTGGGCTGGCTTTGAATGCTGGTCGCCGCATAGGAAACCCAGGTGATATTTCCTCCGAGATCTGCGATCTTGTCCTGCGTCCAGGTTTTGTTCCCGGCGGGATAGTACATCGTAGCTGTCACATCGTTGAATGGATGCCAGCTGAATTCAGGGCAATCGCCCGTAAACTGCACCTCTTTTAACGAAGGGCAGTCCGCAAATACATCATCTTTGAACGTATCGACATTGCGGGGGATAGTTATGGATTCCAACGAAGTACATTTTGTGAACGCACCCATATTGATAGTTTTCAGGCTGTCAGGCAATTTCACGCTCTTCAAAGATGTACAGCCTCTAAAGGCAAGTTCACCAATCTCAGTAACCCCCTCCGGAATCGTCACCGATTCCAGTGCAGCACAGAGGGAGAAGGCTTGTCTTCCAATAAACTGAACGCTGTTGGGAATACCATTGATAGTCATTTGGCGGCAAACGTGGAATGCGTGATTCTCAATTGATTTGAGGCCACTCGGAAGTGTAAGATTGGTCAAATTTTCGCAGCCGCAAAATGCCCACTCCCCAATCGTTGTTACGCTATCCGGCACTTCGTAGCTTCCAGAGATTGTACGGGGCGCACAAACCAGCTTGGTTTTTTCTTTATTGAACAGTACGCCATTCTCATCACTGACGAAGTAAGGATTATCCTTCGATACCCAAACGCCTTCCAGCTTGGGGCATAAATATTCAAATGCGTAGGCAGTAATGTCGCAGACACCCTTACCAAGCGTTACACTTTTCAGGTTGTCACAAGGAAACGCCAACTCACCGATGGTAGTTACGCTATCAGATACCACGATCTCTGTCAGCTCATCACAGCCTACAAACACCCGGTCACCAATGCCGGTAACCGGCTTATTCTTATAGGTTTCCGGAATCGTCAGCTTGCCGCTGGCAGATTCTTTGCAATCCGAAACTGTGTAGCTCTTGCCGTCACTATTTAGTGTGTAAGACAGATTGCTGGCACTTGCTGCCTTGGCTTCTGCCGGCAGTAGCGTTAAGCAAATGGCACATAAAGCGATTGTCAAAATCGTTGCGAATAACCAATGCTTTTTCATTTTCAGTTCTCCTTTCCATTCAGTCGGTTGTGCTGGACACTTTAATTATATATTGTCTTTTGCTCAAAATCAAGCGTCCCCTCCTCGTAAACACTTTTGCGAAAAATTTCAGGTACACTACATCGGGGGGAGGAATATTGCCAGGTCCGGCAATTGTCAGCGCAAACATTAGGCTGAATTTCTATCAGTCGCCCCAATAAATGCACCCCCTTCCTATCGCTCTAACTATAGTAACGATGAAAGGGGGGTGTAATTGGACACTATTTAGCAATATTTTTTATTTGGGTGATTTTCTAACAGACTCTGCAAGAGTAATCAGCAAAGCCTGATCCGCTTTCGCACTGATGCAAAGTAAGGTTTCTGTTTCGCTATCCAACCAAACAATTGCGCTGGATTCTTCGTCGACGGTCGATATATAGATATCTGCTTTGTTTCCGTTTACATAATCTTCAATATGCGTATGCAAATCAGTTTTCACAAAGAAGTCGTCATCTCTGCCGCCATATGCATAGGTAAACTGCAACAATTTTCCTTCCTTATTGATATACAAATATGTTTGACCGTCCTTGGTTTCAATTGTTTTCAGCTCAGTATACTCACTGGGAATGGTTTCAAAAAAGTATTCGTACTCTGTGTTGCTGTTTTGCCCATCGCTGGAATACTGCGAGTAATGCATAAATGTGCTTTTGAACCAATTGATAATATCAGCACGAACATCGGGGCTAGTTGCGAACACAATACCAAACGCAGTGACGATCAGTAAAAGGATTGCCGCTGCAGTGCGTATTGCGTGATGGCGAATTGGATGTTTGACCCTGCGGATTAATTTGTTAATCTTCTTTTCAAAACGATCAGAGAACGGATGTGCCGCATAGGTTTGGTTTTCCAAAGATTGCAGCAGGACATTCTCGGCCTCCTGTGCCGCCTGTCGCAGCATTGCATTCGTTACCATTCGATGTCTGCCTCCTTGCACAGAGCGGCCAATCGCTCCTTTGCTCGGGAATAGATCTTCAGCGCATTGGCGTATGTAATACCGAGCATTTTTGCGATTTCCTTTAACTCGTATCCGTGGTGGTATTTCAAAAGGATGATACTCCGTTGCCGGGTTGGGAGCTTTAGAATACAATTTGCCAAATCATTTGTGCCATCATATTCTACCTGGATGCCCACAGTTTCATCGCAGTATGGCACCGTAGGATGCGCTTGCTTTGCTCGGTAAATATCAATGGCTCGGTTTTCGACTATAGTAACGATATATCCCCTGGTTTTCGGACAATCCGGATCGCCAACTTTGGAAATGTTCTCCGCCAGTTTCATAAATCCGTGATAGACGGCATCTTCTGCATCGTATTCATTGTGCAAGATGTTGTTTGCCACCGCAAACAGCTCATCCCTATATCTTTCGTAAATAATTTCAAATTTATGCTTGTCCTCCGGGGACTCTATCATTTGCAAATATAACAGCATATTCTCTCTCCTATCAATGCACTTTTTCTTCCCTCAAAACCATTATACTAAAAGTTATCTGTTCGTCAAGATGTGCGGAATAGAGAAGCTCTGCAACGTATTGCCATAGGCCTCCAGCTTCCAATATCCATAAGCATCAAAACCCCGGTAGCTTTGCGCTCCAGGGGTTTTCCGAATTTGCTGCTTTTTTGAAAAAATTTCTTGACATTTGGTAGCATTGTGCTATAATACAGAAGCTGTCTGCAATCGCGGACACAATATGGGGGTATAGCTCAGCTGGGAGAGCGCTTGAATGGCATTCAAGAGGTCAGCGGTTCGATCCCGCTTATCTCCACCACAGAAAATCACACCGTAAACCGTTTGGTTTGCGGTGTTTTTCTTTGTTTGTGGGCAAATT
>JAZSGS010000010.1:0-29319 GCA_045532855.1 Faecousia sp.
GGAAGGCATACTGCCTCCGGGGGTGAAAAAGTTAGGCGTACTTGGTGGTGTTGATCTTAACACCGGGGCCCATGGTGGAAGCGACCACGCAGGAACGGATATACTGACCCTTAGCAGCTGCGGGCTTAGCCTTCACAACAGCGGAGATCAGGGTATCCATGTTCTCGCCCAGCTTTTCTGCGCCAAAGGAAACCTTACCGATGGGGCAGTGGATGATATTGGTCTTGTCCAGACGGTACTCGACCTTACCGGCTTTGATCTCGGTAACGGCAGCAGCCACGTTGGGGGTAACAGTACCAGCCTTGGGGGAGGGCATCAAGCCCTTGGGACCCAAAACCTTACCCAGACGGCCAACAACGCCCATCATGTCGGGGGAAGCAACGACCACGTCGAACTCGAACCAGTTCTCCTTGGTGATCTTGTCAACCAGCTCCATACCGCCGACGTAATCTGCGCCAGCCTCGGTAGCCTCGTCAACCTTAGCGTCCTTTGCGAAGACCAGCACACGTGCGGTCTTACCGGTACCGTTGGGCAGAACAACTGCGCCACGAACCTGCTGGTCTGCGTGACGGGAGTCAACACCCAGCTTGATATGCAGCTCGACGGTCTCGTCGAACTTTGCGGAAGCACCCTTCACAACCAGTTCCAGGGCCTCATTGGGATCATACTGAACAGAGCGATCGATCAGCTTCGCGCTCTCCTTGTACTTTTTACCTCTAAACAATGTAATTATCCTCCTTAAAGTGGTGATGCGGAAAAATCCTCCCACATTTCCGGGCGATTACCCGGTTCAAACATTTATCAGTCAGTTACGGTGATACCCATGGAGCGGCAAGTGCCACGAACCTGGCTCTCAGCAGCCTCCAGGGAGTTAACGGTCAGATCGGGCAGCTTGGTCTTTGCGATCTCAGTAACCTGAGCAGCAGTGATGGAACCGACCTTGGTCTTGTTGGGGACACCAGAGCCGCTCTCCAGACCTGCGGCCTTCAGAACCAGCAGGGGGGTGGGGGGAGTCTTGGTGATGAAGGTGAAGCTGCGGTCTGCGTAAACGGTGATAACGACGGGAATCTTGTAGCCCTCCATAGACTGGGTACGGGCGTTGAATTCCTTGATAAATGCGGCGATATTCACACCATGCTGACCCAGAGCAGGACCAACAGGGGGAGAAGCGGTAGCCTTAGCGGCGTTGATTTGAAGCTTGATAATACCAGTGACTTTCTGTGCCATTATAAAGCACCTCCTGAATATAATGTGGTAATATGCGTTGTACGCATTTTTGTCGGGGGTTAACCCCCTCCCACGGTCCAACCGGCAAGCCGGTTCGATGCGTTATTGGGAAGCGACCTCGATCTGGTCGAGTTCGAACTCAACCGAGGTCTCACGGCCAAACATAGAAACGATAACATTGACCGCATTGTTTTCGACCTCAATGCTCTCTACAGTGCCGGTGAAGGAGCTCAGAGGACCGTCAAGGATCCGGACAGTATCGCCAACCTCGTAGTTAACGATGATTTCCTTCTTCTCAACGCCCATAGCGTAGACTTCTTCATCCGTCAGGGGAGTGGGATCGTTGCTGGATGTACCGACGAAGCCGGTAACACCGCGGATGTTGCGGATGACGTGCCAGGTGTCATCGCTGTATACCATCTTAACCAGTACATAGCCGGGGAAGACCTTACGATCGTAAGTCTTGCTGACGCCGGAGTCGGTGATCTCGGTAACGGTTTCCATAGGAATGGAGATCGCCAGGATCCGATCCTGCAGCTGACGGCTTTCGATGGTCTTTTCGATGGTAGCCTTTACTGTGTTCTCATAACCTGAATAGGTATGGACGACATACCACTTTGCAGCTTCTGCCATAGTAAATACCTTAGTGAGCCAGGTTGATAAGACCGGTGATCAGGGCCTGCGCAACAAAGTCAAAAACCCAGATGAATACACCGACTACAATGACACAGGCAATGACGATCAGGGTGTTCTTCGCAACCTGCTTGGGGGTAGACCAGACAACCTTCTTCAGCTCGCTCTTGAGCTCGCGGAAGTATCTGGCAATTCTCTTGAACAAATTGTCCTTCTTAACTTCTGCCATTGTCATTGTCCTCCTTACTTGGTCTCGTTATGAACGGTGTGCTTTTTGCAGAATCTGCAGTACTTCTTCATTTCGAGACGGTCAGGATCATTCTTCTTGTTTTTCATAGAATTGTAGTTTCTCTGCTTGCACTCAGAACATCTCAAAGTGACTTTAACGCGCATATCGGCACCTCCTTAAATATTGCCTCCCTGCATGACTCCGGCTATGAAAGATTTAGAAACGGCCACTACAATTGCCGTCCGGAGTTGAAATTTGGGCGCACTAACAAAACCCAATTTTCACAGGTAGAGCCATTCTATCACAGATTGCAAGTGGAGTCAACAATTATTTTTACATTTTTTCGGTATTTTTTACATAAGCAGGGAGAGTATATTGTATTTTTTGACGGAATATTTACTTCCAGTACCGGAATATGCTTTGGTGAGGTGATTTTAATGAGGTGGAAGACCTGGAAACCGTATATTCTTTGGATTGCTTTGGCGGAGGGTGTGGGATTTTTGTCGTGGCTGTTTACCCGGAATGCGATGACCATCTACAATACGATGCCGGTAAGGCCGCCACTATCGCCGCCGGCCATCGTATTTCCTATCGTGTGGATCATTTTGTTTGCGCTGATGGGCATTGGCGCGGCCAGAATTGCCACATCACCCAACCGAACCGAGGAGGACATTAGCCTGAATCTGTTTGTTGCACAGCTGGTGGTGAATTTCTTTTGGAGCTTTTTCTTCTTCAATGCCCGGGCGTTCGGCTTTGCGGCGATTTGGCTGGTGCTGCTGTGGGCGCTGGTGCTTTTGATGATCCTTTCTTTCCGGAAGGTGGATAAGATTGCCGCTTGGCTGCAGATTCCATACCTAATTTGGCTGACCTTTGCGGCATATTTGAATTTTGCGGTATATTTATTGAATTAAAGCCCTTTCTTTTTTTGTTTGGATGCGCTATACTAAAGAAAAAGAAAGGAAGGCTGACCGATGAAGAAGATTATGGGAATTGACTATGGCGATGCCCGTACCGGCGTTGCCATTTCCGATCTGCTGTGCAGCATAGTGGGATCTTCCACTGTGATCCCCAGCCGGAATACAGAAAAAGCAATCGCGGATATTGTCAAGCTGATCCAGGAGAACGGCGTAGGGGAGCTGGTTGTTGGACTGCCGAAAAATATGGACGGCAGTGAAGGCCCCAGAGCCCAGCTCTGCAGAGAATTTGCCGCCAAGCTGGAGGAAATCACCGGCTTGCCTGTAATTCTATGGGACGAGCGGCTGACAACTGTGCAGGCGCATAATATTTTGTCGATGCACAACTACCACGGACAAAAACGGAAGAATACGGTGGATGCTGTGGCAGCGTCGCTGATCCTGGAGGGTTATCTGCATTCTCTCGGGCGGTAAAACAGCTCCCGTACTCCGGTCAGCAGCAGAAGAAAGCCGAAAAGCTTCTTAATAATTGCTGTGTCTAAATAGAATCCCAGCCAGGAAAACAGTCCTGCTGCAATACTGCCTGCGATGATCGCGGGCAGTATTTTTTTGAATGGCAGCGAGCCCTGCTTCCAGCGAAACAGGGATACGGAGCCGGCAGCGGTGATGAAAAACATTAAATTGACCAATCTGGCAATTTCGTGGGGCAGCTGCAGAACAAGGGTAAGCCATAATATCAGCAGCGAGCCGCCGCCAACGCCCAGGCCTGCAAGATACCCCAGCGCAACACCGATGATGGCATTAAAGGCAAAAGAGGTCAGCATAGATACCGAACACCTCCCCAAAGGATCAGAATACCAAGCCCCCGGTGCAACCATTTCACCGGGATCTTTTTTGCGGTTATGCCGGCGAGAATGCCGCCACCGATACTGCCAAGTAGATAGGGCAGCGCCTGAGAAAAGGGGAGCGGCTGCATTGTTGCGCTAATACCCAGTGAGATGATACAGATAGGCAAAATGACCGATACGGAAGAGGGGAAAATGTCCGTATCGTCGATGTCTGTCAGCAGAGTCAGCAGGGGAACCAGCAGCATGCCGCCACCAGCGCCCAAAAGTCCGTTGACAGCCCCTGCCAAAAAACCGGCAGCAGCTGTTTTAATTCGTTGCTTCATAAAAAACGCCTCCTGTGGAAATTTTCTCCACAGGAGGCTGTTTTATTCTTTATCGGGTATTAGCCGCTAATGACCATATCGCGGTCCAGACCCTTGGTGTTCTTTTCCTCGACGCTAACGGTAGCAACGATGGCGTTTTCCCATTCCTCGAAAGCTTCGTTGGTCATATCGATGTCGATCATATAGTCGCGGTAGGTCAGCTCGTCATCTTCCTTGTAGAACATAACGTGATAGCCGTACTCACTCTCAATGACACCGGTGTCGCCGACCTTACGGTCGTCCAGAGCCCAATCCTTGAAGGACTGTACATAGTTGGAATCACGGTAGATGTCCTCGATCAGACCGCCGGTGGACTTAGAACCGGTATCCTCACTCTTTGTTTCAGCCAGCTTGCCGAAGGCTTCGCTATCCTGCTTTTTGCCCTTCTTGAACTCCTCCAGGATGGCCTCAGCCTTTTCCTTGGTAGCCTTCTTTTCTGCATCGGAGTAGGTGGTCTCGCCGGTTTCCTTATCCTTAGTGCCGCCCTCAAACTTTACCAGGATGTGCTGAACATTGGCCAGAGGTGCCTTGTTCTCGTCCATACCCTGATACAGAACGACATAGTAGCCGGAAACCACAGCGTCATCGCCCTCACCGGTCTTGTACTCGATAACGGTGTTATCGCCAGCCTTACGGGTGCTGTCGGTAACGAACTTCTTGAAGTCTTCGTTGGCAATGCTGGTGGAAATGACCAGGGTGTTCTCGGTTGCAGCAACATCCTTCTTGCCGTCATTGATGTCCAGCTTCTTGATGGCTGCATTCAGCTTCTTCAGAGTGCTGTTCTTCTTGACAGCCAGGCTCTCAGCGGCTTCCTTAGCAGCCTCACGGGCGGTTTCCTTCTGCTCATCGGTGTAGGTGGTGGTAGTCTTGCCGTTTTCGTCCTTCTCGGTCTTGCCGCCGCCGATGAAGGTCAGGAAGCTGTCAACACTGAGATAGTAGTAGGAGAAGGAGTAGGAGTTATAGTCGTTATACTTTTCCTTCTCGTATTCGCGGTAATCCTCTTCCTTGTATTCCAGGTTGTTGTAGTACTCGGATGCGTAGTTATTGGCGATGGTGTTGATCCGGGTGTACTCCATATAGGACTTTACAGTTGCGCCGGGGCCGTAAGAGGCACGCAGATAAGCCTTTGCATTGCTGTAGCCATAGTAAGAAGCGTACAGCTCCAGATTGCTTTCCTGAGTCTGCAGGGACTTCTCGTCCACGTCGGTCAGCTTGTAGCCGTCGCTCATAGCCTTGTTATACATAGCGTATGCCCACTGTGCGTTTTGAATGGCAGAGTCGGTGAAGTAATCTGCCCAGGTGTCGCCAGTGCTGGCGTTATAGGTCTGCTCATCCAGAGCAACAGCGGTGTTCAGGCCGGTATTCATCTGCAGATACATAGATGCGTAGGTGCCGTAATCGCTGTACTGATTGACAAAGTTCTGGATGAAATCTTTGTAATAGTAGCTCAGATGTACTGTATTGATCTTGGTGTCGTTGATCTTGACAGCGGTGGTGCTGCGATTGATCAAGCCGGTAACAGGGGTGCGAAGGGTAATGCCGAGGAAGATGGAAACAACCAGTACCATCAAAACGATGAAGGTAAAGGTATAGGCCTTCAGTTTCTTAGCTTCGCCGCGCTCTTTCTTCTGCCGCTCGGTCATAGTTGCGGCATTCTGCTCCTTGCGGAGCTTCTTCTTATCGGATGCACTCATGTAATCAATTCCTCTCATTGTGCAAATAAATTACTGGATACTCCAGCAGATAGTCTTGCGTATTATAACCGATTTATCTCGTAGTTGCAAGTGTTTTCTTTCGGAAAAGTCATAAATGGGAAAAAAGTTTTCAATTTTGTCGCATTTACGGCAATAAAAAAAGCAAGAAGAGCGAAAACTCTTCTTGCAAAAACCCCGCTTTGGCCGTGTGCATCCGTTTTATGACCTGCACGAAAAGGCAGGTGGGTCGCCGCTCCGGATCTTAACTGCTCCCAACGTCCACCGTACGTCAAAGCGCAGGCGGGAGGTCTGCAAACCAATCAGGAATGTGGCATCCCAATACAAAAATGTGGGTCCAAAAGGACACATCACGCACCAAGCAGGGGGTGATTATTCCTCATCCTCGGCGTAGAGACTATCCATAATCAAATTGTAGACAGTTTCCAGTTCTTCGTCATCTTCAATGGCGCAAAGAATGGGCTCGCCGTCTTCGTCAACAGATTTGAGAATACTGACTTCCAGTTCAGAAAGTTCTGCGTGTTCGCCGTCAGCAGGGATCACGGCAAGGTAGGAAAAGCCGTTATAGTCGATGGTGGTCAAAACCTCCAGTTCGTATTCCGTGCCATCCTCGTCTACGATGGTCATAAAATCAGAGCCGTACTGATCGTTCATAAGTGCTCCTCCTTATGTTTGTTTGTGCTTTAATTTTACCCCAAGCTTCCGGCAAAATCAAGTGGGAATGTTGCATATCAAACGGCAATAAAGTTTTGCTAATTTGCCCATAGGATCAGTATGCGCCCAATAGGGAAAAAGTATGTATTTATTAAAATTTGTATTTAATTCACATTTTAGTGCTTTTCTTTTGTATTTGGGTATGCTATAATACTATGAATGGTAGTATGCCAATATGCTGCCTTTTGGATGAATTTACGGTTACGCAGGCAAAATGTGCCGCTGTTTATAGGAGGTAACGGAATGGATAACGAGTTCCAGGATCAGGGTAAACGTCGGGTTTCCCGTCAGAATTGGAAACCGAATAAGACACTTTCTGTGCTGCACGGTATTTGGATGGCCGTGTATTCTGCGCTGAAGATCGCGCTGGGTGCTGCTGCAACGGTGCTTTTGATCGGTATCGTGTGCGGATTTATCTTTATGTTTACGCTGGGTGATTACCTGGAGGGTGATATTGCGCCTCAGGCAGGTGTCCAGCTGGAGGGATTTGATCTGAACGAGCCTTCCTATGTCTATTATCTTGACGAATCCGGAAATATCCAGGTGCTGCAGAAGCTGTATCCTGAGCTGGATCGGGAATGGGTTACCTATGAGGATATCCCCGAAAATCTGATCTATGCCACGGTGGCGATTGAAGATCACCGGTTCTTTGAGCACCAGGGCGTTGACTGGTTTACAACCCTAAAGGCTTGCGTCAATATGTTTATCGGCTCCGGCGATCAGTTCGGCGGTTCTTCCATTACACAGCAGCTGATCAAGAACCTGATGCTGATGGAAGATGAGGGCGCAGACGATGTTACGGTGCAGCGTAAGGTGCTGGAGATCTTCCGTGCTACGGAATTTGAGCGCAGATATGATAAGAGCGTTGTTTTGGAGTGGTATCTGAATAAGATCTATCTGGGCAACCGCTGTGAGGGCGTCAAGGCTGCTGCGGCTAAGTATTTCGGCAAGGAGCTGGAGTATCTGACGGCTGCGGAATGTGCCTGCCTGATCAGTATCACAAATAACCCCTCCTTGTATGATCCTTACCGTACCGGTTTGGATGCTTCCGGACTTACCGGCATGGAGCAGAATGAGATCCGCCGCACCAATACCCTGTATATGATGCGCGAATACGGCTACCTGACCGAAGAGGAGTATCAGGAAGCGCTGAACCAGGAGATCGTTCTGAAAAACGGCATTGATAAGGTTGACCGAAATGCTGATTGCACCATTGAAGGCTGCGGCTACCACGGCAAGGTCGGTAGCTTTGTGCTGAAGGATAATGGACAGTATTACTGCCCCAAGTGCGGCACCATCACAGAGATCGGCGTCAATGCATCCCAGGAGGTCTACTCTTGGTTTGTGGACGCTGCAGTCAAGGATGTTGCCAAGATGATGGCAGAACAGGCAGGCCTTGAATGGAACAAGAAGACACAGGAGCTGTATCTGGAGCTGATCACCAACGGCGGCTATCACATCTACACTACAATGGATATGAGTGTGCAGAAGCAGGTGGACAAGATCTACACAGATCTTAATGAGATCCCCAAGACCAACAGTGTCCAGCAGCTGCAGTCTGCCATCGTGGTTATTGATAACAGCACCGGTGATATTGTGGCATTGGCCGGCGGCGTCGGTGAGAAGGATGTCTATTTCGGTTATAACCGTGCCGAATCTGACCAGCTGCAGCCCGGTTCCTCCATTAAGCCGCTGACGATCTATGCGCCGGCATTTGAACTGGGACTGTTTACACCTGCATCTGTGCAGAAGGATATGCCGCTGTATTACACCGGCGAAGAAGATAATCTGAGGCCCTACCCTCTGAATACCGGTAAGGCATCCTACGGCTACAGACGAAATATCCTCTACGGCGTTACTCAATCTGTCAATACGATTGCGGTACAGACGCTGAATAATATTGGCTTGGAGTACAGCTTCAATTTTGCTAAGAATAAGTTTGGCCTTTCCACCTTGATTGAAAGTGAAGAAAGGAACGGACAGGTATTCTCCGATATTGGTCTTTCTCCCTTGGCTATGGGCGCGCCTACGGATGGTGTTACCGTCCGGGCGATGAGCGCAGCTTACGCCACCTTTGCCAACGAGGGCGTTTATCGGGAAGCCCGTACCTTTACCAAGGTCTATAATGGCAACGGCGAGGTTGTGTTGAGCAACGCTCAGGATTCGGAACAGATCCTCAGCGAAAAGACCGTTGCGTATATGAATAGCTGTTTGGAGAATGTTGTCAAAGCCGGTACCGGTACAGCTGCCCAGATCAGAGGACAGGTTGTTGCAGGTAAAACCGGTTCTACCACCAGCAATAAGGACCGTTGGTTCTGCGGATTTACGGATTACTATACGGCAGCTGTTTGGTGCGGCTATGACACGCCTGAGGTTATCAGCCTTGTCGGCGATGGCCGTAACCCTGCAACAGTTCTGTTCAAGAAGGTTATGGAGCCGATCCACTACGGCTTGGAATCTGCGCCGCTTTACGATGAAACGAAGATGGTCAGCGTAGGAATCTGCCTGGATTCCGGCAAGCTTGCCACCGATGCCTGCTCTATTGATGTCCGTGGCAGCCGCGTGGTCTATGCCGATGTGTATGCGGAGGATGTACCCACAGAAAAGTGCGATAAGCATATTGTTGTGGATTACTGCGAAAACGGCGTGGCATCGGAATACTGTAAGAATCTTGCCAACGTGGGCAAGGTTAAGCTGACACAGAAAGCCCTTGTGAAGATGACGCAATCTGAGCTAGATGAGATCATTCAGGCAACCGGAAGAGGCTTGCACGAGGAATACACCAAGGACAACTATATCTACCTGGTAGATGACAGCGGCAATCCCATTGCGTTCTACGGTATTCACGGAAATATCAACAAGGGAACGTCTAATTGCTGCCAAACCTGCTCAAAACACACCAAGAAGACATGGGATAGCTACCTGGGCGGTGTGATGGACAGGATCCTTCCGGAAGATGACGAAGAATAAGGAGAGTACCATGATCTGGTTATCCGATGAATGGAAAGAATATGAGGTGCTGGACACCTCTGCCGGCGAACGGTTGGAACGGTGGGGAAAGTATATCCTTGTCCGTCCCGATCCCCAGGTGATTTGGGATACACCCCATACAGATCCCAACTGGAAACGGTATGATGCCCGGTATATTCGTTCCAATACCGGTGGCGGCCGTTGGTCTGACCACCATCTGCCGGAACGCTGGCAGATCCACTACAAGGACTACTTGACTTTCAACGTCAAGCCGATGAATTTTAAGCATACCGGCGTGTTTCCGGAGCAGGCTGCCAACTGGGATTTTATCCGGGACAAGGTGGCCTCTGCCGGTCGTCCGGTACGGGTTTTGAATCTGTTTGCATATTCCGGCGGCGCGACCTTGGCTGCTGCTGCCGGTGGTGCTGAGGTGTATCACGTGGATGCATCCAAGGGTATGGTTGCCTGGGCAAAGGAAAATGCCCACGCCTCCGGCCTTGCAGACCGCCCCATCCACTGGATCGTGGACGATTGCGGCAAATTTATCCAGCGGGAGATCCGCCGTGGCCGCCGTTATGACGGCATCATTATGGATCCGCCCAGCTATGGCCGTGGCCCCAGCGGTGAGATATGGAAAATGGAAACCAGCTTCTATCCGTTCCTGTTGGAAACGGCAAAGCTGCTGACGGACAATCCGCTGTTCGTTATCATCAATTCTTATACAACAGGGCTTGCGCCCTCTGCTGTAGGTTATGCGTCCGATGTAGTATTTGGCGCAGATCACGGCGGACATACTGCGGTGGGCGAACTGGGCCTGCCGGTTAAATCCACGGGCATTATGCTGCCCTGCGGCTCCACCGGACGGTGGACGCCCTAACGGAGGTTTATGGACAAGGCGATTTCTGTCGAACATTTGGCATACGCATATCCGGGCGTGGATGACACGCCCGATATCGTCGTTTTTGAGGACTTGAATCTGCAGATCGAGCAAGGCAGCTTTGTGGCGGTTCTTGGCGGTAACGGTTGCGGAAAGTCTACCCTGGCAAAGCATTTTAATTCCATATTGCTGCCGGGCGGCGGAAAAGTCTATGTCTACGGAATGGATACCTCGGATGAAGAGAAGCTGATCGCCATTCGCCGCAGGACCGGTATGGTGTTCCAAAATCCGGATAACCAGATCGTCGCCAATGTAGTGGAAGAGGATGTGGCATTCGGCCCGGAGAATTTGGGCATCGCCAGCCCGGAAATTCGCAACCGGGTGGATCGGGCGCTGAAGCAGGTTGGTATGTATGAATACCGGGAACACGCGCCACATCTACTGTCCGGCGGACAGAAGCAACGGGTGGCGATCGCCGGCGTGATCGCTATGGAGCCGAAATGTATCGTTCTTGACGAGCCTACGGCTATGCTGGATCCCAGAGGCCGCAGAGAGGTGATGGAGACCATCACGCGGCTGAATGCGGAAAAGGGTATCACGGTTGTGCTGATCACCCATCATATGGACGAGGCTGCCCAGGCGCAGCGGGTTGTGGTGCTTCACAACGGAAAGGTGGCAGCGGACGGAACACCGGAGGAGGTTTTTTCTCAGGTGGAGCTGCTGCATAATTTGGGACTTGCCGCCCCAGACACGGTGGAACTGTGCTGGGAGCTGAATAAACACGGATTTGACCTGCCGCTGAGCAGTTTGGATCCTGATGATTGCGTGCAAATACTTTATGATGCATTAAAGGTTTGACCCGCAGGGAGGAAGAAAATTGGCACCTTTTTTAGAGGTTAAGAATTTAACACACATTTACAGCGCCGGTACTCCGTTTGAGCACACGGCGCTGGATGCCGTGTCATTTTCACTGGAACGGGGCGAGTTTGTGGGCGTGATCGGCCACACCGGTTCCGGAAAATCTACCCTGATACAGCACCTGAATGGACTTTTGAAGCCCACCTCCGGTACTGTTTTGATAGACGGAACAGACATCTGGCAGGATAAGAAGATCACCCGGCAGACCCGTTTTCGTGTAGGTCTGGTGTTCCAGTATCCGGAGTACCAGCTGTTTGAGGATACGGTCTATAAGGATATCGCGTTTGGCCCAAAAAATATGGGTCTGAAAGCGGATGAAATCGATCGCAGAGTGCGTCAGGCTTCTGCAGCCGTGGGGCTTGATCCGGAGCTTTTGACGGTATCGCCCTTTGACCTTTCCGGCGGACAGAAACGCCGGGTCGCAATTGCCGGTGTTCTGGCGATGGAGCCGGAACTGCTGATTTTGGATGAGCCTACCGCCGGTCTTGACCCTGCAGGCCGTGAGGAGATCCTTTCCTATATCGACAGTTACCGCAAATCGAAAAACGCGACGATTATGATGGTCAGCCATTCGATGAGCGATGTTGCCCGTCTGGCAGATCGGTTGATCGTGATGAATCAGGCAAGAATTGCGCTGAATGATACCCCGGGCGCGGTGTTTCGGCATGCCCAGGAACTGATGGATATGGGTCTGGATATTCCTGTGCTGACCCGTGTGTTTATGCAGCTGAAAACCCTTGGGCTGCCTGTGGAACCGGTGTATACCGAGGAGCAGGCCGTAGCGGCTCTGTGCGCTCTGAGAGGAGGGGATTCCGATGCTTAAGGATATCACCCTCGGTCAGTATTTCCCGGGAAAATCGCTGATCCATCGTCTTGATCCCAGAACGAAGCTCCTGCTTCTGGTGGTCTATATTGTTGCGCTGTTTTTGGCAGTTAGCTGGCTTTCTTACGGCGTGATGTTTTTCTTCCTCGTTGGTTGCATCGCCGTTTCACAGGTGCCGGTGAAGTCCTTTTTCAAGGGAATGAAGCCTCTGATCTTCATTTTGGTATTTACCGGTTTTCTGAACTTGTTCTTTACCCAGGGTGAAACGGTTTTGGTGCATTTTTGGAAGATCACCATTACCTTAGAGGGCGTAATTCGGGCGTTTTTTATGATCCTGCGCATTCTGCTGCTGATTACGGGAACATTCCTGCTGACCTATACCACATCGCCCATCGCATTGACGGACGGTTTGGAATCGCTGCTGTCGCCCTTGAAGAAGATCAAGCTGCCGGTGCATGAACTGTCGATGATGATGTGTATCGCTTTGCGGTTTATCCCCACCTTGATCGAGGAGACGGACAAGATCATGTCCGCCCAGAAGGCAAGGGGAGCCGACTTTGAGTCCGGCAATCTGATGCAGCGGGTCCGGGCGCTTGTGCCGATCCTCGTACCGCTGTTTATCAGCGCGTTCCGCCGGGCGGATGAACTGGCAACGGCGATGGAATGTCGCTGCTATCAGGGCGGCGAGGGCCGCACCAAAATGAAACTGTTGCGTATGCACAGCTGGGATTACTATAGCTTCCTTGTGGGCGCTGGGGTGATCGCGGGTGTGTGCGTGCTGCGCAGTTTCGGTCTGTGAGGTAGATTATGCGCAATATTGCTTTGTTTTTGACCTATCTCGGCACAGCTTACCACGGCTGGCAAATGCAAAAGGATCTGCCTACGGTGCAGGAAACTCTGGAAAAGGCGATCGCGATGGTGGTTGGACACAGCGTCCACGTAACCGGCTGCGGCCGTACTGATGCGGGCGTTCACGCCAAGTGCTATGTGGCGAACTTTCGCACCGATTCCACCATTCCGGTAGACCGCTTGCCCTATGCGCTGAACACTCATTTGCCGCTGGATATCGTGGTTACCAAGGCGATGGAGGTTCACGAGAATTTCAACGCCATCGGCTCCTGCGCCAAGAAGGAATATACCTATCTGATCTATAATTCCCGGCTGAAGGATCCTTTTTATGTGGATCGCGCCTGGTTTTATCCCAAGCACCTGGATGAAAAGGTGCTGCAGGCAGCGGCAGACCAATTTGTGGGTACCCACGATTTTGCTGCCGTAAGAAGTGTTGGTACGGATGTTAAATCCACTGTCCGCACAGTATATTATTATAAAGTTGAGCGGGATGGCGATCTCATCGCCCTGCGGGTCTGCGCCAACGGATTTCTCTACAATATGGCGCGGGCTATGGCAGGAACGGTGGTTTATGCCGCGGAAGGGAAGTTTGCTCCGGAGGAGATCGGCAGGATCTTGAATGAGGGTAACCGCACTGCCGCAGGCCCCACAGTCCCCGCCGGCGGACTTTATATGACCCATTTGTGGTACGATGACGGTATCGAGAATTTTGAGTGCGTTCCTCATCGTCCTATTGTTTGAACGGAGTGATTATCTATGCAACCGAAGCTTTGCACCAAGTGCAAAAAGAATATAGCGGTGGTTTTTATCACCAAGATGGAAAACGGCGCGACGCTGAATGAGGGCTATTGCCTCAAGTGCGCACGTTCTCTGGGAATTCCCCAGATCGACCAGGCGGTGAAGCAGATGGGCTTTTCTGAGGAGGATCTGGACAATCTCAGCGACGAGATGAGCAGTATGTTCGGTCAGATCGATCCCAGCGAGGCGGATGACGACGAAATGGACAGCCAGACCGCCACATTCCCGCTGCTGAATCAGCTGTTTGGCGGTATCGGTCAGCCCAAATCCGGCGATGACCTGCCGGCGGAGCGGGCTGAGACTTCTGAGAAGAGTGAAAATGGCGAAAAGCCCAAGAAAAAGAGCAAAAAGCACAAATTCCTGGACAGCTACTGTATGAATCTGACCGGTCGTGCCCGTGAGGGTAAGCTGGATAAGGTTATCGGCCGTGATGTGGAAACGGAGCGGGTTGTCCAGATCCTCAACCGCAGGCAGAAGAACAATCCCTGCCTCATCGGTGAGCCCGGCGTTGGTAAGACAGCCATTGCTGAGGGCCTTGCCCAGCGGATCGCTGCCGGTGATGTGCCCTACAAGCTGCGGGATAAGGAAGTTTTTCTGCTGGATCTGACGGCATTGGTTGCCGGCACCCAGTTCAGAGGTCAGTTTGAGAGCCGTATGAAGAGCCTGATCAGCGAGATCAAGGAAAACGGCAACATTATCCTGGTGATCGACGAGGTGCATAACCTGGTGGGCGCCGGCGATGCCGAGGGCTCTATGAATGCCGCCAATATTCTGAAGCCCGCCCTTTCCCGGGGTGAGATCCAGGTCATTGGCGCCACTACCTTCAACGAATACCGCAAGTATATCGAAAAGGACGCGGCTTTGGAGCGCCGTTTCCAGCCCGTTTCTGTTGCAGAGCCTACCATTGAGGAGGCCTGCCAGATCATGCAGGGCATTGCCAAGAGCTATGCGGATTTCCACGGCGTCAGCATCTCTCCCGAGATCGCACGGCAGTGCGTAGTGCTGTCGGAGCGGTATATTACCGACCGCTTCTTGCCGGATAAGGCTATCGACCTGCTGGATGAAGCCTGCTCCGATGTGAATCTGCGGTGCAAGGAGATATCTCTGCTTGCTGAGAAGAAAAAGGAGCGGGACGACTACGAGCTGGAGCTTCGTATGCTGACCGAGGATACGGAGAACGAGCATTTTGAGCGGCTTGCCCATATCCGCAGCAAGCTGTGCCAGATCGCTGATGAAATCGAACGGCTGGAGCAGGTACCGCCTCCTGCGGTTACTATTGAGAATCTTGCCCGTATCATCGAACTGTGGACTAAGATCCCGGCATCCAAGATCAAAGCTCAGGAATTCCAGCAGATCAGCGGTCTTTACGACCGGCTGAAGGAGCATATCGTGGGTCAGGATCAGGCAGTGGACGCTGTTTCCAAGGCGATCCGCCGCCACCGCGTGGGCATCAGCCCCAAGAAACGCCCGGTTTCCTTTATCTTTGTCGGTCCTACCGGCGTTGGTAAGACGGAATTGGTCAAGTGCCTTGCCAACGATCTGTTTGACAGTGTCGACAGCTTGATCCGGCTGGATATGTCGGAGTATATGGAAAAGCATACTGTTTCCAAGCTGATCGGTTCGCCTCCCGGCTATGTCGGCTATGACGAAGCAGGTCAGCTGACGGAGAAGATCCGCCGCAGACCTTACAGCGTTGTTCTGTTCGATGAGATCGAAAAGGCCCACCCGGATGTGCTGAATATTCTCCTGCAGGTGCTAGATGACGGCCGCATTACCGATGCACAGGGCAGAACGGTGAATTTTGAAAATACGGTGATCGTTATGACCTCCAATGCCGGCTCTGAGGGTAGGGTAGGCGGTATGGGCTTCGGCCGTACCGATACGGATATTGTCAAGGAAAAGACAATGAAGGCATTGCGGGATTTCCTGCGTCCGGAGTTTATCAACCGTGTGGATGAGATCATCACCTTTAATCATCTGACTGAGGAGAATTTCCTGGGTATTGCGGATATTATGCTGAAGGAACTGAGCCAGAGCCTGAATGATCGGGGGCTAACCATCACATTTGATGAAAAAGTTAGAGAATTCCTGGTAAATAAGGCATATTCAGTAACTTACGGCGCAAGAAACTTGCGAAGAACGATCCAAAAAGAACTGGAAGATCCTATCTCCGAGAAGATCATCGAGTCTTTTGAAACGCCGATTTCTACCATTCGCATTTCCATCGAGGATGGTAAAATTTCGGTTATTGCGAAATAATCCAACACTACAAAAGGCCCCCTCTGACGAGGGGGCTGGATGCCCAATAGGGCAGACTGGGGGAGAGATAACTACCCCTCAGTCAAAAATCAAATTGATTTTGCCAGCTCCCCTGACAAGGGGAGCCTTTATTTTACATATCCATCTTGTTCATCAGCTTGTCGCTGACATTGGTTGCGGCATTTTCCACAGCGCAAGCGGCTTTGTTTACCAGCTTTCTTGTGGTGGATTGCTTCGGCAGCATCATCACAGCCACCGCGCCAGCGGCAGCGCCGACGCCTAAAGTGATCGCCCAGCCTTTCGCTTTCATTTTCCTCACTCCCTTCCTGCTTAGTATGCCCGAAATGACAAATTCCGCGCATACGCAATTTTGGAAGTTTTTCCGCATTCAGCCTTGAAAAACAGGAAAAAATATGGTATCCTTTATGTAGAAATAAAACTTTTTCACGTTTTTTGTCGCAAGGAGGAGAAGTATGTCGATTGATAAGCTTCACGAACGGATCCGGAGGATGAAAAATCCCTCTATGCTGGATCTTACCGTTTCTGCAGCAGAGATTCCCGGGCATATTCAGCAGGGGAGTCCGGTTGAAAATTACGCCTGTTTTTGTCAGGAACTGTTGGATGGGCTGAAGGATGTTATGCCTGCTGTCCGCTTCCGTTTTGGCGCGTTTGCGCTGATGGGAGCGGAGGGCTTGAATGCGCTTTCCAAACTGATGAACCAGGCGCAGGAACTGGGCTACTATGTGCTTTTGGATGCGCCCGGAATTGTAACGCTGGAGGACGCGCAGCTGACCGCGGATACCCTTTTCGGCTCGGACAGCTATCCCTGCGACGGCGTTTTGATCAGTCCCTACATTGGCAGTGATGCCTTGAAACCGTTCCTGCCGTATTGTAAGGCGGACAAGGATCTGTTTGTCGTGGTGCGTTCTGCCAACAAATCTGCTATGGAACTGCAGGATCTGATGACCGGCACACGACTGGTGCATACGGCGGCGATGGATATTGTCAGCCGCCACGGTGAAAATCTTTACGCAAAAAATGGATATTCCCGGATCTGCGCCTGTGTCAGCGCCGGCGCGCCTAACGGAATCCGCGCAATCCGCAGCAACTATAAGTACGCCTATCTTTTGGTGGATGGCCTGGAATATCCCAGTGGAAACCATAAAAACTGCAGCTACGCCTTTGACAGATTTGGCTATGGCGCGGTGGTTTGCGCCGGTACATCCATTCGCGCTGCCTGGAAGGAAAATGAAACCGACGGCACAGATTTTGTTGCCCAGGCAGTGGACGCGGCCGACCGAATGAAGAAGAATCTGGCCCGGTATGTTACGATCCTGTAAGTATGTAAGTCAGGACAATGCCTGACTTACATATTGGGCATCATTTCGCCGATGTGATTGTTGGGATTTGTGCTGCTTCTTGCGCCGTCGCCGATGAAACCGTCGCCGTCGGTAGCGCGACCGTTATCGCTTCTGGGTGTCATATCGTCGATCATACGGCTGGCATCGGTTGCCATATTCTCAGCGGTAGAGCCGTTTCGGCAGCCTGCGCACAAGCAAAGGGTAAGGACAAGTGTCAGTACAAGCGTAATCTTCTTTTTCATATTCTTCCTCCTAATGTTGGATTACGCTGTTAGTATCTCCTTGTTCTGCTGAAAAATACTTTCATACGCCTGCAGATACCTGCAGGCGTAATTTTTATTATTTTATATAAAATAATAATGCTAATTGCATATTTGGTTTTGGTGTGATATAGTATAAAAGATATCATACACCCGGAGGCGTTTATGAGGGATTTGACATCTTTACAAAAGAATTTGTCCGCAGTTTGCGAGCTGAAATATTACGAGCCTATGAGCAACCATACATCCTTCCGCATTGGCGGTGAGGCTGAGGTTATGGCGTTCCCGAAATCGGACGAGGAGCTGTCTGCCATTTTGAAGGCGGCTGCGGATCTGGGTGTTAGCCCCAAAATTTTGGGCGCAGGCACCAATGTGCTGGCGCCGGATGCGCTTTTGGAGGGCATCGTCATCTGTCTGAAGGATTGTTTGGACGGAATGAAGCTGCTAGAGGGCGACCGGATTCAGGTGATGGCCGGCGTTACCATGACCAGAGCGGCAATTTTTGCAGCCAATCACGGTCTTTCCGGATTGGAATTTGCTCACGGTATTCCTGGTACAGTTGGCGGCGGTGTGTATATGAATGCCGGCGCTTACGGCGGTGAGATCTGCCAGGTGTTTGAAAGCGCAATGATTATGCAGCTTGACGGCACCATAAGGGAGTATTCCTTGGAGGATATGCAGTTTTCCTATCGCCACAGTATTTTGGAGGAAACCGGCAGCATCGTTGTCAGTACGATTTTTCGTTTGGAAAAGAAGTCCGGCGATGAAATTCGGGCAAGAATGAAGGAGTTGATGGCGAAGCGTTCTGCATCTCAGCCGCTGGATCTGCCGTCAGCCGGTTCTGCTTTTAAGCGTCCTGTTGGTGGTTATGCAGCCGCATTGATCGATGATGCCGGTCTGAAGGGCTATCAAGTGGGCGGCGCGGCGATCTCCACAAAGCACGCCGGTTTTGCCGTCAATCTTGGCGGCGCAACAGCGCAGGATGTGAAAACCCTGCTACAAAATGTGTCTGACAAAGTATACGAAAAGTCCGGCATCCGGTTAGAGCCGGAGGTCCGGATCTGGTAAAATTACGAAAGGAGGGCCCTGCAATGGCCGTTTCATTCTCTGCCACGGCAAAAGCCGAAATATGTCGGGCCTTCCCGCAGAAGCGTTGCTGCGCATTGGCGCAGTGCTTCGGAATTTTGCTGTTTTGCAACAGCTTCAGCGCAGAGGGAATCCGTATCATCACAGAGAGCCGGGAATTTGCGCAAATTCTTCCAAAGTTGTTCAAAAAGGCATTTTCTGTCAATTTTGACGTTGTTCCGGAGGAGGAAGCTTCCGGAAAACTGATTTTTCAGTTCACACAAAAGGAAAAAGTCGCCCAAATTATGGCATCTTACGGCTTCAATCCCGCCGACACCTTGGCGTTGAATGTGAATTTGGCGGTGGTAGAGGATGAGTGCTGCAAAAGCGCGTTTTTGCGTGGCGCATTCCTTTCCGGCGGCTCTGTAACCGATCCTACCAAGGGCTATCACATCGAGCTGACCACTACCCATACCGCCGTTGCGCGGCAGACCTATGCGCTGATGGAGGAGATTTTGGGTTTCTATCCCAAGGCTGCGGTTCGCGGTGGCGCGCAGGTGCTGTACTTAAAGCAGAGCGAGCAGATCTCGGATCTATTGACCTACCTGGGCGCGCCGGTGGCCGCTATGGGCATTATGGAAGCCCGCTTGGAAAAAGAGCTGAACAACAAGGTCAATCGCCGTTGTAACTGCGACGATGCCAACACCTCCAAGGTGGTGGAAGCCGCCCAGGAGCAGTTGGCTGCGATCCGTATTCTTAAAGAACGGGGAATGGTTGAGAGCCTTCCCAACAAGCTGCAGCAGGCGATTGCTGCCCGTGAGAACAACCCGGAAGCTTCGCTGACGGAGCTTGCTGCTATGATGGAGCCGCCCATCACAAAACCGGCAATGAATCATCGGCTGAAGAAGCTGGTAGAACTGTCAAAGGAGGCTGTAAAATGAGTTTCGTTCATTTACACGTACATAGTGAATACAGCCTCTTGGACGGAGCTTGCCGTATTGACAGTATGATGGACCGTGTCAAGGAGATCGGTCAGACTGCCATCGCCATTACTGACCACGGCGTTATGTACGGCTGTATCGACTTTTATAAGGCGGCAAAGGCTGCCGGCATTAAGCCCATTATCGGCTGTGAGGTATATGTTGCCCGTCGTGGTATGGAGGATCGCGTACACGGAATTGATAATGATCCTTACCACCTTGTTCTGCTTTGCGAGAATATGACCGGCTATCAGAATCTGTGCTATTTGGTGTCGGAGGCCAACAGACGGGGCTTCTATGGCAAGCCCAGAGTAGATCTGGAGCTTCTTTCCCAGTATCACGAGGGTATTATCGCTCTTTCTGCCTGTCTTGCCGGCGGTGTTGCTCAGTATTTGATGGACGAAGATTATGACAATGCCAAGAAATATGCCTTGAAGATGGCGGATATTTTCGGATCGGAGCATTTTTATCTGGAGCTGCAGGATCACGGTATGGAGGAACAGCATGCTGTTAATCAAGGCGTGCAGCGTATTTCCCGGGAAACCGGCCTGCCTATGGTGGTTACCAATGATGCTCACTATCTGCGCCGCGAGGATGCGGCCATTCAGGATGTGCTGATGTGCGTCCAAATGGGCAAAACGGTGGATGACGAGAGCCGCCTGAAACTGCAGACGGAGGAATTCTACCTCAAATCGGAGGAAGAATTGCGTCAGCTGTTTCCTAATTGCCCGGACGCATTTGAAAATACGGCGAAAATTGCCGAAATGTGTAATGTGGACTTTGTATTCCACGAGTATCATTTGCCCTCATTCCCGATCCCCGAGGGCTATACCAACGAGCAATATTTCCGCAAGCTGTGCTACGAGGGATTTGAGGAGCGGTATACCGATCCTCCCGAATCCTACATTCAGCGGCTGGAATATGAAATTGATGTCATTAGCCGTATGGGCTATGTCAACTATTATCTCATTGTTTGGGACTTTATCCGTTACGCCAAGGAATCCGGTATTCCCGTAGGTCCCGGCCGTGGCTCCGGCGCGGCTTCTATTGCGGCTTACTGCCTGCACATTACGGAAGTGGATCCGATGAAGTACAGCCTGATCTTCGAGCGGTTCTTAAATCCTGAGCGTGTCAGTATGCCGGACTTTGATACGGATTTCTGCCAGGAACGCCGTGGCGAGGTCATCGAGTATGTTATGCGTAAATACGGCAAAGATCACGTTGCTCAGATCGCCACCTTTGGTACTATGGCGGCTCGCGGCGCCATTCGTGATGTTGGACGCGCGCTGAACTTTACCTACGCGCAGACGGATGTGGTTGCCAAGCTGGTGCCTGCTACGCCTCACATAACCTTGAAGGAAGCCTTGCAGGTCAGCCCCAAGCTGAAGGAGATGTACGATGGCGATGAGCAGGTGAAAAAGCTGATCGACACGGCTATGAGCCTGGAGGGTATGCCCAGAAATACCTCCACCCACGCAGCCGGCGTGGTGATCACAGCGGATCCTGTGTACAGTTATGTGCCGCTGGCGAAAAACGACGAAACTATGGTTACCCAGTACACAATGACCACCATTGAGGAGCTGGGACTACTGAAAATGGACTTTTTGGGACTTCGTAACCTGACGGTTATTAAGGATGCGGAGCAGCAGATCCAGCAGTTTGATCCGGACTTCTCTATGAACAACATTTCCGACGATGATGCGGCCACCTTTGCGATGGTTGCCGAGGGCAAGACACAGGGCGTGTTCCAGCTGGAGTCTGCCGGTATGACCGGTGTTTGCGTGGGTATGAAATCCTCGTCTATTGAAGACTTTACGGCTGTGGTAGCGCTTTACCGCCCCGGTCCGATGGATTCTATACCCCAGTTCATTTCCAATAAGTTAAATCCCAGTAAGGTTACCTACAAAACGCCTCTGCTGGAGCCGATTTTGAAGGTTACCTACGGCTGTATCGTCTACCAGGAGCAGGTTATTGAGATATTCCGCTCCCTGGCAGGCTATTCCATGGGACAGGCAGACAACATTCGTCGCGCCATCTCCAAGAAGAAGCAGAAGATCATTGACGAAGAGCGTAAGACCTTTGTCTACGGCGATACCGAGCAGGGGATTCCCGGTTGTATTCAGCGGGGCGTTCCCGAGGCGGTGGCGCAGTCTATCTATGATGAGATCGTTGCCTTTGCCAACTATGCCTTTAACAAGGCTCACGCGGTCTGCTACGCCGTTGTTGCCTATCAGACAGCATATCTCAAGTGCCACTATCCCAAGCAGTATATGGCGGCACTGATGACCTCTGTGCTGGACTCTGCTGAAAAGGTTTCCGGCTATATTGCAGAGTGTAAGAGTATGGGTATCTCTGTTTTGCCGCCGGACATCAACCATTCTATCGACACCTTTACCGTTGAGGGCGATGCCATTCGCTTCGGTCTTGGCGCGGTGAAGAATGTTGGCCGCGGTCTGATCCGTACTGTGGCTGCCCGCCGTGAAGATGGCGGTCCGTTCAAATCCTTGGAGGATTTCCTGCAGAGAATGGGTGAGGGCGAGCTGAACAAGCGGGCAGTTGAGAATTTTATCAAGTGCGGCGCGATGGATTGCTTCGGTTATCACCGCAGCGAGCTGCTGGCGGTGTACGAGAGTATGATGGACAGCGTTTCTGCCTCCCGGAAGAAGAATCTGGATGGGCAGATGGGACTGTTCTCTATGCTGGAATCCGAGGACAAGGCTGCCGCTATTCCCATTCCCAAGCTGCCGGAGATGAATAAAGCAGATCTGATGGCATTAGAAAAGGAAACTACTGGCATCTATCTGTCGGGACACCCGATGGATGATTACCGTCAGTTCCTGCGCAATACCCACGTAATTCCCATTGGCGCGCTGATGGCGGAGGACAGCACCTATGCCGATGATTCCATTGTCAGCGTGGCGGGCATTGTGCAGAGTGTGAAGATGAAAACCACCCGGAATAATTCGATGATGGCCTATGTTACGCTGGAGGACGATACCACATCCATTGAAATGCTGGCATTTTCCAATGTATTGAGCCAATATGGCGGCTATCTGCGGGAAAACAGCGCCGTAGTCATTACCGGTCGGTTGTCCATTCGGGACGAGAAAGAACCCCAGATCGTTATCAACCGCGCCCGTCCCATCTCTGACTATACGGAAAATCCTCCGGCGCAGGAGCCTGTAAAGCAGCCGGCGGCGCAAACGCTGTATCTGCAGCTGACAGGGGAGGACGATCCCCGATTTAAGAAGGTGCGCGCCATTGTCAATATGTTCCCCGGTGATCGCACTGTCAAGGTTTTCTTTGCCGATACCCGGAAGTTGATGGGCACAAAAGCTTCCCTGGATAACGCGATGCTGGCGGAACTGAGAGATTTGCTCGGGGAAAGCAATGTTGTGCTGAAATAGCTTTCCTTTTTCGAAAATCTGTGCTATAATAATTTGTCGAAAGGAGTGATGGCCACTGTGAAAAGAATAAGATTTTGTATCGTGATGCTGTTGGTCATCACGATCCTGTCCGGATGCGGTATGCGCACCGTCAGCGAATATTACAGCCTGCCTAAGCGTTCAAAGGGCTATACCAACCTGCAAACGGTTATGCAGGAGGCTATGCTTGGCTGGGAATATGCTGCGCCCCAAAGCGGTGAATATCAACAGACGCTTCAAAGCGCAGATCTGGATGGCGACGGACATAATGAATATCTGCTGTTTGCCAAAAGCAATACCGCAGACAAACCCCTTCGCATTTTTATTTTCTGTGGCGATGGGAAGGAATATTGGCTGCAGGACACCATTGAGTGTATCGGCTCTTCTTTTGACCAGGTAGCCTATGCGCAGATGAATCCCGGCGAGGGCGTACAGCTGATCGTGGGACACCAGGTCAGCGACCAGGTGCTGAAATCTATGTCGGTATATGCGCTGGTGGACGGGCAGATGGAGCGAATGCTCTCGGCAAACTATTCCAGATTCCTCTGCTGCGATCTGGACGAAAACGGATTAAGTGAGATCTTTACGATCCACCCGGACACGGAAAATGCGGGAAAATGCGTTGCGGAACTTTACGCAAACCAAAACAGAGCGATCCAACGCTCTCAGGAGGTTTCGCTGTCAGCCTCGGCGGACAGCATCAAGCGCATCGTTCTGAGTAAGCTCAATGACGGTCCGGCGGCAGTCTATGTTGCCAGCGAGCTGGACGGAAATGCTATTATTACAGATGCCTGTGCGCTGATCGACGGTCAGCTGACCAATGTTTCGCTGTCATCTGAGTCCGGTACCAGCGTCCAGACCATTCGTAATTACTATGTTTATGCCGACGATATTGACGGCGATGGTGTATTAGAATTGCCCAGCCTGATCTCCCTGGTATCCGGTGAGAATGCCAATGCGGATGAATCCCAGTATGTGATTCGCTGGTATGCGCTGAATTCCGATGGAACTACGGCAGATAAAATGTATACCTACCATAATTTTGTCGGCAGATGGTATCTGCAGGTGGACGGCGAAATCGCCGGAGATCTGACAGCTGCCCAGCGTGGTAACAGCTATGAATTTGGTCTTTGGGATGCTAAGAAAGAAAAATCCAAAAAGCTGATGACGCTGTATGTGCTGACCGGTCAGCGCCGGGAAGAACAAGCAGTGGAGGATAACCGCTTTGTGGTCTATAAGAACGAATCCACAGTTTATGCAGTCAAGCTGGAGGTCGCATCGGCGGCATACGGTATGACGCAAGAGAGTTTAATCAAGAGTTTCCATCTGATCATTGATGATTGGAATTCTGGTATGATGTGAGAGGTGCTTATATGAAAAGAGTATTGATTCTGGAAGATGAGCCGAATATCCGCAGCTTTGTGGTAATTAACCTCAGACGGGCTGGATATGAAGTGGTTGAGGCCGGTACCGGCTATGAGGCGCTGGACAGACTGGAGCAGTACCCCGATATCGGCGTAGCGATCCTGGATATTATGCTGCCGGATATCGACGGCTTCGAGGTTTGCCGCCGTATTCGCGCCAGCGGTATGAAGATCGGCGTGATTATGCTCACCGCCCGTACCCAGGAGATCGATAAGGTTACGGGACTGATGACCGGCGCAGATGACTATGTTACCAAGCCCTTTTCTCCTGCGGAGCTGACAGCCCGTATCGACGCGCTGTTCAGACGGGTAGGCGATGATAACAAGGTTTCCTACGATATGCTGAAGCAGGGACCGTTTACCCTGAATCTGCGTAATCACAGCCTGGAGAAGAATGGCACAAAAGTGCGCCTGACGCAGGTGGAATACGCCATTATGAAGCTGTTTATGCAAAATCCCGGCAAGCCCTTGTCCAGAGAGAACATTTTGGCAATGGTTTGGGGCAGAGATTATGTTGGCGATCTGAAGATCGTGGATGTGAACATCCGCCGTCTGCGGATCAAGATCGAGGATGATCCTCAAAATCCGGATTACATTATGACGGTTTGGGGACACGGTTATCAATGGGGACGCTGATCCCATAGAAAGAGGAATGGTATGAAAAAGGCAGGTTCGTTGCGTAGACGCTGGATGATGAATACTGTAGGCGTAGTCTGCGTTTTCGGCTTAGCCTGTGTATTTGTGGTGGCGGCGGTGTTTGGCGTGTACTATTATTCGGCGCTGGAGTCGGATATGCGTTACCGCGCCAGCAATACTGCGGATTTCTTCGCAGAGAATGTCCACCAGGACTACAATTATTTCTATCAATCCTGCATCAATTACGCAAAATCCTATGCGGAAAAGGATAAGCTGGAACTGCAGTTTATCAATGTCAACCGAGAGGTGGTTGCAACCTCCTATGGCGATTGGATGGATGAATCTCCGGAAACGTCGGACATTGAGGATGCATTTACCACCAGAGATATCGGTAAATACGTGGGTGTTGATCCTGCAACGGGAGAGCGGATTATGGCCCTTAGTAAGGCGATGGTCTACTCCAACGGCGAGGTCATCGGCGTTCTGCGCTATGTTACCTCTACAAAGCTGGTGGATCGGCAGATCACCTTTATTACGATCTGCGCGGTGCTGGTAATGACCGCGGTTGTGATGATCGTTGTGCTCAGCAGTAATTATTACATTCGCTCTATCATCGTGCCTGTGGCGGAGATTACGGAAAAGGCGCAGCGAATTGCTTCCGGCAGCTACGGCATTCAGATCCAGACCAAATACGATGATGAGATCGGCGAGCTTGCCGATACCATCAACGATATGTCCCTGCAGATCAGTCAAAACGAAAAGGTACAGCGGGATTTCATCTCCTCGCTGTCCCACGAGCTTCGTACCCCGTTAACATCCATCACCGGCTGGAGTGAAACGCTACTTGCCGGCGATACATTGGATCCGGACACCCGCAGAGGCATGCGGATCATTCTCCGGGAGGGTAAACGGCTGACGGAAATGGTTGTGGATCTTTTGGACTTTAACCGTATTCAGGACGGCAGAATGACGCTGAATATGGAGGTCTACGATATTCGCAGCGAATTTGAAGATACCATATTTATGTACAGCAGCCGGGCTGCGCAGGACGGCATCGAATTGGAATACATCGAAAATGACGAGGATATTCCGGAGATCTCCTGCGATCACGAAAGACTGCGGCAGGTATTTTTGAACATTTTGGACAATGCCGCCAAGCACGGCGGTGAGGGCAAGAAGATCGACGCCACCATCTTTATGGAGGATCCGGATGTAGTCATTCAGATCCGGGACTACGGCCCCGGTATTCCGGAGGACGAATTGCCCCTTGTTAAGAAGAAATTTTACAGAGGCAGTATGAAAAACCGCGGTACCGGCATTGGCCTTGCAGTTTGCGAAGAGATCGTAAATATGCATAACGGCGAGCTGACGCTTGAAAATGCGGAAGGTGGCGGTACGCTGGTTACAGTACGCCTGCCTGCTTACCAATAAGTGAGGAATTATGAAGAACAAGAATGAACAGCCTTGCTGTGAGAAATTTAAGACTATGATCGGTGGTCAGGCGCTGATCGAGGGCATTATGATGCGCGGTCCGGAAAAGGACGCTATCGTTGTGCGCCGTCCCGACGGCCTGAATGTGGAGGTTAATCCACGAAAGGTGCATAAAAAGGGATCGTTTGCGACTTGGCCGCTGATTCGTGGCGCGGTAACCTTTTTTGATTCCCAGGTGGTGGGTGTTAAGGCGCTGATGCGCAGCGCTGACCTGAACCCTGAGATTGAAGAGGAAGCGCCTTCCAAATTGGATCTGTGGCTGGAGAAAAAGCTGGGCAACGAAACCTTCCAGAAGTGGGTGGTGGGCTTTGCTGTTGCGCTGGGCTTAGGCCTTTCGATTCTGCTGTTTTTCCTGCTGCCTGCGGTGATCGTCGGTTTCTTTGATACCTTTGTCCACAACACCGTGGTGCTGCATTTGATCGAGGGCTTGGTGCGTATGGTCATTTTTATGGGCTATATGCTGCTGGTGTCCTTGATGAATGAAATGAAGCGGGTGTTTGCCTATCACGGCGCGGAGCATAAGACCATTCGCTGCTATGAGGCTGGTCTGCCTCTGACGGTGGAGAATGTCCGGGCGCAGACGCGGCTGCACCCCCGTTGCGGTACAAGCTTTTTGCTGATCGTTATGGTGATCTCCATTTTGGTGTTCTCTGTAGCATCCTCTGCGTTGCTGGCCGTCGTTCCTGCTTTGGAAGCGATGCGGGGCGCATTTCTGTACCGCCTGATTATGATCGTTTACAAGCTGCTTTTGCTGCCGCTGGTGGTGGCTGTTACCTATGAAATCAACCGCTGGGCAGGTCGGCATGACAATGCCTTTACCCGGGTTTTGACTGCGCCGGGTATGTGGATGCAAAAGTTTACCACCAAAGAGCCCGACGATTCTATGATCGAGGTTGCCATTACGGCTGTTGAGGCGGTTCTTCCGACAAATGAGGGGGACGACCTTTGGTAAAGACATATTCCCAGCTGTATCTGGACACCCGCAAGACCTTGATGCAGGCGAATACAGCAGATGAGGCAGGCTTTATTGCCCGACAGCTGCTGTGCCATTTAAGTGAAAAATCCTGGGAGCAGATCGTAACGGACGGTGAAAAGTACGCGCCGGAGCAGGTATGCGATCAGCTGCCGTTTTTGGCAGTGCGGATTCTGAAAGGGGAGCCGCTGGCCTATATTTTGGGCGAATGGGAATTTTACGGGCTAAAGCTTTTTGTTGACCGTAATGTTCTGATCCCAAGGGACGATACCTGCGCTGTTACGGAGCTTGCCATTCAGGCAGCGAAAGAAATCCAGGGAAAGCCCCGGGTATTGGACCTTTGTACCGGTTCCGGCTGTATTGGTTTGGCCATTGCCCACCGGGTAAAGGATGCCAAGGTTACATTGGCAGACATCTCTCGGGAAGCCCTGGCAGTAGCGAAGAAGAATATCTCCCGCAATCAGCTTGGCGCAAGAGTGAGCTGCGTTCCGGCAGATGCTTTGGCAAAACCCACCGCTTTCCTTGGAAAGTTTGATTTGATCGTTTCCAATCCGCCCTATATCACGGCTCGGGAAATGGAAGAGCTTGACCGCAGCGTATCGGAATATGAGCCCCATCTGGCGCTCTATGGCGGCGATGACGGGCTGAACTTCTACCGCGCCATTGTGGAAAACTATAGATCGGCGCTGAATCCCGGCGGCTGCCTGTGCTTTGAGTTTGGTATGGGGCAGGGGGATGCGGTTTGCCGGATCTTAGAAATGAATCAGTATACCATTCTGGAGCGTTCCAGAGATTATAATGACAGAGAACGTGCTGTGCTGGCTCAGTACGGCAGGAAGGAAGATTGATTATGGCAACAAAGAAAGCATCCTATGAAGCTCCCACCCCCGCATCCGATAAGAAGAAAGCACTGCAGACGGCACTGAGTCAGATCGATAAGAACTTTGGCAAGGGTACTGTTATGCGTTTGGGCGATAAGCCCGAAATGAATGTGGAAGCAATTCCCACAGGCTCTCTGGCACTGGATGCCGCACTGGGCATCGGCGGTGTTCCCAAGGGCAGAATTATTGAAATTTACGGACCGGAGTCCTCCGGTAAGACCACTCTGGCACTGCACATTCTGGCACAGGCACAGAAGCAGGGCGGTGAAGTGGCCTTTGTTGACGCGGAGCATGCACTGGACCCCGTTTATGCAGCTGCGTTGGGCGTTGATATTGACAACCTGCTGGTTTCTCAGCCCGATACCGGTGAGCAGGCACTGGAAATCACCGATGCGCTGGTTCGCAGCGGTGCTGTGGATGCCATTGTCGTGGACTCCGTTGCAGCGCTGGTTCCCAAGCAGGAAATTGAAGGCGAGATGGGTGATACCTTTGTGGGCTTGCAGGCAAGACTTATGTCCCAGGCTCTGCGTAAGCTGGCCGGTACCATCGCAAAGACCAATTGCGTGGTTATCTTTATCAACCAGCTGCGTATGAAGATCGGTGTCATGTACGGTAACCCCGAAACCACCACCGGCGGCAATGCTCTGAAGTTCTACTCTTCCGTCCGCCTGGATGTGCGCAGAGTGGAAG
>JAZSGS010000028.1:0-49031 GCA_045532855.1 Faecousia sp.
TCGGTTCCATCTCAAAGCTCCATGCGATTTTTCCACGAACTGCCTGGGGTTCATCTGTGAAAAACCCCCGGATTTGTTTTCTATCCGCATATTTTTCGTAAACATTATCCAGAAAGAACTGCATAGCATCACCGGAAAGCGTGTCAGCATATAGAGGATTGGCCACATAGTAAATATGGCAGGTTTCGTCTTTGAACAAGGTTTCCGGACGCTCTTCTCCGTTTTCCTCAAAAACAAGATACTTTTGCTGAAAGGCCACGCCCATATCAGGAACCATACCGTTTCCTGCACCGGAGGGCCAGCCGTTTTCGTCATAAGCCCAGGCATCCATACCCAGCTTTTTCGCTTCGTCGCAGCAGGCCTCGATGCACTGCATCCATTCCTCGCCCAGGTAGGGTGTTTTCAAACCGCCACGGGCGTGCATAAAAAAGCCGCCGATGCCGCTGTCATACATCCACCGGATCTGCTGCCGCAGACGATCTGCGTCCAAAGAATCGTTCCAGGACCAGAACGGGATCGGCCGGTAGACGGCAGGTAAATTTGTCCATTTTGACAAAAGAGCCTTCATAAAGGACCTCCAAAGGGGCGTAAAACCCAATATCTTGTGTGCCTATAGCATACCACATACAAGACGATTTGGGGTATGAAAAATTTGTAAAAATTTGCAAATTAAGCAAAATGCACAAAATGCGGCAGATGGCAAAGGATGCCAACCCCCGAAAATTGGGCAAAGTGCGCAACAACAACCTGCGCAACCGCTTGCGCAAGCTGGTTTTGGCAAAGAATCGGCATACATATAACAAAGGGTAACATAAAAATCTCACTTGAAATTTTGAAATTGTGTGGTATGATATACGTATTCAAATTGGAGGTGTATCGCGTGAAAACAAAATCCCTTGAAAAAACGCCTGCAAGACAAGTCAGTTCCATGCGCAAACTCCAGAGAAAAGACAACTGGCAGCTCTTCTCTCTGTCTGTGCCTGGCTTGATCGTTTTGGCGTTGTTTAGCTACCTTCCCATGTTCGGTATCGTGCTTGCGTTTAAGAACTACGTTGCATTCGACGGTATCTTCGGAAGTGAGTGGGTAGGCTTTGATAACTTTACCGTCTTCTTCACCGGCGACGTAGAGCTGTTTAAGACACTGCTGAAAAATACGGTTGGCTTGAATGTGCTGTATCTGGCTGTGAACACGGTCATTACCATTATTATGGGTATGCTGCTGTTCGAGCTGAAGAACCGCCTGGCCATCCGCGTATATCAGACGGTGGTGTTCCTGCCCTTTATCGTTTCCTGGGTTGGCGCTGCTTACGCAATGCAGGCAAACCTGGACTTCAACTCCGGTATCATCAACGGTCTGTTGAAGGGCTGGGGCAAAGAGCCCATCAGCTGGTACACCGAGCCTCAGCACTGGACCTGGCTGCTGATGATCTGCTATCTGTGGAAGAAGGTCGGCCACGGTACCATCATCTACTACGGCAACCTGATGTCTGTGGACTCCTCGCTGTTTGAGGCAGCAACGCTGGACGGTGCAAACCGGGTGCAGATCATGGCCAACATCTCCTGGCCCCATATCCGCCCCATCGTCGTCAGCTTTACCATTCTGTCCCTGGGCGGCGTGTTCAACTCCGACTTCGGTATGTTCTACTATATGACCGATTTCAACGCGCCTAAGCTCCGCGCCAGAACGGACGTTATCGATACATATGTTATCCGCGCCCTGCAGACGGACGCCAGTAGCATCGGCGCATCTACGGCTATCGGCCTGATGCAGTCCATCGCCGGCTTCATCGTTTTGATGCTGGTTAACAAGCTTGCGTCTTGGATCGACGAGAAAGGAACGGTGTTCTAATGAGAATTGGCAAGAAAAAGATCGACATTGTCAATCTGTTTATTCATCTGTTCTTTATCGTAATCAGCTTGGCAATCCTCTATCCCTTTATCTCTATGCTTTCCGTTTCCCTGCTGTCGGAAAAGGAAATGCTGCAGATCGGCTACTCCATTTGGCCGAAGAAACCCACCGGCGAAGCCTACACTGCTGTTTTGCAGAACTTTACGCCTATCGCAAAGGCGCTGGGCACCTCCTTCGCCGTGTGTATTGCCACCACATTGCTGACGGTTATACTGAATGCTATGTATGCGTATGCTGTCAGCCGTCCCACCTTCTCCGCCCGCCGGGTCATCAACTTCATCCTGCTGTTTACCATGTTCTTCGGCGGCGGCGCATCTGCCAGCTACATCGTTAATGTTAACTGGCTGCACCTGAAGAACAATCTGCTGATCCTGATCGTGCCCGGCACTGTGGGCGCAATGAGCGTTATCATTATCCGCTCCTTCTTCCAGGGTCTGCCCTATGGCCTGGTGGAATCTGCCAAGCTGGACGGCGCCAGTGAGTATCAGACCTTCTTTAAGATCATGATCCCCCTGTCCACCCCGGCACTGGGTACCATCGCGATCTCCGCATTTATCAGCGCGTGGAACTCCTACTATGCACCTATGATGTACTTCGACTTCGGCAAGGCAACGACTCTGTCGCTGTATCTGCAGCGTCTGCTGGATCAGATGGAGCAGTTCAAGAACTCCGCAACCCTGGCTGGCACTATGGCAGACATTCCTTCCGTCAGTATGGCGATGGCTGTTGCCTGTATCACCATTCTGCCCATGGTCTTTGTGTTCCCCTGGTTCCAGAAGTACTTTGTTAAGGGTATGGCAATGGGCGCAGTTAAGGCTTAATGCCAAAATACTTTGCCCGCGTATATAACTATTTTGCAAGGAGAATGAAAATGAAGAATTTTGCTAAGATTTTGGCTCTGGTTCTTTCTGTGCTGATGCTGCTGTCTGTTTTCGCAGGCTGCTCCAACAATAAGATCAAGAGAGCCGAAGAGCCTCTGGGCGAAAATGTAACCAAAGAAGAAAGGTTTGCAGAGCACGTTACTCTGACTTGGTGCTATGTTGATACCGGCGCCGGCACCTCCCCCGGATGGGAGCGTATTGCCAAGGCTGTCAACGAGATCGCCGAGCGTGAGATCAACGCTTCTATTAACATCGAGGTTATTCCCCTGGCCGAGTACGACAGCAAGATGTCTATGAAGTACGCTGCTAACGAGCGTTGGGACATCGCATTCTGCGGTACTCAGTGGAACCCCTACGCAAACGCAGTTTCTCAGAAGGTTCTGGAGCCTCTGTCTGAGGATTACCTGAAGACCTATATGCCCCAGACTATGGAAAATCTGGACTCCAGATACTTTAGCGCGCTGACCGTTGACGGCCAGCTGTACGGTATTCCTCTGGAGCAGATCTATGTCCGTCAGAACGGCATCCGCTTCGAGACCGACTGGGCTGAAGAGCTGGGCTTTGACTGGGCAAGCATCCAGTCCCTGGAGGATCTGGAGCCTTATTTCGACCTGCTGCTGCAGAACAACTACACCGAGTGCTTCTTCTCCGCCGGCGAAGGCCTGATGGAGAATATTAGCTCCGCTATGGGCTTTGACAACCTGGTCAGCACCATGTTCCCCGGCGCAATTCGCTTTACTGATGAAACCTGCCAGGTCATCAACCAGTATGAATCTGACGAGTTCTATTACATCGCTTCTCTGATGCAGAAGTGGTACGATGCAGGTTACTTCTCTGACGCAGCTCTGAACGGCGGTCAGCAGAACGATTACTATGCTGAGGAATACGGCGAGAGCCGTCACCCCGTCAAGCTGGAGCCTGTTGTTAAGCCCGGCGGTGATGAGATCGCAACTATGCTGGACAAGAACGGCGCAACCATCAAGACCATTCCCTTTGGCAGCGCTGTACTGACCACCTCTTCCGTTACACAGACCGTTATGGTCGTTTCCCGTAACGCAGAGTATCCCGGCCGTGCGCTGGCATTCATCGAGCTGCTGAACACCAACGAAGAGCTGCTGAACCTGATCTGCTACGGTCAGGAAGATGTTGACTGGTGGTGGGTCGATAAGGAAAACAAGGTCATCGAAGTGGACACCACCGAGTACCCCGGCAACGAGGCTTTCTTCGTGGGCAACACCTTCCTGTCCTACGTGATCTCCTCCGATATGGTGGGCTGCTGGGAAGAGACCAAGCAGATCAACGCAAATGCTGTTGAGTCTCCCCTGTATGGCTTTACCTTCGACACCAAGCCTGTCAGAAGCCAGATGGCAGCAATCAACGCAAACCTGGATGCATACCTGGATCCCGTCCTTGCCGGTATGGGCGAAGGCGGCGTTGACGCAGCAATCGCTTCTTTGAATGACTATCTGTATAAGAACGGTCTGCAGGACATTCTGGATGAGATGCAGAGCCAGGTCGACGCTTGGCTGGCATCCAAGTAAGAGAAAACTGTTAATGAATATGGGGCCCGCTTAGGCGAGCCCCATATTTTCGCAACCACCGGAGGGACAAAAATGAAACTGTATCCGCAACCGAAAAAATGGGAACTTTTGGAAGGCGCAACACCGAAAAACGCCCTGAAAAACCCTAAAAAAGCAACAAATCCTGCCTTTGGCCAGGAAGAATATTCCATTCGCATCGACGAAAACGGCATCACCCTGGAGGCCTCCTGCGACAAGGGCTTTTACTATGCAAACTTGACGCTGGAGCAGCTGCTGCTGCAGCAAAATGGGCAGGTGCAGCACTGCTATATCCACGATTTTCCCGACTTTGCCGACCGGGGCGTGATGATGGATCTGGGCAGAAACCACGTGCCTACTTTGGAGAATCTAAAGCGGATCGTGGACATTCTGTCCGCCGTGAAGATCAACCATTTTGAGCTGTATTTCGAGGGCTTCCCCTTTGCCTACGCCTCCCATCCCAAGGTTTGGAAGAACAAGGATGTGCTGACGCCTGCCGATATTCAGGAGCTGGACACCTACTGCAAGAGCAAATTTGTGGATTTGGTGCCCTGCCTCAATGCCTTCGGCCATATGAAGCACTGGATCCAGCGGGATGAGTACCGGGATCTGGCCATCAAGCCGGATGATCCCAACGGCTATCTGATGCCCTGGGGCTACGAAAAGGGCTTTTCCACCCTGGATCCGGACAAGCCCGGCACCTGGGAGCTGACCAAGAGTCTGTTTGACGATCTGCTGCCCTATTTTACCGCGGATAAGGTCAATATCTGCTGCGATGAGACCTTCGAGATCACCGAAAAGGAAAAAGAGGGCAAAAATCCCACTCGGGTGTACCTGGACTATGTGCTGCGGATCTATAACTACATCAAAACCCAGTATCCGGGACGGAAAATGCTGTTTTGGGGCGATATTATCCAGCGGCATCCGGAGTTTTTCCACGAAGTTCCCGAGGATCTGGTGCCGATTTTGTGGGCCTACGGACAGGAATCCCCCTCTTTGGAAACCTGTCAGGAGTACACCAAGGCGAAGCAGTATTATGTCTGCGGCTCTACCAATACCTTCTGCACCATCGCCGGCAAAACCGGCGTGATGATCGGCAATACCAACACCTGCACCGCCAACGGCAAGGCCACCGGTGCTGCCGGTTACCTGCAGACAAAGTGGCAGGACCTGGGCGGCTGGGACGAAACCTGCGTGTCCTATCCCGGCTTTGTTTACGGCGCAGTCCAAAGCTGGAACAGCGATGTGCAGCACGACATTGTTCCCTACCTGAACCAGTATGTGTTCCGGGATGAAAACGGTCTGATGGCGCAGATCGCTATGGAATTGGGCGATTTTTATCACTACGATCCCAAGCATTGGTACAACGGCAACGGAATGATCCGCACCCTGTACTACGATCAGCTGACCAACGAGGATCACGACCTGGATTTCTGCAACCTGCCGCCGCTGGATGAGGCGTATTTCCACAAGGTGGGCGCCCATATTGAAAAGTACGCAAAAATGCTGGAACAGACCGATATGCGCTGCGACGATGCCGCGCTTTTGAAGGACGAGTACCGGCTGAATATGCGGCTTTTGATGCACGGCGTGATGCTGGGCAAGTACAAGCTGTTGGGACACACAGACCGGGAAAAGGCCTGGGAGCTGCTGGACGATATTGAAACCATTATCGCTGATTATCGGGCGTTGTGGCTGAAGCGGAACAAGAACATCAATTTGGAGAATTCTATGTTCAAGTTCTACGAGCTGCGCCGGCAGTATATCGAGCATTTGGATCTGTATCGGGTAAAAGTGTAATAGCAAGGCGTTGCCTTCGGGCAACGCCTTTTTTGTTGGGCGCACAGTCGAAATATGTAAACTCTGTGTAGAAAATGGTAAAACATTTTGGTGCGAAACAGTTTACAAAAAACGGGATTTATGTTAGTATAAATAGACAATGGAGCAATAGCTGGAGAAGGCCGCTTTGTGTAGTTGTACATATATAAAAAGAAATTGCACAAAACCCCTCCAAAAGGGGACGCGGCAACCCGGCAAAATGTTTCAAAAGCCTGCAGGCAGGGATCCTGCAGGGCACACGGATTGTTAAAAACGGTGATCCCAACCGTAAAAAAAGGAGGAAAACACATGAAAGCAAGCAAGCATATGTGGCAACGCTTACTGAGCGTTCTGCTGGTGCTGGTTATGGTTGCGGCATTTATTTTGCCCAATGTCCAGGTCAGCGCTGCAGACACAAATGCCGACCTGTGGATCGACCCCGTTAACGGCGACGACGCCAATGACGGTACCACAGCAAACACCGCGCTGAAGACAATTCAGGCTGCTAAGTCCAAGGCAGCAGCACTGAGTGCGGAAAAGGACGTCGTTGTCATTCTGAAGAGTGGCACCTACGACGCTACCGAGACCATCGTCTTTGGCGAAACGGATTCCGGTAAGAATGGTCATACCATTACTTACAAGGCGGCATCCGGTGCAACCCCCATCATTTCCGGCGGTACCCGCCTGACTGGTTGGACTTTGCACGACGCAGACAAGAATATTTACGTAACTGACATTCCCGAAGGCACAGAACTGACTCGTTCTTTCTATGTCGACGGTAAAGTTCAGACTATGGCCTATATTGAGCAGTCTCCCATCGACTGGGAAATTCTGAACACCAACGGCTATCGTTCTCCCTATGTTACCAGCGAGAACAACACCGAGTATCTGATTTTCGACCTGGGACAGGACAAGCTGGTTTCCGGCCTGACTCTGTACGCAGGTAACGAAAGAGCGCAGGATGGCAACGCTGCCGGTTTCCCCAAGGATTTCACCATCGAAACCTCCAGCGACGGCCAGAAGTGGACTGTTCAGGTACAGGAAACTGACTATGTTGCTCCCATCGCAAGATCTGCAGCACAGTTCAACTTCCCCACTGCCGGCGCTCGCTACATCAAGCTGAATGTTACCAAGCTGGGCAATCCTTCCCGTACCAACGCCGGCAATTACTGCCTGGCTCTGTCTGAGGCTTTTGTTGGCATTACCGGTAAGGACAGCAACTACAACCTGAACCTGGTTCAGCACAACGATCTGGATGCACCCATTGCTGCAGACGGCAATTTGGACGTAACTGCTGGCACTGCCCAGGAGATTGAGGTTGCTGCAAATCCCACTGCCGTTTCCGGCATTCTGCTGTCTTGCAACGAGCTCAATGGCATCCGCGCAAATCTGACCGTGGAAGCTTTTGACGGCGAGAACTGGATCACTGTTCTGACCAAGAAGAACTACCTGTTTGCCGACAGCAATCAGTTTGCTTTCAATGCAACCAAGGCTACCAAGCTCCGCTTGACCTTCAATAAGAATCTGAGCGGCGTCAACGTTCTGGTTCACGCTCCCACCAACCTGGCTGAGGGTAAGACCGTTATCGCTAACGGTCAGAACGCAAACAAGCTGACCGACGGTAAGTTTGACGGCGCATATAAGACCGCTACCTTCACCACTCCCGTGGTGCAGAATAGCGACATCGTTATCGACCTGGGCTCCATTCAGGATGTGGGCGCAGTTCGTCTGTACCCCACCTATGAAAATGGCGCACCTTCCGGTTATGTGACCGCAGTTCGCGTTCTGACCTCTAAGGATGGCGAGACCTACACCACCGCTCTGGAGCTGGCTGAGCTGCAGGTTCCCGACTTTGGCGCACAGATGCTGCTGTTCACCTACGGCGCTAAGGCTCGTTACATTATGATCCAGCCTCTGCTGGTGAACAAGGCCGGCTCCGACTACAAGCTGCAGCTGGATGAGATCGAAGTCGTTCCCACCAAGGTGGAAGTGAACGAAGAGGCCAACGGCCCTACCCAGGGCGTAAGACCTGTTTACACCGAAGTTTCTCTGGCAGGTGCAACTCCCTACCTGGGCTACTACGCGGATGTGAACGATATGTCCGGCACGCCCATTGATTTCCAGGAAGCTCCTGGCGAAGATGCTTGCATCATCGATAAGAAGGCTAACTCCTACGGCTACGGCAAGCTGATCAAGCTGTCCGAGCTGGTTGCCCACGGCGGCAAGAAGGTTCCTGCATTCTATCTGCAGATGGGCACCCCCACCGAGATGAACAACCTGGAGATCACCCTGGAGAAGGATTGCTGGGGCGCACCCCGTAGCTATGAGGTGCAGATCAACGACGGTACCAAGTGGATCACTGTGGCAGAACAGACCGATGCTGAGTGGTCTACTCAGAACTACACCATCCTGGTAGACTTCGAGAACACCAAGGTATCTGCCATCCGTTTCCTGGCATACGATCTGTACTCTATGAACGGTGAGTATACCGCCGCTATGGCAGCTAACCCCGGCAACTATAATCACCGCCTGATTCTGAACGAGGTCAATCCTCGAATGAAGAAGATGGTTGAATACGAGCTGGATGAGTTCGAGAATGCTCCTACTATGGAAGAGAACAAGTACCCCCTGTCCGAAGACAATGTGATCGGCCTGGGCTACTACACCTCTCTCGATGGCGATGTAACACCCTACTATACCGGCTATGGCAGCGATCCCAACGGCAATTATATGAGAGCTGCTGCTGCAGGTATGTTCGACGGCAATATGTCCACCACCGGTGGCGCTGGCGCACAGCAGTATCAGTGGATCCCCTCCATTGGCCCCAACAAGCCTGCACTTCTGCTGGATGTGGCTAAGACCAATGGCGGTCAGCCCGCAATGCTCAACGCTGTCGAGATCGTCGTCCAGGAGGACGGCCGCAGCGCACCTTACGATTACGTTATCCAGATCAACACCTCTGCAACCGGAAACAACTGGATCACTGTTGCGGAAGAGACCGCAAAGGACTGGGGCATTTCCAACAAGGCTGAGTATAAGTTCGCTTCTACTGAGGTCTACAAGGTCCGCCTGGTGGCTACCTACACCACCCCCGACTCCGGCGTTTCCATTGAAAACGTTACCGGTACTACTTACACATCCCTGAAGTTTGTGGAGTTCTCTCTGTATAACTACAACGATCCCACCAACCCCGTGGCAGACAACCTGTGCACGCAGGGCGACAAGGCTTCCGGTGATCAGACCTACACCATCAGTAAGGTGGAAGCTCTGCACAACAACTCCGAGAACAAGTACAATGCCAACAAGGCAATCGACGGCTTCATCGATCCCGCTGAGAAGATCGGCTTCATCGTTCCCGAGAAGTACAACTTCACCGAGCTGTGGAACGTAGAAGACGTTGAAATGCACAACCTGGCTCTGTGGTATCACAATCTGTTCCACTTCACCGGTATTTCCGGCGACGGCACTGAGATCTACCTGGATACCGACAAGATGCCCACCTGGATCGCTAACGATTACCTCTTCATCGACAGCGTCGGCGAGTGGTATATCGACCGCGACAACCTGAAGATCTACTACAAGGCTGACGGCAATATGGCCGGCAAGGTCGCTATCCTGCCTGTAACCGAGCAGATCGTTCAGATGGACTTCGCTTCCAACATCAAGTTCGAAGGCATCACCTTCTCTCACACCACCTGGACACATCCCAGCGTGGCTGACTACGACGACCAGCAGGCAAACACTTACTACGAAGATGGTAAGTGGAAGCAGGCTCCCGCAGGCATCCTGCTGACCGGTTGTGAGAACATCGTCTTTGACGATTGCGACATCACCAACATCGGCACCGCCGGCATCAAGATCAAGTCCGACGGCGCTAAGCAGAGTAACGGCAACCAGATCATCAACAGCCGCTTCCACGAGATCGGCTACGCCGGTATCATCATCGGTGAGGTTTACGGCCACCATGGCTACCAGAGCTATATGCTGGTTAAGAACACCACCATCAAGAACAACTACATCACCCGTTGTGGTTTGGAGAACCGCGATAGCCCCGGTGTTGTGGCTTGCTACACCAACGGCACCACCATCGAGCATAACGAAGTCGCTTATATGCCTTACACCGGTATCTCCACCGGCTGGGGCTGGGACTCTGAAGAAGCTAACGGCAACCAGGCATTCCTGGACGAGGTCGGTAACGTAAAGGTTATCTACAACTTCGTTCACGACACCGGCAAGAACAACCGTGATGGTGGTTCTATCTACAACCTGGGCTCCTCCAAGGGCTCTGAGGTCGCTCACAACTACATCTACAACAGCTGGGACGGCGATGATGTTTACGAGAACGGTCTGTATCTGGACCAGGGCTCCGCACACTTCGAAGTTCACCACAATGTAGTTGGTCAGAATGTTGGCTACTGGATGCACCAGTGGATGTACACCATTCACGATAACGTCTGGCACGACAACTACTATGTCAACACCAAGTCCCGTGATAACGGTACCAACAACACCGCTTACGACAACTACAAGTTCGAAACCCAGGCCGAGCTGGAGGCAAATGCTGACGCTAAGGCTATTATGAACGAGGCTGGTCTGTTGGACGCTTCCGTTAAGGCAGGCATCCGGGAAGGCTTCGCTCCCATGCACGATATGGTTCAGGAATTCTGGCCCGGCACCAACTCCAGATATATGGAGCCTGATTGGGGCTGGAGCGACGTGGCTATCAACGGTCAGGTCGGCAGAACCTCCTACGATTCCATTAAGAAGACCGTAAACATCAATGTTAAGGAAGATGTAGATGTCAGCAATCTGGCACTGATGTTCACCCTGGACGAAGGCTGGTCCTGCGATAAGGCCTCCGGCGTTCCCCAGGACTTCACCAATCCCATTGTTTACACCCTGACCAAGGGTAATCAGACCGTTAAGTGGACTGTTTCTGTTAAGAAGCAGGTAGACTCCGGCGGCGAGATCCCCGGTGAGGAAGTGGATCTGAAGGTCGTTATCGACAACTATGCTACCGGTCAGTGGACTGTTGAGCCCAGCCGTGTTATCAATGGCGTTATGCACCACACCGACTACTCCGGCTACATCAAGGAGTACTACGGCGGCAACACCATCTTCCTGTTCGATATGCAGATCGATGTTCAGAGCAACGAAGAGTTCGCTGCAATCTCCCTGAACAACCAGGATCCCACTGTGGACTGGAACAGCGGTAGCACCGAGTATATGATCAACTTCCAGCTGGACAACATCGAAGTTCAGAAGTTTAACGGCGGCGCTCGTACCGTGTTCTTCGGCGAGCAGGCAAATCACAACGCTATCTACGGCATTCTGCCCAACAACTTCTTCACTCCCGATGAGGTTCACTCCATCAAGTGCGGCGCGATCGATACCGATGATGGCGGCGTCCGTCTGTTCCTGTACATCGACGGCAACCTGGTCTTCGACTTTGTCGATACCGAAGATGCCATTACCGGCGGCGGCCACTTCGCCGTTTACGCAAACTCTCAGACCATCAGCTTGAGAGGTCATTCCGCTAAGGATGCAACTCCCACTACCGACGAGCTGGATTGGGCACTGTATGTTGTTGACTCCCTGGATGTCCGCGATTACAAGCAGGAGACTTGGGGCCAGCTGCAGACCGCAGTTGTTACCGTTAACGAGATCCTGGCTTCCTTCGGCGGTGTTACTCAGGAAATGGTCGACAGATGTACCCTGATCCTGTGGGATGCTCTGAATGCTCTGGAGCAGGTCGACGGCACTCAGGGCGCCATCATTCCCGAGCGTCCCCTGGAGCCCGGCGAGATCGACTGGAGCGAGTACAACGAGGTTTATGACCTGCTGTTCACTCTGGATCAGAGCCTGTATACTGAGGAGTCTTTGAATGCTCTGTATGCTGCAATCGGCGCAGTAAACGAGATTTTGGCCAACCCCGATATGGACCAGGCTATGCTGGATGAGGCAACCGCACTGCTGCTGGATGCCATCAACGGTCTGGAGCCCATTGGCGGCGACCTGCCTCCCATTGACAGACCTGAGGATCTGGATTATGTCAAGATCGACGCAGCTCTGACTGTTGCGCTGAGCGCACAGGAGGCAAACTATACTGCCGAATCCTACGCAGCTCTGCAGGCAGCCATCGAGAATGCATACGCAGTTATGTCCGATGCTAACTGCACGCAGGCAATGGTGAATGCAGCTTATGTAGCACTGGTTGAGGCAATCAACGGTCTGGTTCCTGTTGGCACCGGCCTGCTGCCCGTCATTCCTCCCATCCAGGTTCCCACCGAGCCCACTGAGGAGCCCACTGAGGAGCCTACCGAGAAGCCCACTCAGAAGCCCACCGAGGCACCTACTGAGGAGCCCACCGACGAGCCCACTGAGGAGCCCACCGACGATCCCACTGAGGAGCCCACCGATGAGCCCACTGACGAGCCCACCGATGAGCCTACCGAGCCCGGCGATGTAACACCTCCCGGCAAGACCGGCGATGACTTCAAGATCATCCCGCTGATCGTTCTGCTGGTGGTTGGCGTCTGCGGCGCAGCTGTTGCTGTAATTCTGCTGAAGAAGAACGGCAAGCGCTAAGTGATCGTCAAAGCACTATAATCTAAAACTTGGCAGGGTATGCGACCGCATACCCTGCCATTTTAGATCACAAAGAGGCCCCCTCGTCAGAGGGAGGCATAGAGAACGCCTTTTTTCTTGCAAAATTCCACATCCGTGCTACAATATAATAAAAGAAAGGGGCGTGGCATATGCTGAAAACATCAACGGAGATTGCATCTATTGCGGAAATCGTCGGCGAATTGAAGGCGGTGGAGCTGGTGGCCAAGGCCGGCTTCGACGGCTATGACCTTTCTTTATTTGAAATGGCGCGCTACGATGGCAAGCAGGTAGTCCGCAAGGGACACCCCCTGCAATCCAAGGCTGCGCTGCAGTATGTCCGGCAAATCAAGCAGGTTGCCGAGGACAATGGACTGGTCTGCAATCAGTCCCACGCGCCCTATCCGGTGTACTGCCCCGAAATTCGGGATCTTGCCAAGGTTGCCATCGAATTTACCGCCGAAGCTGGCGGCAAGATCTGCGTCATCCACCCGGACAACAACAAAAAGGCAGAAGAAAACGCCCAGATGTATCTGGAGCTGCTGCCCTTTGCCAAAAGCTGCGGCGTGAAGATCGCCACGGAGAATATGTGGAATTGGTACGCCGGCGATGATCACGCGTCCCCCGCTGCTTGCAGCGATCCGGAAAGCTTTTTGGCCCATTTGCAGGCGGTGAACGATCCTTATTTTGTTGCCTGCCTGGACATTGGCCACGCGGCGATGGAGGGATCGAACACCACCCCGGCGGAGATGATCCGTGCCCTGGGACACCACCTGCAGGCGCTGCATATCCACGATAACGATTGCCACGGCGATAGTCATCAGCTGCCCTTTACGATGAAAATCGACTTTGATGCGGTGGTGCAGGCCCTGCGGGACATTGGCTACAGCCATTGGCTGACCTTGGAGGTGGACCGTTATTGCAATGGCAGCACACCGGATAATGTGTTTGAAAAAGTTCAGAATATGGCGAATACCGCAAAAAAACTGGCAGAAATGCTGGGAGCGTAAAAAATAGGGGCGGATTTTTAATCCGCCCTTTGAAGAAAAAACACCTCTCGCTTTTCCGTGATGTTCTTAACGGAGAATTGGTGGGTGGTATGTAACCGGAAGGTGTAAAAACCTTCCGGTTATTACTTTTTATGCGGTTTTTGCTGTGGGCTGTACGAGAACTTCGATGGCAGGGATACCTTCCTGTTCGGGAAGGCGGAAGGCGTAGTGTATGCGGATCGGGTTGCCTGCCGTTCGGGAATATTTCTCAAACTTTTCGTATACCTCTATTCTACGGATGAACACTCGTAGCAGTTCGGGTGTCAGCTTCGGCATCGCAATATACTGCTTGGCGTTGCGGATGAATTCTTGTACGCATTGATCTCGCATATCCACTTCACTGATACGCTTTGCCAACTCTTGCAGTTCACGTTTCTTTTCCGCCTGCTCCTGTTCATATCCGTTTGCCATCGAGTCATAGCGTTCGGGAGTGATTCTTCCCGATACTCTGTCCTCGTACAAGCACCGAATGATATTGTCCAGGTCTTGGATTCGCTTTTCAAGCTGCTCCTTTTGTAGCTTGGTATTGCGGTAGAACTTTTCTGCTTCTTCCTCTCCGTTCTGTGTTGCCATCGCATAGAACTCGTCGGGGTTATCTCTTGCGAAGGCGGTTACGGTTCTGAGGTTGTGCAGTACGATGGTATCGAGGACACTTTCACGGATATAGTGTGCGGTGCAGTCGGTTGTTCTGCTTTGGAATCCTCCGCATTGGAAGTTATTGTTTTCCGGCTTTACGGTTTTCCCTCGGTGGAGGTATAACCGCTTGCCGCATTCACCGCAGAAGAGGAACCCTGCGTACTTGTCCATCTCGCCTTGCTTGTCGGGGCGTTTCCGTCCGGCGAAGTGCCGTTGCACCATCTCAAAGGTCTTGCGGTCGATGATCGCCTCGTGGGTGTCCTTGAATATGAGAATGTTTTCGGGATCGTTCTTCAGCCTTTTCTTCAGCTTGTTGGACTTAGAATAGGTTTTGAAGTTTACGGTATCTCCTGCGTATTCCTGATTGGACAGCATCTTGCGGACGGTGTTCTGTGCCCAATGATACGGTCTGCTTAAATCAGGATTGCCCGACTTGTTTCCGCTTTTCTTAAAGGCGTACACGCTTGGGCAGAGGATCTTCTCGGCGGACAGTCTGTCGCAGATCTTCACGATACCAATTCCGTTTGCGTACATTTCAAATATCCGTTTTACGACAGGTGCGGTTTCGGGATCGGGGATATACTGTTTCGAGTTATTCGGGTCTTTCATATATCCGTATGGAATGGTCGTTCCGACTCGTTCTCCTCGCTCACCTTTGGCTCGTTGTACGGCTCTGATTTTGCGGCTTGTATCACGGGCATAAAAATCGTTGAAATAATTCTTTATGCCGGAGAAGTCGCTGACACCGTTTGCGCTGTCCACACCGTCGTTGACGGCAATGAACCGAACGTCGTATTGGGGGAAGGTGATCTCCATCAGCATTCCCGTTTGCAGATAATCTCTGCCGAGACGGGATTGGTCTTTCACGATGACGATTCCTACCTTGCCGTGTTCGATATCGTTCATCATCCGCTTGAAATCGGGACGGTTAAAATTTGCTCCCGAGTATCCGTCATCCACGTAGAATTGGATGTTCGGGAATCGGTGCTGTTCTGCGTACTGCTGTAGTATTAACTTTTGGTTCTTGATACTATTGGATTCGCCTTGCAGATCATCCTCTTGGGACAGGCGGCAGTATATGGCTGTTATTAAATTTTTGCTTTCGGTTGATTTCATTACACGTTTCCTTTCCGAGCCGAGTGCGGCTCTGTCAAATCAAACCGAATAGGATACGGCAACAACATATCACAACTCGGTCGAGTAGTCCAGCGACTTTGCTGAAACAGTTTTGTTAACTCTTTCGACCGTTGATAAGGTATTTCAGTTTATCCTTTGCTTCTTCCGTTTCTTCACTGACAGAAAAACAAGACAATACGGGATACTGCTTTCCCTCAACAGTCAGCACGTAACCGAGACCGATATGCTGTTCTTCTACTAATTCACTCTGTAATTTCAAATATTTCTCTCTGCGTTTTTTCAGTAATTCAAAATCCATATTCTGTTCTCCTTTCTCAGCCCTTCTGCCAATAGTAGGCATCTTCAAATCCAAGCGTTCCGTTAATCCGTTTCACTTCGTCGATACAGCTTTGGCGAAGGTTAGCAAGACTTTCTTCTTCTATATCACAGTGAGCTGCGAGGACGTTCATCGTGATCGCCATCTCCACCGCCAGCTTGAACAGCATTCTGCACATTCGTGTTTCGCTGCTGTCCACAATAGCCTTCATTGTAGAGACCATATAATTCGGCAGCATTCCCGGACTGTTGTCTGCCCGAAGATAACCGACATACGCGTGGATTGCTTTCTCAATAAATTCCGACTGGCTTCGGCAGTCATCGTCCTTGTACATCTCTTTCACGGTTTCCATTGTTTTCGGTTTTACCCAGAGGGGAAATTTGATTTTGTTGTTGGTTGCCATAATAAATTCTCCTTTTCTGTTACGGCACCTATTACAGCGCCTACGATTTTCCTTGTTTTACGGCACTTTTGGCAGTTCACACCGCCTAAATTGGCTCCTTAGCCTCAAAAGTGGTACCACTTCGGGAAAAGAGCAAAAATGCCGAAAACCCTTGTGCGGTCGGCGTTGCCGCCCGCTGTGAACCGAGTCGTGGGGCGTTTACGACCCCGACTCTTTCTCCTGCTTGATTTTCGACCCATCGAAAATGCCTGAAAGCTGCCTTGGATTGCACCGCATTTCGCCTTTCCAACCTTGCCCTCAAATCGCCCCAAACGGGCGGTTTTCTTTTTTGCGGGTGTTTCCTCGCGACTCTGCCTTCTTCGGCACACAGGCGGTCTGTGGGGGACACACGGGCGGTTCGTGGGTGTTGTCTATTCTCTTTTTTCTGTTGTAGTAGTTCCTGAGTCTTGTTCTATGGGTTTTCTTCTTGATAGGAAATTCTGACTCTATCCCAACGAAAAATCCACTCTACTCCAAGAGACTTGCCACATAGTAGAGATTGCTTGTCCTTGTTCCGTCCTCACGGTGGCGCTGAACCTTTTTCACCAGACCGAGGGACGAGAGATTTTCAATGGCAGAGTCAACGGTTTTCCTATCCATACCGCACTCCTTTGCAATAACTCTCCGCGAGGGAAAGCAGGAGCCATCCTTGCTGTCGCTGTGCCGAAGCAGACAGCAATACACTGTGAAGTCCCTCGGCTTCAGTTCTAAATCAAAGATGCGATTGGGAACCATAAAGAAATTCTTGTGCTGCATCCGATCCTCCTTTCGTTTGAGTTGATTCTGAATTTTGATACAATCATTCACATTCCACCTTTCGATTTTTATGTAATCGAGGTGAGGGCAAAACAAAAAGACTCGCACATACATCGAGACGGAAACACAAATGAGCGAACGGTTTGGTTCGCTTAAAAATGTTCCGTGCCGATGTATGTACGAGTCTATAACTCTGAATGGATAATCGTTGTCTTTCAAACGAAAGGGTGACAGTAGTAACTGTCGTGGCACATATATTCAATTTTCAGCCGATCCCTCGATGACTTTATTATACCATACACAGGAAACTTTTGTCAAGGTAGGGTGAATAAAGTGAGTGAGATGTGGAAAAAATAATTGGGTTATTTAATTAATAACGCTCTCCGCTAATTTTAGCGAAGAGCGTAGTAAGATTTATTTCTTTAGTAAGCTGCTACAATTTTGCCAGAGGTTTATAACCTTTATCGACCCCACAAATTGAGTTGATAAACACTTTTACTTTTTGTCTTGGTGCCATCATATAAATGCCTTATAATAAAGCATTATGGATTATACACAACTTCATACTTATGTTCCTCAAAAATGCTCATGGGAATGCTTCTCTGGCATTTATAGTTTTCCTCTGCAACATAAGAGAAATGTTTACCAAGTTCTTCACCTGGACAAAGAATAACGCCTTCAATAACACCAGTAGAAGAGTTAACTAATGCTATCAAATATCTCATATTTTTGGTTGTGAAACTGCCGTGGATCGTTTCCTCAAATTGAGGAGAATATTTGCCCAAATCAATAGTAGGAGATTCTTGAACTTTTACTTCAAGCATTTGATTGGGGATATCTGGATACCCACCTTCTAACATCTCTGATTCAGAAACGCTATAACCAAGTTTCCTTGCAACAATCCTTTCTAAAAGTTGTCCTTTCTCCTTAGTTGACAAAGAGGTATCTAAGCGAGTCCCTATAAAATCGTTTCCTAAACGCTCTTTAATAACAGAAAGCGGAAGCACGGAGGAAGGAAGTGATTTTAGAGAACTGGCCAAAGTCATATTTTCATCCAACAGAAAAAGAGACTCCTCATAATCATTAACAAACAGCCATTGCTTCTCAATAATTTCTGTTCGTTTTGTGCCAGAAATGATTAGCTGTTGTTTTATTGTTGGCTTACCAAACTTACCGAATGTGCTCTCAATATAATCGGGAGACATAACAATAATGCTTTCCAGTATATTGGTTTCAACATTTACTTTTCCTAAAACAAAACGAACGTCATTAGCTGACAAAACTTCGCCATTGATATATTCAATTTGCACGGATTCGCTATTAGGGTTTCGATTCCATACCTGCAAATTATAGGCATCGCCAGAGGTAACAATATATGTATCAATATATTCAGCACGTAGTTTAGGAACACCCTTTTCTTTGGGTGGAATAATTTTATATTCTCTAATATCTGCAGGCAAAGGAGCACGCTGCGACAAAAGACAATTCGTTACTAACTTGCGAAATTTAGAACCATCGGTACGAGCTTGCCTTGTTAGGATGAATGTAGTTCCTATCAGTGATTTGAGACGCTCAACAAGAGCTTCAGGTGGAGAAAGAAGATCTTTGCTGCGAGGAGGTGTCTTACCTATTTTTACAAAATCCATAACTTTTCCTTTCAAAGAGAAAAAGACCGCTATACGGCTTTTTCTCTTGCTTAATTGTTTATTATTCTTTATTCAAAAATGTTGTTTACAATTTCATCAATAGCTTGTTTAATGACGAGATTGTTTTCATGATTATTGGGATTGGATATAATTCGTTTTACTAACATTATTGCTTCTTGCGCTAACGGACTATCGGGATATGGTATCGGAAATTGTTCAACATATTGTGCCATGAATCTTCGTTTACCAGAATACAACTTGTTGTTGAACTTCATATCGTAATATTTTTCAATGAATGTACTATTTGCTACAGCAAGCACTAAACATATGATCTCCTCCGTTATTTCATCGCAAAAATCCATCCAATAGCAATCGCCATTTACTACTGAGTGGCTATTATCTATCCAAAATTGTGGATGTTCTGTTATATCTCGGAATACAATTTTCGTTTTCTCCCAAGATGCTGGATTTTGGGGCACCCAAATTTCATACCAATTTCGTTTGGCCTTTTTGATATAAGTCCTTTTTTCAAGCTGCTCTCGATGTTGCAAAAGATATTGATAACTGATAGGATATTGTTCAATGTCTATACACTGTTTTTTCCCATTTTGGGCTGTATGTGTGTATAAAACTTTCCATAGTTTTGTTTGGTTTGCCACAATTTGACCGGCATTTCTATGGGTTATTAAGGGGCGCAACAACTCAGGAGGATTGTTATTATCCCAATGGTTTCCGATGAACACGTTGTCGGCTGTCGTTTTAATTCCAACTCGAATTTTTGCGATTTGACTAACATATTTCCAGGTCTTTCTTTCAATGCATCTTAACCAAGCGTTGTTCATTTTTTCGGATAGCCGCCATATTTCGCTTTCTTTGTCAATTGCAAGAATACCATGTTTTATTAAGTAATGTTTTCCGTTCTTTACAGTAATTGTTCCATCACAAGTCATCCCATCGAACAGGCTTGCGAAATTATTAGAATCTCCTTTTTCTGTTTCGTAAACCGAAGTGAATTTTGTATCTGCATTATGACAAGAACCTTTGCTAAAAATCATTGTGCACGGTAGTACAGCCGCGTCAAATAGTTTAGTATCACCGAAATCTGTAATTTCATATATTCTTGCGAAATTTTTCAAAAACAATCTAATGGCTTTTCCTGCTTTAATGGTTAGAAATTTATTTGATGTAATAAAGCCAGCAATACCTGTTTCTTTAAGAACTTTTACGGCAATCATAATGAACGCATAGTATATATCTATTCTGCCTGTTAACCCAAATTGCTTTGCGAGCATTTGTGCTTTTTCTGCTCCAAGTATTTGTGTTCGAATGTATGGGGGGTTAGCAATGATATAGTCGTATCGGTCCGTTTCTCCATCAAGATAAGATTGAATGAAATCTTGATTATAGATATAAAAAGTAACATTATTGTATTTTAATTGAAGTTTCTCTAATGTTTCAGCAAATACCCTTGAATCAGTTTCATATCCGTAAACCGTTATGTTCATTTCCTTGTAGTTCACAGCGTCTAAAAATGCCTCTATCAATTCTCCCGAACCAATCGCTGGATCGAGAATTTTTATGTTTGCTCCGTCAACGCCGTGATATTCTAACATATGTTGAACAACATAGTTGGCCAATTCTCGCGGAGTATATACGACACCATTGATTTTTTCTTTGGATTGATTTAAATATCTCATTATTTCAACTCCATTTAAATGGGATTTTCAGTGTCTATATGAACTATGTCCATAATGTCAGATATATTACAGTCTAATGCTGTACATATTTTGAGAAGAGTGTCTGTGGTCACATTCTCATTTCTTCCCAATTTAGCGATAATCGTCGCACTAATACCTGTAACTTCTTTCAAATCTTTCTTTTTCATACCTTTGTCAACCAAAAGCTTCCATAGTTTGTTATAACTGATCTTCACAAAGCTAACCTCCAATTTTGCGATACGATTGCATTTACATTATATCTTTAATAACTACATTAGTCAAGATTTTTAGAACAATATATTGTATTTTTTATATTGTAAAGTGTAGTTTTATATTTCTCTGTTAAGGACATCGCACTATGTTATGGCTAAATTCCGCATCAAACAGCTATATCCAGTAGGTGTTTTGCACTTGAAATCATTCGTCTTAAGCGTAGCCGATATAAATGTCGTAGCAGTCGTCGCCCGCAGCTTCTGCCCAGATCCACACATCTGTGATATCCTCGTCCTTTGCATAGCGGTTCAATCTGCTTTGGATATCTCTTTCGAGGTAAATGCAGTGTGCGCCTGCGCGGATAGGGTTATCCCAACAATCCACCGCTGTGTCGCTTTGTACGAGTCCTTTACTTTCGGCGTAGCTCCTTGCATATGCAATCCAGTGATCAATATCGAAGGGAGCAGGTTTTTCCGTTGACTCCGGCTCTGTCACCTTCGGAGGTTCCGTTTTAACTGTCGGTTGTTCCTTTGGCGGTTCAGTTTTCCTTATTTCACTTTCCACAAGCTGCGGCACTATGCTTTGCACCGTTCCTTCAATCGGAGGAGCAACCTTTTCTTCAACGGTGCTTGTTACAGTCGTCTTTGTTTCTTCTGTTGGCTGTGTCATTGTTGTAGGTTCTGTAGTCGCCACAGCCGGCTCGATTGCCTGTTCTTTGCTCTTAGTAGGGACAGTCTCTTTTTCTTTCCCTGTTGGTACTACCGCCGTTACTGGCGGCTTTGTTTCGATTGGCGTTTCTGTTATTACCGTTTCCGATACCGTGGTCGGTGGACTCTCCGTAGGCGGCGGTGCGGTGTTGCCACCGCATCCTACCATACTCACGAGCACCCCACAGCAGAGAAGAAGGATTATTAGTTTTTTCATATATCATCCACCGTTTCTAATCCTTCCATCGCTTCAACCATTATTCGCACCGCAAGGATGAAGCCGTCCCTGAATGCATCTCGTTCGGTCAGTCCTGCAAGTTCGCTTTGGCAGTCCTTAAACTTTTCGAAGGTTTCTTTCTGCTGCTCAGTGAGCGTTGCCGTTAGGCTTTCTTCGTTTTTGCATATGAGCTTTACGAGTTTGTCGACTCTCGAACCGCGCTTTATGTACCTTTCGTGCGGACTGATGTTACCGTAGTATAAATCTTCAAGTGTTGTCATGTGCGTTGCACCTCCTTTTTGCAACACAAACACATACCACAACACTTTCCACAAGTCCAGCGATTTTCGATATAAAATCCAAAAAAACACCGCATTTCTGCGACTCTTCGATTTGTTTGATATTAAATAATACAAAAGACAGCATAGCCATCGTAGACTATGCTGCCTTTCTTGTTATCCTATTCGGTTTTCGTTTTCTCCGTTAAGGACATCACGCTTTAGCGAGAGGTGTTTTATATTTTATACGGGGATAAAGGTGTTGATCAGCTGGGATGCCAGCACCACCAGCACCAGAGCGATGGGATAGGTGGATGCGTAAGCGGCAGCCACATCATCGGTACCGGCAACGCCGATCAGTGTGCCCAGCGCAGGCGTGGAGGTCATACCGCCGGTGATAGAGCCCAGATTGTTCAACAGCGGCAGTTTGCAGATCTTCTTTGCAAACAGGAAGCCGATCACCATCGGGATCAGCGTCATTACCATACCTGCGATGAAGCCGTAAACCACGATCATAATGCCGTAGCTGGAGTTTGCGATCTGCTCCACCAGCTCCACGCCGCCTTCCACGCCGGCGCCTACCAGGAACAGCATCAGGCCAAATTCCCGGAAGCTTTTCAGGGCGTGCTCGTCAACTTTCAAACTGATCTTGCCGATCCGACCGAAGTGGGACAAAATCAAGCCCATCAGCAGCGGACCGCCGGTCATACCCAGGGAGAAGGAAGCCTTGCCGCCCATAGGGATCTTGATAGAGCCCAGCAGCACGCCAAGAGCGACAACCAGACCGAATGCACCGAAGCCAAACTCGTCCAGCTCGATAAGCTTTCTTTCCTTCTTTTCCACGGCTGCTTCCGGGGCAGCAACACCGATGAGGGTGCGCTCGTGATTGATGTCCGCTTTCAGAATCCGGGGCATGATCTGCACGAACAGCACCACGCCGATGACGCCGAAGGGATAGGCAACTGCGTGTCCCAAAGAAACCAGGCCCAGCTTGGAAGCGTCGATTGCTTCTACAGCGCCCTGAGAGGCGGAGAAAGCGGGTGTGGAGGTCAGTGCGCCGGAGAGAATACCTGTGGCGTAAGCCGAGCCGATGCCGGGGATCAGCGCAAAGCCAACGGTAACCAGAGCGCCCATCAGGATAATCAGCGCACCCATAGGCACGTAGGACTTGGCGTTGATCTTCAAGTTCCGGAAGAACTTGGGACCGGCGATGCAGCCGACAGAGGCAACAAACAGCACCAGACCGATGTTGGAAATGAACTTAAAGCTGGAGATCTTGGCATCGCTGGCGTCGGCCATATAGAACTTATCCGCAACGGGGATGTTCTTCAGCCCCGGCAGGGTGCAAAGATAACCAAACAGCAGGGCAAACAGGAATACGCCTGCCGTGCCCAGATTCAGCCCCTTTACCTTTACCGCGCCAATGGCGTAGCCGATAAAGCAGATCAGAAACACGCTCAAAAATACGGTGGGTGTCTGACCAAGGCTGATAATCTTAGAGAGAAAATCCATTGCTATGTTCGCCTCCGATTACTTGACCTTACGGGTGTAGTCCGGAAGCAGCTGGGGGGACAGAGCCTCACTGCGAACACCGGCGTCCTTGCGCTGCTGCTCAAACTCAGCAATGTGCGCCAGCGTAGCCGTGCCGGGGGTAACGGATTTTGCCTTCTCGGAGGCGTACTTGCCGGCGTTGCGACCGAATACGATGATGTCCAGCAGGCTGTTGCCCATCAGACGGTTGCGGCCGTGAATACCGCCAACCACCTCACCTGCTGCGTACAGGTTCTCAATGTCGGTCTGGGTGTCGTCGGTGATCTTCAGACCGCCGTTTTGATAGTGCAGGGTAGGATAGATCAGAATCGGCTCCTTGCGGATGTCGATGCCGTGCTTGCCGAACATACGCATCATAGCGGGGATCCGCTTTTCGATGGTGCCTGCGCCGTGCTTCAGCTCGATCATAGGCGTATCCAGCCAAACGCCGAAGCCCTCCGGCGTGGGAACGCCGTTGCCCCGGTCGGAGCATTCGCGGATAATGGAGGCTGCGGAAACATCACGGGTTTCCAGAGGATTCATAAATACCTCGCCGTTGGCGTTAACCAGCATTGCGCCCACAGAGCGGACCTTTTCCGTAACCAGCGCGCCGTAGATCTGCGCCGGGAAAGCAGCGCCGGTGGGGTGATACTGCAATGTATCGGGGTACAGCAGCCGTGCGCCGGCGCGATAAGCCAGCACCAGGCCGTCAGCGGTAGCGCCGTAGTGGTTGGAGGTGGGGAAGCCCTGGTAATGCAGTCTGCCTGCGCCGCCGGTGGCAAGGATCACGGTCTTTGCCCGGGCAACCAGCAGCTCGCCGGTTTCCATATTCTTCAGCACCGCGCCGCAGCAGCGGCCGGCTTCGTCCTTGATCAGCTCAATGGCGGAGGTGAAATCCACCACGGGGATCTGACGGTTCAGTACCTCATCCCGGAGGGTACGCATAATTTCTGCGCCGGAGTAGTCCTTGGCTGCGTGCATTCTCTTGCGGGAAGTGCCGCCGCCGTGGGTGGTAACCATAGTGCCGTCGGGAGTTTTGTCGAATTCCACACCCAGCTCGCTGAGCCAGGCAATGGCCTCGGGAGCCTCGGTAACCAGCTTATACAAAAGGTCCTTCTGGGCGGCAAAGTGGCCGCCGCCGAAAGCGTCCAGGAAATGCTGAGCGGGGCTGTCGCCGGGCTTGTCAGCTGCCTGAATACCGCCTTCTGCCATCATGGTGTTGGCGTCGCCCATACGCAGCTTGGTAACGATCATTACCTTTGCGCCGTTGTTGTGAGCCTCGATAGCGGCGGAAGTACCGGCGCCACCTGCGCCGATGATCAGCACATCGGTCTCATAGTCGGGCTTAGAAAGATCTACATCCACGCCCAGCAGACGGGACTGTCCCTGCAGCAGCGCAGCCAGCTCGGTAGGAACTTTCTGACCGGCGTTGGGGCCCATAACCAGGTTCTCAAACTGATCTTCCCGGTAGTCGGGGTGATAGGTTTTCAAAAGCGTAGACTTTTCCTCGGCGGTCATCCGGCGAGGATCCAGCTTCATATTCGCCTCGCGGGCAGCTTCCACCTTTTTGATGGATTCTTGCATAAAAGCATCCGTATACATCGTGCCGCCTCCTTACTTTTCGATGTCGCGATGGTTGTACAGTTCCTGCATTTCCTCAATGGGCTTGCCCATCAGGTCTTCCAGCAAGAGCTCATACTTACCTTCGTTGATCTCTTTGATACGCTCGTCCAGATGATCGCAGTGGGGCGCGATGTACTTGCCGTTCAAGCGACGCGCCAGCATCGCCACCTGGGGGTGAGAGATGCCTGCGGGGCAACGGCTGGAGCAGACGCCGCACATAACGCAGTCGAAGGACTCCTCGGCGCACTTTTCGTACTCAGCCCGCTGGGCATAAGCGATGTACTGCATAACATTCAGTCCCTGGGTGCAGGCCTGGGTGCAGGCGTTACAGCCAACGCAGGCGTAGATCTCGGGGTACAGCTGCATCATGATCTGCTCGGTGGGCTTGACCTTGTTGATGTCGTAGACCTCTTTTACCAGGGGGAAGAAAGGCAGGGTTGCCACATACATATTGTCCTCCACCTTGGTGGAGCAGGCAAGACAGGTCTTCAGCTCCCGATCACCGGCGATGCGGTAGATGGTGGCGCAAGCGCCGCAGAAGCCGTTGCGGCAGCCGCAGCCTCTGACCAGCTGATAGCCGGCATATTCCATCGCCTCCATAATGGTAAGGCTGGCAGGAACGGCATATTTCTTGCCGTAAAGATAAACATTAACCATTTTTTCCATCGTTTTTCTCCTTAAGCCTGAGCAATGTAACCCGGACCCGCCCAAGAGCGCGCCAGATCGGCTCAGACCTTTATTTTATTCATTGATGGGCGTCAGCCCATCTGCTTCATAAACTTTCGACTGACCCAATCTTTCATCGCCCTTGGGTCTGTGATTTCTGAGCTATTAGGCTGTTTCAAGGCAAGGCGGAGCTTTGCAGATGGGCTTTGTGCCCTTCAAAAAGCGACAACGATGCCTTGGAGCGGTCTGTCAGCTCAGAAACGGATTCGGGTTATATTGCGCAGGCTTAATACTCGTCAGGCAGCTCATCCATCTGATCCAAACGGAACACAGGGCCGTCCTTGCAGACATATTTGTCGCCGATGTTGCAGCGACCGCACTTACCCAGAGCGCACTTCATCTTCAGTTCGAAGGTGGTGTAGACCTGATTCTTCTGGAAGCCCAGCTCCATCAGACCAGCCAAAGTAAACTTGATCATAATGGGAGGACCGCACATCAGAACGGTCTTGGCGGTGTCGAAATTCAGCTCCTTGACGTAGTTGGGAACGAAGCCCACGTGGCCGTCCCACTCCGGCTGGGGGTTGTCGATGGTCAGGTGGACATTGATGCCGTCCTCCTTGCACCATTCGTCGATGATCTCCGGGAAATCCACTAGATCTGCCATACTGCGGGAGCCGTAGACAATGTCGATCTTGCCGTAGCGATCCCGGTAGTGGCGGCAGTAGTTGATAACGGAGTGCAGCGGCGCAAGGCCGATACCACCGGCGATGAACAGCAGATCCTTTCCGGCAAGCTCGGTGTCCACGGGGAAACCGTTGCCGTAAGGTCCGCGAATGGTGATCTGCTGACCTACCTCCATCTGATGCAGCCAGTTGGTAACGCAGCCGCACTTTTTAATGGAGAAGTCCAGAAAATCGGCTTCCGTAGGAGAGGAGGTGATGGAAAACAGCGCCTCACCCACACCGGGAATGGACAACATCGCGCACTGTCCGGGAATATGCTCAAAGGGCTTGACACCGTCAACACCGGTAACCCGGAAGGTTTTCACATCCGGCGTATCGGTGCGGATAGCGGTAACCACGCCCAGCATAGGAATCAACGGATCGTTTCTCATTACATATCCTCCTTCAGCGCTTTGGCTACCTTGACGATGTTCATATTTATGGGGCATTTTTGCAGGCAGCGGCCACAGCCGACACAGCCGAAAATGCCGTCATTATTGTTGGGGAAGTACACCAGCTTGTGCATAAACCGCTGGCGGAACCGTTCCTTTTGGGTGGGGCGGTTGGTGCCGTGGGCCATCATGGTAAAGTCGGAGTACATACAGCTGTCCCAGCAGCGGAAACGGCGCACCTGGCGGCCGTTGTCGAAATCCTGCACATCGTAGCACTGGCAGGTGGGGCACACAAAGGTACAAGTGCCGCAGCCCAGGCAGCTTTCGGACAATTCCGCCCACTTGGGGCTGTTGAACACATCCAGCAGCTTTTGCTCCTTGAAATCGCTGAGATCCAGCTTGTTCAGCGGCAGCTTGGCAAGGATCTTGCGGGTTTCCGCCTGCTGGGCGGCAACCGTAGCGTCGTCGCAGTCGGTCAGATCCAGCGTGGCGGTCAGGGCTTCGCCCTTTTCTGTGTTGGCGCGCCAGTAGAGGGCTTCGCCGTCCATCCAGCAGGTAACATCACCGGCAGGATCTGCCGCGTCGATGCCAAATACGCCGCAGAAGCAGGTTTCGGCAGGACGGGAGCAAGCCAAAGTGATGACCACGCCGTTTTCCCGGCGGTTCTGATAGAAGGTGTCCACCGGATCGGAAAGGAACACCCGATCCAGAATGTCAAAGCTGGCGCAATCGCAGGCGCGAACGCCAAAGACCACGAAAGGCTGAGTTTCGTCCCGGTTTTCGATGATCTCGATCTTGGAATCCGCCATTTTGAAGTTCACCAAATTCTCCACCTGAGGGAAGAACAGGTCCTTCGCGCTGCGGACGGTGTTCAGCTTGGAAGTCAGGGTTACGCCCTCCTGCCAAGGGGTGAACTTTGCCTGATTTACACCGTCATCGGCAGGAATGTACAACATTTTCTGCGCAGAAATGGCAGAAAACAGCTGATTCAGTTGGGAAATTGCAATCTTTTTCATCTTATTGCCCTCCCCGTTCGTATACGATGGACGGCTCGCAGTCGTCCAGGGTGTAGTCGGTCAGTGGCGACTTGGAATCCAAATCCGCGCCGGCCTGGTACACGCCGTACAGCTCGTTGATGTCCTTGATCATCTTCCGGTTCAGCAGGTGCAGGGGGATGTTCTGGGGGCATACCCGGCTGCATTCGCCACAGTCGGTGCAGCGGCCGGTAACGTGGAACGCCCGGATGATGTGGAACAGATTTTCTTCAAAGGAATCGGCAGCGGCCTTGTTGCGAACGCCGGAATCGGCGTTGTCGAATACGCACTTTTCGCAGCTGCAGGCGGGGCAAACATTCCGGCAGGCGTTGCAGCGGATGCAACGGGACAGCTCGTTTCGCCAGAACTCGAATCGCTCTTCGCTGGTCATAGCCTCCAGCTTGGCGACCTGGCCAAAGCGGTCATTCTCGGTTTCCTCGCCCTGCTCACCAATCAGCTCGTCGAAAATGACGATCTTCTTGCTCTTGCAGGAGGCGCAGCGCTCCGCCAGAGCATCGGCCTTAGCTACGGTTTTTTCGCCGTACAGAGTTTCTACGGTCAGGTTTTCGCCCTCTTCCTTTACGGAGAGGATGCCGTCGCCCAGCTTGGCGGCGTCGCACATACCGTCGCACTGTACGCCCACAATATAGACATTCTCCCGCAGGATCCGATGCTCCTTGATCAGCTGCTGCAAAGAGTAGCTGTCGCAGGGCTTGATGAAGGCGGCGATCTTGCCACCTCTGCGGCTCTCGGCGATGAGGTACTTGCTCAGGTTCGCGCCGGCAAATACATTAAAAACAAAATCCTTTTCGATCTGCTCACGGGTGGTGAACACAGCGGGTGTCAGATCGTAGACGAATTCGCCGGTTTTCCAGCCAAGGATCCGGTCAGCAGCGCCGGTTTCCAGCAGCTGGATCGCTTTATCCATCAGTCTTTTCTGCATCTCAGATCCTCCAATCTCCGGTTCGGACCAAGCTTATGGATCGTCGCGGAAAAGTCGTTCATGGTTTCGGCAAATTTTGCGCCCTCAGCGGCAGAAACCCATTCTACACGGGTGCGGTCTCTCTCAATGCCGAGGAAGTCCAGCATAGAGAACAGCAGTGTCATACGCCGGCGGGCATAATAGTTGCCGGTGGTGTAGTGGCAGTCGCCGGGGTGGCAGCCGCACAGGATCACGCCATCCGCGCCCTTCTGGAATGCTCGCAGAATGAACATAGGATTCAGCCGGCAGGAGCAGGGAATACGGATGATCTTTACATTGGCGGGGTACTGCAGACGGTTGGTGCCGGAAAGGTCCGCGCCTGCGTAGGAGCACCAGTTGCAGCAGAATGCAACGATGGTAGGCTTGAATTCTTCATTTACCGGCATATTGCATCCACCTCCGCCATAATTTGCTTGTTAGAGAAGCCCTGCAGGTCCATAGCACCGGAGGGGCAGGCAACGGTACAAGCGCCGCAGCCTTGGCAAACCGCAGGATTGACCTGCGCCACACGACGAAGCAGTGTGGTGCGGTTCGGTCCGCGGAATTCCTTATCAACATAGGTAATTGCGCCGTAGGGACAGACCTTTTCACAGCTGGAGCAGCCGTTGCACATCAGCTCGTTGGGAGATGCGGTGCAGGGGTTGCAGATCAGATGATCCTTGTTCAGCAGGCCGATGACCTTTGCCGCTGCGGCAGAAGCCTGAGCAACGGTTTCGGGGATGTCCTTGGGGCCCTGGCAAGCGCCGGACAGGAAAATACCGGCGGTGGGGCTTTCCACGGGACGCAGCTTGGGGTGAGCTTCTGTGAAGAAGTCGTTGGTGTCCATAGAGGCGGTGAGCATCGTCGCCAAAGGTCTTGCGCTCTTATCCGGCTCGATGGCGGCAGCCAGGACCACCATATCCGCGTCGATCTTCAGCTGGCGGTTGCCGATCAGGTCAGATGCCAGCACCTTCAGCTTGCCGTTTTCGGGAACGACTTTACCCACCATACCCTTGACATAGTGGACGCCGTATTCTTCCACCGCCCGGCGGTAAAATTCGTCAAAATTCTTACCGGGGGTACGGACATCAATGTAGAATACATACACATCGGTGTCGGGATATTTCTCCCGGCACAGCATTGCGTGTTTGGCGGTATACATACAGCAGATCTTGGAGCAGTAGGGCTTGCCCTTGCTGTCGTCGCAGCGAGAGCCCACACACTGTACAAATACGATGGTGTGGGGGTGCGCGCCGTCAGAGGGACGCAGCAGAGTACCGCCGGTAGGACCGGCAGCGTTCATCAGCCGCTCAAACTCCAAAGAGGTAACCACATCGGGGCTCTGAGAGTAGGCAAACTCGTCATACTTATCCAGCTTGATGGGATTGAAGCCGGTGGCAACTACGATGGCGCCGTACTCCTCCTCGATGAAGGTGTCGGTCTGCTTGTAGTCGATGGCGCCGGCGGTACAGATCTTGGCGCAGACACCGCACTTGCCGGATTTCAGCATCGTGCAGTAGTCGGCATCAATGGTGGCTACCTTAGGCACAGCCTGGGCAAAGGGGATATAGATCGCCCGGCGGTTGTCAAGACCTAAGTTAAATGCGTTGGGCACTTTCTTCTGGGGGCACTTTTCGGTGCACAGACCGCAGCCGGTACACTTGACCTCGTCTACATACCGGGCCTTTTTCTTAATGGTAACCTTGAAATTACCCACAAAGCCCTTAACAGAGGAAACCTCTGCGTAGGAGTGGATGTGGATCTTCTCGTTTTGGGCGGCATCCACCATCTTGGGGGTCAGGATACAGGCGGCGCAGTCCAGGGTGGGGAAAGTCTTGTCGATCTGTGTCATCTTGCCGCCGATGGTGGGCTCTTTTTCCACGATATCCACATCAAAACCGGCGTCGGCGATGTCCAAAGCGGTCTGAATACCGGCGATACCGCCGCCGATGACCAAAGCCCGCTTCTTCACGGGGGAAGTACCGGCGGTCAGCGGCGCGTTCAGATGCACCTTGGCGATGGCGGCACGGCCGAGAATGACAGCCTTCTCCGTAGCCGTTTCCATATCCTTGTGGATCCAGGAGCACTGCTCACGGATATTGGCGATCTCCACCATATAGGGGTTGAGGCCAGCCTTTTCGCAGGTCTTGCGGAAGGTGTTTTCGTGCATTCTGGGGGAGCAGGAGCAGATGACCACACCGGTAAGGTTATACTTACGGATGCTTTCCTGGATCATTTCCTGACCGGCCTGAGAGCACATATACTGATAATGGGTAGAAAAGACTACGCCCGGTTCTTTTGCCAAAACCTCGGCAACCTTTTCCACATCTACGGTGGCGGCGATATTACTGCCGCACCAGCAGACGAATACGCCTACGCGCTGCATAGTCTTTCACCTCACTTTCTGTATTTACGGAAGGCGGCGGTGATGGCCTGCTGAGGCAGCTCATCATCCAACAGCGCCGGAATGTCGTTGGGAGTCAAATGGGCGCCGCCCTGCTGACGGATCACAGCAACGCGGACAGCCTCGATCAGCGTGGCAGGCTCTACCCCTCTGGGGCAGCGCTCCACACAGGCAAAGCAGCTCAGGCAAAAGTCAATGCCTTCGGAGTTCATCAGCTCGTCGATACGGCCGTTTTCTACCATATCCACAAACTGATGGGGATGAAACTGCATTTTGTCAAAGGCGGGGCAGGAGCCGGTGCATTTGCCGCACTTCATACACTTGCGGGGGTTGACACCGGAAATGCGTTTGATGGTTTCTGTCATTTTGCTGCCTCCTTTACGCCAAGAGCCTCGGCAAGAAGCTCGGTGAAGTAGGAAACGGGAAGGCCGTCGGTGGCGTTCTCCTTGAGATTGTAAAGACACAGGGGGCAAGCGGTGATCAGCTCCTGCGCGCCGCAGGCTCTTGCATTGGTCATAATGGCATCTGCCTGCTTGCCGGCGTAGTTCCGATCCTTAAGGGTGCAGTAGCCGCCGCAGCAAGCGTTGCGACGGGCATAGACCACCGGCTCTGCGCCGATCGCCCGAATGAAATCCTCCAAAATGGTGGGATTTTCCGGATCGTCGAAGCCCATTTCCTTGGAAGGGCGCAGCAGCATACAGCCGTAGTAAGCGCCGATCTTCCGACCGGTCAAGGGGTTGACCACCTTTTCTTTCAAGGTATCAAAGCCAACGCGATCCCGCAAAACCTCCAGATAGTGCAAAACATTGGTTTCGCCGGCATAGGGGGTCTCCAAACCTAAGTAACGGGCAACCTTGTCCCGAATGGTCTCGTCGGTACGCAGGTCGTTGTTTACCCGCTTGATCACGTGATGGCAGGCGGAGCACAGGGTTACCAGGTCTTGACCCTTCTCCTTGGCGGCCATCAGAGCGCGGACGGAGGACAGCCGGGTAGCGATCTCGTCCTTTGCCATAGGGTACACCGCGCCGCAGCATTGCCAGTCCGGCAATTCCTCTAAACGCAGGCCCAGGGCGTCTGCCGACGCCCTGCCCCATATATCCAGTTCTTTTCCTTTTGTTTTCAGCGTACAGCCGGGAAAGTACGAATATGTCATAGTCATTCCTCTTTTATCAAATCATCTGCTCGGGGTGGAAAACCTCGTCAAACCGCTCTGCACTCAGGAAGCCCAGCTTCACGCAGGCCTCCTTCAGAGAGATGTTCTCCTTGTAGGCAAGCTTGGCGGTCTTGGCCGCGTTTTCGTAGCCGATGTAGGGATTCAGCGCGGTAACCAGCATCAGAGAGTTGTGCAGGTTGTGAGCCATCTTTTCCTTGTTTGCCTTGATGCCGATGACACAGTTGTTGTGGAAGGACACCATAGACTCAGAGAGCAGTCTTGCGGACTGCAGGAAATTGTAGATCAAAACGGGCATAAACACATTCAGCTCGAAATTGCCCTGGCTGGCGGCGATGCCAACGGCGGCATCGTTGCCCATAACCTGTACGGCAACCATGGTAACCGCCTCGCACTGGGTGGGGTTGACCTTGCCGGGCATAATGGAGGAGCCGGGCTCGTTTTCGGGAATGGTGATCTCACCCAAACCGTCCCGGGGACCGGATGCCAGCCAGCGGACATCGTTGGCGATCTTCATCAGGTCGCCTGCCAATGCCTTCAGCGCGCCGTGGGCGAATACCAGCTCATCCTTGGAGGTCAGAGCGTGGAACTTGTTGTCAGCGGTGCGGAAGGTCTTGCCGGTGAGTTTGGAAACTTCCTCGGCCACCTTTACATCGAAGCCTTTGGGGGCATTCAGACCGGTACCGACCGCAGTGCCGCCCAGCGCCAGCTCCTTCAGAGGCTCCAGGGCGATGACGATCAGCTGACGGTCCCGCTCCAGAGAGCTGCGCCAGCCGGAGATCTCCTGGCTGAAGGAAATGGGGGTGGCGTCCTGCAGATGGGTTCTGCCGGACTTGACGATACCCTCGTTTTCCGCTTCCAGCTTCTTGAAAGTAGCGATCAGCAGATCAATGGCGGGCAGGACCTTGTCTTCCAGCGCCAGCACACCGGCGATGTGCATCGCGGTGGGGAAGGTATCGTTGGAGGACTGGCTCATATTCACATCGTCGTTGGGGTGCAAAAGCTTTGCGCCTGCGATGGCGTTGCCCCGGTTGGCGATGACTTCGTTGGCGTTCATATTGGACTGGGTGCCGGAGCCGGTCTGCCATACCACCAGGGGGAAGTGGTCATTCAGCGCGCCGGAGATCACCTCGTCGCAAGCCTGGCTGATAGCCGCCAGCTTCTGCTCGGTCATCTTCTCAGGGCGCAGGGTGTGGTTAGCAGCTGCAGCAGCCCGCTTCAAAATGCCAAAGGCGTGGGTGATCTCCCGGGGCATTGTTTCAATGCCGACGCCGATGGGGAAGTTCTGGCAGGAACGCTGTGTCTGCGCGCCCCAGTAACGGTCGGCAGGCACCTGGATCTCGCCCATAGAATCGTGTTCAATACGGTACTCCATTTGGAAAACCTCCTTAGAAATCAATGCTGGCGAGGGTTTCTTTCAGCTTGTCAGCGCTGGCGTGGAGCTTGGAAAGTTCTTCTTCCGTCAGATCGTTCTGGATCTTGCCGCGGATGCCGGTGCCGTCCACGATACACAGGGTGCTCAGGCACACATCCTTGATGCCGTACTCGCCGTTGAGCAGAGAGGAAACCGTCAGCGCAGTGCCGGTGCCGTTGAAAATGCAGCGGACGATGTGGCAAACGGACATAGCGATCGCATAGGTGGTAACGCCCTTGGCCTTGATGACCACAGCGCCGCTGGTGCGGACGTGGTTTTCGATGGCCTCATAGTCGCCGTTAAAGGTAATGGTTTCGTTCTTGGGGGCGTTCTTCTTGTAGTTGGCGATGCGGTTGTTGGAGATGGTAGCCAAAGACCAGGGCACGAAAGAGCTGTCGCCGTGCTCGCCGTAAACATGGGCGTGGACATTCTTGGGGCTGATGTTGAACTCCTTGGCCAGCTCTGCCTGCAGACGGGAGGTGTCCAGAATGGTGCCGGAGCCGATGATCCGCTTTCTGGGGATGCCGGAGATCTTGTGGAACACGTATGTCAGCACGTCAACAGGATTGGAAACGATAATGTAAATGGCATCGGGGGCGTATTTGACAATGTTGGGAGTGATCTCCTTGAGAATGTCAACATTGGTCTGCGCCAGCTCCAGCCGAGTCTGACCGGGCTTTCTGGGAAGACCGGAGGTGATGACCACGATGTTAGAGCCTGCGGCATCAGAATAGTCGCCGCCATAAATATTGGCAGGAGAAGCAAAGCTGGTACCCTGATAGATGTCCATTGCTTCGCCGAAAGCCTTATCCTTGTTGATGTCCACCAGGACGATCTCTGTGGCGATGTTCATAACTGCCAGATCGTTGGCGATGGTTGCGCCGACGCTGCCGGCACCGATGATTGTGATTTTGTTGCCCATAATGTTTACTCTCCTTTTATTGGGGGGTATTGTTCCTTTTCGGAACGGAAAATGTCTTATGGTAAAGGGGCGGAAAACCCCGTATTTCCATAAAATCCAACACCTGCGCAAAATGCGGGTGTCTTGGGAGGGACTATACTGCCCCAACCTATCCGATTATACCATAATTCAGCAGAAACTGTCAATGCCGGCAAGGATTTTCCGGCAGGAAAAATGCAGGAAAATCTCTGTCATCCTGCATTTTTTAGAGAGCGGGCGCCGGAAATAACTGTTGCAATCAAAAGCGGGGCAGGCTATAATGGTTTCAACCAATGAAAAAACGGAGGATGTTGGGCAAATGGAGAAGAAATTTCGCAAGCTGGGCACGATGCTGGATTGCTCCCGCAACGCCGTGTCTACCGTGGAAAGCGTGAAACAGTGGATCGATCTGACGGCAGATATGGGCTACAACAGCCTGATGCTGTATACGGAAGATACATACGAGGTAGATGACAACCCCTATTTCGGCTATATGCGTGGCCGCTATACCCAGGAAGAACTAAAGGAGATCGACCGGTACGCTCTTAGTAAGGGTATGGAGCTGATCCCCTGTATTCAGGTACTGGCGCACTTGGGCGCGATCCAAAGATGGCCGGATTACTGGCCCCATTTTGATACCGACGATATTCTGCTCATCGGCGATGAGCGGGTTTACGAGCTGATCGAGTCTATGTTCGCCACCGTTGCCAAATGCTTTACCACCAAGACGGTGCATATCGGCATGGACGAGGCGCATATGGTAGGCCGCGGCCGCTATTACGATCAGCACGGTCATCAGGATCACTCTCAGGTGATGATCGACCACTTGAATCGAGTTTGCCAGATCGGCAAAAAGTACGGCTTCAACTTCCTGATGTGGTCGGATATGTTTATCAAGCTGGTTACCGGCGGTGAATACTATACCGATGCCGACATCAGCGACGATATTCGCCGTCAGATCCCCGACAATGTGCAGCTGGTGTACTGGGATTACTACTCCACCCAGAAAGAGCATTACGACGGAATGCTCCATACCCACCAGAAGATCAAGCCCGGCACCTGGTTTGCCGGCGGTATCTGGACCTGGGCAGGCTTTGCACCCCATAACGGCTATTCTATGAAAGCCATCAAGGCATCCATCGACAGCTGCGTGGAAAACGGCGTGCAGGATGTGATCTATACCCTGTGGGGCGACTGGGGCGGAGAATGCTCCAAGTTCTCCCTGCTGCCTGCGGTATTCTATGCGGCTGAGTATGCAAACGGCAACGAGGACGAGGAAGCCATTAAGGCAAAATTTGAGGCAAAATACGGCGTAAAATGGGACGATTTTATGCTGCTGGATCTGCCCGGCACCCCCAATGGCGCGGCAGATTATATCTGCAACGCGGAAAAGTATCTGCTGTATAACGACTGCCTGCTGGGCATTATGGACAAGCAGGTGTTTGAAGGCGAGGGCAAGCTCTTTGCCGATTGCGCCAAGACTTTGGACAAGATGACAAGCCACCCCCAGTGGGGCTACCTGTATAAGACCATGCAGGCGCTGTGCCAGGTGCTGGAGCTGAAGGCGGAGCTTAGCGTCCGCACCCATAAGATCTACCTCAGCGGCGACAAGGCGGCGATTCCCGGCTTGGTGGCGGATTATGATGAAACCGTCAAGCGGGTCAAGAATTTCCTGAAGATCTACCGCAAGCAGTGGTTTATCGACAACAAGCCCCACGGCTTTGACATTCAGGACATCCGCATCGGCGGTGTCATCGCCCGGCTGGAAGCTGCCCGGGATCGCCTGCAGGATTGGCACGATGGCGAGCTCGATTCCATTGCAGAATTGGAAGAGGAGCAGCTGGACTTCCTTGGCCGGGAGGGCGCAAAACGCCAGCCTGATACCTGGTGGGCAATGTGGCACTGGATGACCACCCCCAATCTGATGGCGGCTATGGAGTGATATGGTTAAATTACCTGATTTTTCTCATCCCCCGGTGGATGTCCACTGCCATTTTAATCACGGCAGTACGCTGGATGTGGCGGATTCTCCCATCAGCCGCAATGACATTGAATTTTTGCGGGATTCCTATGCCCATATCGGCATCGCCTGGGGCGGTATCAGCACCTATGCATCGGTGTTTCACCCGAAAGGTGCGGGGGTAGCGGAAAGCAATCGCTGGCTGTTCGATTTTGCACAAAAGGAAAGCTGGGTGCGCCAGTGGGTGGTGCTCGATCCCCGTGTGGAGGAGAGCTTCCGGCAGGCGGAGCAGATGCTTGCATCGCCCAAGACATTGGGCCTCAAGATCCACCCGGTGTTCCACCAGTACGATCTGGCAGAATTTGGCGACAAAATTTTTGGTTTTGCCAATGCGCATCAGGCTGTGGTGCTGATGCACCCGGTAATGACCCCAGAGGGATTGGCGCAGACAGCGCGTTTTGCAGACAAGTATCCGGATATGAAGCTGATCGTGGCTCATCTTTGCTCTGTGGAGCAGGTGGATCTGCTGCAAAACCACGAAAATATTTATACCGATACCTCCGGTGGCGCCAGCAATCTCAACAATGTGCTGGAATATGCTTACGAGCGGGTCGGCTCGGAGAAGATCCTCTTCGGTACGGATGGGTATTCTGCCGAATTCCAATACGGACGGGTTGCTCTGTCCCGACTGCCTTACGAGGACAAGGAGAACATTTTGTATCGAAATGCGATGCGGCTGTTCCCCAAGGCGTTTTAACAAAAGAGCCGCAGGCAGGTGAATCTCACCTGCCTGCGTATTTTAGATAAAAAGGCTTCCCCTGGGGGAAGCTGGCAGAAATCTTTGATTTCTGACTGATGAGGGGAATAATAGCACTTAAAGTTTTGCCACAGCTATCGCTGTGGGGACAACCCTCATCCGTCGCAGCTGTTGCTGCGCCACCTTCTCCCAGGAGAAGGCAAGGGTGCGGCGCGATCTTGTAAGGGCGATCAGCGATCGCCCGCAAAGGCTTCCCCTGGGGGAAGCTGGCAGAAATCTTTGATTTCTGACTGATGAGGGGAATAATAGCACTGAAAATTTTGCCACAGCTATCGCTGTGGGGACAACCCTCATCCGTCGCAGCTGTCGCTGCGCCACCTTCTCCCAGGAGAAGGCAAGGGTGCGGCGCGATCTTGTAGGGGCGATCAGCGATCGCCCGCTTGTGCGAGTTTCTGCCCCAGCTGTCATCCCGAGCGTAGTCGAGGGATCTGCCGCACGACAAGGGGTGCGAAGATTCCTCCACGCGGCTGCGCCTTGGTCGGAATGACAGTTTTTATTTCTTTCAAAAATTACCAAAAAAGCCTTGACTTTAGTACGCTAAAGTGATAAACTGATGGAACGATAACAAAAGGAGGGCTTGCTATGACGTTGCGCAGTGAAGCGATGGACAGATTATTCCAGTCCATTCTGAACTTAGAAACCGTAGACGAGTGTTACGCCTATTTTGAAGATCTTTGCACCATCAAGGAGCTGCAGGATATGTCCCAGCGGCTGGAAACCGCAATCTTGCTGTCCCAGGGCGCCAGCTATCAGGAGATCACCCAGCAGGTGGGCATCAGCACCGCCACCATCGGCCGTGTCAGCAAATGCCTGAACTATGGCAAGGACGGCTACCGCGCCGCCATCGAAAAGCTGGAGGTGGAGAAATGAATATGATGAATTTACCCCTGGATGTAACCGAAAGGATGGCATTTCGCCTGCGGACACTGTACCGCCGGTACGGCTACACCCAGTACAAGATGAGCAAATTTGAGGAATATGACCTCTACGCCCGGAACAAGGACTTCCTGCTGTCGGACAATGTCATTACCTTCACCGATTTGAGCGGTAAGCTGATGGCGCTGAAGCCGGACGTAACGTTGTCCATCGTCAAGAACAGCCCCGACGATGTTGAGGGACTGCAAAAGCTTTACTACCACGAAAATGTGTACCGGGTGTCCAAAAATTCTCAGGGCTACCGGGAGATCCAGCAGGTGGGGTTGGAGTGTCTGGGAAATGTTGACGATTACGCCATCGCCGAGGTGCTGCAGCTGGCAGCTCAGAGCCTTACGGAAATTTCTTCTGAGTGCGTGTTGGAAATCTCCCATTTGGGACTGATGACCGCGCTGACAGAGGGCTTGACAAGCCAGCAGAAGGCGGAAATTTTCCGCTGTGTGGGCAGCAAGAATCTTCACGAGCTGGCATCTGTCTGCCGAAACGCCGGCGTTTCCGAGGAGCAAACCCAGCTGCTGCAGCAGCTGGCATCCATCGGCGGCGCGCCGGAAACGGTACTGCCCAAGGTGAAAGAATTGCTGGCAGCACAGGCGGACACCAAGCCCTTGGCGCTGCTGGAGCAGGTCAGCCGGATCCTTGCCGATACCGGCTGCGGTATTCGCATTGATTTTTCCGTGGTGGACGATATTCACTACTACAACGGCATCGTCTTTAAGGGCTTTATCCGTGGCGTTCCCGATGCGGTGCTGTCCGGCGGTCAGTATGACAAGCTGATGCGCAAGATGAAGCGGCAAAGCGCCGCCATCGGCTTTGCTGTGTATACGGATATGCTGGAGCGGCTGGAAAATGATGTGCCTGAATACGATGTGGATACCGTCCTGCTGTATAACGACCAGCCCATTGCCGATGTCAACGCCGCGGCAAAGGCGCTGATGGCAGACGGCCGCAGCGTGGCGGTGTACCGCCAGATCCCGGAGGGACTTCGTTACCGGGAAGTAATCACAGTGAGGTGATACCCTTGAAAACTGTATTGAATGTGGCGCTCCCCAAGGGTCGCCTTGGCGAAAAAGTATATGCAATGATGGAAAAGGCAGGCTTTTCCTGCCCGGCTATTTATGAAAATAACCGCAAGCTGATCTTCGAGAATCCGGAAAAGGGCGTTCGCTATTTCTGGGTGAAGCCCTCGGATGTTGCCATTTATGTGCAGCGGGGTACGGCGGATATTGGCATTGTGGGTAAGGATATTCTGCTGGAATACGAGCCGGATGTGTATGAGCTTTTGGATCTGAACATCGGCAAGTGCCGTATGGCGGTGGCTGCGCCCAAGGCCTTCCGGGACGACAATCGCCGCACCCTTCGTGTGGCTACCAAGTTCAGCAATATCGCCGCCCGGCATTACTTGAGCAAGGGTCGGGATATTGACATTATCCATTTGAACGGCTCTATCGAGGTTGCGCCGATCTTGGGACTTTCCGATGTGATCGTAGACATCGTGGAAACCGGCACGACCCTGAAGGAGAACGATCTGGAGGTAAAGGAAACCATCGTTCCCATCAGCGCCCGGCTCATCGCCAACAAGGCAAGCTACAAGTTCCAAAGCGAAACCATCGACTATGTTACCCAAAGCTTAGCATCCCAGGTGGAGGAAACCAATGATTAAGATTCTGAAATACGGGCAGGAGGATTCTGCCATCTTTGCCCAGCCGGAAACGGCTATGAATGTGGAAAATATCGTCGCCGACATCATTTACGATGTGCGTAAGCGGGGCGACGAAGCCCTTTTTGATTACTGCAAGCGGTTTGACAAGGCGGAGCTGACCTCTCTGGTGGTCACCAAAGAGGAGATCGACGCGGCGGTTGCTGCAGTAGAGCCCAAGTTTTTGGAAATTTTGAAAAAAGCGGCGGAAAATATCCGCACCTTCCATTCCCAGCAGGTAAGAAAGGGCTTCCAAATTGAAAAAGAGGGCGCCATCGTGGGACAGAAGATCGTTCCCGTGGATCGGGCGGGTCTGTATGTGCCCGGCGGTACGGCGGCATATCCGTCCACGGTGCTGATGGACGCCATTCCGGCAAAAATCGCCGGTGTCCGGGAGGTGGTAATGGTTACCCCGCCCCGCTCTGACGGAACAGTGAATCCCGTGATCCTGGCGGCTGCCAGCGTAGCAGGCGTGGACCGGATTTGCAAGGTCGGCGGCGCGCAAGCCATTGCCGCTCTGGCTTACGGCACCCAAAGCGTCCCCAAGGTGGACAAGATCGTGGGCCCCGGCAACGCCTTTGTAGCAGAGGCGAAAAAGCAGGTTTTCGGCGTGGTGTCCATTGATATGATCGCCGGCCCCAGCGAAATTATGATCGTCTGCGACGGCAAGACCAACCCCCGTTATGCGGCGGCAGACCTGCTTTCTCAGGCAGAGCACGATAAAATGGCCAGCGCGGTGCTGGTTACCGATTCCCAGGAACTGGCATACGCCGTGCGCTCTGAGCTGGAAAAGCAGATCCCCCAGCTGCAGCGCAGCGAGATCGCCCGGGCATCTATTGACAACAATGGTAAAATCATCGTGGTAGATACCTTGGAAACCGCCATCGAGGTGGCAAACGAGATCGCGCCGGAGCATTTGGAGCTTTGCGTGGACGAGCCTATGGCATATCTGGACAAGATCCGCCACGCCGGCTCGGTATTTTTGGGCAGAAACTGCCCCGAGGCTTTGGGCGACTATTTTGCCGGCCCCAATCACACCCTGCCCACCTCCGGTACGGCGAAATTCTCCAGCCCCCTGTCGGTGGACGATTTCATCAAGAAAACCCAGTACATTTACTACACCAAGGAAGCCCTGGCAGAGGTGGCGCAGGATGTTGCCTATTTTGCCGAGGCTGAGGGCTTGACTGCTCACGCAAAAAGTGCGGTAATTCGCATTGAGGAGGCGTAAAATGAGCCGTTTTTTCACGGAAAAGTTTGAAAATCTTGTCCCCTATGTTCCCGGCGAACAGCCTCAGGACAGATCCTATATCAAGCTGAATACCAACGAATCTCCCTTTCCGCCCTCTCCCAAAGCCCGGGCGATGGCAGAGCAGGCGGCCATGCGGCTGCAGCTGTATCCCGATCCCCTGTGTGCCAAGCTGACGCAAAAGGCGGCGGAAATTTACGGCGTTGCTGCCGACGAGGTGATCTTCGGCAACGGTTCTGACGAGATCCTGAATTTTGCCATTATGGCGTTCTGCGACAGCAAAACACCGGCGGTTTTCCCGGACATCACCTATGGCTTCTATACGGTGTTCGCGGACTTGAATGCCGTTCCCTATGAGCAAATTCCCCTGACGGCGGATTTTTCCGTCAAGGCAGAGGACTATATGGGCTGCAACAAGACGGTGATCATCGCCAATCCGAACGCTCCCACCGGTCTTTCCCTGTCCTTAGGACAGATTGAGGAGATCGTCAAAAGTAACCCCAACAATGTGGTGATCATTGACGAGGCCTATGTGGATTTTGGCGGAGAAAGCGCAGTGCCGCTGATCCGCAAGTATGATAATCTTCTGGTGGTGCAGACCTTCTCCAAATCCCGGTCTATGGCAGGCGCTCGGCTGGGTATGGGTATGGGCAATCCGGCACTGATCAATGATCTGCGTACCATTCAGTTCTCCACTAACCCCTACAATGTCAACGCTATGACCATGGCGGCTGGCATCGGCGCGCTGGAGGACAAGGAATATTTTGAAGAAAACTGCAAAAAGGTTATGGAAAACCGGGCGTGGACAACGGCGGAGCTTTCCAAGCTGGGCTTTACCACCCTGCCGTCCAAGACCAATTTCATTTTCACCAAGACCGATGCCATCGACGGCAAGGCGCTGTATCTGGAGCTGAAGAGCAGAGGGATCTTGGTGCGCCACTTCGACAAGCCCCGTCTGCGCGACTACATCCGGGTTACCATCGGTACAGCGGAGCAGATGGCGGCATTTGTTGCAACGGTGCAGCAGATTTTGGAGGAAAAAGTATGAGAATTGCGAAAATTGACAGAAAAACCAATGAAACCGACATCAAATTGTCCTTAAATCTGGACGGTACCGGCATCGCAAAAATCGACACCGGTTGCGGTTTTTTGGATCATATGTTGACACTGCTTGCCTCCCACGGCCGGTTTGATCTGACCGTCAGCTGCAAGGGCGACACCCATGTTGACGACCACCACACCGTTGAGGATGTGGGCATCGCTTTGGGACAGGCCTTTGCCCAGGCACTGGGCGATAAGAAGGGCGTCTGCCGCTACGGCAGTATGATTTTGCCGATGGATGAGGCGCTGATCCTGTCCGCAGTTGACCTGTCCGGCAGAGATTATTTAGGCTACGCCCTGGATATTCCCACAGCCAAGGTGGGCACTTTCGATACGGAGCTGGTGGAGGAGTTTTTCCTTGGCTTCGTTCGTAACGCCGCCTGCACCCTGCACATTCGCAAGGCCACCGGCAGCAATTCCCACCACATCATCGAGGGCGCGTTCAAGTCCGTGGCAAGAAGCCTGCGGCAGGCTGTGGCGATGGATCCTGCCTGCGCCGGCGAAATTCCGTCTACCAAGGGAGTACTTTAAATGTTAGCGATTGTAGATTACGGCGTGGGAAACCTCTTTTCCTTGGAGTGTTCCCTTGCCGCTATCGGCGTGGAAACGGTGGTTACCGCCGATCCTGCCGTTTTGGAAAAAGCAGATCAGATCATTCTGCCCGGGGTGGGCGCATTTGGCGAGGCGGCAGAAAAGCTGCGCAAATCCGGTTTGGATAAGCAGGTCATCGCCTTGGCCAAGGCCGGCAAGCCCCTGATGGGCATCTGCCTGGGTATGCAGCTGCTGTTTGAAAAGAGCTTTGAGTTCGGTGAGTACGACGGCTTGGGCTTGATCCCAGGCTCTGTGCGTCCCATCGCGCAGGTGATCCCTGCCGACTATAAGATCCCCCATATCGGCTGGAATGCCTTGAATTTCAAGCAGGAAAGCCCCCTGTTTGCCCATATCAAGGATGGCGATTTCGTCTATTTCGTCCATTCCTTCTATGCCACCGATTGCGACGAATCGGTGATCGCAACCACGGAATATGGCGCGGAGCTGACCGCCGCTGTTGCCCGGGGCAATGTGTTCGGCTGCCAGTTCCATCCGGAAAAAAGCGGTGAGGTGGGGCTGAACATTTTGAAAGCCTTTGCAGAAAGGGGGACGGCAAAATGCTGATCTATCCCGCAATCGACCTGTTTGAAGGCAAGGCTGTCCGGCTGTTTAAGGGCGACTATGCGAAGATGCAGGTGTTCAGCGACGATCCCGTTTCCGTGGCAAAGGACTTTGCCGCCCAAGGGGCAAAGTGTATCCATCTGGTGGACTTGGAGGGCGCGAAAAACGGCACTACCCCCAATTTTGACACGGTTTGCGCCATTAAAAATGCCACCGGTCTTTTCTGTGAGATCGGCGGCGGCATTCGGGATATGGCCACGGTTGACAAGTATTTGTCTGCCGGTATCGACCGGGTGATTTTGGGCACAGCCGCCGTAACCACGCCGGGTTTCGTGGCGGAGGCCACAAAGAAATACGCAGAAAAGATCGCCGTGGGCATTGACATTCGGGACGGCTTTGTGGCCATCAAGGGCTGGACGGAGCTGTCGGAAGAAAACGCCTTTGCCTTCTGCGAAAAGATGTCCGCTGTTGGTGTACAGACTATGATCTGCACCGACATCTCCAAGGATGGCGCAATGCAAGGCGCAAACCACGAGCTGTACCAGGAATTGTCCCAAAAGTGCCAAATGCAGATCATCGCCTCCGGCGGCGTATCCTCAATGGAGGATGTGAAGCGGCTGGCGGAAATGGACATTCACGGCGCCATCATCGGCAAGGCCTATTACACCGGCGCCATCAATCTGAAAGAAGCGATCGAGGTGGCGAAATGATTACAAAGAGAATTATTCCCTGCCTGGATGTTAAGGACGGCCGGGTAGTCAAGGGCGTCAATTTTGACGGACTGCAGGATGTGTCCTCTCCCGTGGCATTGGCAGAGTTCTACACCCAAAACGGCGCGGATGAGCTGGTGTTTTACGACATCACCGCTTCTTCCGATGGCAGAAAGCTGTTTACTGACATTCTTCGCGAAACAGCACGAAATGTGTTTATTCCCTTGGCTGTTGGCGGCGGCATCAATACGCTGGATGATTTTGAGCGGGTGCTGAAATGCGGTGCGGACAAGGTCAGCGTCAATTCCGGTGCTATCGCTAATCCCGACTTGGTGAACGAAGCCGCCAAACGCTACGGCAGCCAGTGCGTGGTGCTGTCGGCGGATGTCAAGCGGGTGGGCGATAAGTTTCACATCTTCGCCAAGGGCGGCAGAGTGGACACCGGCATCGAGGCCATCGGCTGGATCAAGCGGTGCGTGGACAACGGCGCAGGTGAGATCGTGGTCAACTCCATCAACACCGACGGCGTAAAGCAGGGCTTTGACCTGGAAATGCTGGCAAAGGTGTGCGATGTGGTCAATGTGCCGGTGATCGCCTCCGGCGGCGCAGGTTCTATCGAGGATTTTGTAACGCTGTTTAAGACACTTCCCAAGGTGGACGCCGGTCTTGCAGCCTCTATTTTCCATTTCGGTCAGGTGCAGATTTCCGATTTGAAGGAAACCCTTGCCCAGAACAACATTCCTGTAAGGAGATAAATTATGCTGAATATTGAGGAACTGAAATTTGACGAAAACGGTTTGATTCCCGCCATTGTGGTGGATGCCGTTTCCAAGCAGGTGCTGACACTTGCGTATATGAATGAGGAAAGCCTGCGTATCTCTATGGAAAAGCAGCTGACCTGCTTCTACAGCCGTTCCCGGCAGGAGCTGTGGCTCAAGGGCGAAACCAGCGGCAATTACCAGCACATCGTGTCCATCACCGCTGATTGCGATGGTGATGCGCTGGTGGTGGTAGTAGAGCCGGAAGGACCTGCCTGCCATTTGGGCACAAAGTCCTGCTTTGAAAACCCTGTATTTCAGAGCGAGGATCGCCACGAGTTCTCCCTGGAGGGCTTGATGAGCCTGATTATGGGCAGAAAAACCGACAAAAAGGAAGGCTCTTACACCACCTACCTCTTTGAAAAGGGCTTGGACAAGATCCTGAAGAAGGTGGGCGAGGAGTCCACCGAGGTCATCATCGCCGCCAAGGCAGAGGACGAAGCGGAAACCATTTATGAGATCGCCGACCTTGCCTACCACGTGATGGTGCTGATGGCGCACACCGGCATTTCTCTGGAGCAGATCCATAAGGAGCTGGCCTCCCGCCACGTCATCGACCATAAGGTCAAGCAGGAGAAAATGACGAAGTAATTTCCAAGCCTCCCTCTGACGAGGGAGGTGGCGCGGCGTAAGCCGCGACGGAGGGAGAGAATTCTCTCCCCCAGCTTCGCTACGCTCAGCAGCCCCCTCGTCACACCCGCCCGCAGGCGGGCGTACAGAGCGCAACCGCCGCATAGCGGCGGCGCTTAGCGCGGAGGAGAGGGGGCCTTTTTGCGCGCAATACGGCATTATTCCCCTTGCATATGAATCAAGAGTTTTGTATAATAAACCTACAAAATGCTTCTGTTAGGAAGGAACTGATACTATGGAACTTCGTGAAATTCTTGCCAAATGCGACCACACATTGCTGTCCCAAACCGCCACTTGGGAGCAGATCAAAGCCATCTGCGATGACGGCATCCGCTTTTCCTGCGCATCGGTTTGTATTCCAGCGTCTTTTGTGAAGAAAGCCAAGGAATATGTGGGCGAAAAGTTAGCAATTTGTACCGTCATCGGCTTTCCCAACGGCTATGATACCACGGCAGCCAAGTGCTTTATGGCAGCCGATGCTGTGGATAACGGCGCGGATGAGGTGGATATGGTCATCAACATCGGCTGGGCAAAAGAGGGCAAATGGGCGCAGATCACCGAAGAAATTGCCGCCATCAAGGCCCACTGCAAGGGAAAGCTTTTGAAGGTCATCGTCGAAACCTGCCTGCTGACCGATGAGGAGAAGATCGCCCTGTGTAAATGCGTGTCCGATTCCGGCGCGGATTACATCAAGACCTCCACCGGCTTCTCCACCGCCGGCGCAACCTTTGCAGATGTGGCGCTGTTTGCAAAATATGTTGCGCCCCACGTGAAGATCAAGGCCGCCGGCGGCATCGCAAGTCTTGCTGATGCGGAAAAATTCATCGAATTGGGCGCTTCCCGGCTGGGCACATCCCGGATCGTGAAAATCGCCAAGGCAGAAAACGCACAAGGAGGATACTGATATGACACCCACCCCTCACATTTCCGCCAAGCCCGGCGATTTCGGCAAGACCGTACTGATGCCCGGCGATCCTCTGCGTTCTCAATTTATTGCGGAAAACTTTTTGGAAAACCCCGTCCTTGTGAACAATGTCCGGGGTGTTCAGGGCTACACCGGCACCTATAAGGGCGTAAAAGTGTCCGTAATGGCGTCGGGAATGGGTATGCCGGCAATGGGCATCTATTCCCACGAGCTGTTTAATTTCTATGGCGTGGAAAATATTATTCGTGTGGGCTCTGCCGGCGCGATTCAGGAAAATATCAACCTCTACGACATCGTGCTGGCGCAGGGCGCTTGCACTGACTCTAATTTCGCCAGCCAGTTCCATTTGAGCTCCACCTTTGCCCCCATCGCATCCTATGAACTGCTCAGCGAAGCGGTAAAGGCTTGCGAAAACCACAACGCCACCTACCACGTGGGCAATGTGAACTCCTCCGATGTGTTCTACGGCGACCACCAGGGCGTGCCGGAGGGATTGGACAGCGTTTATGGACTGAAGAAGATGGGCGTACTGGCGCTTGAAATGGAGGCTGCCGCGCTGTATATGAATGCCGCCCGGTATGGCAAGCGGGCGCTGTGCATCTGCACCGTTTCCGACCACGTGCTGACCGGCGAACTGACTAGCTCTGAGGAGCGGCAGACCGCCTTTACCCAGATGATGAAAATCGCTTTGGATGTGGCGGTTGCTATGGAGGAAAAATAACCTCTGTAAAGGAGGCTTTTATGAAACGGATATTTTTGATCGTGCTGGATTCTTTGGGTATCGGGCAGATGCCGGATAGCCGGGATTTTGGCGACGAAAATGTAAATACTCTGCGTTCCTGCGCCCAAACCGGGCTGTTGGAGATCCCCAATTTGATCGCCGCCGGCTTGGGAAATATCGACGGCGTGGACTGCCTTCCCAAAAGCGAAGGCGGCACCTATGCCCGCTTGGCGGAGAAGTCCATGGGCAAGGACACCACCATCGGTCATTGGGAAATCGCGGGAATCGTGTCCAAGCAGCCGCTGCCCACCTATCCCGACGGCTTTCCGGAGGAGGTTTTAGCCCCGTTTCGCGCCCAAACCGGTCGGGGCGTGCTGGCAAATGCCCCCTGGTCCGGTACGGCGGTGATCGAAAAATACGGGCAGGAGCATATCCGCACCGGAGATCTGATCGTCTATACCTCGGCGGACTCTGTGTTTCAGATCGCCGCCCACGAGGACATCGTACCCCCGGAAGAGCTGTATGAATATTGCCGCATCGCCCGGAAAATTCTTCAGGGCAAGCACGGCGTGGGCAGAGTCATCGCCCGTCCTTTCGTGGGAACACCGGGCAATTTCGTCCGCACTGCCAACCGCCACGATTTTTCCTTAGAGCCGCCGGCGATGACCTTGCTGGACGCGGTAAAAAACGCCGGCTTGGACAGCATCGGCGTGGGAAAAATCCACGATATTTTCGCAGGCTTCGGCTTGACGGAGTTTGTCTACAACCGCTCCAATGCTGACGGAATGGCGCATACTTTGCGCTATGCCAAGCAGGATTTTCACGGTCTGTGCTTTGTGAATCTGGTGGATTTTGATATGCAGTTTGGGCATCGCAGAGATGCGCTGGGCTATGCCAAGGCGCTGAATGAATTTGATGCCTGGCTGCCCCGGCTTTTGGAAAATTTAGGCGATGAGGATATGGTGATGATCACCGCCGACCACGGCTGTGATCCCAGCTACAGCGCCACTACCGACCATACCCGGGAGTTCGTTCCCCTGTTGGCGCTGGGCAAACGGGTGAAAAATGTAAATTTGGGCACCCGGGACAGCTTTGCGGACATCGCCGCCACCATCGCCCAGCTTTTGGGCGTAAATCTGAACACCCCCGGCAAAAGCTTCGCCGGAGAAATATTGTAGCAGCCCTCGCCTCGGCCCCCTCTATGAGGGGGCTGGCAGAAATCTTTGATTTCTGACTGGGGGAGTGTCCTAAGCCAATTACGACACTCCCTCCGTCTTCGCCTTCGGCGAATCCACCTCATCTCCGCGCTAAGAGCCGCCCGTTGGGCGGTTGCGCTTCGAAACACGCCTGCGGGCGTAGCCTCAAAGAGGGAGGCAAGGGCGCGGCGCTAGCCTGTAGGGGCGATTTTTCTCCGCAGCTGTCATCCCGAGCGAAGTCGAGGGGGAGCGATGGGAGCGCCGCCTGTGGCGGAATAAGCGACCTGAGCGAGTGGCAGCGGTCGGCAGAAAGCAAGCCTGCTTCGACAGGCGCAGCTTTTGCCGGGCACCGCAACAGGACTCTACCGCGCTATATGCTGC
>JAZSGS010000036.1:0-17587 GCA_045532855.1 Faecousia sp.
GGGTGACGAGGCTCGAACTCGCTACCTCCACCTTGGCAAGGTGGCGCTCTACCGGATGAGCTACACCCGCATCTTGGTTCCCATTTGGGAACCATGGTGCCTCCGGTCGGAATCGAACCAACGACACGTGGATTTTCAGTCCACTGCTCTACCGACTGAGCTACAGAGGCATATCGAGCGGAGCTTGCGCTCCACTCGGATGCATTATGGCGACCCCGAACGGACTCGAACCGTCGACCTCCAGCGTGACAGGCTGGCGTGCTAACCGACTGCACCACAGGGCCAGATGTATGGTGGGAACAACAGGGCTCGAACCTGTGACCTCCTGCTTGTAAGGCAGATGCTCTCCCAGCTGAGCTATGCTCCCAGACCGGTCGTAAGGCGGTTATGCCTCAGCGACGGGTTTTATTATACACATCCTATATCTGTTTGTCAAGCATTTTTTCCAGTTTTTTTGAAGGAATTTTTCGCAGAAAATGCGCCCTATTCCCCAGCTGCCGACATACCTGCCACAAACGCCGTAGCCCAGGCGATCTGCAGGTTAAAACCGCCGGTATAGGCATCGCAATCGATGATCTCGCCGGCAAAATACAGCCCGGAAACCAGCTTGGATTCCATTGTCTTGGGATCGATTTCCGACACCTTCACGCCGCCGGAGGTGATGATGGCCTCAGCCACCGGGCGCTTGCCGACGATCTCCACAGAAAATGCCTTCAATGTCTCCACCAGCGCTCTGCGCTGCTGTTTTGTCAAGCTGTTGGCCTGCATATCCGGGGCGATCTCACATCTGCGCAATATCACAGGGATCATCGATCTGGGCAGCAGATCGGACAGCGCATTTTCCATTGACCGATTCTTGTACATCTCCAGATCCCGCAAGATCCGGGCATCCAGCTTACCCTCATCCAGCGCCGGCTTCAGATCAATAATCAGCCGGCAATTGCCCTTCATATGGGCGCTGGCGCTGAGCACCGTAGGACCGGACACGCCAAAATGGGTAAACAGCAGCTCGCCAAAGTCCTTATACAACACCTTGTTCTTCTCATTAACCAGCTTCACGCCCACATTTCGCAGGCTCAAGCCCTGCATCTGCTGGCAGTCCTCCCCTGCCGTTTCCAAAGGCACCAGAGAACCCTCGGTCTGGGTAATCGTATGTCCCAGCGCCGCTGCCATTACATAGCCGTCGCCGGTGGAGCCGGTGGTAGGATAGCTAAGACCGCCGGTGGCCAAAATCACCCAGCCGGCCTCGATTCTTTCGCTTTCCGTCCGCACGCCGCAAACACTGCCGTTATCCGTCAAGATGCCTTTAACTCTGGCAGTTCGCACCGTAACCTTTTCTCTGCGAAGGGCATTTTGCAGACAATCCAGTACCGTTTGGGACTTGTCGGACACGGGAAATACCCGATTTCCCCGCTCAGTTTTCAGTGTGCAGCCCCGGTCTTCAAAAAACTCCATCACCTTGGCAGGAGGGCAGGCCGCCATAGCGCTATACAAAAACCGACCATTTCTGGGGATATTCTGCAGCACTTCCTGCTCAGCGCAGTTGTTGGTTACATTGCATCTGCCCTTGCCGGTGATCAGCAGTTTCTTACCCAGCCGGTCGTTGCGCTCCAACAAAAGCACCTTTTGCCCCTGCTGTGCCGCAGTAATAGCGGCAAAGATACCCGCCGGACCGCCGCCGATGATGATTCCGTCATACGTCATGGAATATCAACCTGCTTTTCATAAACATTGTATTCTTCCCAAATGTGCTCCAGAGCATTGAATGTTCTGCCCAATTCCTTTTCCCGCTTGGCAGCCAGCGCCACGATCAAGGCGTTTACAAGGCTCAGCGGTGCAACCAAAGAGTCCACCAGGGACACCATATCGCTCTTGGTCAGCAGTACGTGATCGCAATTCTGTCCCAGAGGCGACAGCCGGCTGTCCGTTACGCCGATGACCGTCGCACCGGTAGAGCGGCAGTACCGGGCGCCCTTGGCGGTGGTGGAGGAATATCTGGGGAAGCTGAATGCAATCACCACATCCTCTGCCCCAACGCCCACGATCTGCTCGAACATTTCGCCTGCGCCGGATGCCGTAACGATATGGACATTACGGAACATATAGTTTAAGTAATAGCCCAGAAAATTCGCCAGGGTTGCGGCAGAGCGCACGCCCAAAATGTAAACCCGCTTTGCCTTCAAAATGGCATTGACCGCCGATTGAAATTCATTTCGGTCTACTGTTTCGCCGGTCTTGCGCAGCTTGTCAATATCGGATTGCAGCACCATAGAAACGATATCCTGATCGCCGATTCGGTCATTGGCGACCTCAATGCGCTGCACCGAGGTCAGCCGGTTGACTACCATCTCCTGCATTGCCTTTTGCATACTGGGATAGCCGTCAAAGCCCAGCTCCACCGCAAAGCGAACCACCGTGGACTCCGACACGCCAACCGCCTTACCCAGACGGCTGGCAGTCATAAACGCCGCCTTATCATAGGACTCGATAATATATTGCGCCAGCCGCCGCTGACCTTTGGAAAAAGTAGGCATTTCGCTTTGCAGAATCGACAAAATATCGTTATTCATTCCTTCGCGCCTTCTTTCTGTAAAAATCGTACTTTCATAATAACAGTTTTCCTGCATTTTTGCAAGATGTTGGTGGAAAAATTGCAAAAAATCACCCCCACTGGGGGGTGATTTCATAAAAGCTCTTTTTCTTCTTCCGTTAAGTACCGCCATTTTCCCAAGGGCAGATCTCCCAATTTGAGATTTCCCTCGCTGATGCGGCGCAGCCGGGTAACCTGCATATCCGCCGCCTCGCACATTCTGCGAATCTGACGGTTTCTGCCCTCGTGAATGGTAACTAAGAACTTGGCTTTTTTGCCATCTTCCCACAAAAGCTTCACCTCCGGCTTGCCAATGGTGTAGCCGTCCAGGGTAATGGGGCGCATCAGTAGCGAAAGCGCCGCATTGTGATAACCCGTTACCCAGACCTCATAGGTCTTGTCCACATTGTGCCGGGGATGCATCAAAGCGTTGGCAAATTCGCCGTCATTGGTCAGCAGCAAAAGCCCCTCAGAATCCATATCCAGCCGTCCTACGGGATATACCCGGGCAGGACAGTCAGCAATCAGCTCCATTACCGTTTTTCTGCCCCGTTCATCGCTGACCGTCGTTACATAGCCTCTGGGTTTGTGGAGCAGGATATACACATTCTCGGTTGCGGATGGGAGTGCTCTCCCATCCAGCAAGATTTCGTCCAAATCCGGATCGGCGCTTTCCCCCAAAAGGGCAACGCGACCGTTGACGGTAATCCGTCCGTCAGTGATCATTTTTTCTGCCGCCCGTCGGGATGCCACGCCACGGCCGGACAATATTTTCTGCAATCGTTCGGTCATGTCGCACCTCCTAACAACCGACGCCAAAACGGTTTTCTTTCCGTTCCTTTTATCTGTTCCACCGTTTGTCCGTAGACAACGGGTATTTTCCCAATCACATTTTCATCCAGCAGGATATATGCATAGCCGGCATTTTCGCCCTGTACCACCGGCGCATAGTCAAATTCCGCCCCGGAAAGCAGGATCTTAGGCTGCTCTTGCTGTGTCAGCGCAAAGGAAAAATCCTCCGCCGCGATCAGCTGCACCGACTGCGCATCACCGCTAACTACCGCCCGCTGTCCCAGTATATCGCCGGCGCGGACAATGGTCTTATTCTCATATCGGCTGAAGCCGTCCTCCAGCAAAAGCTGGTGATCCGCCCAATCGTTGCCGTCATTGATGGTAACGCAGATCAACCGACGGCCGTCCCGCTGCGCGCTGGATACCAAAATCCGACCGGCAGCCTTTGTATAGCCGGTCTTTACCCCGTCTGCGCCGTCTACACGCCACAAAAGCTTATTGTGATTTTGCAGGCTTCGCTCCCCTACCCGAACCGATTTTGTGGAAACCGTCTGGGCAAAAATGGGGTTTTGCATCGCATAGGCCGTCAGCACCGCCAAATCCCGGGCGGTGGAGTAATGCCCCGGGCTATCCAACCCGTTGGGATTCTCAAAGTTCGTGCCGGTAAGCCCTAAGCGGTAAGCCTTGTCGTTCATCAGCTGCACAAAGCCCTCCACCGTGCCGCCGCAATAGATCGCCAGTGCCACCGCCGCATCGTTGCCGCTATGAAGCATCAAGCCGTACAGCAGTTCCTGGACGGTCAGCACTTCGCCCTCTTTCAGGTACATAGACGAGCCTTCGATACCCACCGCTTCCTTAGGGATCCGCATCCGATCCAGCACATTACATTGCTCACAAACCACCAGCGCCGTCATAATTTTCGTGGTGCTGGCGATCAAGCTGCGGCTGTCCGCGTCCTTTTCATAGATCACCCTGCCGGTCTCCGCATCCATCAGAATCGCCTTTTGGGCGCTGATGGCCTGCGCCTGGCAAGGTAAAAGCAGGACGGCAGCCATCAGCGCAGCCGCCGTCCGAATCAGTCGTTTTTTCATCATTTCTCACCCGCGGTTAGTATTACCGCAGGAGGAAACATTATTCTGCCTTTTTCGTTCTGGAATCGATAAATGCAGCGATCTTGTCCAAAACATCAGGAACCTGCTCCACAATTCTATCCGCCGTGGTATTGGCAGGCGCTGCCACCGGCAGCATACGGACAGAGCCGTCCTTGATGATCAAAAACGCAATGGGTGTAACCTTAACGCCACCGCCTGCGCCGCCGCCAAAGGGATTCTCCTGCTTGTTGGCGTTGCGGGAAACATAGTCGCTGCCACCGCCGCCAAAGCCAACGCTGACCTTAGAAACGGGAATAATGGTTACGCCGTCAGCCGTTGTGATAGGCTCACCGATCACAGAATTCACATCTACCATCTCACGGATCTTTGCAATGGTATTCTCCAGCATATTGGGAAGAGTTTGGCTCATTGTACAGCACCGCCTTTTCTTAATTTCGCAATTTTCATAAATTCACGCAACACCCGAATGCCATAACGCACCCCAAGGTGCAAAAGTCTGCCTAGGGTAATTGTCAGCACAAGCTGCGCGGCGATCAGTGTTTTATCGCCGTCAAAATCACATTCAACCTGCAGATCCCGCTTTTTGATCACGAAAAAGTGTTCCAGCACCGGAATCAAATTTCCCAGCGCCGCCCAAGCTCTGCCGTAGTTGATGGCCAGATCACAGGGATCCTCCCCTGCCATTACGATTTTTGCCTGCAGCAGATTCACCCGCATTTTCCGCAGGAGAAGATCGCCCAAAAAATCCAAAACCGCATTCAAAAGCGGGAAGAAATCTGTAATGCTTCCACCTTTTTTCTCTTTCTTCGTTCCCTTTTTGCCTTGGGTTTTTGCAGGCTTGTTCTTCTTGCGGGACGGGTATAATCCAAGACGCACCGGCCCGATGGTCAGCCACGCAGCAGCGCCGCCGTCATCGTACTTTGCCCGAATGCCCAATGGCAGAAACGCCAACGCCGCAACAACCGCCAGGGCAATCAGAACGCCCATCAGGCTTCCTCCTGAGGCACAGGCTCTTCGATCACCTGCTGCTCGCCCTCGATCACCACATCCGGTTCGCCAAAGCTGACCTTATCAATAGGCGGCAGTTCTTCCAGTGAAGAAATACCAAAGGTACGCAAAAAGCCCGGTGTGGTCCGGTACAAAATCGGTCTGCCCGGCACATTCAGCCGGCCAGCCTCTTCGATCAATTTCTTATTGAGCAACGCCGCCACGGAATAGGAGCTGTCCACACCGCGGATCTGCTCCACCATCGCCTTGGTAGCAGGCTGATAGTAAGCAACGATGGTCAGCGTTTCCAGCTGGGACGAGGACAGCTTTGGAGGCTTACGGGTTTCCAACGCCTTGGTTACAAAGTCTGCCATTTCGCCGGAGGACACCATCTGATAGCCCTTTTCCAGCTTCAAAATACGAATGCCTCTGCGACCATAGGACAATTCATCTGCCAAAGCATCGGCTGCAGCGGTAATATCCTTCACATCGGTTTCCAACGCCATCGCCAATCGGCTTGCCTCCACCCGTTCGCCGGCAGCAAAGAGGATAGCCTCAATGGCGCGCTGTAATTGTTCAAATTCCATTAAGCTTCCTCCTCTACGGTGATTTCCGCATCCAGTACGCGGACATTGGGATTCTCGCCGGAAATATCATCTTCCAGCGTTACAGAGCCAACCTTACACATCTCCAAAACCGCCAAAAATGTGGCGACCACCTCGGAGCGGCTCTTATTACCCTTAAATAGATTTTTCAGCTTTTCAACGCCCCGCAGCACCAGCTGCCGCAGCACTTCCTTTACCTTCCGGGTAACGGGATAGGGTTCCTTACCCACAATGCCCTTAAAGTTCACCGTCGGTGGTGGCAAACGGCGCTGATTGCGCTCTGCGATCTCATCCAGCGACAGCAAAAGGTCTTTTACCTCGTGCTGGTAGCGGTAGGTCTGGGATCTGTTCAGCGGCTCCGGCTCTTTGGTAAACAGGCAGCGACCGATCTCGTTCCTCGGCTCCAGCCAAACGATAGCGGTACGGATCTGCTCAATAGCCTCCTTGCGCTGACGCTCGATCAGCGATTGCCGCAGAAGATCCAGCTCGCTCTGGGCTTCCTCCCGTTCAGCGGCGGACAGCAGCATCTTGGTCTTGATCAGCATCAAGTGGGACGCCATGGTAATAAACTCACTGGCGATCTCCATATCCAGCCGCTTCATCTCGTCAAGATACGCCAAATACTGCTCCAGAATCGCAGTAATGGAAACGTCCTGGATCTCTATTTTATTTTTGCTCAGCAGCAGGAAAATAACATCCAGCGGACCTTCAAAATCCTCCATTTGCTCTGAGCGGGTTCGGACAATTCCTTCCAAACGGTACTGCGGTTCTCCCATAGTTGCTCCTTAGGCATAATAATGGAGATATTATAACATTCTTTTCCACCGTACGCAAGCCTTTCCCTAAATTTTCCCCACAAGCCCGCAGCTTTTATACAAAAATATGCGGATGCTTACAATGCCCCGTTTGTCATTCCGAGTGGAGCGAAGCGGAATCGAGGAATCCTCGCAATTGGTTGGTGCGTAGATCCCTCGACTTTGGGCTTCGCCCTGCGCTCGGGATGACACATCCGGAAAAACCCGGCAGGTATAGCCTGCCGGGTTTGGGTTTTATTCTTCATTTTGACCGATGGACATAATGTCATAGGGTGTGGTCTGGTAGACGAAATAGTTGAGCCAGTTGGAAAACAGCAGATTTGCGTGTCCCCGCCAGCGAACAATGGGCTCTTTCGTATCGTCATCGCCGGGATAATAGTTCTTGGGAACGGCAATGGGCAGCCCCTGATTCTTGTCCCGCAAATATTCTGCTTCCAAGGTCAAAGGATCATATTCTGAATGGCCAGTAACAAAGATCTGCTTGCCGCCCTTGGTAGCAACGGCATAAACGCCGCTTTCTTCAGACGATGCCAGGATCTTCAGCTCCGGTACTTTCTCGATGTCCTCTCTTTTAACGGTGGTATGCCGGGAATGAGGCACCCAGAACACATCGTCAAAGCCCCGCAGCAAAATCGACCGTTTATAATCGGCAGTATGCTTGAATACGCCGAACATTTTCTCCGGAAGTGCCACCTTGTCAATGCCGTAGTGATAGTAAAGTCCAGCCTGTGCGCCCCAGCAGATATGGAAGGTGGAATGGACATTTTTCTTGCTCCACTCCATAATCTGGCACAGCTCCTGCCAGTAATCCACGTCCTCAAATTCCATCATCTCCACTGGCGCGCCGGTGATCACCATGCCGTCAAACTTACGGTGCTTCAGCTCGTCAAAGCTCTTGTAGAAGGACAGCATATGCTCCTGAGATGTATTCTTGGACTGGTGCGTTGTGGTATGCATCAGTGTCAAATTCACCTGCAGGGGCGTATTACCCAGCAGTCGGCTCAGTTGTGTTTCCGTTGCGATCTTGGTGGGCATCAGATTCAGCAGCACGATCTCCAGGGGACGAATGTCCTGTGTAAGCGCCCGGTTCTGCGGCATTACAAATATATTTTCCTGCTGCAGTGTTTCTGCTGCCGGCAGATCATTGGGGATTCTGATAGGCATATTGGCTTCCCCCTTTCTGTTGGTGTCAAATTTTACACTATCTTACCCGATATTCCCGATTTTGTCAATTCTCGTTCCTTGGTAGTAGTAAGCAAGGATTTCTTCATAGCTGCTGCCGCTGCGAGCCATAGCATCCGCGCCGTATTGGCTCATACCAACCCGGTGACCTTTTCCCAAGGTTTCCACCGCGATCCCGTCGCTGTCTGCGGTCATCGTGAACGCCGTGGAATTCAGCCCCAAAAGCTTGCGCAGCTTTGTTCCGGTATAGGTAATGCCGCCAACGACCATCGTATCCACTCCGCCACCGGCGGTATATGTTACTTTCCCCAGCCAGCTTTTGGGCGTTCCTGCCAAATCCCGTCCCAATGCCCGGGCAAATTTTTTGGCTGTAAAATACACACTTTCACAGTAAGCCTGGGCGTTTTCCTCTCCGGGGCTGTCCACCGCCTGTAAATAGGGAATTTCCTCCCCCCACACTGCCAATGCGTCCTCTGTCCTTCCCCCGGAGCAGGAAAAATAGGTCGCCTCCACCACTTTCCCCTGATAGGTCAGGATCTGCCCCTTGGTCTGCTCCACAGCTTTTGTGATCTTGTCCACATCCTGCTGTGTCCCCCGCTGCTGTAAATAATCCTCTGTGCTGATATACGCCTGGCAGCAGTTGGGATCGGTACAAATGGCGCTATCTTCGTGCTTGTCCCCTTGATAAAATCTGCGCAGAGCATAGGTCCTTGCCACCACCGACTGGGCTTTTAACGCCTCTTCATCAAAAGAAGCCCACATTTCCGCCAAAACCACGCCCAATATGTACTTTTCCAAATCCATGACCTGCACATAGTCCTTCTGCATCAAAACCGGCAGGTATGTAGCCTGGGTAGGTTCGCTCGGTTGGGTTTGCAGCTGGGTTTGCTGCACCGTTAAAGGAGGTTCTGTCTGCTGCTGTTCCACCGGGACCTGCGCCCCCAGCATCACCCGCGGCAGCACCGTGCCCAAGATCAGCGCCAGAACCACCGGTGTCCATTTTTTATCCATATCCATCCCTCCTGACTGTATTCTATCAGCCGGGAGGTTTGAATTTTGGCGAATGCTGGCGAAAGCATATCCAAATTTAACCGTGTTCTTGACATCCTTCTTTCGGATTAGTATAATTTATACATAATTTATTGGAAACGGAGCATAAAAATGAACCGAGCCGTGAAACGAATTTTGCCGATCCTGTTGACGATCGTTATTATATGCAGCTGCGCCTGGTATCTGCTTGTGTATGACCGGGAATTCACCCGGGATACGCTGTTGAAGCACGCCCGCTTCTTTGAAGAACGGGAAAAGCACAATATTGCCGCCTGGTTTTATGACAATGCATATCTGCAAACCGATGAGGGCGAAAATATTGCCATTGAACTGGCGGAGCATTTTAAGTCCATCGGTAACTACACCAAGGCGGAGGTAACCCTTGCCGATGCCATTGCAGACGGCGGATCTGCCGACCTGTATATTGCCCTGTGTCAAACCTATGTGGAGCAGAATAAGCTTCTAGACGCCGTAACGATGCTGGACAACATTTCCGATCCTGCCATCAAAGCTCAGCTGGAGGAATTGCGTCCCAGCCTACCTAAAATCAATTATGAGCCCGGCTTCTACAGCCAGTACATCACCGTAACCCTCAGCGATTACGAAGGCGATCTGTACACCACCTCCAACGGTACCTACCCTTCTACAGACGACACCCCCGGTGTAGATGAATTCACATTGGTTGGCGGCGAAAACCGGATCTTTGCCCTTGTTGTAGGCGAAAACGGGCTTGTCAGTCCTCTGGCTATCTACGGCTATACCGTAGGCGGCGTTATTGAAGAGGTTACTCTGAAGGACAGCGCCATTGATTCCATCGTCCGCAAGCAACTGGGTGTTGACAGCGATACCAAGCTGCTGTCCAGCGACCTGTGGAAGATCACATCCTTGAAACTGCCCAAGGGCGCAGAAACCTACAAAGACCTGGCATATTTCTCTCAGCTGGAAACCCTGACCATTCAAAACAGCACCGCCGAATCCCTGGAGGGGCTTCGCAACATGTCCTATCTGACCACGCTGACACTGACCGACTGCGTTGTCAGCGAGGAGGATCTGCAGATCATCGGCGCACTTCCCAGCCTTACCGATCTGACACTCAGCGGCTGCAGCCTGTCCAGCATCGAGAATTTGGGCGCAGCCTCCAAGCTGACAACACTGGACTTAAGCAACAATACCATTCGGAATCTGTCGCCGCTGTCATTTATGACCAGCCTTACAGAGCTGAATGTGAGCCACAATGCGTTGGACTCTTTGAACGCCATCAGTTCTCTTACTTCGTTAAAGGTACTAGATGTGTCCTACAATGCGCTTTCTTCCGTTGCGCCGCTGTCTAGCTGCGCATCGCTGACAAAGCTGTATGTAAACAACAACACCTTGGCAAATCTGGACGGTTTGGAGAAGATCCAGGGCTTGACTACCCTTTCCGCCGGTTTCAATTCCCTGACCGATGTTACCGCCCTGAAAACAATGAAATCCATCACCAAGCTGGACATTTCCAACAACAAGCTGACAGACATCAGCTGCCTTGCCTCCCTGGACAAGCTGCAGACTTTGAATTTCTCCCGAAATCAGGTCAAAAAGCTGCCGGAATGGAGTGTTGACTGTGCGCTGGTTACCATTGACGGCTCTTATAACAAGCTGGGCTCTATTGCCAGCCTGTCCGGCTATAAAAAGCTGAATGAAGTAATTATGGATTACAACAATCTGTACTACGTCAACGCTCTTGCCAACTGTCCCAAGCTGATCAAGGTCAGCGTATACGGCAACGAGGTCTCCGATGTATCGGAGCTGACGAAGAAAGATATCATCGTCAACTACAATCCCCTATAAATAAAACAAACCGACCTATGCAACATAGGTCGGTTTTCTATATGCTGTCGAAGCAGCGTTACGGTTCCCTTGTGTAAAGGGAGCTGTCAAAAATCTCTGATTTTTGACTGATGGATTGTAACAGCCCTCCGAGCAGGCTCCGCCTGCCCACCTCCCCTTGCACAGGGGAGGCTTTGGTGCAGCTCAACATTTACAATCTCTATACATACACTCTATTTTTCAGTACCAGCTTTAGGGCTTCCTCTGTCGCCTGCAAGCGGACAGATTCCCGATCACCGGCGAAGTGGAATTTCTTCACTTCGCTGTGTTTTTCGCTGTCAAAGCCGATAAACACCGTGCCAACCGGATTGCCGAATTCATCGCCCCCAGGGCCTGCCAAGCCGGTAACGGACACCGCAACATCAGCTTTCAACAATTTCCGCACGCCTGCTGCCATTTCGCCTGCAACCTCAGTAGAAACCGCGCCATAAGAGGACAACGTTTCCCCGCTGACGCCCAAAACGCTTTCCTTAACGGCGTTGGTGTAGCTGATGACGCCGCCCTTGTATACCAAGGACGCGCCGGCAACCGCTGTCAGCAGCTGGCCGATCATACCGCCGGTACAGCTTTCCGCCGTTGCCAGGGTTTTGCTCTCAAGCCTTTGGATGACCTCAGATGCCAGCTTCATCATGGTATTTCACCGTAACCTTTTCCACGGTCTCCAATGCTTTTGCGATCAGCGCCTCCCGGTCAAGATTCCGCTCTGCGTTGATCAGCTGTCCCAGCGTAGGCTTGGTCTTGGGATGCTTGGGGGTAAAGACGGTGCAGCAATCCTCATAAGGCAGGATAGAAGTATCCAGTGTGCCGATCTTCCGGGCGATGGTAACGATCTCTTCCTTGTCCATACCCACCAAGGGCATAAAGATCGGAATGTCCACCACAGCACCGGTTACGGTCATAGCCTCCATAGTCTGGGATGCCACCTGACCTAAGTTTTCACCGGTGATCAGCGCGCCGCAGCCGTGCATTTTCGCAATTCTCTGTGCGATCTCCATCATAAACCGGCGCATAATCAGGGTAAAGAACTCCTCGGGACAGTTATCCCGGATGGCCTCCTGAATTTCCGTAAAGGAAACAATATCCACCGTCATACGGCCGCTGTAGCGAGTAACCAGCCGCGCCAGCTCCAGCACCTTATCCTTGGCCAACTGAGAGGTGTAGGGATAGGAGAAGAAATGGACGCACTCGATCTCCACGTCCCGCTTGGCGTTCATATATGCCGCCACGGGAGAGTCGATACCGCCGGACAGCAGACACATAGCGCGACCGCCCACACCGGTGGGAAGTCCACCTGCGCCGGGCTGCGCCGGTCCGTGAACATAGGCAGCAAGATCACGGATTTCCACATAAACCGTATAGTCCGGATGATGCACATCCACCGCCACCTGAGGGTGCGCCTCAGCCAAACGACCGCCGATTTCCTGGGAAATAGCGATGGAGGTCATAGGGAACGCCTTATCAGAACGCTTGGACTCCACCTTAAAGGATTTTGCGCAATCCAAATCATCACCCAGATACTCTTCAATCGCATCGAAGATCGCATCCATATTCTTATCGCAGGCACGGCAGCGGCACAGGCTGACAACGCCAAAAATGGAGTTACAAGCCTCCCAGGCGCCGTCAATATCCGCCATATCGTCCATAGGTTCCACATAGACCGTGGACTGGATCAAATACACATCAAAATTACCGTAGGCCTTCATACGACGGCGAACATTTTGCCGCAATTTGCTCTCAAATTGCCGCTTATTTGCGCCTTTTAGCACAATTTCGCCCAGTTTTAACAGAAAAATCTCTTTCACTTATTTTTCCTCACTTTATTAGATTTCCAAGTTGACCACCCGGTACTGGATAGCCTCTGCAATGTGTTTGGGCTGAATATTTTCACTGCCGTCCAGATCAGCGACCGTTCTTGCCACTTTCAAAATGCGGTCATAGCTTCTGGCGGTCAGTCCCATTGCATCGAAGGCCTGCTTCATCAAAGTTGCGCAAGCATCGTCCAGCGCGCAATATTTGCGCATTTCATCCGGGCCCATTCGCGCATTACACATCACGCCGTTATCACAAAACCGCTGATGCTGCCGTTCTCTGGCCGCATCCACCCGCTGCTTGACAGCAGCAGAAGGCTCTGCCTCAGCCCGATCCCGCAACTCTTCAAAATGCACCGCCGGCACTTCAACCACAATATCAATGCGGTCCAGCATCGGTCCGGAGATCCGGCTACGGTAATTCAGCACCGCCTGCTCAGAGCAGCTGCACCGTCCCGAAGGATCGCCGTACCAGCCGCATTTGCAGGGATTCATCGCGCATACCAGCATAAATTCCGACGGATAGCTTACTGCGCCGGAAACCCGGGAGATGGTAACCTGACCGTCTTCCAGAGGCTGCCGCATCATATCCAAGGTATCCTTCTTAAATTCCGGCAGTTCATCCAAAAACAGCACGCCCTTATGCGCCATAGAGATCTCGCCGGGCTTGGGATTGGTACCGCCGCCGGCAAGACCAGCATTGGAGATGGTATGGTGAGGCGACCGGAAAGGCCGCTGTGTAACCAAAGGATTTTTCGCCGTCAGCAAGCCCATCACAGAATAGATCTGACTGACCTCCAAAGATTCCTCCCAGGTCATATCCGGCAAAATAGAGGGCAGCCGCTTGCTGAGCATACTTTTGCCCGATCCGGGAGGGCCGATCAGCAGTACATTGTGGCTGCCTGCCGCTGCCACTTCCAATGCCCGCTTTACATTCTCCTGCCCCAAAACATCCTTAAAATCCGCAATATCATTTTCAGTTTTCACCGGCACCCACAGAGGCTGCTCCTGCAGCTGGGATTCACCGTTTAGAAACGCCACCAGCTCCCGTACCGTGCGGATACCGTAAACCGCAGGACCGCGCGCCAAGGTAGCCTCCGCCGCATTTTCATAAGGGACAAACAGCGACTGGATCCCCTCTTTCTTTGCCGCCAAAGCCATCGGCAGCACACCGGGAACCGCTCTGATCTGACCGTCCAGGCTGACCTCACCAACAAAGGCGGAACTGGAGCGAGGTCTGCGAACGCCGCCGGCTGCAGCCATAATGCTCAGAAGGATCGGCAGATCGTAATGGGTGCCTGCTTTCTTTACATTGGCAGGCGCCAGATTCACCGTGATCCGGCTGGTGGGAAATGTAAGTCCGGAATTCTTTGCCGCAGCCCGAACGCGCTCCCGCGCTTCTTTTACCGCCGCATCCGGAAGACCGACGATGTCAAAGCCCGGCAGGCCGTTGGAAATATAGCATTCCGCCACGACACCCTTCGCCTCTATGCCGCTGATTCCCAAGGTTTTCACACTGCAGATCATATACGCTCCCCTTTTCTTGTTTTGTATCATCATACCGCATTTGTTTGCAAAACTCAAGTCCTTTGTCCTGCCAAAGAACGCATTTGTATTCCAATCGAAACGATAGCTATTTTCTACCATAAAAATAATGTATTTTTGTTTACTTTTTCCTCGAAAGTAAAGGGAAAACTCCTTTACAAACGGAACGAAAAGTGCTATGATATTAGGCGATGAAAAAACAAAACTTACAGGAGGTAATCACATTGGCAAGAAAATTTAAGACAATGGACGGCAACACCGCTGCTGCCCACGTCAGCTACGCCTTTACCGAGGTTGCTGGCATCTACCCCATCACTCCCTCCAGCCCCATGGCCGACTACGTCGACCAGTGGTCCGCTGCTGGCCGTAAGAACATCTTCGGCGACACTGTTAAGGTCATCGAGATGCAGTCCGAAGCAGGTGCTGCAGGTACCGTTCACGGCTCTCTGGCCGCCGGTGCTCTGACCACCACCTACACCGCTTCTCAGGGCCTGCTGCTGATGATCCCCAACATGTACAAGATCGCCGGTGAGCTGCTGCCCAGCGTATTCCACGTCTCCGCACGTACCGTCGCTACTCAGGCGCTGAACATCTTTGGCGACCACTCCGACGTTTACGCTTGCCGTCAGACCGGTTTCGCTATGCTGGCTGAGTCCAACGTTCAGGAAGTTATGGACCTGGGTGCTGTTGCACATATGGCTTCCATTGAGGGTCGCGTACCCTTCATCAGCTTCTTCGACGGTTTCCGTACTTCCCACGAGATCCAGAAGATCGCTATCTGGGACTACGAGGATCTGAAGGAAATGACCGATCTGGATGCTGTTGCTGAGTTCCGCAAGCATTCCCTGAACCCCGAGCGCCCCGCAATGCGTGGCTCTCACGAAAACGACGACATCTTCTTCCAGCACCGCGAGGCTTGCAACAAGTACTACACTGCTCTGCCTGCTGTTGTTGAGAAGTATATGCATAAGGTCAACGAGAAGCTGGGCACTGACTATCAGCTGTTCAACTACTACGGCGCCGCTGATGCTGACCGCGTCATCGTAGCTATGGGCTCTTTCAACGACGTCGCAGAAGAGGTCGTTGACTATCTGAACGCTCACGGCGAAAAGGTCGGCTTGATCAAGGTCCGTCTGTTCCGCCCCTGGAGCTCCAAGCATCTGCTGGCTGCTATCCCCGCAACCACCAAGAAGATCGCTGTTCTGGACCGCACCAAGGAGCCCGGCTCCCAGGGTGAGCCTCTGTACCAGGATGTGGTTATGGCTCTGGCTAAGGCTGGCAAGAATGACATCACTGTCATCGGTGGCCGTTACGGTCTGGGTTCCAAGGATACCCATCCCGCTTCCGTCTTCGCAGTTTACGAAGAGCTGGCTAAGGATGCTCCTAAGCACGAGTTCACCATCGGTATCGTTGATGATGTTACCAACCTGTCCCTGACTGAGACTGTTTCCCCCAACACCGCTGCAGAAGGCACCATCGAGTGCAAGTTCTGGGGTCTGGGCGGCGACGGCACCGTCGGTGCAAACAAGAACTCCATCAAGATCATCGGCGACCACACCGACAAGTATGTACAGGCTTACTTCCAGTACGACTCCAAGAAGACCGGTGGCGTTACCGTTTCTCACCTGCGTTTCGGCGACAAGCCCATCAAGTCCCCCTACTATGTCAACAAGGCTGACTTCGTGGCTTGCCACAACCCCTCCTACATCACCAAGGGCTTCAAGATCGTTCAGGATGTCAAGCCCGGCGGTGTATTCCTGATCAACTGCCAGTGGAATCTGGAGGAGCTGGAGCATCATCTGGATGCCGCTTCCAAGCGCTACATCGCTGAGAACAACATTCAGCTGTACACCATCAACGCTATTGACCTGGCTATCCAGGTTGGTATGGGCAAGCGCACCAACACCATTCTGCAGTCCGCTTTCTTCTCCCTGGCAAAGGTTATGCCCGGCGAGGAGGCTATCGGCTACATGAAGGATGCTGCCGAGAAGTCCTACCTGAAAAAGGGCCGCGATGTTGTTGAGTGCAACTGGAAGGCTATCGACGCAGGTGCTACCGCTTATGTTAAGATCGACGTTCCCGCTTCCTGGAAGAACGCTGAGAACACCGCTACCGACCTGGAGCTGGAAGGCCCCGCTGACACCGTTAAGATGGTTAAGACCATCCTCAACCCCGTTGGCAAGATGGACGGCTACAGCCTGCCTGTTTCCGCATTCGACGGCCTGGCAGACGGTCAGTTCCCCCTGGGTGCTTCTGCTTACGAGAAGCGCGGCGTTGCTGTTACCGTTCCTCACTGGGACGAGACCAAGTGCATCCAGTGTAACAACTGTGCTTATGTATGTCCCCACGCTACTATCCGTCCCTATGCTCTGACCGAGGCTGAGGCCGCTGCTGCTCCCGCTGGCGCACGCATCGTTCCCATCAAGGCTGGCAAGGGCAAGGGCGTCTTCTCCTACACTCTGGCTGTCTCTCCCCTGGACTGCATGGGTTGCGGCGTTTGTGTCGGCGTCTGCCCCACCAAGGCCATTGCTATGGTTCCCCAGGAGCAGGAGCTGCCTGAGCAGGACATCTGGAACTACATGGTTTCCAAGGTCTCCCGCAAGGCCGAGATGGAAGACAACACCGTTAAGGGTTCTCAGTTCCGCAAGCCTCTGTTGGAGTTCTCCGGCTCTTGCGCTGGCTGTGCTGAGACCAGCTACGCCCGTCTGGTAACCCAGCTGTTCGGCGATCGGATGTATATTTCCAACGCCACCGGCTGTTCCTCCATTTGGGGCGGTCCTGCTGCTACCTCTCCCTACTGCGTCAACGAGAATGGCCATGGTCCTGCTTGGTCCAACTCCCTGTTCGAAGACAACGCAGAGCACGGTCTGGGTATGTACGCTGCACAGGCTGTCATCCGTGAGTCCCTGGCTAACAAGGTCCGCACCGTGATGGACAACACCGCTTGCGAGGAGCGTAAGGCTGTCTGCGCTAAGTGGCTGGAGACCTTCACCGACGGCGAGGCTAACAAGGAAGCTACCAAGGCTCTGATCGCTAACCTGGAAGCTAACGTCTGCTGCGACACCGTTAAGGACATCCTGGACAAGAAGGAATACCTGAGCAAGAAGTCTATCTGGATCTTCGGCGGCGACGGCTGGGCATACGACATTGGCTTCGGCGGTGTTGACCACGTTCTGGCTTCCAATATGGATGTCAACATTTTCGTCTTCGATACCGAGGTTTACTCCAACACCGG
>JAZSGS010000033.1:0-101550 GCA_045532855.1 Faecousia sp.
GCCTTGTCCATAATGGCAGAAGCCTCGGCATTGGCCTGACGGAGGATCTCCTCCTCACGGGCTTGTCCACGGGCAACCGCCTCCTTGACAATGCGCTCGCCGGTTTCGCTGGCGGTGGTGAGCTTTTCCTTATACTCTGCCTCCATCAGCTTTGCCTGCTGCTCGGCATTGCCAGCGGCATCGTACATATCGTCGATTTCTTTTTGGCGGGCCTGGATCATTTTGATTACCGGTCCAACCAGAAAATGCTTTAGCACAAAAAATAGTGCCAGAAAGTTCAGCAGCGTGAACAGAGCTGTCCAGAAATTAACGCCAACAAAGCTTTCAAATCCTTCCACTGGCTTCGCTCCTTTCCTTGCTTAAGTGTTGAAAGTGCAAATTATACGTTGGTAGCGAAGAGAATCAGAATGGAAATCAGCAGTGCGTAAATACCGGTAGTCTCGGTAATTGCACAGCCGACGATCATATTGGTACGCAGAGTACCGGCAGCTTCGGGCTGACGGGCCATACCTTCCAGAGCCTTACCGACGGCGTTGCCTTCACCGATAGCAGGGCCGATAGCACCGATGCCCATACACAGGCCGGCACCGATAGCGCAGCAAGCTTTCAGAAAAAATTCATTGAATACGGTTCCCATAAATAATTCCTCCTAAGTTAGTGTTTATATTTAGATTTATGGTTAACAAAATTAGTTTTGCGCTGCTTCCTCGGAGGGAGGGCAGGCGCCGGAAATATAGACCATAGTCAAAAGACTGAAGACCAATGCCTGAATAAATCCGGAGAACAGGTCAAAGTACAGTGACAGGACTGCAGGGACGCCAAATTGGAAGATCGGTACACTGGAAAGTACGCCGAAAACCTGCAACAACCCGAAGATGCCCAATACGGCGCAAACGATTCCGAGAATCTTGAGCCCCAGTTTCTTCTTGTTAAGGCCCAGGACAATAATCCCTGCACCTGCTACCAACAGCACGATAGATACGGCTACGCCATTGGAGGCGATCAGACCAAGCAGGGCAGAAGAGACGCCTGCCAGAGCAGTGTAGAGAATGCTGGTGATAACTCCGCCACCGGCCACATTGCCGAAATGACGGAATGCCAGAGAAACAGGTTGCGCGATCTCGGAGACAACATTCATCGGTGTCATAACCACGAGGGGCTCAGTGAAACCCTTCAGCCAGCCAAGGAAACCGTTGGCCTTAATGCTTTGATACCAAATTATGACGCTGACCATAACTGCCCAGGTAAGGGTGGTACTTAGGTCGGCAGTGGTAGAACGGAGAAAACCGGTCATACCGATCAGGCTTCCGCAGATGGAAGAAACGAAAAGGGTGATGATGAAGGGTGTCCAGTGGGCGTTGTGTGCACCCATGGTGTCTACTACCATATTGTGCATCATCATAACGCCTTTTTCCAAAAGCACCTGCTTTCCGTCAGGGCGTTTTTTTAAGTTTTTGCCCAGTGTAAGGGCGGCGATAATCAGACCCACAGTTACGATCAGCGAGGAAATAGTGGTCTGAGTAATGGGAATGCCGCCAAAAATGGGAATGGTGAAATAAATAAATGGACCGGTGACATTTAGATTCATGCCTTTGATTCACCTGACTTTCGGAAAAATTCGCCGATAGAGAGAATCGGACGGGTAAAGACAAGAGGGAGAACCGATGCAAGCGCATCACACAGTCCACTCTTGATAAGTGCAAACAAAATGACAAACAGTACAGCCATGCGTAAAATAAAAGACAGCTGAACGGTAGCTTTGCCGCCAGCAACATTCTGGCTTTCTGCCTTGTCGGCAGCCATCATAGCACTGATGGCCATAAAGAAGAAATTCAGCACTGCCAGAATCCCGCCGAAAATGCCTCCCAGCAGCACAGAACGACTATAAAGGCCTAACAGAACACAGATGCCGAGCATTGCTGCTACACAGACAGCTTGCCCGATGGCAACGACGGCTGTTTCGCGAAGAACCAGTTTCCGGGAATCCATAGTAACCTCCCAGTTTAATTGTGGTCATTAAAGGATACGGCCGGAGGCTCAGAATCCTTTTTGTCTTTTGTGATACGGGAAAGTGCTTTGAGAGAGGAAACAAAACCGTCGATAGCAGATATCACACCAAGAATGATGCCTGCCCAGAGAACCCAATCGCCCCAGCCAAAACGATCCCGCAGCCAAATAGCCAGCAGAACAAAACCGCCCAGAGGCAGTGCTGTTGTCAAACCCAACTGGGTCAGCCAAACGATCAAAGACAGGTCTTTCATCAGCATCTCCTAACTTAACCCACATATCCCCAATATACTAATACATAGTATACTCCAGTATTCTGGAAAATGCAAGAGAATAATTGTAAAAATTTGGTGTTACTGTCAAAGAAAAGGATAGAACTTTTCCGGAAAAAGGGCTTTTCAATTGGAAGAAAATAATGTACACTATAGGAAATGGTAAAAGGTAAGGGGCGAATAAGGTTGGCGGAGCAGGAAATGGAAATCATCCAGGGCACAGTTGCTGCTGTGGTGTATCAGAATTACGAAAACGGCTACGCCATTCTGCGCCTGGGTGTCGGTGGCGGTCAGACCGTTACCGTTGTTGGCACGATCCCGCTGCCTGCCGTTGGCGAACGGCTGATGGTAACGGGCAAATGGGGCAACCATCCCAATTATGGCCGCCAGTTTGAAGCGGAGTTTTTGGAACGGCTGCTGCCGCAAAGCGCAATGGAGATCCTCAGCTATCTCTCCGGCAGAATCATTAAAGGAATCGGACCGAAAACAGCAGCCCGTATCGTTAATCGGTTTGGCGATCAAACGCTGCAGATTATGGAGCGTGAGCCGGAGCGGCTTGCGGAAATTTCCGGCATTTCCCGGGAAAAGGCGAGAGCCATTGGCGAGGAATTTCGCATCCGTGTCGGTATGCGCCAGCTGATGGAGTTTTTTGCGATGCACCAGCTGCCTGCGGAGCTGGCGGTGCGTACATATAAGCTTTACGGCGAGCAAACGGTGGAACTACTGTACGATGATCCGTATTTGCTGACCGATGAAGAGTTGGAAGCTCCCTTTGATGCGGTAGACCGTTTTGCCATTGAGTTGGGTGTGGCTGCGGAGGATTCCCGCCGCATCCGGGCAGGCATTTTGTTCGAACTGACATACAATCTTACCGCTGGCCATAGCTTTTTGCCGGAGGATAAGCTGATTCTGGCAACGGCGCAGCTTTTGTCCGTTGAGCCGGATACGGTGCGTAATCAGCTGGAATTTTTGCTGGAGAACGATCTGCTGGTGCGCAATACCCTTGCCGGCATTTGCGTGATTTATTTGCCCCGGCTGTATGAGGCGGAGCGATATTGCGCTGCCCGGTTACAGCAGTTTGCAAAGGCATCATTTCCGCTTCCGAAAAAGCTGGATACTATGGTGCAGAACATTTCTCAAAGCAGCGCGATCCGCTATTCTTCCCAGCAGGAGCAGGCGATTTTGGATGCGGTGGGCAGCGGACTTTTGCTGATCACCGGCGGTCCGGGTACCGGTAAAACTGCCATTTTGAACGGCATTTTGGAGCTGTTTTCCCAAATGGGGCTGTCCTGCGTGTTGGCTGCGCCCACCGGACGCGCGGCAAAACGATTGACCGAGGTTACCGGGCAGGACGCATCGACCATTCATAGACTCTTGGAGGCAGGTATTGATCCGGCTTCCGGTAAAATGCTGTTTGCCAAAGACGAAAATAATCCCCTGAAAGCCGATGCAGTGATCGTGGACGAGATGTCTATGGTGGATATCGAATTGCTTTATAGCTTGCTGCGGGCGATCCCAGCAGGAAAACGGCTGATTTTGGTTGGCGATCCTGACCAGCTGCCACCGGTTGGACCGGGCTTTCCATTCTGGGATATGCTTCGTAGTGATGTGCTGCCTGCAGTTCGGCTGACTGAGATTTTCCGGCAGGCTCAGGAAAGCCTGATCGTTATGAACGCCCACCGGGTAAACCGTGGCGAAATGCCGGACTTAAAAAATGTAAAAAGCGATTTCTTCTTCATCGGCTGCCGTTCAGAAGAAGAGGTGCGTCAGACCATTACAGATCTTTGCACTACCCGATTGCCGTCGAAGATGGGGATTCCTGCAGATCAAATTCAAGTCCTTTCTCCTACTAGAAAGGGCGGCGTTGGTACAGCTGTGCTGAATCAAACGCTGCAATCGGCGCTGAATCCGCCCAAACCTACGAAAAAAGAACGCCAATTCGGAGATTTTTCTTTCCGAGAAGGCGATCGGGTGATGCAAATTCGAAATAATTATGATATAATGTGGAAAAAGACCGACGGCAGCGCCGCAGGTGAGGGTGTTTTCAACGGTGATATTGGTATCATTACCGCCATTGATCCTCATATGCAGACGATGTCGGTGGTGTACGATGACCGGCAGGTGGATTACGATTTTACCCAGTTAGGCGAGCTGGAGCCTGCTTATGCAATGACCGTACATAAAAGCCAGGGCAGCGAGTACCGGGCGGTGATATTATCGGCGTGGAACGGCTCGCCGTATCTGCTGAGCCGCAGCGTACTGTATACTGCCATTACCCGAGCCCGGCAGATGCTGGTGATTGTAGGCCACGCCCAAACGGTGGCGGCAATGACGGAAAATGCCAAGCGCAACCGTCGCTATACGGGGCTAAAGCTGCGACTGCAGGGGAAGGTACAATGAATTTGCTGAACATACTGTTTCCGCCCAAGTGTGTGCTTTGTCGCAAGGTGCTGGAGCATCACGAGAAGGATATTTGCGCCAAATGTGAGCGGGAAATCCCGGTTTGTCCTAAGTCAAAGACAAAGCTGCCGTTTATCGAAAGCTGGACCGCCCTTTGGTTTTATGAGGACGATGTTCGTAAAAGCTTATTGCGCTATAAGTTTGGCTATCGCCGTTCCTATGCCCGCAACTACGGAAGTCTTTTGGCGAAGAAGCTGCAGGCAGAATACCCGGAGGGGTTTGATATCCTGACTTGGGTGCCCATCAGTCCGCTTCGGAAGCTGAAGCGCGGCTTTGACCAGGTAGAAAAGCTGGCGTTGGCGTTGGAAGAGCCTATGGGAATGAAACCGGCGCGGACTTTGAAGAAGATTCGCCACAATCGTCCCAATTCCGGCATTTCCGGACAGGCACACCGCCGGGCAAATGTGCTTGGCGCATATAAAGCGGTAAATACGCAGCAGCTATGGGGAAAACGGGTGCTGCTTTTGGATGATATTATTACCACCGGTGCCACAGCAGGGGAATGCGCCCGTATGCTGCTGACCGCCGGAGCAAGAGAAGTTTATGTTGGTGCTGTGGCAAAAGCCCGGCACGATTCAAAAATAAAGTAGGTGTCAATTATGCGTTTTCGTTTATTTTCCAATGACTTAGGTGTTGACCTGGGAACAGCCAATGTGCTGATCTTTGAAGGCGATAAGGGTGTTGTGGTCCGGGAGCCCTCTGTGGTTGCTGTTGACAAGAACACCGGCAGAATCCTGAAGGTTGGCGCGCAGGCGCGGAATATGCTGGGACGAACTCCCGGTAATATCGTTGCGATGCATCCGCTGCACGACGGTGTTATTTCTGACCACGAAATGACGGTAGAAATGCTGAAAGCACTGTTCCGTCAGGCTTCCAGCGCATCTCTGTTTACCCCCAAGCCGAGAGTAGTCATCTGTGTACCCAGCGGCGTTACAGAGGTGGAAGAGCGTACGGTTATCAATGCGGCTATCGACGCAGGCGCACGGCGTGTGTACCTGATCGAGGAGCCTTTGGCTGCAGCACTGGGCGCAGGTCTGGACATTGGCGGTCCGAGAGGACAGATGATCGTGGACATTGGCGCAGGTACTACCGATGTGGCGGTACTGTGTATGGGCGGTATTGCCGTGTCTTCTTCCTTGAAGGTGGCGGGCGATACCATGGATGAGGCCATTGCCTGGTATGTGCGCCGCGTCCATAAGGTGATCATCGGCGAGGCAACTGCGGAGGATATTAAGATCCAAATCGGCTGTGTCTACCAAAGACCGGAGGATATCAGTATGGTGGTCAAGGGACGGGATGTAAAAACCGGTATGCCCAAAGAACTGACCTTGACATCCTCGGAGCTGTGCGAAACACTGCAACGCTGCGCTAAGCAGATCGCGGATAAGGTGCTGGCTGTTATGGAAGAAACCTCTCCGGAGCTGGTCAGCGATATTTCCGAAAACGGCATTACCTTGACCGGCGGCGCCAGCCAAATTTGGGGTATGGACAAGCTGCTGACGGAACGTACCGGCGTTCTTTGCACGGTGGCGGACGATGCCGATTCCTGCGTTGCCTACGGCTGTGGTAAGAGCCTGACGTGGATCAACCATATGCAGGAAGGTCCTATCAATATTGCCAGACGGCGCATTATGCGCGGATAAAAAGATGGGAGTAGCTCAGCTACTCCCATTTATAATTTTACCAAAAGTGGCAGACGAATGGTCATAGAATCCTCGGTAACCGCGCAGTCCATAGCCAGGATCGTTACGCCGCTTTCCGCTGCCTTGCGCAGGGCTGCGCCGAAGGCCGGATCGGTATCGTCGTTGGGCTCTAAGTATTTCATATCCGCCATCTGCACAACGAACAGCACAAATGCGCCGTAGCCTGCTTCCACAGCGGCGGTCAGTCCTTGAAGGTGCTTCACACCACGCTCCGTGGGCGCATCAGGGAAGGCGCATACGCCATCGTGCTCCAAGGTTACGCCTTTGACCTCCAAAAAGCACCGCTTTCCGTCCTTGATAAAGGAAAAATCGAAGCGGGAATCACCGTGGGTGTATTCTCCTTTCAGATCTTCAATTTCACCCAATCCGCCGTTTAACAGCCACTCTTTTGCGGCAATATTGGGGGCTTGGGAATCCATATTGATCAGCAGCTTGCCCTTTTGCACGCAGATCAGGTCGTATTTTGTCTTGCGGTTGGGGTTTTCTGACTTTTGACACCAAACCTCTGCGCCCGGAGTCAGCAATTCCCGGCACCTGCCGGTGTTTTTGACATGGCAGATCTCTTTCTTGCCGTCGATTTCAATGTATGCGATGAAGCGGTTGGGACGGGAGAGAAAAGTTCCGCGCACCATATTGTCGTATCTCATAGAGAATGGGAACTCCTTTTTTCTTTAAGCATAGCAGATATTTGTGGAAGTGCAAGAGGGAATTTAGGGTTGACTTTTTGGGAAACGGTGTTATAATTGTCTTCGTTCCAACGGAGGCTTAGCTCAGCTGGTTAGAGCGCATGCTTCACACGCATGAGGTCGATGGTTCGAGTCCATTAGTCTCCACCAAAAAATAAAACCACCCACTCGGGTGGTTTTTGTTTTTTGGTATAGGCATTTAGAAAAATGGACTCGAAAGGCGGCTCTTAGCAAGTGTCCGGTGGACACTTGCAACCGCCGTGGCTTTTCCGCAGAAAAGCGAGTCCATTAGTCTCCACCAAAAATCGACAAATCTCAACAGAGGTTTGTCGATTTTTACTTATTCACTATTCACTATTCACTCTTCACTAAAATCAATGTCGATTTTTGGGAAGTAATAAGGAATAGTGAATAGTGAAGAAGTAAAGGTATCCGCTTCGCGGATAATTTTAATGTAAGGGTTCAGATCAATAATACAAAAAGTGAAAACAAGGAGCCATTCGTGGTTCCTTGTATTTATATCTGCAATTTACAAACCGATTCCAATATGCTATAATACAAAAAACAAAGCGCAAGGGAGCAGACTATGAAAGCGTGGCAGCATTTTAAGACCATAACCCGGCATCGCTGGCTGGTGCGGGGCGGATGTTTTCGCATTGGACTGTACTGGCAGGGACTGATCCACGATCTGTCCAAGTATTCGCCTACGGAGTTCTCGGTGGGTGCGAAATACTACCAGGGCGTCCGCAGCCCCAACGCCGCAGAGCGGGATGACAAGGGCTACAGCGAAGCCTGGATGCACCACAAGGGGCGCAACCGGCATCACTATGAATACTGGACGGATATGAACAAGGAAACCCGGATCTACGAGCCGATCCCGATGCCCAGAAAGTATCTGGCGGAGATGGTAATGGATCGCAGAGCCGCCTGCAAGGTTTATGAGGGTAAAAAATATCACCCCAGTTCCGCGCTGGAGTATTTTATGCGAAGCCGGGAACGGGAGCTGATGCACCCCAAGACCAAGCAGGAGCTGGAATACATTCTGGTTATGCTGGCAGAAAAAGGGGAGAAGGAAACTTTCCGCTTTTTGAAGAAGGAGGTCCTCAAGGGCAAGCCTTTCCCTTGGGAAACGGAAGAATAAAGCAAAAACACCACCCGATTGGGTGGTGTTTTTTGGCAGAGGATGAGGGATTCGAACCCCCGCGAACGGAGTCAGAGTCCGGTGTGCTACCGTTACACTAATCCTCTATGTCGGCGTTATGCGCCAAGCACGGGTATCATTATACCTATTTTCTGCTAAAAGTCAAGCAGTTTTTTCCTCTTTTGAAAAGTTTTTTCTCCCGGGCAAAACTAGGTTGCCCGGGAGAATTTTTCTTATACATTTCTTATTCAATGGTCAATGCCGCATCGTAAACGACATTCTTCGGCAGATTCAGCTCCTTGGCGGTCTGTTTTACGGCATCCTTCCGGGATAAGCCGGACTCCATCAGCTGGGCAACCCGTTTCGCGGCATCGTCAGCTGTGGGCTGTACCTTTTCCTGCACCGGCGCGCCGGCGACCACCAGGACAAATTCGCCCTTAGGGGGATTCTCGGTATACTTTGTAATGGCCTCGCCCAAGGTGGTGCGAACAACCTCTTCGTGAAGCTTTGTCAGCTCCCGGCAAAGGCTGATACCGCGGTCTGCGCCAAAGGTGTCCGCCATATCTTCCAGAGTGTTCAGCAGCTTGTGAGGCGCTTCGTAGAAGATCATGGTACGGTTTTCACCGATCAGGGATTCCAAATGCTCCTTGCGGCTTTTTTTGGAGGTGGACAAAAAGCCCTCAAAGCAGAATCTGCCGGTGGTCTGACCGGAGATGCTCAGCGCGGTAATAACGGCGCAAGGACCGGGAATGGCGCAAACGGTAATACCGTGCTGAGAGCACAGCATTACCAGCTCCTCACCGGGATCGGAAATGGCAGGACTGCCGGCATCCGACACCAGTGCGCAGGTCTCACCGGCTAAAATGCGATCCAAAATCACATTACCCTTAAACGCCTTGTTATGCTCGTAGTAGCTGACAAGGCTTTTTTTAATGCCCAAATGATTCAATAGCTTCAGCGTAACCCGGGTATCCTCTGCGGCAATGAAATCCGCATTCTCCAAGGTTTGCTTGCAGCGAATGGAGATGTCCCCCAAATTGCCGATGGGGGTGGGGACAAGATATAGCATACCGGCCATAGTAGCCTCCTAATGATGATAAATTTTCTTATAACTGTCCGAGGGCGTGCCGTCGCTGTTATGCAGGCACAGCTCCTCCCACAAAAGCCCGGGCTTGCCGCCTTTTCTGCATTGCAGCAGGATCAGGCTGACTTCGGCATCGGGACTGTGGCGAACAAGACGCAGCCGCTTCGGCTCTAAGCCGTTGGAAACGGCGCAGGCGCAAATCTCAGCCAGCCGTTCCGGCTTGTGGACTAAGTAAAAATCGCCGCCATAGCGAACAGCCCAGGCTGCTGCGGCAAAAAGCTCTTCAAGACTGCAGTTGTCATCTCGCCGAGCCTGCGGCGCAGCTTTGCTGGCAGGTCCGCCGGTAAAGTAGGGGGGATTGGACACACAGCAAGTGTAGCTGCCGGGAGAAAAATGACTGGGGATGCTGCGAAGATCTGCGCATATGCTGTACAGACGCTGCTGCAGTGCGTTGCGCTGGATATTCTCCAGCGCTGCATTGTGGGCAGTTTCATCCAGATCAATACCGGTAACTGTGCAGGCAGGATCCTTGGCGCAAAGCAGAAGTCCTAATGTTCCGCAGCCAGAGCCAAGATCCAAAACCGTGGCGTTTTTCGGCAGCTTCACAAAATCAGACAGCAAAATCGAATCTGTACTCAATGGGAAAGTTCCGGGGGCGATATTCAACTGAAAGCCATTTTGCAGGTATTCCATAGCGTCCTCCATAAAAAATCAGTCTGCGCCACCGGACACCGGTTCGCGCAGACTGACTGCGGATTCAAATGAATCAGCCTTCCTCGATAGCTTCAGTGGGGCAGCTGCCAGCACAAGCACCGCAGCTAACGCAGATGTCAGCATCGATGACGTACTTGTCTTCGCCCTCAGAAATAGCCTCGACGGGGCAGTTGTCAACGCAAGCGCCGCACTTGACACAAGCATCAGTGATATTGTAAGCCATAATTTTTTCCTCCAATATATGTTTTTGCGCATTTGCGAATCACGCTATGCAAGTATATTCTAGCACGGATTTTGGAAAATGCAATTCCTTTTTTCAAAACAACCGTATATTTTTTGAAAACGGCGGCGAGAATCTCCGGATAAGGAGGGGAATGCCGTGAATTATACCCAGGATGCGACTCAAGTTTTGCGAGGCGCTTTTTCTCAGGCCTGCAAACGGGGGCACAGTTATGTAGGCAGTGAACATATTTTGCTGGCAATGCTGGAAAGCCAATGCTGGCCGGGCAGAATTTTATGCGGCGCAGGTTTGGATCCTGCCATAACGGGGCAAATGGCATCGCTTTTATATGGCGTTGGAACGGCGAATCTTTCCTTGCCGCTGGGCTTTACACAATCGGCAAGGAAGATCCTGCAGCTGGCTGGAAAAGAGGCAATTCGGCTTGGAAGCGGAGAGGTGGACTGTATGCATCTGCTGCTGGCGCTGCTGCGTTGCCGCAAAACGGCGGCAGCAGAGTTGCTCTACATCGCAGATGTGGATGCAGATGAGGTGTTTACAAGAACGGTGGACTATCTGCAATGGCAGACAGCGCAGCCGTTAAGGCAAAAAAAGGAGGCGGTATCTACGAAATTATTGGAACAATTCAGCGAGGATCTGATCTTAAAGGCGTCGAATATGGAGCCGGTGATCGGCAGAGAACGGGAAATCGAAATGGTGATCGGTATCCTGAGCCGAAAGAACAAGAATAATCCTGCCCTGATCGGTGAGCCCGGGGTGGGCAAAACTGCGATTGCTGAGGGACTTGCGCAGCGTATGGCGATCGGAAGCGTGCCGCCCCAGCTGAAGGATAAGCGGCTGATCAGCCTAAATATGGCGAATCTGGTGGCGGGCACGAAATACCGCGGCGAATTTGAAGAACGGCTTCGGGACGTGCTTGCAGAGGTGCGGCGCAACGGAGATGTGATCTTGTTCGTGGACGAGATGCACACCATTGTAGGCGCTGGCGCAGCTGAGGGCGCCATTGATGCAGCCAATATTTTTAAGCCTGCGCTGGGGCGCGGAGAGCTGCAGATGCTGGGCGCAACCACATTGACGGAATACAGAAAGTTCATCGAAAAAGATCCGGCGTTGGATCGCAGATTCCGTCCGGTAATGGTGGAGCAGCCGTCAGCGGAGGCTACCTTGTCTATTTTGCGGGGGTTAAAGCCCGGCTTGGAGCGGCATCACCGTATGCGTATCAGCGATGAGGCGGTGAATGAGGCGATCCGTTTGTCGGTTCGGTATCTGCCGGATCTGTATCTTCCGGATAAGGCCATCGACCTTTTGGATGAGGGCGCATCCCACGCCAGAATGGAGGAGCTGCAGCAGGGAAGAACTGGCATATCCCGTCAGGAGCTGGAGCAGGAACTGAGCGAGGCTGTCCGGGAGAGTAAATTTGAAAAAGCGGCAGAGCTGCGGGATAAAATGCAAAAGCTGTCGTCCCGGGGGAATGTGGGGCGTAGCCGCAGTGTCAATGCCGGAGATATCGCTTGGGCTGTTTCTGCCAGAACGGGGATTCCGGTGGGTAGTTTGACAGCCAATGAACGGGAAAAGCTTTTGCATCTGGAGCAGCGGCTGGAGGAAAAGGTGGTTGGCCAAAAGGAGGCCGTCCAGGCGGTGGCAGAGGCTGTCCGTCGGGGCTTTTCCGGCATTCGGGATGCAGATCGACCGGTGGCTTGCCTGTTGTTTACCGGGCCGACGGGCGTGGGTAAGACCGAGCTTTGCCGGGCTTTGGCAGAGGAGCTGTTCGGCTGTAAGGATGCAATGCTCCGCCTGGATATGACGGAGTATATGGAAAAACATTCGGTTTCCCGATTGATCGGCGCGCCGCCCGGTTATGTGGGCTATGACGAAGGCGGCAAGCTGACGGAGGCGGTGCGCAGAAAGCCATACTGCCTGGTGCTGCTGGATGAACTGGAGAAAGCCCATCCGGATGTAACCGGTATTTTGCTGCAGATTATGGAAGAGGGGCAGCTGACGGACTCCAACGGCCGCAGAGTCAGCTTCCGTAATGCCATTGTGGTGATGACCTCCAATGTGGGTGGACAGCTGCGCAGCGATGGCTTGGGCTTTTGCCCGGCTGGCAGACAAAAGGAAACGGAGGCAGCTCTGCATCACACATTTTCGCCGGAGTTTTTGGGGCGGCTGGACCGCATCGTTTGCTTTGCGCCTCTTGGCGACGGCGCGATGGAGGCGATCGCCCGGAAATATCTAAATCAGTTGCAGCAGAGGATGCAGACCTCCGGCATCCAGCTGACGCTGCCGAAGGAACTGCCGGAAATTTTAGGACGGCAGTGTAATGCAAAGGACGGAGCGCGGCACATTCGCCGATTGGTGGAGCAGAAGGTGGAAAGCGCGTTGTCGGATTTTTTGATCAACTCCAACCGAAAATGCACCAAGATCCAGGGTGTTTTGAAAGGGGAGGAGCTGTCATTTCATTCCCAATAGGGATATTTTTATCGAACAAATGTACAAAAAATTAGAAATTTCCGGTTTTTTGCAAAAAAAGTTGATTTTTTTGTAAAAAAAGGTTGATTTTTTGTAAAGCTGGGTATATACTGAGGTTACGTGGAGCAAAATGGTTGCAAAGTGGAGTAAAATGGAGGAGGTGAGCCACGATGATCGGTAAATTCACAGCAAAACTGGACGATAAGAATCGTATATTCGTTCCTGCGAAGCTTCGTATGGAGCTGACCGGTAGTTTCTATGTAACACTGGGCGTTAACTGCGGTCATCGTTGCCTGACCGTCTATACTGCCCAGGATTGGCAGACGCTTAGCGAAAACTACAACCAGCTGCCCATTTCCCAAAAGGGCGCAGCCACCAGCCTGATCTTTATGAACGCAACGGTGTGCGAGCCCGATAAGCAGTTCCGCTTTACTTTGACACAGAATCTTTTGGACTTTGCCGGCATTAAGCGCGATGTGATGATCGTTGGCAGAGCAGGGCAGGCGGAAATTTGGGATACCGAAGAATTTGCTGCCTTCGAGTCTGAGAACCTTACCCCCGAGAAGCTGCTGGCATCTCTGGAGGCGATCGGACTATGACGGAATTTCATCATATATCCGTTCTGCTCAATGAATGTCTGGACGGACTGAATATTAAAGAAGACGGTATTTATGTGGACGGCACTTTAGGCGGCGCCGGACATTCCAGCCAAATTGCCAAGCGGCTGACAACCGGACGGCTCATCGGTATCGACCGGGATCCTATCGCATTAAAGGCGGCAGGGGAGCGGCTGAAGCCCTATGCAGACCGGGTAACACTGGTCCACAGCAATTTTTGCGAGATCGCAAAGGTTTTAGACGATCTTGGCATTGACGGCGTAGACGGCATCCTGCTGGATCTTGGCGTATCGTCCCCACAGCTGGACGATGGCGACCGGGGCTTTTCCTATATGGTAGACGCGCCGCTGGATATGCGTATGGACAATGGCGATCCCATCACCGCCCATACGGTTGTAAATACCTGGTCTTACGAAGAGTTAAGAAGGATCCTCTTTGATTACGGTGAGGAGCGTTACGCGCCTCAAATTGCGGCAAATATCTGCCGCCGCAGGGAGGTATCTCCTATCAATACCACTCTGGAGCTTGTGGATGTGATCCGCTCGGCGATGCCTGCTGCTGCGTTGAGAGAAAAGCAGCATCCGGCAAAGCGTTCCTTCCAAGCCATACGTATCGCGGTCAACGACGAGTTGGGCGCTGTACGCAAGGTGATGGAGGCTGCGATCCCCAGACTGAATCTCGGCGGACGGCTGGCGATCATTACCTTCCACTCGCTGGAGGACCGGATCGTAAAGAACGGTATGGCAGACGCAGCCAAGGGCTGCACTTGCCCGCCAAACTTCCCGGTGTGTGTCTGTGGAAAGAAACCGCAAGTGAAATTGATCACAAGAAAGCCGGTTATTGCCGGAGATGAAGAATTAGAACAAAATCCCAGATCCCGCAGCGCAAAACTGCGGGTGTGCGAGAAAATATAGGCCTTTGCAGTTACAAAGGAGTGAGAAAAATGGCAAGAAAAGCAGAAGTCCGCTACATCAATTTCTATAGTGTTGGCAGTTGCGCTTACAAGGTAGATGCTATGCCCATTCCCCAGAAAAAGCAGACGATGCCTCTGCCGAAGCAACGCAAGCGCAAGAAGATCTTGATCCGCGTGGATCCTGTTGCGGTTGCAGGTGTTTTTCTCGCTGCGGTTATGCTGATTATGATGGTTGTAGGACTGTTCCAGCTGGGCGCAGCGAAACAGCAGGCTGCCCAGATGCAGTCTTATGTGCTGCAGCTGAAAGAGGAGAACAGAGCATTAGATGCCCAATACCGCGCCGGCTATGATGTTGAAGAGGTTCGCGCGATTGCCACGCAGATGGGTATGATCCCCATTGAGCAGGCGCAGCACGTTCAAATTACCGTTCCGGTTACGGAGCCGGTTGAAGAGCCCACCATTTGGGACAATGTCTATACATTTCTCGTAGGCTTGTTTGCATAAACCAAGCCATCGGCAATAGTATGGTAATAGCAGCTGCAATGGGCAGCGAGGGATTCCCTTGCTGCCCATTTGATGATTGCAGACCAGAAAGGCCGGTGTCCTATGGCAAAATGCAAAAAAAGGAAGGAATACGCCCGTGTTCGGGCAGATTCCGGTCAGCACCGCAGGATCTTGGCGGTGATGGCCATATTGGCGATCGCCGCATTTATCCCCGTGAGCTTACGGCTGTATTATTTAATGATACAAAGCTACGATCAGTATTCCCAGCTGGCGCTGCGCAATCAGACCAGAACCACGGCAGTAACTGCCGACCGGGGTACGATCTACGACAGAAATATGAATATACTGGCCGCATCGGTCAGTGTGGAAAACATCTATCTCGACCCCCACGAATTGAAACAATCTAAGGCGGATATTACTGCGATTTCCCGAAAACTGGGGGAAATACTGGAAATTGACGCAGAAAAGATTCAGGAAAGAGCAAAGGATCTGACCAAACGCTATCAGCTGATCGCAGATCGGGTAGAGGAGGAAACTGCCTCCCAGGTCAGAGCCTATATCAACGAAAATGGCATATCCGGCATCCATTTGGAGCCGAATTCTCAAAGGGCATATCCTTATGGCACGCTTGCATCCCAAGTGATTGGTTTTACGAACGCCTCAAATTCCGGTTCGGAGGGCATTGAGGCATCCTACAACAGCTACCTGGAAGGTAGCGCCGGAAAGGTGATCACTACCAAGGGCAACAATGAGATGGATATGCCTTATTCTTATGAAAAATATGTGGCATCCCAGCCGGGAAATGATGTTATTCTGACGCTGGACACCACTGTGCAGGCCTGCCTGGAAAAGCAGATGCAGGCTGCCGTCGATAAATACGATGTGCAAAACGGCGCATTCGGCATCGTGATGAACGTCAATACCGGAGAAATATTGGCGATGGCAACCTTGGGTGGTTACGATCCCAATGCGTATTTGGAGATCGCCGATACGGAAACTGCCCAGAAATTGGAGCAAATGCGGCTGGATTATCTGGCTACCGGGGAGGGCAAAGAGGTCTATCAAAAGGCGCTGAGTGAAGCAAGGCTGAAGCAGTGGCGAAACCGGTGCCTGTCGGACGGATATGAGCCGGGATCGACCTTTAAGGTGCTGACCATGGCGGCGGCTTTGGATAGCGGCGCAATCACATTGGATACGGCGTTTCACTGCTCCGGCTCAGAACAAATTCCCGGAAGAGCTCAGCGGTTGCATTGCTGGAGGTCGACCGGACACGGCGCGCAAAAAACACCTCAGGCACTGCAAAATTCCTGCAATCTGGCCTTCGCCCACATCGCGCTGAAGCTGGGCGGAGAGCGATTCTACGAATATATCCAGCGATTTGGCGTTACGGAGAAAACCGGCATCGACCTGATGGGCGAGAGCAAAGGCGTTTTCTTCGACAAGGAGCTGGTAACGAATACCGATAAGTGGGGCACAGCATCCTTGACCTCCGGCTCTTTTGGACAGACCTTTAAGCTGACACCCATCCAGCTGGTCCGGGCGATAGCCTCTGTGGTCAACGGCGGTTATCTGTTAGAGCCTTATATCGTATCTGAGGTTGTGGACAGCAGTGGCAATACCGTGCTGAAGCAAGAGCCAACCGTGATACGGCAGGTTATTAGCGAAGAAACCTCTAAGACGATGTGTACGCTTTTGACCTCGGTGGTAACGGAGGGAACGGCAAAAAATGCCTCTGTTGCCGGATATTCCATAGGGGGAAAGACCGGTACCAGCGAAAAAATCGACATATTTGACGAGAATGGCCAGCGCGTACAGGATAAAATCGTATCATTTGTAGGGGTTGCGCCGATGGACAATCCGGAGTATATTGTATTAGTAGCCTTGGACACGCCATCGCGGCAAACCGGGATATATATTTCCGGCGGTGTTATGGCTGCGCCTACAGTCGGCGCGGTAATGGCGGACATCTTGCCCTATTTGGGCGTAGAGCAGACCTTCAGCGAAGAAGATGCAGCCGGTCAGGTGGTCATCGTGGACGATCTGACGGGTATGACCGTCAAGGATGCGGAAAAGCTGCTAAAAGAGAAAACCTTAACTGTCCGCAGTATTGGGACAGGGGACACGATAACATCTCAAATTCCGGCGCCGGGGCAGGAGATCTCCGGAAACAGCCAGGTGCTGGTCTATTTAGGAGAAGAGCCACCTACAGAACGGGTAACCGTTCCGGATTTTACCGGAATGAACCGTCAGCAGGCCGGTGACACGGCTGCACAGCTGGGACTGTATATTTTAGTGGCAGGAAATACGGACTTATTGCCGTCAGTAACCGTAACGGGGCAGAGCATTGCGCCGGGGCAGACGGTTGATCTGGGAACAACGATTCGTTTGGAATTTGCCGATACAAAGGCTGCCGATTAAGGCGGAAAGGGAAACATATGAAGCTAAAACAGCTGCTTGCAGGCGTGGAGATCCTGGAAACCACAGCCGATATGGAACTGAATATTCAGCAGGTCGCTTATGATTCCCGGAAGGTGGAGCAGGGCGGTCTGTTTGTGGCGGTTTCCGGCTTTGCCACCGATGGCAACCGCTTTATCCCTATGGCAATGGAAAAGGGCGCGGCAGCGGTGGTAACGGCAAGTAAGCCTACGCAAGATGTGCCTTATGTTTTGGTGAAATCTGACCGGCTGGCATTGGCGCAGATCGGCGCAAATTTCTTCGGTCAGCCCGCAAAGGATATGTCCATCATTGGCATTACCGGCACCAACGGAAAGACTTCTGTAACACTGCTGCTGAAGCAGGTTTTGGAGTCTGCGCTGAATGCGAAGGTAGGCCTGATCGGCACTATGGGCAATCTCATCGGCGATTTGGAGCTTCCCACAGAACGCACCACGCCGGAAAGTTTTGAGCTGCAGAGCCTGTTTGCCCAAATGCGTGATGCCGGCTGCAACTATGTGGTGATGGAGGTTTCTTCTCACGCCATCGCCCTGGAACGGGTTGGCGGCGTACATTTTGCTGTGGCCGCATTTACCAATTTGACGGAAGATCATTTGGATTTCCACAAGACGATGGAAAACTACTGCGATACCAAGGCGCAGCTGTTTGAGCGCTGCGATAAGGCGGTTTTGAACTGCGATGATGCTTATTTTGACCGTATTCGCGCAAATGCAAATTGCCCTGTGCTGACCACATCTGTCATTAACGGCGATTTGAGTGCTCAAAATGTACAGCTGCATAACAACGGCATTTCTTTTGATGCTGTTACGGAAACAGAAAGAGTGAATGTAACCTTGCCCATTCCGGGAAGATTTACAGTCTGCAATGCCTTGACAGTGCTGGGAATTGCGAAGCAACTGGGCATTTCTCTTACTGATTGTGCAAAGGCGCTGGCAAATGCGGCAGGTGTCAAGGGACGGATCGAGGTTGTTCCCACACCCGGTACAGATTTTACTGTGCTTATCGACTATGCCCACACGCCCGATGGCTTGGAAAAGGTCCTTTCCTCTGTCCGTGATTTCTGTAAGGGGCGGTTGATCGCTGTATTTGGCTGCGGTGGCGACCGGGATCCCATTAAGCGCCCCATTATGGGTGCCATCGGCACAAAATTGTCCGATATTGCGGTGATTACCTCGGATAATCCCCGTACCGAGGCGCCGATGGCGATCATCGAAGATATTTTGAAGGGCATTACCCCTGATATGGGTGAATACACTGTCATCGAAGATCGTAAAAAAGCCATCGCTTATGCTATGGACATTGCGCAAAAAGATGATATGATTGTACTGGCAGGCAAAGGCCACGAAACCTATCAGGAGATTCACGGCGTCAAGCATCATCTTGACGAGCGTGAGATCGTGGCGCAGCACCTGACGGAAATGAGGAAATAATATGGGACGCATCACATTGCAACAGGCTGCCGACTGGTGCGGCGGTAGGATCGACCCTAAATACGCCGAGGTTACATTCCTGGGCGCCAATAACGATACCCGTAAGCTCCAGCCGGGACAGCTGTTTATCGCCCTGCAGGGCGAACGGGACGGCCACGATTTTGTACCGAAGGCGCTGGAAAACGGCGCGGCAGCGGTGCTTTGCACCCATTGCGACGGAGATTATCCTGCCATCGTGGTGGAAGATACCAGAATTGCGCTGGGTGATATTGCCCGGGGCGAACGCAAGCGCATCGGTATGAAGGTAGTAGGCGTTACCGGCTCGGTGGGCAAAAGCACCACCAAGGAAATGATCGCCTGCGTGCTTGACGGCACATATCGGGTAGGGAAGACACCGGTCAATCATAACAATGACATCGGTATGCCGATGGCGGTACTGTCTATGCCGGAAGATACGGAAGTTGCGGTGTTGGAAATGGGTATGAACCACTTCCGAGAGATTGCTTATCTTGCCTCTATCGCACTGCCGGATGTGGCGGTAATTATCAACATCGGTACGATGCATATTGAGCATCTTGGCTCTCAGGAGGGTATTTTGAGAGCAAAGCTGGAGATTTTAGAGGGTATGAAGCCCGACGGACAGGTGATCCTCAACGGCGACGATGCGCTTCTGATCAATGTCCATAAGAAATCTGCGCTGAATGTTACCTATTTTGGCGTTCGCAATCCTGATTGCGCTGTGCGTGGTGTGAATGTGCGGCAGGTGCAGGATACTTTGGAATTTTCTACCCAGTGGGAAGATCAGACACTTCCCATTTCTCTGGCAATGGAGGGCACCCATTATGTGTCCGATGCCCTGGCAGCGATCTGCGTCGGCCTGGCGTTGGATGTGCCTGCCGAAATGATCCGTCAGCGGCTGGCAGCTTTCCACAATCTTGCCGGCCGTCAGGAGATTTTGGACATTAAGGGCTATACGATTATCAAGGATTGCTACAATGCAGGACCGGAATCTATGGCGGCAGCCTTGTCTGTGCTGGGCAAAAAGCCCGGTCGGCATATTGCGGTACTGGGAGATATGCTGGAGCTGGGTGTTTGCACGCAGGCGGAGCATTATCGCGTTGGCAGAATTGCAGCGGAAAATGCGGACATTGTGCTGGCCTACGGCCCCAACAGCGATCGCGTTATCAGTGGTGCGCTGACCGGAGGTATGAAGGAAAGCAAAGCTATGGCATTTACCGATCGGCAGCGGCTGATCGAGGCGTTAAAACGCCTGGCAAAGCCCGGGGATGTACTGTTGTTCAAGGGCAGCCACGGTATGCGTATGGAATTGGCTTTGGAAGGCTTTTTGAAGGAAGATACATAAGCGGAGGAATGAAACTATGACTACAATCATCGTTACGGCGTTGATCGCCTGCGCGCTTAGCGCATTGATCGGCTTTTTGCTGCTGCCGGTGCTTCGTGCGCTGAAGGCGGGACAATCCATTCGGGAGGTCGGTCCTACCTGGCATAATTACAAGGCCGGAACACCGATGATGGGTGGTCTGATGTTTATCTTTGCGCTGATCATCTGCTTGGTGGTCGCCATTCCGTTTATGCAGGATTACTCCGTATTTTATGTGCTGGCGCTGTCGCTGTGCTTTGGCTTGGTGGGCTTTTTGGATGACTTTACCAAGGTCAAATTTAAGCGCAACCTCGGCTTGACCGCGATTCAAAAAATGCTTTTGCAGATGGCGGTTTCCGCCATCTTCCTGTATGCGCTGTACCTGAATGGAACATTGGTTACCGACCTGTATATTCCCTTTGTGGATGTTTCTGTTCCGATGCATCCTCTGGTGTATATTTTTATTTCTATGTTCATTATGGTAGGCTGCGTTAATGCGGTGAATATCACCGATGGCATTGACGGCCTGTGCGGCAGCGTTACTGTGCCGGTTATGGTGTTCTTTACCGCTGCTGCCGTTGCGCAGAAGCAGATGGATCTTGCTTTGATGCCTGCGGCTTTGGTAGGCGCGCTGATCGCATACCTGTTCTATAACTGGCATCCTGCCAAGGTGTTTATGGGCGATACCGGTTCGCTGTTTTTGGGCGGCGCGGTATGCGCGCTGGCATTTGCGCTGAATATGCCGCTGATTTTGCTGCTGGTGGGCTTTGTTTACCTGATGGAAACGCTGTCCGTGATCCTGCAGGTGGGCTATTTTAAGCTAACCCACGGCAAACGGCTGTTCAAAATGTCTCCGATCCACCATCATTTTGAGATGAGCGGCTGGAAAGAGGTTAAGATCGTCTTGGTTTTCACCGCTGTGTGCATTGTAATGTGCGTGGTCGCCTGGTTTGGCATAGCATAATAACTGGTTTCGAAAGGAGTCTATTATGGCTGCAGAGAATGCTCTGTATGCCAAAGAGGACCGCCGCCGTATTCACGTCGGCGAAGTTGTGGACATCCCGTTTTTGATTTTATTGCTGCTGCTTTTGACGGTAGGGCTGATTATGCTTTATAGCGCCAGCTCTGCCCAAAGCCAGTACGATACCGGCTATACCATCTCTACCAAATACCTGCAAAAGCAGGCGGTTTGCGCCGGCTTGGGATTAGTCTGTATGTTCTTTTTCAGCCGAATTCCATCGAATTTTTGGTTTCGGTATGCCTGGCCGATCTACGGCGTCAGTATTTTGCTGCTGCTGTCAGTACTGGTTGTGGGGCAATCTGTTAATGGTGCTACCCGGTGGATCAATATCGGCGGCATCCAGTTTCAACCCTCGGAAATTGCCAAATTTACGATGATTGTCCTGTTTGCCAGGTTAACCCGGAATTTTGGCGCGGATGCGGGAAAATTCCGCTACGGTGTGCTGGGTTTTAGCGGTGCGCTGCTGGGTATTTTGGTACCGCTGGCATTGGAAAAGCATTTGTCAGCCATAATGCTGATGGGCGCAGTTGCGGTGGTGATGATGTTCGTCGCCGGAACGAAAATGAAATGGCTCTTTGCAGGCGCGGGTATTGCCGCCGCCTTTGTTATCGTGTATATTTCTTTTATGGGCTATGCCGGCGATCGGGTTACGGCGTGGCTGCACCCGGAGCAGGATCCGGGGGATACCGGCTATCAGATCCTGCAATCACTGTATGCCATCGGTTCCGGTGGCTTGTTTGGTTTGGGTTTTGGAAAGTCCAGACAGAAGTATTTGTATCTACCGTTTCAGTATAATGACTATATTTTTGCAATCATCTGCGAGGAGCTGGGACTGTTTGGCGCGATCTTGATCATCGCGCTGTTTAGCGCATTGATCCTGCGTGGCTATTGGATCGCGCTGCACGCATCTGACCGGTTTTCTACGGTGCTGGCGGCAGGGCTGATCACCTTGATCGCGGTGCAGACGGTTCTGAATTTAGGTGTTGTAACCAATTTACTCCCGTCCACGGGAATCGCGCTGCCGTTCTTCTCCTATGGCGGCACAGCGCTAGCAGTGAATTTGGGAGAAATGGGCGTTGTTTTAAGCATCTCCCGCCAGCGAAATCAGACAAAGAAACAGGAGGTTTCCCTATGAATGTGATTTTTACCTGCGGTGGTACCGGCGGTCATATCAACCCCGCTATCGCAGTTGCCAATATTCTGCGTGAGCGTCATCCCGACAGCAAAATTCTGTTTATCGGCGCAAAGGGACATATGGAAGAACAGCTTGTTCCCAACGCAGGCTTCCAGCTGAAATGCCTGGAAATCAGCGGAATGTGCCGCGGCAAGAGCTTGCGGGCACTAAAAAAGAATCTCAAGGCCGTTTCCCAGACTGTGAAAGCGGTCAATGAATGTAAGAAAATTATCCGGGAATTTAAGGCGGATGCGATCATCGGCACCGGTGGCTATGCCTGCTATCCTGCTTTGAAAGCAGGTACGCTGCTGAATGTACCCACCTGTGTTCACGAAAGCAACGCTATGCCCGGTCTGACCACCCGTATGCTGGCAGACAAGGTTACTAGAATGCTGATCTGTTTCCCGGAAAGCGCGAAGCACTATAAGCACCCTGAAAAGGTGGAAACCGTGGGTATGCCCATTCGCCGGGAGTTTGTGTACGGTGATAAGGCGGCTGCCCGTAAGGAACTGGGCATTGGCGATGAGCCGGTGGTTGTTTCAGCCTTTGGCAGCCTTGGCGCAAAGAAGATGAACGAAACCGTCGCCGAAATGCTTTCTTTGGAAAATGCTGACGGTTTCCCGTTCCGTCATATCCACGCCACCGGTAAATTCGGCTGGGAGTGGATGCCGGAAAAGGTAAGAGGATACGGCATCGAGATCGAAAAATGTCCCAATCTGGATATGCGGGAGTACATCTACAATATGCCTACTGTGATGGCAGCGGCAGATGTGTTTATCAGCCGCGCCGGCGCGTCCAGCTGCAATGAGATCGCGGCTTCCGGCATTCCTGCAATTTTGATTCCGTCGCCCAATGTTACGGATAACCACCAGGAAAAAAACGCCAGAGTGCTTTCTGACCGGGGTGGTGCGGTGCTGATGTTAGAAAAAGATTGCACAGCTCAGGGTATGTATGATACAGTAAAGACACTGCTGGCAGATCCTGCGCGACGGGAGCAAATGAGCATCGCTCTGCGCAAAGATGTGATCCTGGATTCTGCGGAGCGGATCTGCGACATTTTGGATGAATTGACACACAAAAGCTGACCGAAAAGGGGAACGCTATGGCAACCGAACAAAAGAGAAGACCTGCTGCTGGGAAAACCGGCGCAAGACCGACAACACGGCAGGCAACTGGAAAAAAGCCTGCGACAAAGCGCAGGACTGTAAAAAAAGAAGAGCCGAAGATCTCTGCCGATGTGGTGTATCTGCCGCCCAAGCCCTTTAACCGGAACCGTTTGGTTTTGCGGTTGATTACGGTGGTGGCAGTGGTCTTGGCGGTGTTCTTCAGCCTTGCTGTCTATTTCAAGGTTGGCGAAACAGTGGCTGAGAACGGTACGATCGTAAATATCGAGGTTACCGGCGAGGAAAAATATACGGAAGCGGAAATTATCGGCGCGTCCGGAATTAAGGCCGGCGATCATCTGATCTTCCTTGGCAGAACCAAGGTTGCAGGCAAGATCATTTCTGCGCTGCCGTACATTAAGTCTGTCCGGATAGGAATAAAACTGCCGGATAAGGTAATGATTCAGGTAGAGGAAGTGGATGTTACCTATGCCGTTCAGGCTCAGGACGAAAGCTGGTGGCTGATGAGCGCGGACGGTAAGATCGTGGAGCAGGCTCTGGACGGAAAGCACAGCCGCTACACAAAGATCCAGGGCGTTGCCCTTAGTAATCCTTTTGTGGGACAGCAGGCAAACGCCTGGCAGGACACTACACCGCCCACAGACGCCTCCGGTAATGCGATTCCTATGACGGTTACCGCTGCTGACCGGCTGAAGGCAGCAATCAGCATAACAGGCTTTTTGGAGCAGAATAAGATCATCGGCAAGGTATCTACCGTTGATGTCAGCAGCCTGATGGATATTCAGCTCCGTTACGGAAACGAATATCAGATTCTGCTGGGCAGCACCGAGCAGTTGGGCGTGAAGATCGCAACGATGAAAGCGGCGCTGGAGCAGGTGGAATACGACGAAGGCGTGCTGGATATTCGGGATCCTGATAATGTTTTGGTCCGGGAATTCACATAATTTGGATAAATTTGCGAATTTATTGGAGAAAAATCGAAAATATTATAAATTTGATATTGACCAAATGGATTTTTCAAGATAGAATATAGAGGTACCATTGTAATTTGAAGCGGTATGGGTATCCAGCCGCGAAACGATACATAGGAGGAAAGTATATGTCTGAAATGTTTCAGGAGCGCGTTGTTAAGATCAAGGTAATTGGTGTTGGCGGCGCAGGCAACAACGTTATCAACCGCATGATCGATGCCGGTGTGGAGGGCGTTGAGTTTATCGTTATCAATACGGACAAGCAGGATCTGAATAAGTCTAACTGCAAGAATAAGCTGCAGATCGGTGAGAAGCTCACCGGTGGTATGGGTGCTGGCTCTAAGCCCGAGATCGGCAGAAAGTCTGCTGAGGAAAGCCGCGCACAGATCGCTAAGATCCTGGAGAACACCGATATGGTATTTATCACCGCCGGTATGGGCGGCGGCACCGGCACCGGCGCAGCTCCCATCGTTGCGGATATGGCACACGAGGCTGGCATTCTGACCGTCGGCGTCGTTACCAAGCCCTTCAAGTTTGAGGGTGCAAACCGTATGCGTCAGGCTGAGGGCGGTATCGCTGAGCTGGCTGACAAGGTCGACTCCCTGGTTATCATCCCCAATGACCGTCTGAAGTACGTTACCGATCAGAAGATCACCTTCGCCAATGCATTCGGCATTGCTGACGATGTTCTGAAGCAGGCTGTTACCTCTATCTCCGGCCTGGTTGGCTACTCTGATCGCGTTATCATCAACCTGGACTTTGCTGACGTTTCCGCAGTTATGAAGGATGCTGGCCGCGCACATATGGGCGTTGGTACCGCTTCCGGCCGTGAGAAGGCTGAGCAGGCTGCTTTGGCCGCTATCAACAGCCCCCTGCTGGAAACCTCCATCAACGGCGCTACCGGCGTGCTGGTCAATGTTACCGGCTCTGCTGAGCTGACCTTGGATGATGTTGAGACCGCTGCCGGTATCGTTCAGGAGAACGCAAATCCCGAGGCTAACATTATCTTCGGCGCAACCTATACCGACGAGTTCGAGGACGAGATGCGGGTTACCGTTATCGCTACCGGCTTCGAGCAGAAGCGGGACACTGCTGCTAAGGCAGAGGCTGCTGCAACCGGCGAAAAGCCTGCTGCTGCCAATGTCGGCGACATCGAAGAGATCTTCAGCATCTTTAAGCGCTAATAGCGGAGAATACAACATCCCGGGCGTTGCCCGGGATGTTTTTTAAGGAAAAAACTATGGATGCATATAAAAATTTGGCAATTAGCTACGACCGGCTGACCAATGATGTGGATTACGGCGCTGTGGTCGACTTTTACCATACCATTCTGGATATAGAAGGCGTGAAGCCCCGTACAGCGGCAGACCTTGCCTGCGGAACAGGCTCTGTGAGCCTGCTGCTGGCCCAGCGCGGCTATCAGGTTACCGGTGTGGATATGTCGGAGGATATGCTGACTGTGGCGTACAGCAAGGCACAGCAGCTTGACAATCCACCGGTCTTTGTCTGCCAGAAGCTGCAGGAATTGCACCTGCCCCGTGGCGTAGACCTTGCAGTTTGTGGATTGGACAGTATGAATTATATCGTCGACCCCACCGATTGTGAAATGGCAATTAAGCGGATCTATAAGGCGTTAAATCCCGGCGGTATTTTCATTTTCGATGTGAATACGCCGCAGAAGCTTCGCGCTATGGACGGCCAGGTGTTCCTGGATGAGGACGATGATGTGTACTGCGTTTGGCGGGGCGAATTTGATGAGGGAACCAACATTTGCTCCTACGGTATGGATCTGTTCCAGCGCCGGGGTAAGACCTGGCAGCGCAGCTTTGAGGAGCATCAGGAGTATGCCTACACACAAGAGCAGCTGATGCAGTTTTTGAAAAGCGCAGGTTTCAGCAATATCCGCGTTTACGGCGACCGGCATATTGGCGCGCCTACAGTGGAAGATCAGCGGATCTACTTCAGCGCAAGAAAGGGTAGAATCAAATGAAAGACTATTTGGTAAGAGGTATGAGTATGGACGGCTTTGTCAAGGCCGTAGCTATTCGCTCTACAGATATGGTACAGCGTGCGGTACAGATCCACGGCACCACACCCAATGCCACAGCAGCCCTTGGACGGGCGCTGACCGCCAGTTCGATGATGGGCAATATGCAGAAGGTGGAAAACGGCTCTATGACCTTGCAGGTTCGGGGCGGCGGTCCTATCGGTACTATTACCTGTGTATCTGATCCGGACGGTAATGTCCGGGGCTGTGTTACCCAGCCCAATGTACCTTTGGTTGAAAAGTATCCCGGCAAGTTGGATGTGGGTGCGACTGTGGGTACAGACGGAACATTGACCGTGATCCGTGATCTGCAGATGAAAGAGCCCTATATCGGCTCTACCCAGCTGGTTTCCGGTGAGATCGGCGACGATGTTACTGCATATTTTGCCCAGAGTGAGCAGACACCTACCGCCTGCGCGCTGGGTGTACTGGTGGATGTGGATCAAAGCGTCAAGGTTGCCGGCGGCTATCTGCTGCAGCTGCTTCCCGGTGCGCCGGAAGAGGTTATCGACAAGCTGGAGCAGGGAATTCAGAGAGCCGGCGCGGTTACTGCGATGCTGGAGCAGGGAATGACACCGGAGGATATTTTAGGTCAGGTCTGCGGCGATCTGGGCATCGTGTTTATGGAAACGCAGGAGGTTTCCTATAAATGCTACTGCTCCCGGGAGCGTGTTACCCAGGCGTTGATCAGCCTTGGCAAGCAGGAACTGACGGAGATTATGGAGGAGGGCAAGACCTTCCCGGTAGAGTGTCAGTTCTGCGATGAAAAATATATGTTCACCCCGGAAGATATTGAGCAGTTGCTGCGTAAGCTGTAATGCCTCGCTATTGACAAAAGACACATATTGTACTAAAATATAGAGCAGTAATTCCCGAATAGAAAGAACTTAGGAGGAAACTACTATGTACGAAAAACTCGTTTCTTTTGCTGCTAAGCAGCTGGAGCTGGACGCAGAATCCATTACCCCGGACAGCACCTTTGAAAGCCTGGGTATTGATTCTCTGGACATCGTTGAGATGATTATGGATCTGGAGAAAGAGCTGAACATCGAACTGGATCTGGAAAATCAGAAGGTTACTACCTTCGCCGAACTGGCTCAGTTTATCGAGAAGAAGGTTCGTTAAACCTAATCGAATAACCTTGTTACAGCAGACCGGCTCGTAACAAGGTCGCACTAGTCGGGGAGATAGCGGTGCCCTGTAACCTGCAATCCGCTATAGCAGGGATGAATTCCCACACCAGGGTCTGCATGAGTGCTGTCTGCGCATCGTAAGCGATGTTGAGGGGATGGTCTTACGCAACGAGATCCCGTGAACCATGTCAGGTGGGGAACCAAGCAGCATTAAGCGGATCTTCTCGTGTGCCGTGAGGCTGCCGTTCCTGAGTTGGCTGCCTTGCTTCCGGGTATTCAGCAGGTTCAAATGTGGGTGTGCGATCTTGTTATGAGCCGGTCATAATTTTGCAGAAAGGTGGACAGAATATGTCGGCTTATCAGGCATTATATCGTAAATACCGTCCGCAGACTTTTGACGATGTGGCCGGTCAAATGGCAGTTACCCAAACTCTGAAGACACAACTGGTCTCCGGAAAGATGAGCCACGCCTACTTGTTCACCGGTTCTCGGGGTACAGGCAAAACCAGCTGCGCAAAGATTCTTGCCAAGGCGGTCAACTGCCTGAATCCTCAGGACGGCAATCCCTGCAACTGCTGTGATGCCTGCCGGACCATTGATTCCGGCGCGTGTATGGATGTTTTGGAGATCGATGCGGCCTCCAACAATGGCGTTGACAATGTTCGGGATCTGCGGGACGATGCCGTCTATACGCCTTCTCAGGTAAAAATGCGTGTGTACATCATCGACGAGGTGCATATGCTGTCCGTTGCCGCCTTCAATGCACTGCTGAAGATCATTGAAGAGCCGCCGGAGCATCTTTTGTTTATCCTGGCAACAACGGAACTGCATAAAGTACCGGCGACGATTCTGTCCCGGTGTCAGCGGTTTGCATTCCGTCGGATTTCTCAGGAGGATATTGCCGCCCGGCTGCAGTATGTTGCCTATCAGGAGAAGATCGACCTTGACGATTCCGCTGCCAGAGTGCTGGCGCGAATGGCAGATGGCGGCCTGCGGGACGGCTTGAGCCTTTTGGATCAGTGCGCCTCTGCAACCACCGGTGAGCTGACCGCTCAACAGGTCTATGCCTGCCTTGGTATCGCAGGTGAGCAGAATTGCGCCGAGCTGATGAGCTATATCGCTCAGCACAATACCGGCAAAGCCCTGGAGCTGTTCAACCGGCTGTATGCCGAGGGTAAGGATCTGGGCGCGCTTTTGGACGAGCTTGCTTGTCTTACCCGGGATCTGCTGATTTTGAAAACTGCGCCCAATAGTGGGCTGACGATGCTGTCCGGTGTTGCGGACGATGCCGATGCCGTTAAGCTGAAGGACGGGTTTTCCGCCGGCGAGCTGGTGCGAATGATGGAAAAGCTGGAGCAGACCATCAGCGCGTTCACTCGCAGCGCCAGCCGTAGAATGGATGCTGAGCTGTGTATCATCAGCTTGTGCCAGCCGGAGCTGCAGTTGGATGCAACTGCATTGAATGCCCGGCTTACCCGTTTGGAAGAACAAATGAAGAGCGGCAGCTTCGTTGCTGCTGCCACACCTGCAGCAGAGCCTGCTCAAACGCCGCCGGTATCGGTGGATGAGCCTGTTCCTGCCGTTGATGAGGAAACGCCTGCTCCGGTAGAAACACCTGCTGACGAGGCGCCTATCGGCTTCTGGACGGATTTGGTTGCAGCGGTGCGACAGGAGCTGCGTCCGCCGGCATCCGGATTCTTTGTAGCGTCCCCCAATCCGCCGGTTGAAGGCGTTGTGGCAGGGGATTGCGTGGTGCTTAAATGTGATACCAAATTTACCAAGGATATGGTCAACAAGCCGGAGATCCTGAGCCTTGTAGCTCGGAAAGCATCTGCGATCTTAGGCAGAGCCGTGAAGGTCGAGGCGGTGGATCGCAGCGCTGCGCAGCAGCATAGCCCTGGCTTTCAGCAGCTGCTGAATTTCGGCAGAGAACATAGTGATATTGTGAAGATCAAGGAGTAAAAATTATGGCAAAGAATAATTTCCGGGGTATGCCCGGTGGTATGAATCAGATGGCAATGATGAAGCAGGCGCAGAAGATGCAGCAGGAGCTGCTGCGTATGCAGGAGGAGCAGGAGAACAAGACCTACAGCGCTACCTCCGGCGGCGGTATGGTAACTGCCAGCGTCAACGGCAAGCACGAGGTGGTGGATCTGCAGATCAACCCCGAGGCTGTGGATCCCGATGATGTGGAAATGCTGCAGGATATGGTCATCGCTGCTGTCAATGAGGCGATGCGCGCTGCTGATTCCGATGCTGCCAGCAATATGTCCCGGCTTACCGGCGGTCTGAATCTGGGCGGTCTGTTCTAAGGAGGCTATATGCAGTATTTTCCTGCGGCGCTGCAGGAGCTGTCGGATCAGTTTGCCCGTTTGCCCGGTATTGGCGGTAAGACAGCCCAGCGGCTTGCCTTTTATGTACTCAGCCTTCCAATAGAGGAGGCGCAGAATTTCGCAGATGCCATCGTTGCCGCCAAGGAAACGGTGCATACCTGTCCCGTTTGTCAGAATTTGACGGATCGGGAGGTCTGTCCTATCTGTAACGACGAAATGCGGGATCAAGGGCTGATCTGCGTGGTGGCAGAACCGAAGGATGTGATTGCGATGGAGCGCAGCCGGGAATTTAACGGCGTGTACCATGTGCTTCACGGCGTGATCTCTCCGCTGAATCACATCACCCAAGAGGATATTCGCATCAAAGAGCTGCTGCACCGTGTAGGCAGCGGTACCGTGCGGGAGGTCATTATGGCTACCAATCCGGATACGGAGGGTGAAGCCACGGCAATGTACATTTCCAGGCTTCTGCGGCCGATGGAGGTCAAGGTAACCCGTCTTGCCTATGGCGTGCCGGTAGGCAGCCAGCTGGAATATGCGGACGAGGTAACGCTCTCCCGCGCCTTGGAGGGCAGACAAGAAATCTAAATAGAGATTTTGTCATCCCGAGCGTAGCCGAGGGATCTACGCATTTGGTTGATGCGAAGATTCCTCCGCTCGGCTTCGCCTCGGTCGGAATGACATAAAAGGACCACCCGCTTGGGGTGGTCCTTTGTTTATATGTATTAGTCCAGGAAGATGGGATTGGTCCAGGCGTAGTTGCCGTTTTCGTCCATAATGGACATACGGACATAGCCGTAATCCTGGTTGTGGGATTCGATGTCAAATGCGGCGTAGGTCAGCAGCTTGCCCTCGGGATCGTGCCAGACCTTGGTGGGATGGCAGTCAGAGTGGACACGCAGCTTCTTGACGGGGGAACACTCGATGACGCAATGACCGTCCTTGACATAGAAATCGTAGATCTCCGGACCGCAGGAGGAGTAGAATGCGCCGTTTTCCAGAGCCTTCAGAATGGAATTAACATTGTTCTCGGCGTTGACCATGACCCAGCCCTTGCAATGGGCGTGAGCGGCGTGTCCGTCGTCAACAGCAACACCGTAAAGGCGAATACCCCGACCCAGCAGGTCATCCCAGTACAGGGCGTCCATATCCATATTATTGTCCTGAGCGCAGCCGGTGTTCCAGATCTCCATAGCGAAATTGCCCTTCATCTTGTCGAAATATCTGGGGGGCGTGCAGCTCCATTCGGGGTGGCAGTAGATGGTCAGATTCTTGTTGGCGTGAATCTCGTCTAAGTAAGGCTGATAGCTCTCTTGGTCGGGCACATTGGCAGATTCAAACATCTGATCGTGCTCGTAGCCGTTGCCGTCCTCCTTGGTAGGACCGAGGCAAACGGTGTGGTAGCAGCGGAAGCCGTGATCGGCGTGCAGTCCCACATTGTCAAACTCCATACCGGGGATAATGGTCAGACCCAGCTCCGGAGCAAAATTTTTCATATTGTAACGGCGATGGTCGGTGATAGCAAGGAAATCATAGCCGTTTTCCTTGTGCATTTTCATAACATCCTCCGGGCTTACGCGACCGTCGGAACGGGTGGTGTGGCAGTGCAGTCCGCCCTTGAGCATCTTGTTTTTACCGATAAAAGCAGCCTGTTGGATCATAGCAGGAAACCTCCTTGTTGTTGGGAAAATCTAGCTACATCATAATGGTTATTTCCGTAAAAATCAAGTGCGGATGTAAAATTTTGCAAATCCAAAAGAAAAAGCGACTTGTTGAAACAAGTCGCTTTTTTTGGCGGAGAGTTAGGGATTCGAACCCTAGGTTCCTTTCGGAATCACTAGTTTTCAAGACTAGCTCCTTAAACCGCTCGGACAACTCTCCATTTCCGTAAATGATAGCACCCAGTTTGGAAAAAGTCAAGTCAAACCAATGGTTTTGAGGCTGTAGCTTCTCGAAAGACAAATGTATTTATTATCACTGTTTTTTATTGACTGAACTCAAAATATGTGTTATTATATTGAAGTCCGAAAGCGGATAAGAAGATGAAAGGAGCAGGTATAGAAAGTATACCGGTAACAATCTATGAGAAATTTGAGTGTGAAGAAGCTTTTAAGCTCCATTCTTGCCATCATTATGGTGGTATCTGTCATTTTTGGTTGTGTTACTATGCTGGCCGGCTGCGGTAAGGATAATGGCGACGGCGGCAAGACCAACACCAATAACGGCACAAATAACAACGAGAACAACAAGGATAAGTACGAGGGCCTGTCTGACGAGGAGTATTTCCAAGTGCTGGCTGCTGATGAGCTGGATGCCGCGGTAGGTACGTTGGCAAAAACTTGGGGTGCTTATGGCAATTTAGGCAACATCGCCGATAGCTTTGGTGCAAATGTTGAGTTTGACCTGATGTTGGGCGATATGGTTATGGATCTGCTGGAGCAATATGCTGCTACAAGCTTGGGTATGGAAATGGATTTGGATTTCCTGTCTAGTATTGGCTTGGGTATGAATATTGACAGCAAAGATGGTTTGTCCCAGCTTGAGGTTGGTTTAGATCTTTCTGACACCAATATCCTGGTGCTGAATATGATTATGTCCGATGATGCAATTTGGGCAGGTGCACCGCAGCTGAGCGACACCTTCCTGGAAGCTAAGCTGGATGAACTGATGGTTGGCGCAGATACTGCACAGCTGGAGAAGCTTGCTGATCTGATCGAAATTCTCCCCGAGGAGAAGGAGATCGACACCATTCTGACACGGTATCTGACGCTGGCACTGAAGGAGATCGACAATGTTGAGCGTACTCAGACCACTCTGGAACTGAATGGTTTGAAGCAGGACGTTACCCAGTTGAATGTCAAGATCTATCAGCAGGACGCACTGGACATTGCTAAGGCAGCTTTGACTGAGGCTAAGAACGACCAGACCGTTAAGAAGTACATTGATGACCTTTCTGCTTTTTATAACGATATGTGGCGCGAACAGTCTATCGGTTGGGAAGATGTTGATCTGTACGCAGAATATACCAAGTCCATCGACGTAGCGCTGAAGGAGCTTCCTACTGAGGCTGAGGATACCGAGACTTATATCGGTTTAACGTTGTATATTGACGGCGGTCATAATGTTACCGGCTGCAGCATTGCTGTTCCCGAAATTACCGATGCAGTATTTACCTGCTACACCGTTACCGAGGGCGAGAACTTCAAGTCCCTGCTGGAGGTTGAGTCCTTGGGCTTGAAGGTTACCGGCGAGGGCCTTAACGACAGTGGTACTATCGACGGCAAGTACTCCGTTGAATATATGGGAACTGCTTATTTGACCATTGATCTGAAGAACTTCAGCGCTAGCCAGTACGCTGTCAAGGGTACTGTTGTTCTGACACCTGCACAGGCTCTGGTGGATATGATGTCCCAGGGTGAAGTGTCCATTATTCCTGTGGACGATATCGCCGTTGAGATCAAGCTGGACATTACAGACGGCGCAAGCAACACCGAGATCAAGCTGATTGGCGACGATGCAATGATCGTTGGCATCGCTCTGAAACTGGCAACCAGATCTGCTGATGCGATTGAGAAGCCCACAAACACCATTGCTGTTCAGGACGAAACTGCGCTGATGCAATGGGTTAGCGGCTTGAATCTGAGCGCGATTATCGACAATCTGCGTGAAGCAGAGGTGCCGGATACGCTGCTTACAATGCTGCAAGGCATGATTGGCATCTAAATTCAAATCATATTGACATTTGGCGCTGTTTACAGCGCCAAATGCTTTGTAATGGGGATATTTCTATGCAATTAGAGATCAAAAATATATCCAAAAAATTCAAAAAGAATAGTGTTCTTCGGGATATTACCCTAACGGTGGAGCAGGGGAAATGCATTGGCATTTTGGGCGCAAACGGTTGTGGCAAGTCTACGCTGTTGTCCATTCTTGCCGGTGTTCAGACCTGCGATGGCGGCAGTTTTCTTTGCGACGGCGTTGATCTGTTGAAGGACAGCAAGCAGCGAGCAAAACTGGTGGGCTATGTGCCTCAGGGTACGCCGCTGATCGAGGAGCTGACTGCCTGGGATAATCTGCTGCTGTGGTATGAAAGAACAGCTTTGAAGGCGGAGCTGGAAGACGGCGTTTTGCAGCTGTTGGGCATTGGCGATTTTTTGAAAGTACCCGTATCCAAAATGTCCGGTGGTATGAAAAAGCGGCTGAGCATTGGCTGCGCGATGGCGAAGAAACCGCCGGTTTTGCTGCTGGATGAGCCTACCGCTGCCCTGGATCTTGCCTGCAAGCAGCATATTGCGGATTATCTGCAGCATTATAAGGATCAGGGCGGCATCTTGCTGCTGACCACCCACGATGTGATGGAATTGCAGCTTTGCGATCAGTGGTACATTATCCGCGACGGCGTTTTATGTCCGTTTGCCTATGACGGCAACGTGAGCAAATTGGTAGAGAGCTTGTAATATGGGAAAGTATTTTTGTTTACAGCTAAAGCGATCCCTTCGCTTTATGCTGCCGGCAATGCTGGTAGCGGCGATCCTGTTCGGCTGTCTTGCACTGGCGTATCAAGCTGTGGTTTCGCTCAGTGATGACTCTCAGGATCAGGCGAAGATCGGGATTGGTGTTGTGGGCGTTGCCGGAGATACCTATCTGGAATTGGGTATGATGGCGCTGACTTCCTTTGATTCTTCCCGATTTGCTATAGAGTTTGTGGAAATGACGGAAGAGGAAGCGGAAAGCGCAATGCGTCGGGGCAATATTGCAGCGTTTGTGGTGATTCCCGACGGCTTTATGGATGCAGCGATGCGCGGCGAAATTATGCAGCTGAAATATGTCTGCACAGCGGGCTCAGTTGGCCTTGTAACAATGCTCAAGGATGAGATCCTCAAGGTCGTGGAGAATATTTTGGTGGAATGCCAAAAAGGTACTTTCGGCATCGGTGATGCCCTAAGTGATGCAGGGCTCAGTAGCGGCGGCGCGGTCAACGATCTGAGTATCAGCTATGCAGAGTTTGTTTTTGCCCGGTCAAAGATGTACAAGGTCAGCCAACTGGGTGTGTCCGATGGCCTGGGCTTGGAGGAGTACCTGCTTAGCGGCTTCTGTGTGGTGCTGTTGGTGCTGATTTGCCTGGTATTTGCGCCCATAATGGTGCGCCGGGATATGTCCCTTGCCAGAATGCTTACGGCGAACAGAAGATCTGCGCTTGGGCAGACTTTTTGCGATTTCGCTGTGTATTTGCTAGGAATTTTGTGCATCGTTGCGGTGCTGATGGTGATCGCTGTATATAGCGGTTGGCTGGAGCTGTCCTTTGGCGTTTTCCTCCAGTGGATCCCCGTGGTGATCGCTGTGGGCGCAATGAGCTTTTTGCTGTACGAATTGACGCAAAATCTGATCAGCGGCGTGTTGCTGCAGTTTTTCGTTCTGCTGGCGATGTGCTTTGTGTCCGGCTGTTTGTATCCGGTTACTTTCTTCCCGGATTCCGTGCAAAAGCTGGCCTACTGCTTGCCGACGGGTATTGCCAGAGCGCAGTTGGCAGAAAGCTTTGCCGGTATGATGGATTTTACCGGTATGTTGGCGTTGCTGGGCTATGGCGGACTTTTCTTCGCGTTGTCGGCTTTTGTGCGTAAGGCGAAGGTCTCTTTCGTACGGGGGTAGCAATATGAAACGATTACTAAAGTGGTTTGCGCTGCTGAACAAGCGGCTGTATAAGAGAATCAGCTTTCTTTTGATATTGCTGCTGATCCCCGTGCTGGTGCTGAGCTATAGCAATGCTGCCCAGGAAAGCAGCGGCGTACTTACCGTTGCGCTGGCGCAGGTTGGCGAGGATGCTATGGCATCAAGCGTGATAGAAACCCTAACAAGTGAAAACAGCCTGGTGCGTTTCCTGTCCTGCGAAACACCGGAGCAGGCCAAACAGCTGGTTTCAGAAAGCGAGGCAGATGTCGCCTGGATCTTCCCGGAGGAGATGGAAGAAAAGGTCTACCGTTTTGTGAACAATCAAAATCGGGGAAATGCATTTATTCAGGTGGTGGAGCGTGAGAGTACTGTCTCCGTGATCTTAGCCCGGGAAAAGCTAAGCGGCGCGATGTTTGGATACTGCACCAGAGCGATGTATCTGTCCTACATCCGGGAAAATTCGCCCCAGCTGCAGGATACCTCTGATGAGGCACTGCTGGCGTATTACGATGCCGTTTGGGTAGATGATGAATTCTTCGTGTTCTCCTTTATGGATGCGGCACAGCCCGTTCAGGAGGCAAAGGAAGCCAATTACCTTTTGACACCGGTGCGGGGATTGCTGGCGGTGGTTACGGTGCTAAGCGCGCTGGCAACCGCGATGTACTATATGGGCGATGTTCGCCTGGGAACATTCTCCTGGATACCGGAGCGGAAACAGCCGGTTGTGGAATTCGCCTGCCAAATGATCTGCGGGCTGAATGTGGCGCTGGTGTCGTTGATCGCATTGCGTATCAGTGGTTTGACGGCATCGTTGGGCAGGGAAGTGCTGACCACCGTTCTGTATGTAGTTTGCACCGCACTGTTTGCAATGAGTGTTCGCAGAATTTGCGCAAGGATGACGGTTTTGGGAACGGTGCTGCCGCTGCTGATCGTGGTGATGCTGGTGGTTTGTCCGGTGTTCTTCGATCTAGGTATGCTCCGTACCCTCCAGTATATTTTCCCGCCGACTTATTACATCAATGCCCAATATTCTGACCGTTTCCTGGCATTGATGGGAATTTACGGACTTGTACTTGCGCTGGTGTACTATCTCATCGGCAAATTACTCCATAGGAAATAATAAAAAGGTTAGAGCCAAGGCTCTAACCTTTTTTATGTATTGGATTAGTAGTAAAGAATATCGGAATAGATGGGATAGGGCCAGTAGGACTTGGCGGTGAGCCGCTCCAGCAGATCCGCGGATTTACGCACACTTTCCATATCCGGAACGATCACATCGCTGTAGTAATTGGCAGATGCTTCTGTGCCGGCAGGAACATACCGCAGGTGGGCAGCCATTTCTTCTGTCTTGCTGTATAGCGCGTCGCAACAGCTGCTGATCCGCTGGACAAGATCCTGCTCGGTGGCTGCCTTCATATTCAGCTGCTGCTTATGCAGAACTGCCTCAGACAGATCGGAGCAATAAGCAAGACCGGCAGGGAGGATCTGATGCAGAACCATATCCACCATTGTCTTGGCTTCGATGCGAATGATCTTGCTGTAGGCTGCCATATGGATCTCATAGCGGGCGCGGAATTCCGTTTCTGTGAAGATGCCGCGCTTGGTAACCAGGTCGATATTCTTCTGAGAGATGTAGGTGGGCAGCGCCTTGGCGGTAGAACGCAGATTGCTCAAACCGCGGTGGGCAGCTTCGTCTTCCCATTCCATAGAATAGCCGTTGCCATTGAAGATGATCCGCTGATGCTCCGTCAGAGTATCGCAGATCAGCTTCTGCAAGGCGGCATCAAAGTTCTCGGCGTTTTCCAAAACATCTGCGAATTTACCCAGCTCTTCTGCCATAATGGTGTTCAGCGCGATGTTGGGACCGGCAATGGACTGGGAGGAGCCCAGCATACGGAACTCAAACTTATTACCGGTAAAGGCGATGGGGGAGGTGCGGTTGCGGTCGGTGGTGTCCTTGGGGATAGAGGGCAGGACGTCCACACCGATTCGCACAAGGCTCTTCTCCGGCTCAGTGTAGTTGGTTCCGTTGATAATGGAATCCACCACAGCGGTCAGCTCATCGCCCAGGAAGATGGACAAAATTGCGGGCGGCGCTTCGTTGGCGCCCAGGCGGTGATCGTTACCGGCAAAGGCTACCGTGCTGCGCAGGAAATCCTGATATTCGTCAATGCCCTTGATAAAGGCGGCAAGGAACACCAGGAACTGGGCGTTCTGCCGAGGCGTTTCGCCGGCCTTGAACAGATTCTTACCGGAATCGGTACACAGCGACCAGTTGTTATGCTTACCGGAGCCGCTGATGCCGGCAAAGGGCTTTTCGTGAAGCAGGCAGACCAGATCGTGCTTGGCTGCGCACTTCTTCATCACCATCATTGTCAGCTGGTTGGCGTCGCAGGCGTTGCTGGCATCAGTATAGATGGGCGCAAGCTCGTGCTGACAGGGCGCGCCCTCGTTGTGCTTGGTCTTGGACAGAATACCCAGCCGCCACAGCTGTTCGTCCAGATCCTTCATAAAGGTGGCAACCCGGGTACGAATGGTACCGAAGTAATGATCGTCCAGCTCCTGTCCCTTAGGCGGCTGCGCGCCGAAAAGGGTACGGCCAGTGAGCCGCAGATCTTCACGCTGGGCGTAAATGCTCTTGGGGATCAGGAAATACTCCTGCTCCGCGCCGACAGAAACCTGCACCCGCTGTGTAGTATCGTCGCCGAAAAGCCGCAGAATACGCAGCGCTTCCCGGGAAACCTCGTCCAAAGAACGCAGCAGGGGAGTTTTCTTATCCAAAGCTTCTCCGGTGTAGGAGAAGAAGCAGGTGGGTATGTACAGACTGCCGTCCTTCACGAAAGCGAAAGCAGTGGGATCCCAGGCGGTATAGCCCCGGGCTTCAAAGGTGGCCCGCAGACCGCCGGAGGGGAAGCTGGAGGCATCGGGCTCACCGCGAACCAGCTCCTTACCGGAGAACTCCATAATTACCCGACCGTCGCCGGTGGGGGAGATGAAGGAGTCGTGCTTTTCTGCGGTGATACCGGTCATAGGCTGGAACCAGTGGGTATAGTGAGTTGCGCCCTTTTCAATGGCCCATTCCTTCATCGCCTCAGCGATCACATTTGCTACATCCAGAGGCAAGGAAGATCCTGTTTGCAGACAGCTTTTCCAAGCAGCATAGGTCTGCGCCGGCAGACGCTGCTGCATAGTCTTATCGTTAAAAACATCCGTACCGAATATTTCTGGAATGTTGATCAGATTATCCATATTGCCAAATCCTTTCAAACCCAAATTGCATAATATTTGCCTATATATAGTGATACATCTATATTCTATGCGATATTCATAAAAAAAGCAAGGCAAATTCAACAGATTGTCCAAAAAAATTATGCAATTTTGCAAAGTTTGACTTGCATTTTGGTGGCGCAACGCATATAATATCAGCAATATCAATTTGCATTTTGAAAGGATTGAGTAAATTGACTGCATATCAGAATATGAGCAAGGAAAATCTTCAGGAGGCGTATGCGCTTGCCTGCAGTGAGTTTGACAGCTGGAAGAAGCTGGGATTGAAGCTGAATATGGCCCGTGGTAAGCCTGCCAAGCTGCAGCTGGACCTGGTCAGTGATATTTTGACCACACTTACAAATGTGGACGACTGCATCGTTGACGGCGTTGATGCCAGAAACTACGGTGATCTGCAGGGTATGAAGTGCGCCCGGGAATATTGGGCAGATGTGCTGGGCTGTCAGTGGGAGGAAACCTTCGTTGGCGGCGCATCCAGCTTGACACTGATGTACGATGTGATCTCCAAGGCATATACCCATGGTCTGCGCACCAGCAAGCAGCCCTGGTGTAAGGAGGAAACCGTTAAGTTCCTTTGCCCCAGCCCCGGATATGACCGGCATTTCCGCATCACCCAGTCCTTTGGCGCGGAATTGATCACCGTAGCGATGACCGAAACCGGTCCGGATATGGATGCGGTGGAGGAGCTGGTGAAGGATCCTGCAGTCAAGGGCATTTGGTGTGTTCCCAAGTATTCCAACCCCGACGGTATCATTTATTCCGATGAAACCATTCAGCGTTTTGCAAATCTGAAGCCTGCTGCGGATGATTTTGTGATTATGTGGGACAATGCTTACTGTGTCCACGAGTTTGAGGGTGAATTTAAGCCCTTTGCGGATATTATTTCCCTCTGCGCCGAGGCAGGAAGACCGGATATGGTCTTTGAATTTGCCTCCACATCCAAGATCACATTCCCCGGCGCAGGTATTTCCGTTATGGCATCGTCCAAGGAAAACATTACATATATGACCAAGCTGATGGGCGTGCAGATGATCTCCTATGATAAGGTCAATCAGCTGCGCCACGTGAAATACTTAAAGGACAAGGCAGGCACGCTGGAGCTGATGAAGCTTCACGCATCTCTGCTGGCGCCGAAATTCCGTATGGTGCTGGATGTGCTGGATGCGCAGATCGCGCCTTTGGGCTTTGCAAACTGGAACCGTCCTGTGGGTGGTTATTTTGTCAGCCTGAACACCATGCCCGGCACAGCAAAGCGGGCGTTGGCACTGTGCGCAGAAGCAGGTGTTACCATGACTGATGCCGGCGCTACCTATCCCTACGGCATCGACCCCAACGATAGCAATATCCGTATCGCGCCCTCTCTGCCTCCTGTTGATGAGTTGGAGAAGGCAATGCAGGTATTTAGCACCTGTCTGAAGATGGCAGCTCTGGAGAAACTGCTGAACAACTAAGGAGGACTGAAAATGCCGACACCCAAGGAACTTTATTACCAAAAAAGAGGGGAAATCCTGGTCAAAAACCTGAAAAGTCGGCATTTTGATGCCTACTACTGCGAGAATAAGGAGATGGCTCTGCAAAAGGCCTTGGAGCTGATCCCTGAGGGCGCAACTGTCAGCTGGGGCGGCGCGATGTCTGCCCAGCAGATCGGTCTTATGGAAGCGATGAATAACGGACCATACAATCCGATTGATCGGGCTAAGTGCCAAACCCAGGAGGAAAGAGATCAGGCAGCGAAGGACGCAATGTTCTGCGATGTGTATCTGTGCGGCGCCAACGGCTTGAGCCTGGACGGTCAAATGGTGAATATTGACGGCACCGGCAACCGGGTGGCTGCAACCATTTTTGGACCGAAGTCGGTGCTGGTGATCGCCGGTATGAACAAGGTGGAGGATACCCTTGATGCAGCATTAAACCGCGCCAGAACGGTAGCCGCACCTATGAATCAGCAGCGATTCCAGCTGAGCAATCCCTGTACAGCAACCGGAACCTGCGCTGATTGTAAGAGTGAGACCTGTATCTGCAATCAGATCGTCATTACCCGGAACTGCCGTCCTGTAGGTCGCATTAAGTTCATTCTTGTCGGCGAAGACCTGGGAATGTAGGAGCGAATATGAAGAAAATTCGTGATTTGATAACGCGCTACTATGATATTTTGGCGTATCTGTTCTTTGGCGGATTGACCACTGTGATCAATTATTTGGTGTATCTGCCGTGCTACAACTGGTGGCATATTTCTGCCGGTGTCAGCAATATGATTGCCTGGGTGTTTGCAGTGGCATTTGCCTTTTTGACCAATAAGCCCTTTGTTTTCAAAAGCCACGATTGGTCGGCAAAAACGGTATGGCCGGAATTGACGAAATTTGTAGGCTGCCGTGTTGGCTCCGGTGTGCTGGAAACAGTGATCCTGTGGTTGACAGTGGATATGCTGACCTGGAATGGAAACTGGATGAAGCTGATCACCAGTGTGATTGTAATTGTATTGAATTACTTTGGCAGTAAATTCTTAGTTTTTGTCAAGAAAAAGTAAAAGAAAACCGACTGGCTTAGCCAGTCGGGTCTTTTTTGCACACTTGAAAAGCCTCCCCTGTGCAAGGGGGGTGAGCAAAATCTTTGATTTTGCTCGGAGGGGATGCCTTTCTGCAAACAATCCCCCAGTCAGAAATCACAGATTTCTGCCAGCCCCCTTTACACAAGGGGGCCATATTTCTCCTTTAGGTACAAGATCGCTTGCCGGTAGCCTTCGATGCCTTGCCCCTTGATGGTCTTTTCGCAGTACATACCGGGGTAGGAGATCTGGCGGAAGGCCTCTCTGGAATCCACATCAGAGATATGAACCTCAACTGCGGGAATGGAAACGGACTTCAGCGCGTCCAAGATCGCAACGGAGGTGTGGGTGTAGGCGGCGGGATTGATAACAATGCCGTCGATCTTGCCGTAGGATTCCTGGATCTTATCTACGATCGCGCCCTCGTGATTGGATTGAAACTGAGAAATTTCCAGCTTTTCTTCCAGCGCGGTGTTCTCGATCAGCGCAAGAAGATCGGCAAAGGTCTGCTTGCCGTAAATGCCCGGCTCACGAAAGCCCAGCATATTGATATTCGGTCCGTTGATCACCAGAATTTTCATACATTTCCCTCCCAAATATTGAGGATCGCTTGCGCTGTGTCTGCGGGATTGCCGTTGTTGTTGATGCTGTGGTCGGCAAAGTGCTGATACATCGGTTTGCGGATTTCATACATCTTGCTCAGATTTGTGGTTTGGGACAGCGGGCGTCCATCTACCGGTAGCCGGTCAAGATCCCGTTGCAGCCAAAACAGCGTTCCGTTTTGGTGCAGCAGGGGATAGTTGCGCTCCTGGGTAACACAGCCGCCGCCGGTGGCAATAATCAAACCGGATTGCATACCCAGCTGCGCCAAAACCTCGGTTTCCAATGCTCGAAAACCGGCTTCCTGTTCGGTTGCAAAAATTTCAGGGATGCTCTTTCCGGCTTTTTCAACCAAATATGCGTCGGCGTCTACAAAGGTTTTGCCGGTGATTTCTGCAAGCAGTTTACCAACAGTGGATTTGCCACTGCCGGGCATACCGATGAGAACGATGTTCTCCATTTGGTTTCTAAGCTTGCGGTGAATGGCGGGAATGATATTGTCGTCAATGGGGTTGCCGGTGAACCACTCGGCGCTTTCCTTAGCCTGGGCCACCAGCATCAAAAGACCGTTGCAGGTGATTAGCCCGCTGCTTTCCGCATCCAGCAAAAGCTTGGTACGGGCGGGATTATAGATTACATCCAAAACGCCCTCCAATGCCGGGAAAAATGCCAAATCTACGGGGGATTCTCCCACATTGGGGTACATTCCCACCGGTGTTGCATTGACAATCACAGCAGCGTCGCTGTGCAGTTGCAAATTTTCGTAATTATTCTTGCCGGAACGGGAAATGACGACAACCTTCGCGCCTTGCGCCTGTAATACTGCCACAGCAGTATTGGACGCGCCGCCGGTGCCAAGCACCAAAACCTTTTTGTTTGCCACCTGCAGACCGGAGGCGCGCAGCATCATTTGGAGGCCAAAATAGTCGGTATTATGACCGATCAGACTGCCATCACTTCTGCGGACAACGGTGTTCACTGCCCCCAACGCCTTGGCTCTGGGAGATAATTCTGCGCAGTAGGGAATAACGGCTTTTTTGTAGGGAATCGTAACATTCAGACCGACAAAATCCCCGTTTCTCAGGAAATTCTCCAATTCCTCAGCATTTTTCTCGAAAAGTTCGTAGCTGTAATCTCCCAATCGTCTGTGGATCTGGGGAGAATAGCTGTGTCCCAGCTTGCCGCCAAGCAGACCGCACTTCATTATACGACCTCGCTGTAGCTGCCCATATACTTGAATTCTTCGCACAGGTCATCCAGCTCGCACATCAGCTGCACGAATTCCTCGGAGTAGATGGAAGTATCCAGATCGAAATAGAACATAAACTCAAAATCTCTGTCCGGCAGGGGACGGGATTCCAGCTTGGTAACATTGATACCCAGCACATAAAGCCGCGCCATCACCCGGTACAGCGCGCCGGGACGGTGATTCAGCACCATCATAATGCTGGTCTTGTCAGAGCCGGGGTAGATCTCCATATTCTTGCTGATGCAAATGAAACGGGTGTGATTGTTGCCCTTATCTTGAATGGAGGATGCCAATGCCTTCAGATCGTACAGCTCTGCGCAGCTGCGGCTGGAGATAGCAGCCACATCCTTTTTGCCGGATTTTGCCACCATTTCCGCTGCAACAGCGGTGTTTTCCACGGGAATGATCTTGATTCCGGTAAGATTCTGCAAAAATTCACTGCACTGATTGATGGCCTGCTCGTGGGAGTAGATCTCCTGAATGTCCTCCAGCTTTGCGCCGGGCAATGCCAGCAGATTGTGGTCGATCTTCAACCGGAAGCTGCGGACGATGGAGAAATTATGGCGGATCATCAGATCGTAGACCTTTTTCACAGAGCCTGCGGTGGAGTTTTCAATGGGTAGAATGCCGTACTGGCAAAGTCCCTTTTCGATGGCGTTAAATACGCCCTCAAAGTTCTTGAAATACATAATGAAGGGGCTTTTGAAGATCTTTTCACAGGCGATCTGAGAGTATGCGCCCTCCACACCCTGGCAGGCGACCATAGGCGCCTGGGGGAACAGCTTGGGGGTGTTGGCGATGGCCTGGGTGATCTCGTTATAAAGGGGAGAAATGGTGTCAGTGCGCTTACTCTGATAGCTGCGGCTCAGCTCAAACAGCATCGAGTACAGTACCCGGGTGTAGTTTGCCATATCCGCGCCGGCTTTTTCGGCCACATCTGCCAGCTTCTCCCGTTCCCGGGCAGGTACGAAGATAGGCAGATTTTCTGCCTTTTTATAATCAGCGATCTGGGCAGCAACATCCATTCGCTGCTTAAACAGCTGCACCAGCTGGTCGTCGATGGCGTCAATTTCCTTGCGCATATCCTGAATGTCCATAGTTTATTTCCTCCTGCCTGTTTGGGTGTTACTTAGAATCATATCCATAATCGCGATGGCTGCTGCCGCCTCCACAACCGGTACGGCTCTGGGAACGATGCAGGGATCGTGGCGGCCTTTTACCTGCAGCTCAGTTTCTTCTGCTTTGGAGAGAGAAACGGTCTTTTGTGGCTTTGCAATGGACGGTGTTGGCTTAACGGAAACGGTAAACAGAACAGGCATACCGTTGGTGATACCGCCCAGGATTCCACCGCAGTGATTGGTGGTGGTTACGATGTCGTCATTGACGATGGTAAAGGCATCGTTGTACTGGCTGCCAAAGCAGCTTGCCGCATCATCGCCAAAGGCAACACTCTTTACTGCGGGAATTCCGTAAACGATCTGAGAGATACGGCTTTCCATACCGCCGAACATCGGCTCTCCCAAGCCGATGGGAAGACCGGTAATTGCGCATTGGATCATACCGCCAACGCTGTCGCCATCGGCTTTTGCTTTCGCGATAACCGCCTTAAAACGCTCAGCACCATCTGCAGTCAGTGTGGGAAAGAATTTACCCACTTGATCCAGCTGGGGGTGCAGAGGATCGAAGCTGTCTGCGGCTTCCGCGCCGATACGGACAATATGGGCGCCGATACGAATACCCACCTCCTCCAACCACTGCTTACACAGACCGCCGGCAATACAAAGCGCCGCGGTCAGCCGACCGGAGAAATGTCCGCCGCCGGCAGCATCCTGGAAGCCGCCGTATTTGATCTCAGCGGTAAAATCTGCGTGTCCGGGACGGGGGCGATCTCTCAGCTGCTCATAATCACCGGATCGGGTGTTATGATTGCGAATCACCGCGGCAATGGGTGCGCCGCAGGTAAATCCGTCTACGATACCTGCCAAGAACTCCGGTTGATCCGCTTCCTTACGGGGGGTAGACCAGTCGTTTTGTCCCGGGGCACGGCGGTCAAGGAATGCCTGCAGGGCATCCAGATCAACGGAAAAACCGGCAGGAATGCCGTCCAGGGTCATACCAATGGCTGCGCCGTGGGATTGACCGAAAATGGATAATTTCAAATTTTCACCGTAGGTACTGCTCATAATACTCCTCCTAAACGGCGGTATTCTTCCCAAAATTGGGGATAGGATTTGTTGACGGCTTCTGCGCCGAGAATGGTTACCGGTTGTGTGCAAACTGTTGCGGCGATGGCTGCTGCCATTGCGATGCGATGATCGTTGCAGCTGTCCACAGTGCCGCCGAGAAGGGTTGCACCGTGAATATGAAGGTTATTTTCGTCTGCCTCGGCTTTGCCGCCTAAAGCAGTGATCATATCCATCACCGATTGAACCCGATCGGATTCCTTTAGCCGCAGACGGCGGATGTCGGTAAAGGTCGCGCCGCGATTGGCTGCGGCAACAACGGAAAGAATAGGGACCAGATCGGGAATGTCAGCAACGCTGATCGTGGCAGAGCCTGCCAAAAGTACAGGAAGGATCTGTGCCACAACACTGTCGCCCTGGACTGAGAAATCGTCCAGACCGAGAACGCTAATATCGTTTCCCAACGCCTTAGCAGCCAGGAAAAACGCGCCGTTGCTCCAATCTCCCTCCACATTAACGGTGCCAGGGGACTTAAAATCCCTAAAGAGCGAGAGTGCCTTGCGTGTTATTTCAATGTACGGACGGGATTCTACCTTGCCGGTGATCTCCAATTCGGTTTCGCCGTCGATCAGCGACAGCGCAAAAAGCAATCCCGTGATGAACTGGCTGGAAACACCGCCGTCAATGGTATACTTGCCCGGCTTCAGCTTGCCGGTGCAGCGGATAGTGTCCTCTGTAGGACGGCTTAGGGTGCAGCCCATTCGCTCCATTTCCTCCCAAAGGGGGCTTAGCGGGCGATAGGGCAGACGGCCTGCCATTTGAAAAGTGGCATCTGTCCCCAATGCCCCGACGATGGGCAGCATAAACCGCAGGGTAGAGCCGCTTTCGCAGCAGTTAAGCACCGCTTCTTTTGCCGGCGTTTGGATAGGTGTAACGGTATAGCCGTCAGTAGCGTGTTCAATGATCGCGCCCAAAGCCCGTAGGCAATCAGCGGTTGCCTCGATGTCCCGGTTGGTTTGCGGACAGATAAGCTGCGTTTTGCCGTCTGCAAAGGCAGCGCAGATCAGCAGCCGATGGGCCTGGGATTTGGAGGGGATCGCCGTGATTTCACCCCGTAACAGCCGGGGTTGAATGGTAATGTCCATATCAAAGACCTGCTTCAATAAAATCTTTTAGTTCCGTAACTTTCGTCTGGCGCAGAATACACTTACCGATCCGCTCGGGAACTACCAGCGTGATGCTGCTGCCAAGGCGTTTTTTGTCGGATAGCGCGGATTCATACAGTTCCTGCGCGGTATTGTCCGTTTTGCTGGGAAGCGCGAATTTTGCAAGAACGGAAAGTATGTTATCGTATGTTTCCTGGCTGCAGATGCCGTATTTGACAGCCGCGCCGGTTACGATGGCCATACCCATGGCAACGGCCTGACCGTGGGAGATGCTGAAGTTGCTACGGGCCTCGATGCCGTGACCAACGGTATGCCCCAAATTCAACAGCTGCCGGGTGCCGGTGTCAAATTCATCTTGGGCAACCACATCTCGTTTCAGCTCAACGCAGCGGGCAATAACGCTTTCCCGGTCAAAGTTCAGACCGTCCTGCATCAAAAGGTCAAAGAGGGAATCGTCAAATAAAACGCCGTACTTGATGACCTCTGCGCAGCCGTCCCGGAAAATATCTCCGGGCAAGGAATTCAACAGGTCTGTATCGCAAAGCACAAGCCGGGGCTGGTAAAATGCGCCGACTAAATTTTTGCCGGCCTGCAGATCAATGGCGGTTTTTCCACCAACGGAAGAATCTACAGCTGCCAATAGGGTAGTGGGGACTTGAATATAGGCGATGCCACGCAAAAATGTTGCGGCAGCAAAGCCGGAAATATCGCCAACTACACCGCCACCCAAGGCGATGATGCAGTCAGAACGGGTGATGTGATTGATTGCCAAAAAATTCAGGATCGACAGATAATTTGCGCCGGACTTATGGGCTTCGCCGGCAGGAAAAACATAGCTGACGGTCTTAAAACCGGCGCTTTCCAATGCGGCAACAGCCATTTCGCCGTAAAGCGGCCAAACATTGCTGTCGCTGATAATGGCTGCGGTGCCGACCTTACAGACTTTGGAAAGCTCAGCGCCCAGGGCTTGCAAAAGACCGCTGCCGATCTTAACATCATATTCTGTTGAAGCGGTAACGTGGATGGTTTTCATCCGTCTACCTCCTCCTTGCGTTTCTTGCCCTCTTCCAAAAGGGAGGTCAGGCTATCCATATCCTTTTCCTGCAGGGCTTTTTGGTATGCCTGCAGGCTTTCGATGTAAGTATCCAACTCAAAGAGCATATTCTCCCGGTTTTCCATACACAGCTCCGCCCACATTTCGGCGTTGAGCCAGGCAACCCGTGTCAGATCCTTGTAACTGCCGGCAGAAAAGCCCTTGTGCTTGCTGGCAGTGGGGGACTTGATGAAGGCGTTGCTCAAAATATGGGGCATCTGGGAAGTGAAGGCGATGAGCCGGTCGTGTTCCTGAGCGGTACAGACGGAGAATGAGCCAAAATGGCAGGGCTCTAGAGCCTTTTTTACCCGATCCAATAGCTGAATGTTGTCAAATTCGCCGGGAACCAGTACCATAGGCGCGCCATCAAACAGGTCGGCGCGGCTGTACTTAAAACCGGAAAACTGAGAGCCGGCCATGGGGTGTCCGCCAACGAAGGTAAAACCATACTTTTCAGCCAAAGGGAAGCACCGCTGGCAAATTTCTTCCTTGATGCCGCAGCAATCCATAACCAAGGCATCCTTGGAGATCAGCGGAGCATTTTTCTCCAGCCAGCTGGCAGAACCGTCGGGATAGATGGCCAGCAGGATCAGATCACACTTGGGAATGGTGGTCTCGTCCAATTTGCCGTGAACTGCGCCTGCCAGCATCGCAAAGGAGAGCATATTCTCGTTTCGCTGAATGGCGTAGACCGTATGCCCCTCCAGGGCAAACGCCCGGGCAAAGCTGCCGCCAATCAAACCAAGACCTAAGATACCGACATTCATTTCAGTGCCTCCCGGATCTTTTGAACGGTGGCGTTCAGATCAGCAAACTGGGCAGGTGTCAGAGATTGCGCGCCGTCGCAAAGGGCACAGGCGGGATTGTTGTGGACTTCCACCATAATGCCGTCTGCACCGGAGGCAGCAGCCGCTGCTGCCATAGGCGGCACCAGCTTGGCTTTGCCGGTGGCGTGGCTGGGATCTACGACTACGGGCAGATGGCTCAGCTCGTGGAGCACCGGAACGGCAGACAGATCCAAAGTATTTCTTGTGTAGGTTTCAAAGGAGCGGATGCCGCGCTCGCACAGAATGACATTTTCGTTGCCTTCGCTCATAATGTACTCCGCGCTCATCAGCAGCTCCTGCAGTGTATTGGCAAGACCGCGCTTTAAGAGAATGGGCTTGTTCGTCTTGCCCAGCTCCTGCAGCAGGTCAAAATTCTGCATATTTCTTGCCCCAACCTGAATGATGTCCACATCGGCGAACAGATCCAGCGCTTTGATGTTCATAATCTCGGTAATGATAGGCAGACCGGTGGCCTCCTTGGCCTTCAGCAGCAGGCGGATGCCCTCGTCCTTCATACCTTGGAATGCGTAAGGGGAGGTACGGGGCTTGAATGCGCCGCCTCGCAGCACATCGGCGCCGGCAGCCTTGACAGCGGCAGCAACCTCAATGATCTGCTCCTCGGATTCTACACTGCAAGGACCTGCGATCATACCAAAATGACCGCCGCCAAAGCGGGCGTTGCCCACTTCAATGACAGTATCGTTGGGGTGGAACTTGCGGTTTGCCTGCTTGAAAGGCTCAGAAACCCGCTTAACGGTGTCCACGATCTCCAAACTGCCCAAAAGGTCCATATCCACCCGGCTGGTATCGCCGATCAGGCCCAGAATGGTAATGTCCTGACCTTTGGAAAGATGGACATCCAGCCCCATATTCCGTAGCCAAGCCACCAAATGCTCTGTCTGCTGGTCGGTTGTGCCGTGTTTCAATACTGCGATCATACAATCATCTCCTAAAAAAGAAATACCGCACAGATGCAATCCTGTGCGGCTGATTTTAGATATTTTCGAAGGTTTCCGGAAATACTTTGCAGCACAAATTGCTATTACTTTTTGTTGATAAAAAAGTAATAGTTGCTAAAGTAAAACTGTGCAGCAAAGGTGTTAGCAATCATCATTATGCCTCCAAACCGGTAGCTATGAACACATTATACTACGGCAAAATGGAGATTGCAAGTAAAAATGAAGAATTTTTCCAAAATAGCGCCATAAATCGGAAAAAATTTACGCCACAAGCGTACACACGATCAAACTGGAAACCAGCAGGCAGTATTTTGAATCATTGTGGATACTGGTGGGCATAGCGCAGTATTCCTTGTGATAGGCGCGAATGGCGTCCATCACTTTGCCGGTGGTGGGCGCAGTCGTGGATTCTTTGCGCTTCAAATATTCCAAGAAGTAGGATTGCAGGCGTTCTTCGTACTGGCGGTGCTGCTGGAGCTGGGAGGGGAAGTGATCGTTGTGAGCGCCGGTAAAGGCATCTACGGTGTAGTGGATCAGCTTGCCCAAGGAATAGAAATCCAAAAGCCTTAGTTTTTTACGCCGCTCCAAACGCCGGGACAGCCGCGCCATATAGCGGCTTGCGTTGTTCCAGTTGTGCCCCCGCAGCCATTTGCACCGCAAAGAGCCTTTCAGGTAGGTGGCGGGATTCTTGTCCGGTTGAACACACCCCAGCAGAAAGGCGTGGATATGCCGTCGGGGCGCGATCTGCAGATAATTCCGCGTCAGATACATTCCCAGGGATTTATGTGATTTTGCTTTGATAAGTCATCCGCCTTTCCTATGGTTTGTCCACAATATACCATAGGTTGCGGGAAAAATCTGCAGGAAAATGTTGTAAAAACAGCCACCCAAATTACTTGGGTGGCTGTTAGGATCATTTGGTAACGGTAAAGTTTTGGGTAGTAATGTGATCGCCGTTAAAGTAGATTTCCACGGTGTATTTACCTGCCTTTTGGGGCATAGCGGGAATATCCAGCTCAGAATAATTTCTGTTCCACATTGCGCCCCAGATCCTGGTTCTTCCGGTGTTTGCGCTGACTACCTTACCGTCAGCATCGCGGATAACATACAGGGTTTTGATCTCGTCCGCAGATTCCTGGTAGGGCTTGTCTACACGAATGATAAAGGATGCCTTTTCGCCTACCTTGTAGGTGGTGGTAAAGTCCTTTTCGTACAGATTGTACCAGCGCCAATCGGGATTGCTGGGGGTGTGGCACATACGGAAGAAGAAATCATCTGCGGTAACACCGTAGCTGTTGAAGCTGTTGCTTTTCGGCGCATCGAAATTCGCCTCACCGCCGAAAACAGTAACATCTTCCGGCAGTTCAAAGGAAATTTCATAGTGCGCGCCGGGGACAAGCGGGGAGATGGTACAGCTGGCTTTTTCGCTGACAATGACCTGCTTTTCGCCGCCGTCCACGCTGTATAGCAGACGCCAGCCGTCCGCCGGGGCTTTGCCCTCATATTTCCAGCTGACCTTCAGCGCAGTGGGATCGGAATTGTCCAGATCAATATCCGTAAAGGTAACGGAATTGGCAGTTACATTTACCCATTTGCTGACGGTCATATTTTCTGCCTTGACATCTACGGTATAGCTCTGCAGTGTATCAAGACCTTCGATGGAGATCTTCGGCTTGGTAACGGTAAAGGTTTCATTGTAGCCTTCGTTGTTGTAGCAACGGACTGTCCAGCTCTTTACGGTAACGCCCTTGGGCGCTTTCCAGGTTACCTGCAGAACACCGTCTTTGAAGCCCTTGACAGTCAGCTTCTGAGGATAAACCAGCTTGGTTGCTTTGTAGGTAAAGGTGTCCGTTCCGGTTACCTGCAGATCCACCACCGGCGCAAGCCGGAAGGTATAGGTTTTGCCTACGGTCAAGCCGGTAACGGTGGCCATATGTCCGTTACATTCAACGCTCTTTTCTTCCTCTCCGGGGGTGCTGTAGTAGATACGCCAGGCGAAATTATCCTCGCCTTGCACCGCAAAGTTCAGAATAACAGAGCCTTTCTGATCGCCGGTAATGCCGGTGAAGCTGGTGATATTGGTCTGAGATGCTGTGGTGTGGGTTGTGGTGCCGGTGCCGATCAAACGGTGGAAACCGGAAACCTCAACGGTGATCTTGTAGTGGGTGTTGGAGGTGATACCTGTGAAGGTAGCGGTGTTGTCCGTTACCGCAGAGGTCTGCTTGTTGCCGTAGGTGTCTTGGCAAATAACGGTCAGCAGCTCGTTGTCCGCCTGGGTGTCCAGCACCACCGTCATTTCACCGCCCTTGCTGGTAACGGTAATATTCTGCACCAACTGTACAAAATAGTTTTCGTAATAATACAATGTGCCAACTACCAGCAACAACACAGCAAGAATGGTAGACAGTACGACTACCAGTGTGTTGTGTTTTTTGTGGGGCTTAGCCGCTGTGGGAGCAACTGTTGTAGTCTGTTCAGCAGCCGGCTCTTCGTCAACTTCCGGTTCGGCATCGGGAAGCTCCTCCGGCTCGGCAGGTTCTTCGGTTTCGACAGCTTCTTCGGTGATCTCCGGCTCGGGCAGGGTGATCTCCGGAGTTTCGGGAACGACCACGGGAGCAGGGGTTTCGTGAGCCAAAAGCTCGTCAGCCTGGGCCAATATATCCGAGGTTTCCTCAGATACGGAGGTGTCCTCCAATGCCTGCAGATCTGCTTCTGTAGGCGCAGTTTCATCCAAAGCAAAGCCGTCGATGACAAACTGCTCTTCCTCTACATATTCTTCTGTTTCCTCTGCTGTAATCTCTTCAGTAGGAACGTCTTCTTCCGGCTGATCCTGCGGCTGTTCCTCAAAAATTCCTTCTTGGGGTTCTTCCTCGTCAGGGGTGATACTTTCCTCCGGATCAGTTTCCGGCACTTCCACCGCTTCCGGTTCGGCAACAGGGATTTCCTCAGTTTCTTCCGGCTCGGTCTCGGTTTCCTCGACGGGTTCTTCTGCGATTGCAGCCGGGATGATGGGGACATCATTTACGCTGTTGCGCTGCATATAGTCCACCAGCTCCTGTCCCATTTCGGCAGGATCCTGCCAACGGTCCTCGGGATTGGCGGCGCAAGCCTTGAGAATGATCTGTGCCATCTCGTAGTCGGCATAGGCAGGGGGCGGCAGGGGCTCATCGCCATTTTGCTCAGGCAAAAGGCCGTTGTTATATGCCTGGTACAGAATCAGTCCGGCGGCATAAACATCCAAAGTGGTGTTCAAAGAGGAATAGGCATCTGCAATTTCCGGAGCGGTATATACGCTGCGGTATCTGTCAGGCAGGGATGCATATTTCAAAGAATCCAGACGAACAAAGCCCAAATCGCCGATGCGGTACTCCTGATTGCCGACAATGAATACATTACCCGGCTTCAGGTCCACATACAGATAGCCGTTGCGACGGCAGGCGGATAGGGCGGCGCAAAGATCCAATCCCAAATTGACAGCAGCTAGATGCGTCATAGGATTGCTCTTAAAGTACCATTCCAGGGTAGGGCGATATGCACCCAGCAGATAGATGTCGTAACCGATACCGTCCTCCATAGGAACGGCCTGCCAGCCTTCATAGCTGCAGAAGCCTTCGATCTCAGACAGCTTCTTCAAAACCTCGGCTTCCTGCTGGGCAGCTTCGGCCAGCTCCTGAAAATAGGAGAGGGCAGACTCCTTATCGGCGTATGCGCCGGTCAAAAGCAGCGCATCCAGCTGTACCTGAGATGCCGGAATGGACAGGATCTTAACTATGTACTTATCTTCGGTATCTTTGCGGATCGCGGGGCAGCAGCAAACGCCTTGACGGCTGCTGATGGGATCGCCCATCAAATAATCCGACAATAACGGCGAGATCAATTTCGGATCTGACAAATCCATCGCCTCCTTACTTGCTGATATTCCCTTATATGATAAAATAAAAACGGGAAAAATGCAACTAAAATTCCTTGGGATTTTTGCGAGAATCATTCGTTGACGTTCGACAAAATAATTTTATGTTAACAGGACACTTGCATAAAACGGAATCCTGTGTTATAATGCCTAAAAATGGCGAGCCGAGGCTACGCCGGATGGGAGGACCATTTATGAGTAAAGTAATTTGCGATATTTGCGGCACATCTTACCCGGAAACATCTGCAAAATGTCCGATTTGCGGATATGCGAAAACATCTTCTGATACCACCGCTGCTGACGGAGGTCGCGGCGATGGCTACAACTCCGTAAGAGGCGGACATTTTTCTAAGAAGAATGTTCGTAAGCGTACCGGCAGCACTGCTTCTGACAGAGCCCGTCGGTCTTCGTCCAATGACAGCAATAACACCGGCTTGATCCTGGTGGTTATTTTCCTGCTGGTTGCTATTGTGGCGGTTGTGATCTACATAGGTCTGCGGGTATTCAAGGCTCCGGACAACAACACCACCCAGCCTACTGTTTCCGTTCAGGTTACCCAGCCGACTGAAACACAGCCGGAAGAAACGGAAGATCCCACAGAAACGGTTGAACCTACAGATCCTACCGGAACTGTCGATCCCACTGAAACTGTGGATCCTACCGAAGCAACGGAGGATAACAGCGTTCCCTGTGAGAGCCTGCAGCTGTCCAATCAGACCATTGAGTTTGTCAACTACGGCGACACCTGGACCATTGTAGTTCGTCCCACACCTGCAAACACTACTCAGAGAGTGGTATTCACCAGCTCTGATGAAGCTGTTGTTACTGTAGATGCAGAGGGCTTGCTGACTGCTGTTGGCCCCGGCACAGCTACCATCACCGTTACCTGCGGTACCGTTACGCAGACTTGCGAGATCAAGTGCAGCTTTGAGATGCCTTCCGTACCGCCTACGGAACCGTCTACCGATGCAACTGTGGATCCTTCTGCACCTACCACGGACGCAACAGATCCCTCTGCAACCGTTGATACTACCATTCCCACCATCGTAGTTCCCACCAATCCTGTCGATCCCAACTTCACCTTTGAATTCAACACGAAGTTTAAGGATGAAACCAGCGGCAAGTGGGACACCACTTTGGACGAGCTGGGTGAGACCTGGAAGGCATACAAGACCAGCCTGTCTGTAGATCCCAGTGAGATCACCTGGACCACTGACGATCCTGCGGTCTGTACCGTGAAGGACGGCATCGTTACCGGTGTCGGCCCCGGCAAGACTGAGGTCCACGCTCAGTATGGCGGCAATACCTACTCCTGCATTATCCGCTGCACCTTTGAGGCAGGCGAGCTGCCTACCGAGCCTGCTACGGAAGAGCCCACTGAGCCTGCAACACAGGCACCTACCGGCGCGGCTACCGAGGATCCCACTGATCCTACCGAGTCCGGTACGGTTGCACCTACCGAGCCTGTTGATGTAAGCTTTACCTTTGAATTCAACACAAAGTTCAAGGATGAAACCAGCGGCAAGTGGGACACCACAATGCAAAAGCTGGGTGAGACCTGGAAGGCGTACAAGACCAATCTGTCTGTAGATCCTGCTGATATCACCTGGACCACCGATGATGCCAGCGTCTGCACCGTCAAGGACGGCGTTGTTACCGCTGTCGGCGAAGGCAAGACCGAGATCCACGCACAGTATGGTGGCAAGACCTACACCTGCATCGTTCGTGTTAAGACGGCAGACTAAAATGAATGAAAAAACGGCAAACCAATGGTTTGCCGTTTTTTGTTTAATCAGTCATCGCCCGCTGACCTTTGCGGAACAGCAGCGTGATACACCACAGACCTGCCAGACCAACCAGCGTATAGATGATTCGGCTTACAACGCTGTCCTGACCACCGAACAGCCACGCAACAAGATCAAACTGAAAAATGCCCACCAGTCCCCAGTTCAAACTGCCGATGATTGAGAGGATCAATGCAATGGTATCCACTTGTCTACCTCCATTCAATATTTTGGATATCCATAGAATCCCCAATGTGCGCAGCATTTATGCATTTACCGTTGCAAAAAAGATTCATTTTCGTTATACTATAGGCAAATCCATTTGGGAGAGTAAGTTATGACCACACTGTATGAAAGCGCGTATGCGAAGATCAATTTGACATTGGATGTGTTGGGCGTGCGCCCCGACGGCTATCACGATCTGAAAAGCGTGATGCAGACAGTTTCCCTTTGCGACGATATTGAGATCGACATCGGCACGGGAAAGCCTTGGTGCCTCAAATGCGAGGCAGAAGGTGTTCCGCTGGATCAGCGCAATTTGGCTTGGAAGGCGGCGGAGGTTTTTTTCAATGCCACGGGAAATGACCCGGAGGGCTTGGAAATCCGTATGGTTAAGAGGATCCCCAGTCAGGCTGGTTTGGGCGGCGGCAGCTCCGATGCTGCAGCGGTGCTGCGGGCGTTGAATCGACATTACGGTATGCCGCTGACGATAGAAGAGTTAGCTGATGTCAGCGCCCAGGTGGGCAGTGATGTGCCGTTTTGCGTGCTTGGCGGTACGGTGATGGTAGAGGGCAGAGGCGAATTTGTTCGCAAGATGCCGGATATGCCCAAATGCGCCATTGTGATCTGCAAGCCGGATTTCCCGGTGTCCACACCTGCGTTGTATCGCAAGCTGGATCAGTGCGAAATTGCCCATCACCCGGACAATGACAAAATGGAGCAGGCCATTCAAAATGCAGATCTGACGGAAATCGCCCAAAATGTCTGGAATGTGTTTGATCCGGTGGTTGCCGCGGAGCATCCGGAAATTGATCACATCAAGGGAATCCTTGCGGGAAGCGGCGCAATCGCCCAGCAAATGTCCGGCTCCGGCAGCGCGGTATTCGGTATTATGCCCGACCGTGAAAGCGCCAATAACGCCATCGAGGAACTGAAGAAAACTTATCATCTGACCTTTCTTGCTGAGCCGGTATAATTCTACAAATATCCGTCCATAATGGAAGAAATTCCTTTATGGGCGGTGTTTTTATGCGGAAACTATTGAAAATTGCGGGATTTTTCCTGGTTTTGTATTTGGTATTTTGGTGCGGAACGGTGATATCTGACCGAAAAGCCCTTAATGACAATCTGATTCGTCTGCATGTGGTGGCAAACTCAGATTCCAGCGAGGATCAGTCGTTGAAACTGCAGGTACGGGATGCGGTGGTGGATAAGCTTCAGGAAACGATGGAAAGCTTTCCAACAATGGAAGAGGCGAAGGGATATCTGCAAGCGCATCTGCCACAATTGCAGGAGTATATCAATCAGGTGATCCGGGATCTGGGCTACGAAGAAACAGCGACAGTATCTGTTGACCGTGAGGCCTTTGATACCCGGGAATATGATACCTTTACACTGCCGGCAGGCTATTATGAAGCCCTTAGGATCACCATTGGAGAAGGACAGGGGAAGAATTGGTGGTGCGTGGTGTTTCCGTCGCTGTGTGTGGGCACATCGGAGGACTTTGCCGATACGGCTGTAGGGGCAGGCTTTTCTGATGATCTAACAGACGCGCTGCAGGACGATACCCAAATTCGTTTCTTCCTGCTGGACTGGTTGGGACAGGTGGAAAATTTCTTCCGCAGTTTGTAAATTTTACTGTTATTTGCAAGGAAAATGTGGTATGATGACAGCATAGAAAGAAAGGCGGTGTCAGAATGCTGCGGTTACTTTTGGGAAATGACTGGATCACACTGAAAAATGAAATACTCAGCCGCATCGCTTCCGATGTGGCGCAGCAGCGCGGCGGCAGAATTCTGATGGTGCCGGAGCTGATCAGCCACGATACGGAGCGGCGTCTTTGTGAAGCAGCAGGGGATACTGCAAGCCGCTTTGCAGAGGTGCTGTCCTTTACCCGGCTTGCGCGCCGTGTGTCCGATCATACCGGCTGCAAGCTGCAGGAATGCTTGGATAATGGCGGTCGGGTTGTGGCGATGGCAGCGGCGGCGCGGCAGCTGCACAGCAAGCTGAAAGCCTATGCCGCTGTGGAAACAAAGCCGGAGTTTTTGACCGGTTTGGTGGATGCCGTTGATGAATTCAAGCGGTGCTGCATTACGGCGGAGGATCTTGCCCAGGCATCGAAACAGACAACCGGAAGCTTGGCGCAAAAGCTGGAGGAGCTTTCTCTGCTATTGGGCGCGTATGATGCGCTTTGCAGCCGGGGAAAACGGGATCCCAGAGATCAGATGCTGTGGTTGCTGGAGCAGCTGTCAGATAGCGATTTCGGTGAAAATCACGTATTTTACATAGAAGGTTTCCCGGATTTTACCCGGCAGCATTTGGCGATTTTGGAGCATTTGATCCGGGTGTCCCCGGAGGTTACGGTAAGTTTGAACTGCGACTGCGTGGACACCAATAATGTTGCTTTTGAAAAGGCTGCAGATACAGCTGCAGCCTTGCTCAAGTGCGCAAAAGCTGCCGGTGTTCCGGTGCAGATCGAGAAAATTCCCGGACGGGAAGGTCAGTTTTTGGATGTTTGCGGCGGCCTGTTCCAGGGACAGCTGCCACGGAATGTAACCGGGCTGCAGACCATTCGCACCGATTCTGCCTTTGATGAGGTGTCTGTTGCGGCAGAGCAGATTTTGGAGCTGGTGCGCTCCGGTTGTCGCTATCGGGACATCAGCGTGGTTTGCGCCGATATGGCGGCGTATCAGAATTTTATTGACCTTCAGTTCCACCGGTGCGATATCCCTGTGTATCGCAGCGGTACGGAGGATATTCTGCGAAATACGGTAGTAGCTACCGTCCTGGCGGCGCTGGATGCGGCTTTGGGCGGCTTTGAGCAGCAGGAGGTGCTGCGCTACCTTCGTTCTGTGCTTTCGCCTCTGGATGCCGACACCTGCGATCTTATTGAAGATTATGCGGTGGTATGGAACATTCGTGGCAGCCGCTGGCAGAAGGAATGGACAAATCATCCCGACGGCCTGCGGGGAATTCCCACGGAGGAATCCCAGGCGCGTTTGGCATCGTTAAACGCGGCAAGGGAATTGGCAATTTTGCCTTTGATGCGCCTGAGCAAGGGCTTCAAGGATGCAACAACCCTTTCTCAGCAGGTGGATGCGCTGCGGGCATTTTTAGAGCAGATCGGCCTACAGCAAAAGCTGGAACAGCTGTCTGCATTGTGGGATTCCCAGGGGGATAACCGCAGCGCCCAGATCTTGAATCAGATTTGGGAGATCCTGCTGTCTGCGCTGGATCAGATGCAGGATGTTTTGGGACAGACTGCCTGGGAGCCGGAGGCATTTATACGGCTGCTGATCCTGCTGCTGAGCCAGTACAATGTAGGTACGATCCCGCCGGTTTTGGATGCGGTTACAGTAGGCCCTGTCAGCGCGATGCGTTGCCAGCAGGCAAAGCACCTGCTGGTGCTGGGAGCTTGCGAAGGCTCTCTGCCCGGCTATGGCGGTACGACCGGAATTTTAACCGACCAGGAGCGGGCAGAGCTGCGGAAAATGGGTGTTACTCTTACCGGCGGCGGTATGGAGGGTATTCAGGCAGAATTTGCTGAGATCTATGGCGTATTCTGCGGCGCTACGGATTCCATCACTGTGTACTATCCCGGCGGTCAGCCTTCCTATGTCTATCGGCGCCTGGCGCAGATGTGCGACGGCGAACAGCACAAAAAACCGGAGCTGGTTGCGGCATTGACCGATCCCAAGGAAGCCGGCGCATACCTGGCAAAATATGACGCTGAAGGCGCAGCGAAGTCTTTGGATGTTTTGCCCCATTATTTGGACACCCAGGAGAAAGTTCAGCACGATTTGGGTAATGTTACCCCGGATAATATCAAGAAGCTCTATGGGCAGAGGCTGAATCTGTCCGCATCTCAGGTGGATCGGCAGGCTGAGTGTCGGCTGTCCTATTTCCTGCAGTACGGTATGTATGCCAAGGAACGCAAGGAGGCAACTGTAGATCCTGCGGAGTTTGGCACATACGTTCACTGGGTTTTAGAGCATACTGCCAAGACTGTTATGCAGCGAGGCGGCTTCCACCAGGTCAGCCTGGAGGAAGTGCTGGAGATTGCGATCTCCTATTCTGACCGCTATGCCGAAGAAAATTTCCAGCAGGTAGATTCCCAGCGGATCGCATATCTGTTCCGCCGTAATCGTCGGGAGCTGGAGATGGTGGTTGAGGAGCTTTGGGAGGAGCTGAAGCAATCCAAATTCCAACCTCAGGCATTTGAGCTGAAGTTTGGACAAGGCGGTCAGATGGATGCCATTGATGTGCCGGCGGCCTCGATGGAAGCTGTCCTGCGTGGTTTTGTTGACCGGGTAGATATTTGTAAAGAAAACGGAAAAAATTATTTCCGTGTCGTAGACTATAAGACCGGCAGAAAGGACTTTGACTACTGCGATGTGTTTAACGGCGTAGGTCTGCAGATGCTTCTGTATCTGTTTGCCCTGGAGCAGGGCGGTCAGGAGCTTTTGGGCGATGCGCCTATTGCGGCAGGCGTGCAGTATTTTCCTGCCAGAGCGCCACTGGTGGCGGCTGACAGCTATCTGACAGAGGACGAGGCCAAGGCTGCCCGTCAGAAAGAATGGAAACGCCGGGGCTTGCTGCTGAAGGATGAGGCAGTACTGGCGGCAATGGACACAGAAGAGATGACGCGGCTTAGCTGTAAGCGGACAAAGGATGGCTCTTTGACCGGTGATTTGGCGGATACCCATCAGATGCAGCTGCTGCGGCAGTATGTATTTACGCTGCTCGGCAAGATGGTCGATGAGATCGCCTCGGGTAATGTATCCCCCAATCCCTATACCAGAGGCGCAAGCCACGATGCCTGTACCTTCTGTCCCTATGGCGCAGTATGCCATAAGGCAGCTGTGGAGGGCAGACGCAATTATAAGACGATGACGGCTCAGAGATTCTGGGAAGAGGTAGAGGAGGTGGCAGACCGTGGCTGAGAAATTGACACCCCAGCAGGAGCAGGCAGTTAAGGATCGGGGCGGCAGGTTGCTGGTATCTGCGGCTGCAGGCTCCGGTAAAACTAAGGTGCTGGTAGACCGGCTGCTTGGTTATCTGACAGATCCCGTAAACCCTGCCAATTTGGACGAATTTCTGATGATCACCTACACCAAGGCGGCAGCAGCGGAGCTTCGGGGCAAAATTGCGGCAAAGCTGTCTGAGCGGCTGGCAGAAACCCCGGAAAATAAGCACTTGCAGCACCAAATGCAGCGGCTGTACTTAACCAAAATTTCCACAGTTCACGCATTCTGCGCGGATATTTTGCGGGAATATGCCTATATGCTGGATCTTCCGGCAGATTTTCGCGTAGCAGACGAAAATGAATGTCGGGAGCTGCGGGATCGCACGATGGAGCGGATGCTGGAAAGCGCATACGAAAATGCGGAAAATGATCCGGATTTTCGAGCCTTTGTGGATGCCCAGGCATTGGGACGGGATGACCGATTGGCATCTGAGATCTTGCTGAAGGTTTACGATGCCGCCCGTTGCCATTTGGATCCGGAAAAATGGTTGGACGAATGTATCCAAAATACTCTTGCAGATGATGTTGACGATGCAGCGCAGACCGTATGGGGCAAGTATCTTGTGAAGGATCTGTTCTCCTACTTGGATCTGCAGATCCAGGCGATGCGCGCCTGTGCAGACGGGGCAGCCCGCTCCGACGGAATGGAAAAGCCTGCTGCGTTGCTGAAGGATACCGTCCAGCAGCTGGTTTTGCTGCGGGAAGCCAAGAGCTGGGACGAAATTATCAAGAGAAAAGATATTGATTACGGTCGTTTGACCTTTTCTAAAAAATGTACCGATGCGGATCTGGCAGAGCGGATCAAAGCCGTTCGTTCTGCCTGCAAGAAGGGACTGGAAAAGCGGCTGAAAACCTTTTCTGATACCAGTGAGCAGGTTTTGGCTGATGTGTATGCCACCGCCGCATCTGTGCGGGGTATCGTGTCGCTGGTGCGCCGGTTTGACCGGGAATATGACCGGGCGAAAAGAGCGCGCAGGATCTTGGATTTCGGCGATCTAGAGCATAACTGCCTGGATCTGCTTTTGGGTAAGCGGCGTGGTACGCCCACTGTGGCAGCCCAGGAGATCGGCAGCCGATTCCGGGAGATTATGGTGGACGAATATCAGGACTCCAATGCTGTGCAGGACGCGATTTTTACCGCATTGACAGCAAAACGGCAAAACTGCTTTATGGTCGGCGATGTGAAGCAGTCCATCTATCAGTTCCGTTTGGCAGATCCCGGGATCTTTCTGGAAAAATATGCTGCCTACGTTCCTGCAGAGGAAGCAAAACCCGGACAGGGAAGAAAGGTAATGCTCTCTTGCAATTTCCGCTCCGGTGGAGATGTTTTGAAGAGCGTAAACGATGTATTTTCCTACTGTATGTCGGAAAAGGTTGGCGGCCTGGTCTACGGCGAAGAGGAAGCTCTGCACGAGGGCATACCCCATCAGCCTTTGGGAGAGCCGGAGGTGGAGCTTTGGACCATTCCGGTGGAGGAAACCACCTATACCGAAGAAGCTGCCTTTGTAGCCCAGAGAATTGCGGATCTGCTGGACGGCAGCCACTATGTCCGTCAGGGGGATCAGCTTAGACCGATCCAACCGGAGGATATTGCGATTTTGCTGCGTTCTCCCGGTAGTGTGGGAATACATTTCCAGCAGGCCTTGGAAAATATAGGCATTCGCTGTATTACCGGCGGTGGCCAGGACCTTTTGCAGACGGAAGAGGTTATGGTGCTGCGCTCGATCCTGCAGACTGTCAGCAATCCCCGGCAGGATATTCCGCTGCTTGCATCGCTGGTAAGCCCGGTGTTTGGCTTTACCGCGGATGATCTTGCGGCTTTCCGGGCAGGAAACCGCCGCTGCTGTATCTATGATGCGCTGCGAATGTCGGATTCACCCAAGGCGCAGGCCTTTTTGGAAACGCTACAGATCCTTCGCCGTGAGGCCCGGATGCATACCATCGCCCAGCTGATCGAAAAGATCTTCCTGCTGACACGAATGGACAGCATCTACTCCGCCAGAATTGACGGCGCTACGTGTAAGGAAAATCTGCATACCTTCTATACGCTGGCCTGTGATTTTGAGAGTACAGCTCGTCGGGATCTGGAGCAGTTTTTAGAGCATTTGACGGCGATGGAGGAGAAGGGCTTGATCGCAGCCGGCGAGCAGTCTGCCACCGGCGCCGTAACCCTGATGAGCATTCACAAGTCCAAGGGCTTGGAGTTCCCGGTGGTATTTGTTTGCGGACTTTCCCGGGAATTCAATCGGGAAAGCGCCCGGGCGCACGTGCTTTGCGATCAGCATTTGGGCTTGGGATTGTCCTGCGTGGACACCAAAAACCGGGTGCGGTACCCAACCGTTGCGAAGCGGGCGATCACCGTTAAGACCGTTGCAGACAGCCTTTCTGAGGAAATGCGGGTGCTGTATGTGGCATTGACGCGGGCAAGAGATCGGCTGATTATGACCTACGCATCCCGGACGCTGGAAAATGATCTCGGGGAAATTGTTTGCCGAATGGACATGAGCCAGCCGGAGCTTTTGACAGCAGATGTGGTTTGTCCCGGTGAATGGGTGCTGATGACAGCGCTTCGTCGCACAGAGGCAGGACAGCTGCATAAGCTGGGCGGCAGACCGGAGCAGACAAATGTAGGCGATCCTGCGTGGCAGATTGGCGTTGCTTTTGCCCCGGAGGAAACGGAAGAAGCTGTGGAAACTGCGGTAGAGATGGATTGCCTTTCTAAGGAAACGGTGGAGAAGCTGCGGCAGAGCTTGGCATTTTCTTATCCGTATCCTGCAGCTACCGTATCACCGTCCAAGCAGACCGCTACCGGCCGAAAGGGCAGAGATAAGGACACGGAGGCGGCTGAAGATACGCCAAAAACAGAAGCCATCCCCACCAGCTGGCGCAGCCCTGCTGCCCAGCGGCCTGCTGCAGGCAAACAGATCGGTAATGCAGTCCATACGCTGATGCAGTATATTCGCTTTGAGGCCTGCACCGATGAAGAAGGCGTTGCCCGGGAGCTGCAGCGGCTGATCGACCAGGGATATCTTACCGCGGAGCAGGCAAAGTGGGTTTCCTGCAGGAAAATCGCCACTTTCTTCGCATCGCCCCTTGGACAGAAGCTGCGCAGCAGCGCAAATGTGCTTAGGGAATTCAAGTTCTCTATTTTGGACGATGGCGCTGGCTACGATCCGGCATTGGTTGGAGAAAAAGTGCTCTTACAGGGCGTTGTTGACTGCGCTCTGGTGGAAGAGGACGGAATCACGGTCATCGATTTTAAGACCGACTATGTAACGGAGGAAACGGTTGCAGACCGCGTCCGCTACTACAGCCCTCAAGTGCAGACTTATGCCCAGGCGCTGGCGCGGATCTATCAGAAACCGGTAAAGGAAGCTGTTTTGTATTTCTTCCATTTGGATCGTTTTGAGAATATAATTTAAGACATATCGGCCACACCGAATAGGGTGTGGCCGATTGCTTTAGCGGTTGTTCTGGTTGTTCTGATTCTTGTTCTGATTGTTCTGATTGTTCTGGTTGTTGTTTTGGTTATTCTGGTTCTTGTTCTGATTCTTATTCTGGTTCTCCATTTTTATATCCTCCATATATTTGTACTGCGGCGTTGCCGCTACACTAGTATTTCCCCGAAATTCAGGATTTATCCTTTGGCTTGAATATTAGGCTCACCAAAAGACCAGCGGTAATGGCGGCGGCGATACCGCCGGCAGTGGCCTTCAGACCGCCGGTGAGAATGCCAAGAAAGCCGCTTTCGTCCACAGCCTCCCGGACACCCTTTGCCAGGTTATATCCAAAACCGGTCAGAGGAACACTTGCGCCTGCGCCGGCAAAGTCGACCAGCTTTCCGTATAGACCAACTGCGCCCAGGAATACACCGATCACTACATAGCTTACAAGAATCCTGGCAGGTGTCAGCTTGGTTTTGTCGATGAGAATTTGCCCAACGACACATAGCAGACCGCCTACGATAAACGCCTTGATATAGTCCATTTCAGTCCCTCCCTCCGCGAATGCATACTGCGTGGCAAACCCCCGGGATTGGCAGCCCTTGCTGGGTAGAGGTGGGGGAGAGCAGCGCGCCGGTACCGCAGAAGAGGATCTTTCGCAATGCGCCGCTGTACAGCTTGGTTAGCAGATCGCTGCACAGCGTAATGGCACTGCAGCCGCAACCGGAGCCGCCGGCGTGGACATCCTGCTTGGTCTGGTCAAAGACCAGCGTACCGCAATCGGCCAATTTGCCCCCAAGGCTGATGCCGTCCCTTTGCGCCATTTCCAGCAGAAGTTCTTTGCCTAATTGACCGAGATCACCGGTAACGATCAAATCAAAATCCTCCGGACCGGTATGCAAATCGGCAAAGTGGCTGCGAATGGTAGAGTATGCGGCCGGCGTCATGGCAGCGCCCATATTGTTGGCGTCCTTGATCCCCAAATCGGTGATGGTACCCACGGTGCAGCTTTCGATCCTTGGCCCCGTACCTGCGGTGCAGACCAGCGCCGCGCCTGCACCGGTAACTGTCCATTGGGCAGTCGGTGTTCGCTGTCCGCCATAACCGAGAGGAAAGCGGTACTGCCGTTCTGAGGAGGCAAAATGGGAAGAGGTCATAGCCACTACCTTGTCAGAGAATCCGCCGCTGACGGTCATTGCTGCCAGCAGCAGGCTCTGGGCCATTGTGGAACACGCGCCGTAAAGTCCCAGGTGGGGGATCCCGGTGTTGCGCATCGTAAAGGAGGAGCCGATACACTGATTCAATAGATCCCCGGAATAAGCAAGTCCGACCTGATGGCGCCCGATTCCTGCTTTCTTGAGTAACGTATCCAATGCGATTTTTTGCAGCTGTTTTTCGGCCAATTCCCAGGTTTTTTGACCAAAATACGTATCCTGAGAGGTAACATCAAATAATTTTCCCAATGGTCCTTCCGATTCTTTTTTGCCTGCAACACTGGCCCAAGCAGTGATTACGGGCAGCTGGGGAAGGACAAAGCTTTGCTGACCGCGCTTGTTGTTTGCCATACTTTCACCCTCTTAATGGATTTTTGTTAGTATGTACCTTATGTAAAAAAATATAAAAGCCGGCATCGAACGATGCCGGCTTGCGTTTATAAAATTCGTCTTGCGCCGCAGTATCGGGGCTTCCAGTAGGTATTGTCTAATGATGCGATGGAAATTCCCTTGCTGGTGGAGGCGTGGATAAACTGGTTGTTGCCAATGTAGATGCCCAAGTGGGATACGCCGTTTCCTTCTGTGTCGAAGAACACAAGATCACCGGCCTTCAGATTGGCTTTGGATACCTTTTTGCCCACGTTAAATTGCTCCTTGCTGGTGCGGGGTAGGGAAATGCCGTGGCGATTAAATACATACCTGACAAAACCGGAACAGTCAAAGCCGCTGGGTGTTGTGCCGCCCCAGACATAGGGAACGCCAATGTAGGTCTTTGCCGTTGCAATGACTTGTTTTGCGGTGGGTTTTGCCGTGTATTTCTTCAGCGCGGAAGCGCTGGGGGTAATACCGGTGGATTTGCCGCCCCGGAAGAAAATAGGCGCCTTGGTTGATTCCCGATTCTCATAAGGGATCTCAGTAAGCTCCATATAATCACTGCGAATGTAGCCAACCACATCACCGTAAATGATCTTAAACCATTTGTTGTTGATGCCAATGATGTAGGCGGTATCATTGATGGCAGCGGTGGCAAGGGATTTGTAGCTTGTGCCGGGACCGCTGCGGATATTTACCTTGTTTCCGGTAATGCGACCGTAGCCCAGCTCCGCATTTTCCTTGGTGCTGATATCAAGGTGCTTTTTATGCATATAACCAATTTGCAGGTTGTAGCTGACCTTATACCAGTTACCGGATTTGCCAAGCAGGACCACTACTTCGTTATCATAGGCGTAGTCCAGGGTTTTGCTGCTGGTGCTGGGGGATGACCGCAGCCGCAGAGAAGATGCGTCCACAAAAGCAATACCGGTTTTTAAGTCCGTACCGGCAGCGCTGGCGTAGCTAGTGGTAATGCTTAGAAAAAGAAAAAATGTCAGCACAAGGCTGACAATGCGCGTAGATCGTTTCATACGTTGCCCTCCGTCTTACTTCGTAATATTTTTATTTGCCTGCAAGTGCACGCTCAAGCCATACACAGCCAAAATCCAAAGCAGTGTAAAGGCCGTCTTTCTCGCCTTTCTTGACAACCCGGTCGCGGCTCTTGGCGGCGGGGTCAGTAAGCTGTAACTGAACAGATACCTTAGAGGCTACATCCAGATCGCCGACCTTCTTGGTCTCGAGAATCTGGAGCATAACAATATGGGAATCTGCCATAGATCCGTAGTAGATCAAATTGTCCTTCCGCATCAGCGGATGGCCCTTATACATAAGGACTGCATTTTCTTCAGCCATTTCGGTTACCTCCTTTAGAAATTGTAATCAAATTGTAACACTTTGTAACCGAAGTGTCAACGCTTGGCGGTCAATTACCATAACTTGGCAAGCTTGCCGCCGGTGGATTTTGTAAGACGGAGGGGGAAGTATGAATTTGTTTTTTCTAAGGAAAAGAGGCTTTTGCCGTGGCAAAAGCCTCTTGGCCAAATTAGGGATCAGGCCAGATAGCAGCGTACCAGTTCCTGAAGGAGCTCGTCCCGGTCCAACTTGCAAATCAAATTGCGGGCATTGTTGTAGTTGGTGATATAGGTGGGATCCTCAGTCAGCAGGTAGCCAACGATCTGGTTGACGGGGTTATAACCCTTTTCCTGCAGAGCGTCGAATACAGTGCGGAGAATTCGGCGCATATTGTCCTTATCGTCGTTGGGAACAGTAAATTTCAGTGTGCTTTTATCCGTCATAGTATCGACCTCCTTTAATACGATATTGCTATTATATCCCAAAAAATTTCGGTTGTAAAGACCTAATTTGAAATTTTACGAACTTCTGTTCGTTAACGCAGAGTGGCATCCAGTTTCTCCTTCAGCGCGGTCAGAACCTTGCTGATCACATTTTCCGAATCCTGGTCAGTCAGTGTCCGGTCATCTGCTCGCAGCTCCAGGGAGAATGCCATACTCTTCTTGCCTTCGGGAACGCCTGTGCCGCGATAGATGTCGAACAGACGAATGTTGCGCAGCAGCTTACCGGCGGCAGCGGTAATGACTTCCTCAGCCTGCGCCACAGTAATTGCTTCGTCGCAGACCAGGGACAGATCACGGGTAACGCCGGGATACTTGGGCAGGGGAGTGTAAGTGGGATCGGGCAGCTGCAGCGTAAACAGCTTGCTGAAGTCGATCTCTACGCAGTAGACCTCTGCGTCAATGCCGTAATTCTTGCAAACCAGGGGGTGCACCTGTCCCATATAGCCCAGCTCTACGCCGTCAATGCTGACGAGAGCGCAGCGACCGGGGTGATAGGAGGGGTTGTCCTTGACCGCGGTATAGCTTGCCTTGGGCATACGCAGACCGGTCAGAATTGCCTCCAGCTCGCCCTTAAGGGTGAAGAAGGTCTCATTTGCGCCGTAGGTGCCCAGCACCAGCATCTTCGGCTCACGGGGCAGGATCTCGTCATCGGTGGGCAGATAGATTTTTGCCAGCTCATAGAGCTTAACTGCCTTGTTGTGGTAGGCGTAGTTGCGGGACAGAATATCCAGCATAGAGGGCAGCGCAATGGTGCGCATAATGGAGGTATCCTCGCCCAGAGGGTTCTGGATACGCATAGCATTTCTCAAACCGGAATCGCCAGGCAGTCGGATCTGATCGAAGATGGCAGGGGACACGAAAGAGTAGGTGATGATCTCACTGTAGCCCAGGCTGCGGCACAGAGAACCTGCCTTGCTTTCCGCCAGCATAAAGGGGGAGTAGCCGCCCTGAGTAGAGGTCTTAAATGCGGTGGTGGCGATCTCGTTATAGCCGTAGGAACGGCCGATCTCCTCAGCCACAACCGCCATCAGGTTCAGGTCGGGACGGAAGGAGGGGACCTGAATGGTATCGCCTTCCACCTGGATCTCCAGCAGGTTCAGATACTTGACCATATCCTCCTTGCTGATGTCAGTGCCCAGCAGGCGGTTGATCTTATCGCACTCCAAAGGCAGTGTTTTTGCCTCGGGGACGTAGTTGATAATGTCGATAATGCCGTCCATTACATCGCCGGCTTCCAGCAGCTCAACCAGTTCGCAGGCGCGCTGTACAGCAGGAACGGTCATCATAGGATCCAGGCTCTTCTCAAACTTGCCGGAGGACTCGGTGCGCATACCCAGCGCCAAAGCTGTTTGACGGATAGAAGTGCCGTTAAAGTTGGCAGATTCAAAGACAACAGTAGTGGTGTCGTCCAAAATCTCGGAGTTCTCGCCGCCCATAATGCCGGCAAGACCGATGGGCTTGTTCTCGTCAGCGATTACCAGCATGCCCGGCTTCAGCTGACGGACATTGCCGTCCAAAGTGGTCAGGGTTTCGCCTTCTTCCGCTTCCCGGACAACGATCTTACCGGAGGAAACGTAGCGGTAGTCAAAGGCGTGCATAGGCTGACCGTACTCCAGCATCACATAGTTGGTGATGTCAACGATGTTGTTGATGGGGCGGATGCCATTGGCGCGCAGGCGCTGGCGCAGCCACTTGGGAGAGGGCGCGATCTTGACATTCTTCACCATACGGGAAGAGTACCGGTTGCACAGCTCCGTTGCGGGAACATCCACATCCAGCATCTCAAAAATACTGCCGCAGTTGCTGCCCTTGACAGTAGGCTCGTGGTGCTTCATCTGCATACCGAAAGCAGCGGCAGATTCCCGGGCCAGGCCGATGATGGAGTAGCAGTCGGGACGGTTGTTGGTGATCTCAAAGTCTACGACGGTATCATCGTTGCCGATGACCAGATTGATGTCATCGCCGATCTGACAAGGTTCTTCATTGAGGATCCAAATGCCGTCCAAGATGGCATTGGGGAAGTCGTTCAGGGTAAGTCCTAGCTCTTCCAAACCGCAGAGCATACCATTGGAAACCTCACCGCGGAGCTTGCCCTTGGTGATGTGAATGCCGCCGGGCAGGTAGGAGTTGTGCAGAGCAACTGGTACTAGATCACCCTGCTGCACATTCTGTGCGCCGGTAACGATCTGAATGGGAGCTTCTTCACCCACATCGATCTGTCATACCCACATATGGTCGGAATTTTCGTGGCGGACGATGGAAACCACCTTGCCCACCTTGACATTCTTGATCTCGCTGTCCATACGCTCCCAGGTTTCCACCTTTTGACCGAAAATGGTCAGCTTTTCTACATATTCCTTATCGCTGACGGCGGATAGATCCACAAATTCTTCGTGCAGCCATTTTCTGTTAAGCTTCATAATCTATCCCTCCTTAAAACTGATTCAGGAAACGAACGTCGTTATCGAAGATCAGACGCAGATCGTTGATACGCATACGTCCCATCGCCATACGCTCCAGGCCCATACCGAAGGCAAAGCCGGAATACTTCTCCGGATCAATGCCACAGCCCTTCAAAACCTCAGGGTGTACCATACCGGCACCCAGCAGCTCGATCCAGCCTTCACCGTGGCAGGTGGAGCAAACATTGCCGTCAACCTCGCCGGTGCCGTGGCACTTGTGGCACTGCATATCCATTTCACAGCTGGGCTCCGTGAAGGGGAAGTGGTGGGGACGGAAACGCATTACGGAATCCTCACCGTAGATCTTCTTCATAATAGCGACCAGCGCGCCCTTCAAATCGCCCATGGTGATATGCTCATCCACCACAAGTCCTTCAATCTGATGGAACATAGGGGAGTGGGTGGCGTCAGCTTCGTCCTTACGGAACACACGGCCGGGAGCCAGCATACACAGAGGCGGCTTGTTATTCTCCATAAAGCGGATCTGCATGGGGCTTGTCTGGGTACGCAGCAAAACGCTATCATCATCGGTGAAATAGAAGGTGTCGCTGCGATCACGGGAAGGATGTCCCACCTCGATGTTCAGACGGGTGAAGTTGTAGCTTGCCAGCTCGACCTCAGGACCGTCGACGACCTGATAACCCAGGCCGACAAAGATCTCCTTGATCTGATCCAGCACCATATTCATCGGATGCTGATGTCCCAGGGTAACAGTATCGCCGGGAATGGTTACATCAATTGCTTCCTCAGCCAGCTTTGCTTCCAGAACGGCAGAATGGATGGCATTCTTACGCGCTTCCAGCTTTTCCTCGATCTCAGCGCGGACAGAGTTTGCGATCTGTCCCATAATGGGGCGTTCCTCGGGCGTCAGCTTGCCCATCATCTTCAGAACAGCGGTCAGCTCGCCCTTCTTGCCCAGCCATTTTACCCGCAGCTCTTCCAGATCGGCGGGGGTAGTGGCTTCTGCCAAAGATGCCAAAGCCTGCAGCCGGATGTTTTCCAGTTGTTGTTTCATTTTATTTCCTCCTAGTAAAGGTAGAATTTTGGGTATAAAAAATATCCTCTCATCCCAAACGATCGGGACGAAAGGATTTCCTTCCGCGGTACCACCCGCAATTCGCCATTTGGCGCACTTTTCAGACGCTAACACGTCCAAGATCTGTAACGTGATCCCACGGCCAACCCTACTAAAATGTTCAGATCAGCAGCTCCCGGGGGAAGGCCCAATACTGCACCCGTGCGGCTCTCACCGTCCCGCACTCGCTGAGGGCGTGCTGCTTAGTACAAGGCAACCCGTTCATCGCTTTTCGCTATCAAGGGGAATAGTAACATATTTATATAAAAAATGCAAGCACCAAATGCTGTTTTGCCTTAAAAAACAGAAAAGATTGCGCTTTTCTGACGAAATTGTTATAATATACAAAAGAGAGGTGTCATTTATGGATTTGAAAATGTTGGATAGGGCGCAAATTTTATCTGTTTTACCCGATCGCAAGCCGGAATCTCATAAAGGCGATTACGGTAAGATCCTGCTGCTGTGTGGCAGCCGCGGCTTTACCGGCGCGGCGGCATTGGCAGCAATGGGCGCGCTGCGCAGCGGCGCGGGACTGGTGTATTTAGGCGTTCCTGAGAGCATTTACGCCATTGAAGCGATCAAGCTCAATGAGCCGATCATATTTCCCTTGCCGGAGGAAGACGGGAAGCTGAGCATCAAGGCCTTGCCTCGAATCCTGGAAATGCTGCCGCAAATGGATGCGATCCTGTTTGGCCCGGGCTGGGGAAGAAGTGAGGACAATTACTTAATTGCCAGGGAGATTTTGCAATCCTACAGCGGCCCTGTGGTGGTGGATGCCGACGGCATAAATGTGCTATCTAAGCATATAGATATAGTGCGCGAGAGGAACGCACCTACCATTTTAACGCCCCATTTGGGAGAATTCTCCCGTATGGGCGGCAATACGGAAATTGACCGACAGACGGCTGCAGTAAGTTTTGCCACAGAATATGGCTGCATTTTGCTGCTGAAAGGCCACAATACGGTGATTACCGACGGGGAAACTGTCTATGTCAATCCTACCGGAAATCCCGGTATGGCGGTTGGTGGCAGCGGCGATGTGCTGTCCGGTATAATCGTTAGCCTGCTGGGGCAGGGCATTGAACCGCTAACGGCTGCCGCCTGCGGCGCTTGGCTGCACGGTGCTGCCGGGGATATCTGCGCCGAGGAGATCGGACAGTACGGTATGTTGCCGTCAGATATGGTGGAGGCGCTTCCGCGACTTATGAAATAAGGCGGGATTATATGAAACGGATCGCGGCGCTGCTGTGCATTGTGCTGCTGCTTACCGGTTGCTCCGGAAAGGATCAGGGTATGGACAAGGCTATGGGTTTACGGGCAAGGCTACTTTCCAAAAGCGTCAGCTTTGATGCGGAAATTACCGCAGATTACGGCGATAAAACCTACGCCTTTACGATGAATTGTCAGGCAGATACCCAAGGGAATCTAACCTTTCAGGTCCTGCAGCCGGAGCTGATCAGCGGCATCAGCGGCACGGTTTCGGCATCCGGCGGCAAGCTGACCTTTGACGATACTGCCCTTGCTTTCGATTTGATGGCGGACGGTCAGTTCTCTCCCGTCAGCGGCCCGTGGCTGCTGATGAAAACCCTTCGCAGCGGCTATCTGACCTCCAGCAACCGGGAGGGGGAACTGTTGCGCCTGTCCATCGATGACAGCTACAATGACGATGCGCTGCATCTGGATATTTGGCTGGATGACCAGGATACGCCCATAAGGGGAGAGATTATGTGGCAAGGCCGTCGTCTTTTGACGATCGCGGTCAAAAACTTCACATTCGTGTAGAATCTTGCATAGGATATTTCACAGACGAAACCGTATAAAATGGCTATGTGCGTGGGACAATAGTATCAGCCGCGTTACATAAGGAACATTCCGGTAGCGTCGGTGAAATTTCTTCGGAGTGTGAAGCAGATGGATACCACGGTCAAACGCGGAGATATATTTTATGCGGATCTGTCCCCGGTGGTGGGCAGTGAGCAAGGTGGAACAAGACCGGTGCTTATCGTTCAAAATGATACCGGAAACCGACATTCGCCTACAGTGATCGCAGCGGCGATCACCAGCCAGACCGGCAAAGCCCGCCTGCCAACCCATATCAATATTGCCGGCGGCAGTGTGGGGCTGAGCAAGGATTCTGTGATCTTGCTGGAGCAGGTTCGCACCATTGACAAACGGCGTTTAAGAGAGCATATGGGACGGCTGGACGATGCCCATATGTCTTTGGTAAACGATGCCATCGCAGTCAGCTTTGGTCTCAGCGGCGAATATGTATAAGAGAATAAAACCCTCCCTGCGGCATAGGTTAGCCATAGGGAGGTTTTTATATGGAGGGAACATATCGTATTTATTCCGGAAAAGAAGAAGTAGGCACGGTAACGGTAAGCAGGGAAGGACTATACTATTGCTTTGACTGCCATTGCCGTTTGGCAGGTAAGGCGCTTTGCAAGATCTATCTTTTCTGCGGTGAGCAGCGGGTGCAGTTGGGGACACCCATTCCTTGCGGACAAGACTTTTCGCTGCGAACAAGGATCCCGATAAAACAGCTGAAGGTAGACAAATGGGAGTTTGCGGTGGTTGAGAAAAATGCCGAAATTTGTGAAAACTTTGTATCGGTTTCGGAGAATGAGCCGTTTTGCGCCTTAAAATATTTGAAAAACGCCCGTTTTCGAACAAAGAACGGTATCCGCGGAATTGTTTTTTCATCGGGGAAATAAACAGATTTTGTATTGAAAATCAGTATATTGATAAAATTATAAATAATTTAGGTAAAACAGTTGATTTTTGCTTCCTGATTTGTTAAAATATTATTCACTTATGGGCTTTTGCGCCCTTATCGTGTTGTTTTGAACGGAATTCTATTGTAAGGCAGGAAGCAAGAATGTTTAAGAATAAAACTCTTTTGATTACTGGCGGTACCGGTTCCTTTGGCAATGCTGTTCTCAAGCGTTTTCTGAATACCGATATTGGCGAGATCCGTATTTTCTCCAGAGATGAGAAAAAGCAGGACGATATGCGCCACGAGCTTCAGGCGTCTATGCCGGAAGTTTCCGGCAAGGTCAAGTTCTATATCGGCGATGTCAGAGATATTGCTTCCGTTCGTAATGCGATGCACGGCGTTGACTACATATTCCACGCAGCCGCGCTGAAGCAGGTTCCTTCCTGCGAATTCTTCCCTATGGAAGCGGTTAAGACCAATGTAATGGGCACAGATAATGTTTTGACTGCCGCGATTGATGCCGGCGTTAAAAATATCGTTTGCCTGTCCACAGATAAGGCTGCATATCCCGTCAATGCTATGGGTATCTCCAAAGCAATGATGGAAAAGGTGATCGTTGCAAAGACCAGAGCAGTCGATCCGGAAGTAACGAAGATCTGCTGCACCCGCTACGGCAATGTTATGTGCAGCCGCGGTTCGGTCATTCCTCTGTGGATCGAGCAGATCCGCGACGGTAAAGATATCACGGTTACCGATCCCAATATGACACGGTTTATTATGAGCCTGGAAGAGGCTGTTGAGCTGGTGCTGTTTGCCTTTGAGCACGGACAGACCGGCGATATTCTGGTGCAGAAGGCACCTGCTTGCACCATTCAGACTTTGGCTGAGGCAGTACGGCAGCTGTTTGATCCTAGAGCACAGATAAAGGTCATCGGCATCCGCCACGGCGAGAAGATGTATGAAACCTTGCTGACCAACGAGGAATGTGAGAACGCCGTTGATATGGGCGATTTCTACCGCGTTCCCTGCGACAACAGAGGCCTGAGCTACGATAAGTATTTCAAGGAAGGCAACGTGGATCGCAATCCGCTGGTCGTGCTGGACTCCAACAACACAAAGCTTCTGAGTGTTGAACAGGTAAAGGAAAAGCTTCTGCAGCTTCCTTATATTCAGCAGGAACTGGCAAGAAGAAGAGAATTTGCAGTATTGACTGTGTAATAGGAAAAGCCGTCAGCGGATGCTGACGGCTTTTGTTATACCTTGGATTCCAACCAACTTTTCATATTGGCTCGGCCTTCTTCTGTTAAGGGGAAGGCCATTTCTTCTTCAACGGTGCTTTTTTCATAGCACAGAGGACCGTGCCAGTACTCAACACGGATCGTGCTTTGGGAAAAGTCGATCTCTTTGTTCTCAAGCTTGACGATCACTGGCTCTGCACGGAAACGAAGTTCCTTCCAGGAGCCGGTAAACAGGTTGCCCATAGCAAAGGTATGAAGTGTAGGAATATAAATATCAATCATCGCATTACTCCGCCATCAGGGATTCCATCTCGTCCAGCAACTCATCGAACAGCTGCAGCGCCTGCTCTACAGGCTCCGTGCTGGTCATATCCACGCCGGCATCCTTCAGTAGATCAATGGGGGACTTGGAGCAGCCGCCGCTGAGGAAGCGGATATAGTCCTTTACTGCGGCTTCGCCCTCTTGCAGGATCTTACGGGACAAGGCAATGGCAGCGGAATAACCGGTGGCATACTGGAAGACATAGTAGTTGTAGTAGAAGTGGGGGATCCGCGCCCATTCCAAAGCGATCAGATCGTCCACCACCATATCCGGACCGAAATACAGCTCGTTGAGCCGCTTGTATTCCTCACAAAGTGCTTCTGCGGTCAAGGTCTTGCCTTCGCCGATCATTTTGCCTATATTCAGTTCAAACTCGGCAAACATTGTCTGACGGTAGAGCGTGCCCTTGAATTGCTCTAAGAAATGGTTGATCAGGTATGCCCGTTCCTTTTTGTCAGTGGTGCGCTTGAGCAAATATTCCATCAGCAGCGCCTCGTTGCAGGTGGAGGCAACCTCCGCCACGAAGATCACATAGTCTGCATCAATGGGATTCTGATATTTATTGGAATGCCAGGAATGCAGCGCGTGTCCCATTTCGTGGGCAAGGGTAAATTCGCTGTCCAGAGTTCCGGTGTAGTTAAGCAGCACAAAAGGATGAACAGAAGCGCCGGCAGAATATGCACCGCTGCGCTTACCCTCGTTTTGGTATACATCGATCCAGCGGTTGTCAAAGCCTTCCTTCAGGATCTTGCGGTAATCCTCACCCATAGGTGCCAGCGCGTCGTAAACGGTCTTTACGGCATCCGCGTAGGGGATCTTTTTATCCACATCCGCCAAAAGCGGTGCGTAGACATCGTAAAAATGCAACTGGTCAACGCCCAGTAGCTTTTTCCGCAGCCGGACATAGCGATGCATTTTGTCCAAATTCTTGTGGACAGCTTCGATCAGATTCAGGTACACAGAGGTGGGCACCTGATTGTCATCTAATGAGGCATCCAATGTGGAAGGATACTTGCGGGCATCGGCAAAGAATTTCAGCTGCTTGCCCTGGGCATTCAAAATGGCAGCGGCAGTATTCTTATAGGTGTCGAAGGTCTGATACAGATTTTCGTATGCGCTTTTGCGCAGGACTCGGTCGGAGCTTTCCTCGCAGGTAACGAAAGTGCCCTGTGTCAGCGGATGCTTACCGCCGTTTGCATCTACCGCATCGGGGAAAATGATGTCGGCATCTACGAACGCGCCGTAAATCTCGTCAGGCGCGCCAGCCATCTCACCGGCTGCAGCCAGCAGCTTTTCCTCGGCAGGGGAGAGAATATGCTCCTTACGGCGGCGCAGATCGGTCAAGTATCTGCGGTACCGCTCCAAACCGGGCTGCTGGGTGTAGAATTCGTCCAGCTTTTCGTCAGAAATATCCATAATTTCCGGCGTTTCAAAGCTGCACTTGGCACCCAATGCAACGCAGATATTCATAAACTGTCCCTTCATCGCCTGGTACTTGGCAACCCGGGTATCTTCGTCAGCTCTGCGCATACAGTAATGGCCCAAAAGACCGGCTTTTACATTGGCCTGCTCCATTTCGGTCAGGTATGCCAGCAGATCCGCTGCGCTGGAGCCAAGCTTGCCGGCATAGGCACTTAAGGCATCACCGGCCTGCTCTAAAAGCTTCAGATCCGCCTCCCAAGCTTCATCGGTGGCGTACATATCAGCGGTATTCCATTTATCAGCTTCCGCGATCTCACTGCGCTGGGGAATCTTTTTGATTTCGTCCATAATCCTAACCTCGAAAGAATATTACAGCAGGGGAATACCTGCCTTCTCGCAGGCATCAATCGTGCTGCCGTCCCAAATGCTGGATTGCACCTCGCCGATATGGGCGCAGCCCAACATCAGCATACACATACGGGACTGACCGATACCGCCGCCGATGGTCAGGGGTAGTTCGTCGTTAAGTAACATCTTATGGAAGGGAAGTTCCCGGCGGTCATTACAGCCGGCTTCCCGCAGCTGGCGGTCAAGCGCGTCTGCGTCCACACGGATACCCATAGAGGAGATCTCCAAAGCGCGACCAAGCACATCATTCCAGAAGAAAATATCGCAGTTTAAGTCCCAATCGTCATAGTCCGGGGCGCGACCGTCGTGTTTTGTGCCGGAGCGCAGCTTTTTGCCGATCTGCATAATGCAGGTAGTTCTATGTTCTTTCACATAAGCCTGCTCCCGCTGAGAACCGGCCATATCCGGATACAGATCCTCCAGCTCCTGAGTGGTGATGAAAGAAACCTCCGGATCCAGATCCACACGCAGCTGAGGGAAACGGACATGGAGACGGTCATTGGTGGTGCAGATGGCGTGAACGATGGAACGGACGATCAGCTTCAGATAGTCCAAATTCCGGTTTTCCCGGGTAATAATCTTTTCCCAGTCCCACTGGTCGACGTAGATGGAGTGAATGTTATCCAGTTCTTCGTCGCGACGGATTGCGTTCATATCGGTATAAAGACCGCCGCCAACGCTGAAATTGTACCGCTTCAGCGCAAGCCGCTTCCACTTTGCAAGGGAATGGACCACTTGGGCATCCTTGCCTACATCGGGAATGTCAAAGGAAACAGCGCGCTCATAACCGTTCAGGTTATCGTTCAGACCGGAATCCTCGGTAACGAACAGGGGAGCGGACACACGCTTCAAATGCAGCGCGGAGGAGAACTCCTGCTGAAAGGTATCCTTGATATATGCAATCGCCCGCTGGGTTTCGTATTCGTTCAGCACAGGGCGATAGTCCTTCGGTATGGTAATGCGGCTCATAAGCAACCGTCCTTTCAAAATAGATGTTCTTATTGTAACCGTTTTATGGGAAAAATCAAGTCATTATTCAAGGAAAAGCGGTTGACAAGGAAAGAAAAAGCCGATATAATACTCAAGCCGAATACGCTAGTGTAGCACAGTCGGTAGTGCATCTCACTCGTAATGAGAAGGTCGCCTGTTCGAGTCAGGTCACTAGCTCCAAGAATCCCGTTCACGAAAGTGGACGGGATTTTTGCTTTCGTTGCTCAGAAAGGTCTACCACGAAAGGAGAATACCGTACAGCGTAAAAACATAGATTGTTATAAATGATAAAATGTCAATCGAAATATATCAATTTTTCTGTTGCGGAAAAATGTTGCATATGGTACAATCATAATCGAAAATGGGAAAACTCGAGATTTTCAAGGAGGATTACATATGAAAAGATTCCCCAAGATCCTTATGGCACTGCTGGTGCTGGCACTGTTTGTCGGTATGTTTTCTACCGTTACCTTTGCAAACCAGCTCAAGGGAGTAAATCTGACAGTGTCGCAGCTGCAGGTGGGTTATTACACGAACCTGAGCGGTGATCTGACACTGCACTGCGCAAATTCCGACATCGACAAGGAAACCAAGAACCTGGTTGATAACAAGTCTAAACCCTTCTATTGGAGCAAGCCTTATAGGTTCGACGAACTGAAGGAAATAAATGGCGAGCCCAATCCCAATGCGAGCAAGGTTCCTGCTATTTTGATCGATGTTGCCAACGGCGGCGACGGCGTTGCCATCTGTGGTTACAGTATGGAGCTCAGAGAGTATCTCGATTGCGTTCCCTATAGCTTTGAGATCCAGGCAACGCTGACCGCCGGATCCAATGATTGGACTAAGCTTTTTGCAGATTCCGATACATCTGCAAAGTGGGCAGGGGATACCTATAGCTGTGAATTTGCAGAGGTAACTGTATATAAGGTCCGTATTCTGTTCTACGAAATCGGTGAGGCGGATCCTGCAAAGGATACTGCATACGGCACGCTGGACAGCTATTCCACCCGTTTCTCACTGTCTGAGATCAACCTGCTGGCAAACCTGAATACAACAACTCCTACCGAGGCGCCTACCCAGGCACCTACTGCAGCTACCAGACCGATGCTGCCTATGACGCAACCTGCTACTGCAGAACCTACCCAGGCACCTACTGCAGCGCCTACCACAATGGCTACTGCAGCGCCTACAACAAAGCCCACTGAGGCACCTACCACAAAGCCTACGGAAGCTCCTACTACGGCACCTACCACGAAGCCTACTGAGGCTCCTACTGCAGCGCCCACTGAGGCTCCGACCACAAAGCCTACGGAAGCTCCTGCCACGGCGCCTCCTGTTGCACCTACCACAAAGCAGACCGAGGCACCTACGGAGGCTTCTACTGTTGCACCGACTGTAAAGCCTACCGAGGCACCCACTGTGTCGGCAACGGTAAAGCCTACTCAGTCTCCCACTACCGCACCGACACAAGCACCTACCCAGGCGGCTACTGCTGCACCCACCCAGGTGGCTACGGAAGTGCCTACACAGGCTCCTACGGAGGCAACGACGGTTGAGACTACTCCTGTTGCAACTGAGCCCGAGGCGTTGACTACAGAACCCACTGCTGAACCTACTACACCTTCTGAGGATGCTACTGATCCTGACGGTTTGATTACCACCGTACCGGCTACCGGTCCTGCTACCGAGCCGGAGGATGGAGCGTCTGTCAGCGATGTTGGCGGTGCAGATAAGCCTGACAATACGCCGGTGGTATTGATCGTTGTTGCGATTGTTGTTTTCTGCGCATTGATGGGTGTTCTTGTGTTCTTCATCATTAAGAATATTCGTATAAAGCAAAACTAATTTATATCCCATAAGACGACAGCTTCTTATGAAAAAACCACAAAAAAAGTATTGCAATTTGTTCTTTTCTGTGCTATAGTCAAATGGAATATTGTTCAATGACGGAAGTTGTTGAAATTATTAAGGAGGATAAAATATGAAAAAGTTCACCAAGTTTCTGGTTGCACTGTTGATTCTGGCAATGTTTGCCGGTATCTTTTCTGCAATGCCCGCAATGGCTGCTATGGAATACAGCGCAATCAATATCAAGACCGCACAGCTTACTGTTGGCCACTACAGTAATACAGCTCTGACCGGTGAGATCGTTCAGCACTGTGCTGCTTCCAACTACAAGGAAGAGGTTTCTTGTCTGCGCGACAACGATAACGGCTCCGCTTATTGGAGCAAGCCCTACAAGTTCAGCGCACTGAAGGATAACGGCGGTTCCACCGTTCCTGTTGTTCTGATTGATGTTGCCAATGGCGGCGAGGGCGTTACCATTGCCGGCTTCGAGATGATGCTCAGATCTGCATTCGACTGCCAGATCCTGCACTTCGAACTGCAGGCTACCACCGATGCTAACTCCAGCAAGTGGGTAAGCATTCTGGATAAGAGACTGACCGTTAATAACTGGGATAGCCGTAAGCTGCGCTTTGAGTTCTCCGAGATCACTGTTTATAAGTTCCGTCTGCTGGTTTATGATATTGCTGACTGCGATATCGCTAAGGACGATTACAAGAACTACACTGTATGTCTGGGTGACGAAACCCGCTTCACTTTGGCAGAGGTTGACCTGCTGCAGAAGAAGGAAGGCGGCAACTCTTCCAGTGGCGGTAACACCACCACTCCCACTCAGAAGGTAACCCAGCCTACCCGTCCCGGTGGCATTGTGTTCCCCACTAAGGCACCTGCAACTCAAGCACCTACCAAGGCACCTGCAACTCAGGCTCCCACCAAGGCACCTGCAACTCAGGCACCTACCAAGGCACCTGCAACTCAGGCTCCCACCAAGGCACCTGCAACTCAGGCTCCTACCAAGGCACCTGCAACTCAGGCACCTACCAAGGCACCTGCAACTCAGGCTCCCACCAAGGCACCTGCAACTCAGGCACCTACCAAGGCACCTGCAACTCAGGCTCCCACCAAGGCACCTGCAACTCAGGCTCCCACCAAGGCACCTGTTGCAACTCAGGCACCTGCAACTCAGGCTCCTACCCAGGTAGTTACCCAGGCTCCCACTCAGGCTGTTTCTGATCCTACCGTCCTGGTAACCGAGCCCACTCTGGAGATCATTCCCACCGAGACCACTCCTGTGGAGACCGTTGATCCCATTGCTCCCACTGAGGAAGTTATTGATCCCAGCGCTCCCACCGATGAGACCGTTGATCCCAGCGCTCCCACTGAGGAGACTGTTGATCCCAGCGCTCCCACTGAGGAAGTTGTTGATCCTGAGTATCTGACTTACGAGATCGTTGAAGAGTCCGCTGTTATCACCGGCGTTGATACTGCAGCTCTGACCGGCGCACTGGTCATTCCCGAGACTCTGGGCGGCTATCCTGTAACTACTATCGGCGACGATGTATTTGCTGACATCGAGCTGACTGAGGTTATCTATGCCGGTACTGAAGCACAGTGGCAGCTGATCGCTATTGGCAAGGGTAACGACGCTCTGACCTCTGCTACCATTACTTATCAGACCGAAGAGGTTACCGAGCCCGTAACCGAGCCTGTAACTGAGCCCGAGACCGAGCCCGAAACTGAGCCCGAGACCGAGCCCGTAACCGAGCCCGTAGCAGACACCAACGATGATGGCGATAAGTCCGGCGACAACACCGGTATTATCATCGCTGCGATCGTGATCGTTGCACTGATTGCTGGCGCTGTAGTATTCTTCATCATTCGCAAGAAGAAGGCTGCTTAATTTCATCTAGCATAACGCAGGGGTGCGCATAGCACCCCTGCTTATTTTTATCTGAAAATTGATTTTTGGGAAGAAATTTATCCCAAAACGGACAGGGAAGCGGGGAAATGAAAAACCTATGAAAATACGGGCAAAAAAAATGGTGAAATTAAGAAATTAAGGGTTGCATTTTCTTGCGTTATATGTTATTTTTTACTATGGAGACCAAATGTGTCCAAGGGGTGTTCCCTTGGAAAATTCTAAGGAGGTTCTTACATGAAGAAGTATACAAAGATTCTCGGTATTGTGCTGTGCTTTGCGTTGCTCATCGGCATCCTGCCTTTGACCGCTACTGCCGATCCCGAGCCCACAACTTGGCTGGATCTGATCCCCGAGTCTACCATCGAATCCATCGCCGGTTACTATGTTGACGGCGATATGGATACTCTGACCGATGAAGAGCCCGACGAGGGTTCCTATCTGACTGACGCCCATGTTGGCACCGGCGGTTGGATGCACGGTTATGAGTGGGACAACGGTCCTGATCCTGTTGGCGCAATTCCCGCTGCCGTTTTTGATCTTGGCGATACCAAGACTGTTGGCGCAATGGAGTTGATCGCTAAGGTAAACTACGGTTTGACTGACTATACCATCGAAGCTTACACCGATAACGGTTGGGAAGCTGTTCAGAATGTTGTTACTGAAAACCATGGCAACACCCAGTTTGTTACTTTTGATGCTGTGGAATGTTCCCAGGTTCGTATTCTGATTGCAGATTGGGATGGCGACCATCCTATGCTGCAGGAAGTTTCCATCTACGAGGTTAAGACTACCACTCCCTTGGTGCAGATTCCTGTTGCTGGCGTTGTAGCAAACCAGAACCCCACTGTGGCTTCTGATTCTGTTGAGAATGTCATTGACGGCGATAGATACAGCATCTATCAGATCGGTGCTGGCAATATGCCTGTGCAGATCACCTTTGATACCACCAATGATGATGGCTCTGCAAACAACTTCAGCCGTATGACTATCTTCGCATACCGCGCAGATCGCTCCGGCGTTGCTGAGTTTACCGTCGATGTTCAGTCTGAGCCCAACGGCGACTGGACCCAGGTACATACCGGTACTGCTTATGCGCAGAACCACACCGATACCTTCGTTCTGGATCTGGCGCAGAGCTATAAGGCATACGCTGTTCGTATGACCGTAACCTCCACTACCGCTGAGGGTTTGAACCTGCCTGAGGTTCGTCTGTACGGTTCCGGCGAGGCTTACGAGGCTCCTCCCACCGAGGCTCCTCCCACCGAGGCTCCCACCACTGTTCCTACTGAAGCTCCCACTGAGCCCTCTCAGCCCACCGCTCCCACCGGAACTGCTGTTCCCGAGGCTCCCGTCGTTTCCGTCGGTGCTACCACCATCGAGAATGGTGTTACCATCGAGGGTAATGTATATAAGTTCGTTCCCAAGAGCATTATGAGCGCACAGTTCGGCTACTACAATGCCGGCGGTGCTTTCGTTGATGGTAACGACGGTGTTTGTGTAATCGACGGCTGGTACGGTCGTGCAGGTTACTCTGAGTGCACCACATCTCAGGGTCAGATGGCTCTGATTCTGACACTGGATGAGGCTAAGCTCATCGGCGCTATGGATGTCTGCCCCCGTGGCGGCTACCCCAACAACGCACCTGTGAGCTTCGAAATCCAGGTTATGCTCGGCGGCAGCTGGGTAACCGTTGTTACTGTTACCGAAAATGCGTTCACCGAAAGCTATACTGCTCGTTACACATTCCCCGCAGTTGAGACCAATCAGGTCCGTATGCTGATCCACAGTGTTGCAGGCGGTGCTTCTCAGCAGTGCTATCTGGACGAGATCGAGCTGTACGAAGTAACCACCGGCAAGCTGTACAATGACATTGATCTTGTCGGCAAGGTTACTGAAAGCAACGCTTTCGGCAACAACCCCGCTTCCAACCTGACCGATGGCGACAAGACTTCTAACACCACCGGTTCTAACTACACAATCAATCTGACCGACGCTGAGGGTAATCCTACCTCCATCGACGGTTTCAGAACATATTTCCACCGCGGTAATGTAGCTCATTCTCAGAAAGTAAATATTGAGATTCAGAAGACTCCCGGCGGCGAGTTCGAGCATCTCAGCTCCTTCGAAACCGGCTGGAGCAGTGGCGATCCCAGAGAGAACTGCGTCGTTGAGTTCGAGCAGACTTATGTTGCATACGCAATCAAGGTGAATCTGGATACCAATGTTCCTAACCACGAGTTTGAGCTGTTCCAGTATCAGAAGAACGAGGCTCCTGAAGGCCCCGAGCCCACTGATCCTACTGAGCCCTCCGCTCCTGCAACCGAGCCTTCCGCTCCTGCAACTGAGCCCTCCGCTCCTGCAACTGAGCCTTCTGCTCCTGCAACCGAGCCTTCCGCTCCTGCAACCGAGCCTTCCGCTCCTGCAACTGAGCCTTCCGCTCCTGCGACCGAGCCCGAGGAGCCCACTGAGCCCAGCGATGAGCCCACTGAGCCCGAGGAAACTCTGCCTGAGTTGCCTGAGCTGCCTGAGCTGCCCGAGGTTCCCAACACCGACGATCTGTTTACTACCATTGCTACGATCTCCGGTCTGACGCGCTCTCAGTATACTGCCGAGTCTTATGCGGCACTGATCGAGGCTGTTGACACTGTCAATGCAATGATTGATGAAGCGAACGGCGTTTACACCCAGGAGCTGCTGGATGAGGCTAACTCCATTTTGACCGAAGCTCTGGATGCCCTGGTTCTCGTTGAGGACAATGATGAGCCCACCGATGAGCCCACCGATGAGCCCACCGATGAGCCTACTGACGAGCCCACCGATGAGCCTACTGACGAGCCCACCGATGAGCCCACCGACGAGCCTACTGACGAGCCCACCGACGAGCCCACCGATGAGCCCACCGACGAGCCCACCGATGAGCCCTCTGATCTGCCTGCAGATACCGGCGATGTCGCTACCATCATTATGAGCGGCATGATGGCACTGTCTGCTGTTGGCGGTGCAGTCGTCATTGGCAAGAAGAAGTTCTTCTAATCGATTTCCCTAATTAAAATGCGGCAGGCGGGTTTCCGCCTGCCGTTCTTTTTTATGTTGCGAGATACAAAAAACACTGTCATTCCGAGTGAAGCGAAGCGGAATCGAGGAATCTTTGCACAATAATTGCTGGGATAGTAGTGCGAAGATCCCTCGGCTCGCAAATGCTCGCTCGGAATGACAGTACTATTATATTTGGGCGTTGATTTCCCGGATTTTACTGCGAATTGACAGCAGATCAGAAAAGGTCTCCGGGCGTTTGCTGACATCACGCAGCAGGGCAGAGGGGTGGTAGATGGCGGTCATCCATACGCCGTTTCGTTCTACCCATTGTCCGTGCTCTTTGGTGATGCGATATTCCGGGTTGATCAGCCGTATTGCGGAGATCCTGCCAAGACATACGATGATCTTGGGTTGGATCAGTGCAATTTGCCCCTGCAGAAAGTCAATGCAGGCATCCTGCTCTGTTTCCAGGGGATCCCGATTGCGGGGTGGACGGCATTTTACAATGTTGGCGATGTAGCAATTTTTCGTCCGATCCAGGTCGATGATGGACAGCATATCGTCCAGCAGCTTGCCTGCAGGTCCCACAAAGGGCTGACCTTGCAGGTCCTCCTGTTCACCGGGACCTTCGCCAATGAGCATAATATCCGAATCGGGGTTTCCATCGCCAAAAACCACATTTTTTCTTGTTTCACAAAGTCCGCAGCGGGTACAATTCAAGCAGGAATTTCGTAATTCTTCCCAATTCATCAATAATTCCTCCGGCGGCTTGCTCTTCTGCGGCGGCGCTTTGCCCGCATCGATGCGATACGAATTGTGCGGATAGTCAGCAGAATGGCAAAGCCCACTACGACAATACCAACCAAAATACCGGCAATAATAGCGATCAGCTTACCTGCGCTTTCCTCGTGCAAGGAAGCGGGAATATTCGGCTCGGTCTGAGGAACATAGACATCTACGGAATTAAGCGCCAGCAAATCACTTTGCGCGATACAAAGCTCGCCATACCACACCTCAACGTGAGTGATCTTATGACCGGCTTCCACAGGCGCGCTGATACTATTGACGCTGCTTGGATATACCCATTGGAGCAGTTCTGATGTCAGGTCGATGGGGAGGATCGCGTAGGCTTCCGATGCAGGTGTTGTTATGACGCTGTTGCTGCCATTGGAAACGGGGTGCTGGGAGAAGGTCTGATCTTTGTAGAACACCTGGCGGTATTCAAATTTTCCACAGGCATAATCCAGCAGTGCTGTCATTTCTTCAAAGCTGCCAAATGCCTCCAAAATGTTAGGATCTTCCTCGTTATAGACGGCTTCTGCACCCATAAGCACTGCCAAAAGTTCCATACCGCCCTCTTCGGCGGTGATGGCAAGGCATCTGCCGTTGGAACCGTCGGTACCGGTTTTGCCGCCGGTAACCCGCGCATCATAATAGCGTTTGGTATACTCGTTGCTCATCAGCCAGTTGGTGGTCAGCACATGCCGTTCTTCAGCCATATTGGTGGCCGGAACGATGTAATTTTTCGCAGTGAAAATTTTGCGGAATTCCTCGTTATCCAACGCTGTATCTACAATACGGCAGATATCCCTAGCGGTGGAGTAGGCGTTTTTGTCGTAAAGGCCGTGGGCGTTGGTAAAATTGGTATCCGTGCAGCCCATTTCAGCGGCGCGCTGGTTCATCATTTCCACAAATGCGGGTTGACTGCCTGCGATCTTTTCGGCAAGCACAGCGGCGCTGTCGCTGTCGGATGCGGCGATCATACAGTACAAAAGAGCCTCAACCGTAACCTCTTCGCCCACGCTCAGACGGGGCTTTACGGAAACAACGCCGATACCCACATCATTCAAGGCATCCCAGCTGACGGTTGCTGTGGACTTCAGATCCAGCTCCTCGATTGCGATCAGCGCGGTCATCAGTTTTGCCATACTGGACGGATCTACGTGTTTATCCGGCTCGTAGGAATAGATCATCGTATCGCTGTTGCGCTCATAAAGGACGACAGCCTTGGCGGTGTCCAGCAATTTTTCACTGCCGTCCAAGGGCTTCTGCGCGTCTACACTGTGGCAGCCGCTGCCGATGGATGCATTGGGCTGCGCCAAAACAGTTCCCGACAATGCAGATATAAAGAGCATTACGCTCATGAAAAGACAAAAAATCCTGACTTTTTTCATATTTCAACCTCAATATCCGCAGACCGGACTTGTCCGCAGAAGAATTATTGTGTATTATTATATCAGCTTGTTCGATCTTAGTCAATGCAGGAGGTGTTCGTATATGAAAAAACAGGGCGGGATGTGGCTGCTGATTGTGGCGATCATCTTCGTGTCGGTGATGGCGGGGTTCTTTGTTGGCCGAAATACCGGAAAATCGCCGATTCAGATTACGGAGCTTCCTAAAGCAACATCGGCAACGGAGGAAACCCAGGCTGCCAATAAGATCAATATTAACACCGCCGACTCGGCACAATTACAGCAGCTGCCGGGGATTGGTGAGGTGCTTGCCCAAAGAATCATTGATTACCGAAATGAAAATGGTCCCTTTCAAAGTGTTTCCGAGCTGACGAAGGTGAAGGGTATCGGAATCGACCGGCTGGAAAAGGTTATGGACTATGTTACGGTTTGAAGAGGTGTTTGGATGAAATTCATTTCCTGGAATGTAAACGGTCTGCGTGCCTGCGTGCAGAAAGGCTTTTTGGAGCAATTTAATGAATTGGACGCGGATTTCTTCTGCTTGCAGGAAACCAAGCTGCAGGAGGGACAGATTGCGTTGGAGCTGCCCGGGTATGAGCAATATTGGTGCTATGCCGAGAAGAAGGGTTATTCCGGTACAGCGATCTTCACAAAGCATACGCCTCTGAGTGTCGCTTGCGGAATCGGTGTTGAAGAATTGGATAATGAAGGTCGCGTGATCTGCTTGGAATATCCGGATTTCTTCCTGGTCAACTGTTATACGCCCAATGCCCAGCGGGAGTTGGCGCGTATTGACCACAGAATGCGCTGGGACGAGGCTTTTCGGGCATATTTGCATAGCCTGGATCAAAAGAAAGCTGTGGTCATTTGCGGCGATCTGAATGTTGCCCACAATGAGATCGACCTGAAAAATCCCAAGACCAACCGGGGCAATGCCGGCTTTTCTGACGAGGAGCGGGAAAGCTTCACCAAGACCTTGGCACTGGGTTTTACGGACACCTTCCGTTATCTGCATCCGGATACCAAAGATGCGTATACCTGGTGGAGCTATATGTATAACGCACGGAAGAACAATGCCGGCTGGCGTATCGACTATTTCCTGGTGTCGGACCGAATTCGGGAATCTGTTTTGGAAACGCCCATCTATGCCGATGTTTTCGGCTCTGACCATTGCCCTGTGGGCTTAAATTTAGGAATATAGTTGACATTTTTCTACTTTATGATAAAATTATCATGATATGTAAAGACCATACGAAAACCAAGCACTTATTACTGGTTTCAGCGAGAGGGGATGTGGTGTGAGCCCCTTATTCAGAGCGGTGCAAGCCATTTTCGTGTCGCCCGGGAGGACCGGGACGGGCGCTCCCGTTACAGAGCAGCTAAGATGTCCCGTTTGGGATAATTAGGGTGGTACCGCGATCAATCTCGCCCCTATGGTTGTAGGGGCGAGTTTTATTTTTGTATTATTTTATGGAGGTTTTTCCTATGAGTCATAAACCCTATGGCGTAAACGAGCTGCGGGAAATGTTCCTGCGCTTCTTTGAGTCCAAGGAGCATCTGCGGCTGAGCAGCTTCTCCCTGATTCCTCAGAATGATCAGTCCCTGCTGCTGATCAACTCCGGTATGGCGCCGATGAAGCCCTATTTTAAGGGTGAGGTTGAGCCGCCCCGCCGCAGAGTTTGTACCTGTCAGAAATGTATCCGCACCGGTGATATTGAGAACATCGGTAAGACTGCCCGCCACGGCACCTATTTTGAAATGCTGGGCAACTTCTCCTTTGGCGACTATTTCAAGAAGGAGTCTTTGCAGTGGAGCTGGGAGTTCTTGACCAGTCCCCAGTGGGTTGGCCTGGAAGCAGACCGGATGTATCCGACCGTCTATGAAAATGATGACGAGGCTTGGGATATTTGGACCAAGGTCATCGGCGTTCCTGAGGAGCGTATGACACGCCTGGGCAAGAAGGACAACTTCTGGGAGCACGGCGCAGGTCCTTGCGGTCCTTGCTCTGAGATCCACTATGACCGCGGTGAGGAATTTGGCTGCGGCAAGCCCGACTGCCGTCCCGGCTGCGATTGCGACCGGTTTATGGAAGTTTGGAACAATGTTTTCTCCCAGTTTGACAATGACGGCAATGGCAACTACACCGAACTGGTGCAGAAGAATATCGACACCGGTATGGGCTTGGAGCGTTTGGCAGTTGTTTGTCAAAATGTAGGCAGCCTGTTCGATGTGGACACCGTTATGAACATCACCAACAAGGTTACCCAGCTTACCGGCGCATCCTACGGTCAGAGCGATAAGACTGATGTTTCTCTGCGTGTTATCACTGACCACGTTCGGGCATCTACCTTTATGATCGCTGATGGCGTTCTTCCCAGCAACGAAGGCCGCGGCTATGTGCTGCGCCGTTTGCTGCGTCGGGCTGCCCGCCACGGCAAGCTCTTGGGTGTCAATACGCCTTTCCTGTATGAGGTGGTCAAGACTGTCGTTAAGGAAAATGAGTCCCACTACGCATATTTGCGGGAGCGCGCTGACTACATCATCAAGGTGGTCAAGGTGGAGGAAGAGAACTTTGCCCGTACCATTGACACCGGTATGCGTATCTTTAACGAGAAGCTGGCGGAGCATAAGGCAAGCGGCAATACCGTTTTCTCCGGTGAGGATGCATTCCTGCTGGCTGATACCTACGGATTCCCCATTGACCTGACAGCTGAGATGCTGGAGGATGAGGGTATGAGCGTGGATATGGACAGATTCGTTGCCTGCCGTGAAGAGCAGAGAGTCCGCGCTCGGGAAGCCCGCAAGGCATTGGGCGATCTGGGCTGGGCCGGTATTGATCTGGGCCTGGACAAGAATCCGACTACTTTCGTCGGTTATGAGAAGAACACCTGTGAAGCCAAGGTTTTGGCAGTATGTATCGGTGAAGAAGTGGCTGGCTCTATTGCCGGCGGTGAAAGCGGCATCCTGGTGCTGGATAAGACACCTTTCTATGCGGAAATGGGCGGTCAGGTGGCCGACCACGGCGTGATTATGGTGGGCGAGAGCCGCTTCAAGGTTACCAATGTTCAGAAGGACAAGGGTGGCAAGTACCTGCACTACGGTAAGCTGAATGCCGGTACCATCAAGACCGACGATGTGGTCTGCGCTAGCATTGATGTGGAGCGGCGCAAGGCGATTATGCGCGCCCACTCTGCAACCCACCTGCTGCAGAAGGCTTTGACCTCTGTTTTGGGCGATCACGTCCATCAGGCAGGCTCTTTGGTTGAGCCTGACCATCTGCGCTTTGACTTTACCCACTACAGCGCAATGACCGCTGATGAAATGGCTAAGGTGGATGCCATCGTGCAGAACGCCGTTTTGGACGGCTATGATATTGACACCCGTGAGATGGCTATTGACGATGCCAAGCAGCTGGGCGCAACAGCGCTGTTCAGCGAAAAGTACGGCGATACTGTCCGCGTTGTCAATATGAGCGGCTATTCTATCGAGCTTTGCGGTGGTACGCACTTGAATAACACCGCAAAGGTAGGTCCGTTCTTTATCCTCAGTGAGGGCAGTGTTGCTTCCGGCGTGCGCCGTATTGAGGCGGTTACCGGTAAGCTGTGCCTGGATGAGATGCAGAAGAATCGGGAGAAGCTCTATAGCGCGGCTGCAATGCTGAAGGCAAAGCCTGCGGAACTGGGTGAGAAGATCCAGGGCCAGATCGAGGAGATCAAGAACCTGAAGCGCGCCATCGACACCTTCAAGGCAAAGGAAAATGCAGGCGAGATCGACCGCTTCCTGTTCGGCGCACGAAACGTGGGCGGACTGAAGGTCATTACTGCTGCAATTACCGATGCCGATGCCGGTAAGCTGCGCCAGATGGGCGATCTGATCCGGGATAAGGAACCCACTGCGGTGGCAGTTCTGTCCTGTGTTGCCGGTGAGAAGATCACGTTCCTGGCTGTCTGCGGTAAGGATGCTGTGGCCAAGGGTATCAAGGCCGGCGACATTGTGAAGCTGGTATGTACCGCTTGCGGCGGTAGTGGCGGCGGCAAGCCCGACTCTGCTATGGGTGGCGGCAAGGATGCAAGCCAGGTTGATAACGCATTGGCTATGGTAGATGATTTTGTCCAGTCGAAGCTGAACTAAAAAGGTATAGGGCGCTGCGGTTGCGGCGCCCTTTTACTGAAAGGAGAGAGAAGCTGTGAGAAAGCTAATGTGGTTTACCATTGGATTTGGCACTGCAAGTGCTTACGGTATATTCTGCAATAATTCGTGGCTTCTCCAAACCGCGGCGGCATTTGCGCTGCTGGCATTTATTTGCCTTGCGCTGAGGCGCTGGAAGATTCATTTTCGTATTGGCTGCGCAATTTGCCTTGGAATTGCTGTTGGATTAAGCGTTTTCAATGTCTTTGATACAACGGTGCTGGAAAACGCCAGAACGCTTGACGGCAGAATGGAAACCGTAACCATCGAAACTACGGATTATAGCTATGCTACCGATAGGGGCTGCGCGGTTGACGGCAATTTGGAATTGCGCGGTTACAGCTATAAGGTTCGTGTGTATCTGAATGAAGAGGTACAACTGCAGCCTGGCTGTAAGCTGGAAGGGGATTTTAGTTTCCGTATGACCTTCAAAAGCACTGATGTCTCTCTGAACAATGCAGGTAAAGGTATCTTTCTGTTTGCAAATCAAAATGGCGCGCTTTCCATAGTAGAACCGACACAGCATAAATGGACAGATTATCCGGCAATTTGGCGGCAACAGCTGAAGGATAAGATAAATGCGGCATTCCCGGAGGATACGGAGGGTTTTGCCCGGGCACTTTTGCTGGGTGATACCACCGGAATCGATTATGAAACAGATACGGCAATGAAGATCAGCGGTATCCGCCACGTGATCGCGGTGTCCGGACTGCACGTTTCTGTTGTTTTCGGTCTGCTTTACCTACTGGCAGGCAAGAAGCGGTTCTTGACCGCGTTGATCGGCATTCCTGCGGTGATTCTGTTTGCAGCTTTGGCTGGCTTTACGCCGTCCGTTACCCGGGCCTGCATTATGCAGATCCTGATGATGGTGGCGTTGCTGTTTGAAAAGGATTATGATCCACCTACGGCGTTGGCATTTGCTGTACTGGTAATGCTGGGGATCAATCCAATGTCCATCTGTTCTGTCAGCTTCCAGCTTTCCGCTGGTTGTATGATCGGTATGTTCCTCTTCTCGGAGCGAATATACAACTGGATGATGAATACGCCTTATTTCGGCAAGGGAAAACTTTCCGCTCTAATTGCAAGATCGGTCAGCATTACCCTTAGCACGATGATAACCACCGCGCCTTTGTCGGCGTATTATTTTGGAACTGTCAGCCTGATCGGCGTTGTAACAAATTTGATTACGCTGTGGAGCATCACGTTGGTGTTCTATGGCATAATGCTGGTCTGCGCGCTGTCATATATCTTCGTGCCGGCATCGCAGTTTATAGGCTATGTACTTAGTGGACTGATTCGTTTTGTTAAGGCGGCAGCATCTGCGATGGCGGCAGTTCCTATGTCTGCGGTATACACGAAAAGTGTATATATCGTGATTTGGATGGCGTTTGCGTACCTGCTGCTTATGATGTATCTGCTGATTCGCAAGAAACCTGCCAAGCTGTTTACGGCGCTTGTGCTTTTGGGACTTTGCGTTGCCGTTTCCTTGTCCTGGATAGAGCCGATGATGTATGAATGCCACGTTACTATGCTGGATGTGGGGCAGGGACAGGCCATATTGCTGCAAAGTAAGGGAAAGACTTTTCTAGTAGATTGCGGCAGCGACTATAACAAGGGCGCTGCGGATACGACGGCGGAAACCTTACTGTCCCGTGGTATTCGCAAGCTCGACGGTATTATTCTTACTCACTATGATGGTGATCACTGCGGTGGCTTGCCATATCTGCTGACGAGAATTTCGGCGGAGAATCTGTTTCTTCCCAATGCCCAGGACGGGGAAACGGTGCAAACACAACTGTTTAGCGTGTCCGATGGGGCGCTGCATACCGTTCGCGAGGACCTGAAATTAAGCTATGATAATGTAGAAATTACGATATTTGCCCCGGTTTCTTATAATTCCGGTAACGAAAGCAGTATGTGTGTCTTGTTCCAGACAGAAAATTGTGATATACTGATCGTAGGCGACCGAAGCGAACGAACAGAACGCATACTGGTGTCCCAGTACGATCTGCCGAAATTGGATGTACTTGTGGCTGGACATCACGGCTCAAAAACATCTACAAGCATGGAATTGCTGAACGCCACAATGCCGGAATATGTGTTCATTTCTGTAGGCGAAGGCAATCCTTACGGACATCCGGCTGAGGAAACGATCGCGCGTTTGCTGGAATACGGTTGTCAAATATTCCGTACCGATCAGTGCGGAACAGTTATTTTCAGGAGGTGATACTATGGCAAAACAGGAATTTATCCCGTTGCAGGAGCTGAAGGCTGCCATCAAGGCAAAGAAACCGGAGCGGCTGTATTTCTTCTATGGCGAGGAAATGTTTTTGCTGCGGTATTACTTAGGTCAACTCAAAAAGATCCTTGTGGACGAATTAACGGAGTCCTTTAATTTCCACCGCTTTACCAATGAGAATTTTGATCTGCAGATGTTTGCTGATGCGGTGGAGAATCTGCCGATGATGGCAGAATTTACGATGGTGCAGGTCGATGACATTGATCTGTTCAAAATGGCGGAGGCAGAGCGCAATAAGATCACTGAGATTTTAAGCGATGTGCCCGAATACTGCACGGTGGTATTTACCTATGAGACCGTCAGCTGGAAGCCGGACAAACGGCAGAAAACGCTGTATGAAGCTGTCAGCAAGAACGGTCAGATCGTGGAATTTGCCAAGCAGGAGCAGCGGGAGCTGATCAGTTGGATCATTCGCCATTTTGCTGCTGTGAACAAGCGGATCACACCGGATCTTTGCGCCTATCTGATCGAAATTACCGATGGTACGATGACATCCCTTGCCACGGAGATCAATAAGATCGCTTCCTATTCCGGTGCGGATGAGATCTGCAAAGCGGACATTGACGCAGTTACAGAGCCTGTTCCCGATGCGGTGGCATTCCAAATGGCCAGCGACATCAGCAGCGGAAAATATGGCGATGCTATGTTCAAGCTGGGGCAACTGCTGAAAATGCAGGAAGAGCCTCTGACGATCCTCGGTACCATTGGCGCGCATTTCCGCCGTATCGGCACGGCAAGAACATTGCTGGATAATGGCAAAAACGCATCGGAGCTGATGCGGCTTTATGGAATGAAGGAATATGCTGCCCGTAAGACGATGGAATCGGCTCGGCGTTTTACGCCGGAATTTTGCAAGCAGGCATCTGTGCTGATTCTGGAAACGGATCGTAAGATCAAGACCTCCTTCGATACCCCGGAACGACTGCTGGAAATGCTGATCCTGCAGCTGGCGCAGGAGGTTTCGCGGTGATCAAGATTCGGGAAGCCATCGTGGTGGAGGGACGCTACGATAAGAATACACTTTCACAGATCATAGATGCGCCGATCCTGGAAACGGCCGGGTTTGGCATCTTCAAGGATAAGCAGCAGCTTGTGTTGCTGCGCAAAGTTGCGCAGCAGCGAGGCTTGATCGTGCTTACAGACTCTGACGGCGCAGGCTTTGTGATCCGCAATCATATTAAGAGCGCCATTGAGCCCCAATATTTGAAGCACGCCTACATCCCCGATATTTTTGGTAAGGAACGCCGTAAGGCGGCTGCGGGGAAAGAGGGAAAACTGGGCGTTGAGGGTATGCGCCCTGATGTGATCGTTGAGGCGTTGCGTCGCGCTGGAGCGACTTTTGAAAATGAATGTGTCCACACATCCTCCGGCATTACAAAGCAGGATCTGGTGGAGCTGGGACTGTCCGGCGGCAAGGACAGCAGTGAGAAACGGAAATGGCTGCTGAAAAAGCTGGATCTGCCGGAGCGGATGAGCGCCAACGCTATGCTGCAGGCGTTGAATCTGTTGTACACAGCGGATGAATTGCGGCAAATGATTCAGGAGTAAGGTAATGGTAGATATTTCGGTTAAAAATTTAACGAAATTCTTTGTTATTGGCGAGAATCTCCTTCAGGATCTGAGCTTTGAGGTTCAGGAAGGGGAGTGCGTTGCCATTCTCGGTCGCAACGGCTGCGGTAAGACCACGCTGCTGCGAATTTTGACCGGCGAGATGGACTTTGACGACGGTGAGGTCTATGTCAATCCCCATAAGCGGATTGGCCTGATCTCTCAGATTCCTGTGTTTCCAGTCGGGTATACGGTTGAGGATGTGCTGCGTTGCGCTTATGACCAGTTGGAAAAGATCCGTCAAAAGATGGAGAAACTGGAGCAGGAGATGGCGCAAAATGCCACCGCAGAGCAGCTGCGTCTTTATGATACGCTGACCAATCAGTTTCAGTCCGGTGGCGGCTATGATATGGATGTGGAGGTGGACAAGGTCTGCAACGGCCTTGGCATCACAGCTGAGCAGCGGGCGCAGGCCTTTGACAGCCTCTCCGGCGGTGAAAAGACAAGAGTGAATCTTGCCCGTTTACTGCTGGAAAAGACCGATATACTGCTACTGGACGAGCCCACCAACCACCTGGACCTTCGCAGTGTGGAGTGGCTGGAGGGCTATATCAATGCATTCAAGGGTACGGTTCTGACCATTTCCCACGACCGGTATTTTTTGGACCGGGTGGCGGATCGGGTGATCGAGATCGTGGACGGACACGCGGAATTTTATTCCGGCAACTATTCGTATTACATTGAGGAAAAGCAGGCTCGGTTTGATCTGCAGATGAAGCAGTACCAGCAGGAGCAGGCAAAACTGAAGCAGCTAGGCTATACTGTGGAGCGAATGAAGGGCTGGGGTATCAATAACCGCACGCTGTACCGCCGGGCGATGTCCATTCAGCACCGTATGGAGCGGATCAAAAAGACGGAAAAGCCCAAAACAGAGCGGACGATGAAAGCCAGCTTCGCGGAAAAGGATTTTTCCGGTGATTTGGTGTTTAAGACCAGAAATTTCGGCAAAAGCTATGGCGAAAGGGAACTGTTCCGGGATGTGGAGCTTTCAGTAGAGGGCGGTGAGCGGATCGCTATTGTGGGCGATAATGGCACCGGCAAGACTACCTTTATCAAGTGCCTGCTGGGGGAAGAGGACTGCGCAGGCAAGGTCCAGTTCGGTCCTACGGTAAAATGGGGCTACCTGCCGCAGATCATTCGATTCAATCATCCGGAGCGTACATTGTACGATACAATGCTCTATGAGAAAAATTGCACTCCACAGACCGCTCGCGACCGCCTGGGCGCATTTTTGTTTCAAGGCGAAGATGTGTTCAAGACAGTAAAGACCCTCTCCGGCGGCGAGCAGAGCCGCCTGAGGTTGTGTATGCTGATGGACGAGAAGATCAACCTTTTGGTGCTGGACGAGCCCACCAACCATTTGGACATAGCGTCCCGGGAATGGGTGGAGGCAGCCATCGAGGAATTTGAGGGCGTGCTGCTGTTTGTATCCCACGACCGGTATTTTATCGAGAAATTTGCCGAGCGCATTTGGGAGCTGAAGGACGGCAAGATCCGGGATTTCCGCTGCGGTTATGCAAAATACCGCTCCATTTTGGAGCACGAGGCGGCAGCGCAGCAGCCGATGATCGCGGAAATAAAGCCCAAAAAGGAAAAGCCCAAGGGCGGCACCAAGGATACAGACAAGCTGATCCGCCGTTTGGAACGGGAGATCGAAAAGCAGGAGCAGCTGATCGCCGATTTGGATGGGAAGATCGAGGCTGCCGCGGCGGATTATATGGAGCTTACCCGGCTTTTGCAGGAGAAGGAAATGCAGGAATCCGCGCTTATGGAGCTGATGGAACAGTGGGAGAATGCCCAGCAGGGTTGACACTCCAATTTAGTTGTTCTATAATAGCGAAAGATCAAATAAAGGAGCGAAATCTATGAGTTCGTGTAACGGAAATTGCGGCAGCTGCAGTGCTGATTGCAGCGATCGCAAGCAAGAGAGTTTACTAGCTGAGCTGAATCCCAAAGCCAGCGTGAAAAAAGTAATCGCCGTGGTATCCGGCAAGGGCGGTGTGGGTAAGTCCACCGTAACCTCTATGCTGGCGGTGGCTATGGCCCGTAAAGGTAAGCGGGTTGGCGTGCTGGATGCGGATATTACCGGTCCTTCTGCACCTACTGCGTTCGGTGTAACTGAGTGCCAGGGCGCAAATGATGACGGACTGTTTCCTGCTCTTACCCGGGGTGGTATTCAGGTGATGTCCATCAATCTGCTGCTGGAAAACCCTGCAGATCCGGTGGTTTGGCGCGGTCCGGTGATCGCCGGCGCGGTCAAGCAGTTCTGGACGGATGTGATCTGGGAAGATGTAGACTATATGTTCGTGGATATGCCTCCCGGAACCGGTGATGTGCCGCTGACAGTGTTCCAGAGCCTGCCGGTGGACGGCATTGTCATTGTTACCAGTCCTCAGGACTTGGTCAGTATGATCGTGTCTAAGGCTGTGAAGATGGCGAATATGATGAACATTCCCGTTTTGGGCTTTGTGGAGAACTATAGCTATCTGCAGTGTCCCGATTGCGGCAAGAAGATCTCCGTCTTTGGTGAGAGCCATTTGGATGACATCGCCAAGAATTTCGATCTGCCGGTGCTGGCGCGGCTGCCTATCGATCCTGCCGTTGCCCAGGCTTACGACAATGGCCTGATGGAAACCGTCAATACGGACGCCATCAGCGGCGTTGTAGATGCCGTTGAGAAAATGCAGTAAAATAAAATCACCCACTTGCAAAGGCAAGTGGGTGATGTTTTTTAGAATACCCGGCCGATCAGATACCACAGTAGCAGCAAAATGATCAGGAAGGGGATATACACAACCAGGACGGAAGCGGCAATATATACCGCAGCGATGCCCAGATAGTGCAGTCCGGCAACGATGCCTGCAAGGATCGCTGTTGTCAGCACAGCCTTGCTGATCTGCTTGCCAATAATATTGGCGAAGAAGAAGGTGTACAGCGCGCCAATAATGGGATTGACGGTGCTGAGGGCAACACCCACCACCAGCTTCAATGCGCCAACCAGCAGCATCAGCACCAGCAGACCAAGCAGCACCACAGGCGCCCAGGTCAGCAGACCTTCCGGCAGGAATGTGGCGATCAGGGTGTTGGCGGCCAAATGCAGCACAATGGCAATGATCACAGACAGGCAGCGGAACAGAAACCAGGGGATAACCTTCTTTCCTTTGGGCAGCCAGCTGTCAGCCAGATTTGCCACAAATGCCAGTATGATCATACTCAGCACCTGATTGCAGATCAGCGGATAATCACTGGTGCTGTAGATCAGTACGCGCAGGTAGTCCCCGTCGATCTGAATAAACGGCAGGGGAGAGAGTAAGAAATTAAGGTCGACGCCCAGGCTGTGGATCACTACAGTGATCACATAGATAAAAAGGATGCTGATGGCAGAGGAAACGCTGCGGGTCAGCACAGCGCCTTTGCCAAAGATCGCACGACCCAAAACACCAAAGACTGCGATGCCAGCAAGCAGAAGCAGTCCGGTTTTTAGATAGGATTCGATCTGAATGCCCTCCGGAATGTAGGATTCCAAAAAGTTAAGGATAGCTTCCATAGATAACCTCCTGCAGATAGGGAAAACAGCCGCCAAAATTTGGCGGCTGTTCTATGTCTTTAGAAATGAATTACTTCATCTCAGCCTCAGCGCCAGCTTCCTTCAGCTCAGCGATCAGCTTCTCAGCATCTTCCTTGGAGATAGCTTCCTTCAGGGTCTTGGGAGCGTTGTCAACGATGTCCTTAGCTTCCTTCAGGCCCAGGCCGGTAGCAGCGCGAACAACCTTGATGACGTTCAGCTTGGAAGCGCCAGCGTTCTTCAGGATAACGTCGAACTCGGTCTTCTCCTCAGCAGCCTCAGCAGCACCGCCAGCAGCGGGAGCAGCGACAGCAGCAGCAGCGGCGGAAACGCCGAAAACTTCCTCCAGAGTGTGAACCAGCTCGGACAGCTCCAGAACGGTCAGACCCTTAACTTCCTCAACGAGAGCAGTGATCTTTTCACTAGCCATTGTAATAGTCCTCCTAAATAATTGTTTGTAGTTTTGTTTGTTAGATGTGAATTACGAATGAATTAGGCTTAAGCCTCGGCAGCGGGAGCGCCGCCTTCCTTCTGAACACGAATCTGATCCAGGACGAATGCCAGGCTGGAGATAGGTGCCAGGAAAGTACCAAGAACAGAAGCAACCAGAGCGTTCTTGCTGGGCAGCTCACCGAAGCCATTCAGCTCGGCAGCGGACAGAACAGAACCCTCAACGACGCCGCCCTTGATGGACAGGTTCTTCATCTTGTTCTTCTTGGCAAACTCGCATACGATACGAGCAGGGGCGATGGGGTCGCCGGTGGTGGAAGCCATAGCGGTAGTACCGTTCAGAACCTCAGAGAAATCGTAACCGACATTCTTGGTTGCGAAATTGGTCAGAGTGTTCTTAACGACGGTATACTCGACACCAGCTTCACGGAACTGCTTACGCAGCTCGGTATCCTGAGCGACAGTGATGCCCTTGTAGTCGACAAAGACCACGGAAGTAGCTTCCTGGATCTTAGCGGACAAGGCTTCGACGACTGCCTTCTTGCTCTCAAGAACCTTTGCGTTGGGCATGGATTTTTCACCTCCGAAAAATAAAAGTGTCTTCCTGCCAGAAGACAGAAAGACACGCAAACAACGTAAATGTTAGGCGCACCTCGGCAGGATTTATGTCTTGCGACACCTGCTGTCTTTGGCAACAGATGAATCTTACCATAGGAATATTGAAAAGTCAAGCATTATTTTAAGAAAAATGTAATTATTTTTCCTGTTTGCAGCTTTATATTGACATTTTTCCGGGATATGCGATAATATTTGTAGAAACTTTGGTAGGTGAGTGCTATGTTTAGACGAATAAAGAAACTGATTCGGATCGTGATCACGCCTGTGCTGATCCTTGCGCTACTGGCTGTAGGCGGTGTGTTTGTTGCCAATTCCTATGTTAAGGATCAGGTTGGCGAGAAGATAATCACACCGGAGCAGGCGGCGCAGTTGGAGAATGTGGACTGCATTCTGGTTTTAGGCTGCGCAGTCAGAGAGGGTGGCGAGCCCAGCGCAATGCTCCACGATCGGCTGCAGCGAGGTGTTGAACTGTACAATGCAGGCGCTGCGCCCAAACTGTTGATGAGCGGCGATCACGGGCAGGACAACTATGATGAAGTTCATACGATGAAGCAGTTTGCTATTACGGAAATGATCCCTTCGTCGGATGTGTTTATGGATCACGCGGGATTTTCCACATACGAGAGCATTATCCGCGCGCGAGATGTATTCCAGGCTGAAAAGATCATCATCGTAACCCAGGAGTATCACTTGTATCGAGCCTTATTCCTGGCGGAGAAGCTTGGCGTGGAGGCCTACGGCGTGGCTGCGGATTACCGGGAATATTCCGGACAGAGTATGCGGGAACTACGGGAGATCCTGGCAAGAGCCAAGGATCTTGTCTACAGCTACTTAGAGCCTGCGCCTACTTATGGCGGCGATGTGATCCCCATCAGCGGTGATGGCGACCTGACCAACGACGGAAAAACGGAATTTGTATATGTTTATTAATGTCATTCCGACCAAGCGCAGCGCGTGGAGGAATCCTCGCAGTAATTGAGGTGCGAGGGTCCTTCGACTCGCGATGCTCGCTCAGGATGACAAATCTAGGTAAAAGCAAAACCCCGGAACTTTCGTTCCGGGGTTTTTATGCATTCAATTACAGATACTTGGCAGTAGATACCTTGACGCCGGGGCCCATGGTGGAAGCCAGGGTGCAGGAGCGGATATACTGGCCCTTAGCTGCTGCGGGCTTAGCCTTAACAACAGCGCCAACCAGAGTGTCCATATTCTCCAGCAGCTTCTCAGCACCGAAGGAAACCTTGCCGATGGGGCAGTGGATGATGTTGGTCTTATCCAGACGGTATTCGATCTTACCTGCCTTGGATTCCTTAACAGCCTGTGCAATGTTGGGGGTAACGGTGCCGGCCTTGGGAGAGGGCATCAGACCCTTGGGGCCCAGAACCTTACCCAGACGACCTACAGTACCCATCATGTCGGGAGAAGCGATAACGCGGTCGAATTCGAACCAGTTTTCCTTCTGGATCTTTTCTACCAGGTTCATGCCGCCTGCGTAGTCTGCGCCTGCAGCCAGAGCTTCTTCAACGCGTTCGTCCTTGCAGAATACCAGAACGCGAACGGACTTACCGGTGCCGTGGGGCAGAACGATCGCACCACGAACCTGCTGGTCAGCGTGACGACCGTCAACGCCCAGTCTTACGTGCAGTTCAACGGTTTCGTCGAACTTTGCCTTGGAAGCGTTGCATACGATTTCAAATGCCTCTTTAGCAGCGTAAACGGTCTGCTTATCATAAAGCTTAGAGCTTTCTTTGTAATTCTTACTTCTGAACAATTTAATTTCCTCCTATTGTTGTGGTCGTGCGGAAGTGAATCCTCCCACGTTAAGGGGTGCAGCTTATTCTGCTACTACTACGCCCATGCTGCGGCAGGTGCCGGCGATCATGCTCATAGCAGCGACAATATCAGTGCAGTTCAG
>JAZSGS010000022.1:0-14827 GCA_045532855.1 Faecousia sp.
CTTCAGTTGGCTGTGTGGGAGCCTCAGTAGGTTGTGTAGGTGCCTCAGTAGGTTGTGTAGGTACTTCAGTTGGCTGTGTGGGAGCCTCAGTAGGTTGTGTAGGTGCCTCAGTAGGTTGTGTAGGTACTTCAGTTGGCTGTGTGGGAGCCTCAGTAGGTTGTATAGGTGCCTCAGTAGGTTGTATAGGTGCCTCAGTATGTTGTGTAGGTGACTCCGTAGCTTCTGTTGTAGGCTTGGTCGGCTGCGCGGTTGTATCGACACTTTCGGTGTTGATAGTTTCTTTTTGAGTCGTGCTTTCGGTAGGGTGTAAATTCGCGTTGGTGCTTTCATTGCAGGCTGTGAAACAGAATAACAGGGTACTACAAAGGAAAACTGCCAAAATTCTTTTCATCATAATCACTCCCTTCACAGTTTCATTATATCATGCTGCATAAAAAAATGCAATATTACGATCAGAAAACGCAAATTCTGCAAGGGCGGATGTGGGCATCCGCCCTACGGGGCTATCCTGAGACGATGAAAAAGGAATGCCCTCATCCGGCGCGGCTGTAGCCGTGCCACCTTCCCCCAGGGGAAGGCTTTTGCGCAAATAGCTTCAGTGATAATATTTCCAGGTTTACATAACACAAAGATGCGCTCTCGCCTCCCTCTGTGAGGGAGGTGGATTCGCCGCAGGCGAAGACGGAGGGAGTTAACTCACCCAGGCTTTTTTCAGGGCAAAAAGCCAGCCCCCTCAAAGAGGGGCCAAGGCTTAACTATATGAATTACTTAAAATACTTTACTGCAGATTCAAACAGCTTCATATCATATTCGCCGGGGACATTGCGGTACAGACCGCTCTGCCAGCGTTCGGTATGACCCATCTTGCCCAGCACGCGACCGTCGGGAGAGGTAATGCCCTCGATGGCGCATACAGAGCCGTTGGGATTGAAGGCGGTGTCCATCGTGGGATTGCCGTTCAGATCCACATACTGGGTGGCGATCTGACCGTTTGCCATCAGCTGCTTTACCAGCTCTTCAGATGCGAAGAAGCGGCCCTCGCCGTGGGAAATGGGCACATTGTAGATCTGACCCACCTCAGTGCCAGCCAGCCAGGGGGACTTGTTGGTGCACACCCGGGTGCGGACGATCTTGGACTGGTGGCGGGCAATGTTGTTGTAGGCCAGGGTGGGGCAGGTGTCATCGGTGTCGATGATCTTGCCATAGGGAACCAGACCCAGCTTGATCGGCGCCTGGAAGCCATTACAGATACCCAGCATCAGACCGTCCCGGCTCTCCAGCAGGCGTGTAACCTGCTCCTTGATGGCGGGATTGCGGAAGAACGCGGTGATAAACTTGGCAGAGCCGTCGGGCTCGTCGCCACCGGAGAAGCCGCCGGGAATGAAGATCATCTGGCTCTCGGCGATCTTAGCAGCCACGGTCTCAACACTGCGGGAAACATCCTCAGCAGTCAGGTTGCGGATCACCACGATCTCAGCATCTGCGCCGGCCCGCATCATAGCCCGGGCGGAGTCATATTCGCAGTTGGTGCCGGGGAATACGGGAATCAGCACCTTCGGTTTAGCGGTCTTCACAGCCGGTGCGGCGGTAAAGGTTTCGGTGCAAGCAATGGGAGCAACAGTGCCCACATCGGACTTGACCTTGGTGGGATACACGCCCTCCAGCACATCCTCATTCAGCTGAAGCAGCTCGTCGATGGAGGCGCTGTCGCCATCCAGCACGATGGCAGCCTCGGCAGTGGTCTGACCGATCTTAACTGCACCGTCAATATCCTCGGTCAGCTCGGCTACGATGCAGCCATAGTAGGGAACGAACCAATCCTTCACAGCACCGTTGGATGCAAAGCCAATGCGGTTGCCGAAGGACATCTTCATCACAGCCTCACCCAGACCGTTTTCAACAGCCCAGGCGGAGCGGACCTTGCCGGCAAGGTGCAGTGCGTGGAAAGCTTCCCAAGCGGCCTTCTTGCTGTCAGAATCGGTGGCAGCGAAGAAGTAGACGGGGTTGCCGGCAGCCTTGAATTCGGGGGTCAGTACCTGGTCGGCATCAATGGGCGCAATGGCGAAAGAAATCAAGGTAGGGGGAACATCCTTATCCAGGAATGTGCCGGACATAGAGTCCTTACCACCGATGGCAGCGGCATTCAGCTCCAGCTGAGCATCCATAGCGCCCAGCAGTGCGGCAAAGGGCTTGCCCCAGCGATTGGGCTCATTCTTCAGCTTCTCGAAGAACTCCTGCAGAGTCAAGTATGCCTTCTTATAGTCAGCACCGGCAGCCACCAGCTTGGCAACGGAGCTGTAAACAGCATCGTGGGCGCCGGTGTAGGGGTCGATGCACATCTGGTCGGGATCCATACCCCAAGCCATTACGCTGCCCTGCGCGGTAACCTGACCGGGCAGAGTGGGCAGCTTGGCTGCCATTGCCTGAGCAGGAGTAGCCTGATACTTGCCACCGAAGGGCATCAGCACAGATCCACTGCCGATACTGCCGTCAAAGCGCTCCACGAGACCACGGCGGCTGGCGGTCTTCAGATCCGCAGCCATTTCCCGCAGACTGCCATACAGGCTCTTGCTGAGGGAAGCCAGATCCTTCTTATTCACGGCGACAGTGGTGTGCTTGCTTGCGCCGTTGGTATCCAAAAATGCTCTACTCAAGTTGGCGATGGTGTTGCCCTTCCACTGCATCACCATCCGCTCCTCTTCGGTAACGACAGCAACGCGGTAGGCCTCCAGATTCTCAGCCTGAGCAGCAGCGATGAACTTGTCCGCATCTTCAGCGGCTACTACGACAGCCATACGCTCCTGGGATTCGGAGATGGCAAGCTCTGTGCCGTCCAGACCGTCGTACTTCTTCCGCACGGCGTCCAGATCGATCTTCAAGCCGGCAGCCAGCTCACCGATGGCGACGGAAACACCGCCAGCGCCGAAGTCGTTGCAGCGCTTGATCAGCCGGGTAACCTCGGCATTGCGGAACAGACGCTGGATCTTGCGCTCTTCGGGGGCGTTGCCCTTCTGAACTTCGGAAGCCATGGTGGTCAAAGACTTCATATTGTGGCTCTTGGAAGAGCCGGTAGCGCCGCCGATGCCGTCGCGACCGGTACGACCGCCCAGCAGGACGATTACATCACCGGGTGCAGGACGCTCACGGCGGACATTGTAAGCAGGCGCGGCAGCCACAACAGCACCGCACTCCAAACGCTTGGCAACATAGCCATCGTGGTAAATTTCCGCAACATGGCCGGTAGCAAGACCGATCTGGTTGCCGTAAGAGGAATAGCCTGCGGCAGCGGTGGTGCACAGCTTGCGCTGGGGCAGCTTGCCAGGCAGGGTCTCGCTGAGGGACTTTCTGGGATCGCCTGCGCCGGTAACGCGCATCGCCTGATGGACATAGGCACGGCCGGACAGAGGATCGCGGATACACCCGCCGATACAGGTAGCTGCGCCGCCGAAAGGCTCGATCTCCGTGGGGTGGTTGTGGGTCTCGTTCTTGAACATCAGCAGCCAATCCTGCTCTTCGCCGTTGACCTTGGCGGTCATATGGATGGAGCAGGCGTTGATCTCTTCGCTTTCGTCCAGCTCCGGCAGCAGACCACGCTTTTTCAGGGCCTTTGCGCCGATGGTGGCGATGTCCATCAAGGTCTGAGGACGCTTGGCCGCCTTTTCCTCGCCATAAACCTCGATACGGGCGTCCAAATACCGCTGATAAGCGGCGGCAACGGCAGCATCATCGATCTTAGCATCGTCGATGATGGTGGAGAAGGTGGTATGACGGCAGTGGTCGGACCAATAGGTGTCCACTACCCGGATCTCGGTGATGGTGGGATCCCGGTTTTCTTCGTCGCGGAAGTAATTTTGCAGGAATTTCAGATCGTCCAGGTCCATAGCCAGACCCAGTGTGTCCAAAAGCTCGGTCAAGGCCTTTTCGTCCATACCGATAAAGCCGGTAACGGTGGCAACGGACTCAGGAATGGCGTACTCCATCACCAGAGTTTCGGGCATAGAAAGGGCAGCCTCCCGGCTTTCCACGGCGTTGATAACATACTTCTTGATGGCGGCGATGTTTTCTTCCGTCAGCGCGCCGGTGAGCACATAGACCTTGGCGGAACGAACCAAAGGACGGTCGCCCTGGCTCAAAATCTGAATGCACTGAGCAGCAGAGTCAGCCCGCTGGTCAAACTGACCGGGCAGGGGCTCCACTGCAAATACGAACTGACCGTTGGGCACATCATAAGAAACATTGTCCACCTGGGGCTCGGAGAAAACGGTGTTCACAGCGTACTGGAACAGCTTCCCGTCGATTTTATCCACATCATAGCGGTTCAGCACCCGGACACTTTCCAGCGCAGGAATCTGCAGGAAATCCCGTACCTCCCGCAGCAGGTTGTCGGATTCGTGGGTGTGTCCCGCTTTCTTTTCTACATATACGCGATAAACCATAGGGTTACCTCTCTTTATCTGTGATTTAAGCCTGCAAAGCCTTGCGGCCAATATCGCTGCGGCGGTAGGCGTTCTTAAACTGTACGCCGTCAGCGATGCGGTATGCTTCCTTTACGGCATCTGCCAGAGTGTCAGCCACAGCAGTGGTGCCGGTAACGCGACCGCCGGAGGTCAGGAGCTTGCCGTCTGCCAGCTTTGCGCCAGCCACGAAGGTGCAGCCTTCTGCCTCAGGGGTGAAGGTGATCTCAAAGCCCTTTTCATAGCTTTCGGGATAGCCGGCAGAGGCGGTAACCACGCAGCAAGCGTGCTTAGCAGCGAATTTGACCTCGGTTTCTGCCAAAGTGCCGTTGGTGGTAGCCTGCATAACCGTCAAAAGATCGCTTTCCAGCAGAGGCAGAACCACCTGGGTTTCCGGATCGCCGAAACGGCAGTTGTACTCGATGACCTTGGGGCCTTTGGATGTCAGCATCAGACCGAAATACAGGCAGCCCTTGAAGGTGCGTCCCTCGGCATTCATTGCGTTTATGGTGGGCAGGAAGATCTCCTGCATACACTGCTGGGCAATTGCCTCGGTGTAGTAGGGGTTGGGGGCGATGGTGCCCATACCGCCGGTGTTCAGACCGGTATCGTTGTCCCCGGCCCGCTTATGGTCCATAGAGGATACCATAGGCTTGACGGTCTTGCCGTCGGTGAAAGCCAGCACAGACACTTCGGGACCTTCGAGGAATTCCTCGATAACCACGGTAGAGCCGGACTTGCCGAACTTGGCGTTTGCCATCATATCGGTAACCGCTTCTTTTGCCTCTTCCCGGGTTTGGGCGATGATAACGCCCTTGCCCAATGCCAGGCCGTCCGCCTTGATGACCGTGGGGATCTCAGCAGTTTCCAAATAGGCCAAAGCCTTGGAAAGATCGGTGAAGATCTCATAAGACGCGGTGGGGATTGCGTACTTTTTCATCAGATCCTTGGAAAAAGCCTTACTGCCCTCGATGATGGCGGCGTTGGCTTTCGGACCGAAGCAGGGGATGCCGATCTCATTCAGCTTGTCCACACAGCCCAGCACCAGAGGATCGTCGGGCGCGACCACAGCGTAGTCAATGGCGTGTTCCTTGGCAAAGGCAACGATGCCCTCGATATCCGTGGCGGAAATGGGGTAGCAGGTGGCATCCTTTGCCATACCGCCGTTGCCGGGCAGGGCATAAATGGTCTGCACCTGGGGATTTTTCTTCAAAGAGCGGATAATGGCGTGTTCCCGTCCGCCGCCGCCAACAACAAGAAGGTTCATAGTAAAAATCTCCTGTATTTATTTCGCACCACAAGCCGGTGTCTCCACCGGCTTGTAATGACTATGTTTTAGTGATGGAACAGCCGCATACCGGTGAAGGCCATTACGATGCCGTGCTTGTTGCACTCTTCGATGACCAGATCGTCGCGGATAGAGCCGCCGGGCTCGGCGATGTAGGTAACGCCGGAAGCGTGGGCGCGCTTGATGTTGTCGGAGAAGGGGAAGAATGCATCGGAGCCCAGAGCCACATTCTGGCGGGAAGCCAGCCAAGCCTTCTTGTCCTCCTCGGTCAGCCGGTCAGGCTGCTCGGTAAAGTAGTTCTGCCAAATGCCGTCGGCGCAGACATCCTCTTCGTTGCCGTTGATGTAGCCGTCGATGACATTGTCCCGGTTGGCACGTCCCAGATCCTCGCGGAATTTAAGATTCAGAGTCTTGGGATGCTGACGCAGGAACCAGGTGTCTGCCTTGCCGCCTGCCAGACGGGTGCAGTGGATTCTGGACTGCTGACCGGCACCGACACCGATTGCCTGACCGTCCACAGCATAGCAAACGGAGTTGGACTGGGTGTACTTCAGCGTGATCAGCGCCACGATCAGGTCGATCTTTGCGCTCTCGGGCAGTTCCTTGTTGGCGGTTACGATGTTCTCCAGCAGGTGTGCGCCGATCTTGAAATTGTTGCGGCCCTGCTCAAAGGTGATGCCGTAAACCTGCTTGCGCTCCTGAGCATCGGGAATGTAGTTCTCGTCGATCTTGACCACATTGTAGCTGCCCTTGCGCTTGGACTTCAGGATCTCCAAAGCCTCGTCGGTATAGCCGGGGGCGATAACGCCGTCGGAAACCTCGGGCTGGATCAAAGAAGCGGTCATAGCGTCGCAGACATCAGACAGGGCAACCCAGTCGCCGAAGGAGCACATACGGTCAGTGCCACGGGCGCGAACGTAAGCACAGGCCAGAGGATTCTCGTCCAGACCTTCCACATCCTCTACGAAGCAGGCCTTCTTCAGCTCCAGCGGCAGGGGCTTGCCAACAGCGGCGGAGGTGGGGGAGACGTGCTTGAAGGAGGTGGCGCAGGCCATACCGGTGGCTTCCTTCAGCTCCTTGACCAGCTGCCAGGAGTTCAGCGCGTCCATAAAGTTGATGTAGCCGGGACGGCCGTTGAGGATCTCAAAGGGCAGATCGGAGCCGTCGTGCATATATACAGAAGCGGGCTTCTGATTGGGGTTACAGCCGTATTTCAGTTCAAATTCTTTCATAATGCTACCTCACTGATGCTTATTGATGATGGTCTGCTTCACTTCACGGGTCTGCAGATCGGTGTAACGGACGAACAGAGAAATCTTGTTGTTTTCGTCCAGGTTTTCCCACAGTTCCTTAGTGAAGGTGTCGATGTCATTGGGGATGCTTACCCGCTCCGGCTCACCCTGGAAGGTGGGGATCACGGGATTGCCGTCGCACACATAGGTGTGCAGGAAATGGCCAAGACCAGCGGTGGCGGGATATTCCCAGAAGAACCGGGCGCAGGCATTACCCTCGGGATCGGCGGCTTTCAGAATAGACATCTTGTAGCTGCCGTCATTTGCCTGAATACCGGAGATACGGGGCGTCCAGTTAGGGCCGTCGTCCTCAAACATCCGGGTGCGCAGAGCAGCTTCCCAGCTTTCACCCTTGGCAAGGTATTCCCAAATGGTGTCGGTCTGGTCGCCGTTGGTAACGATCAGGCCATTACCGACCTCCCGGACGGGATGATAGATGATCAGATGGGGATCCTTCATCAGCGCAGGATCGTGGGCTTCAGTGCGGATGCCATCGGGCTCCTGCACAAAGACACGGTTACGGGAGTTGACGCTGCGTCCCATAATGAAGTAGGCCGCTACAGCATTCTTGCCGTCGGGGGTGATGCCCAGCACGATGCCGCGACCGGGATATGTATTGCCGTCCAGACGCTCGGTCATAGACTTGATCTCGTAAACATTCATTTTAACAGATACCTCCACAATGTTCTGTTTGAAAATCTAGTATCGTGTTGTCATCCCGAGCGAAGCCGAGGGATCTACGCACTGCGAAGATTCCTTCACGCGCTACGCTTGGTCGGAATGACAGGATTAAGGGTTATTTAATAATAACTGTGCGGCCTTCTACAGAAATTCTGCCCTGGCAGAACAGGGAAACAGCCTCCGGCAGCAGCTTCCACTCCGCCTCTTCCATAACCCGCTTCTGCAGGATCTCCGGAGTGTCCTCCGGATATACAGCAACAGACTTTTGGGCGATAATAGGACCGCCGTCGCACTCTTCGCTGACGAAATGCACCGTTGCGCCGGTCAGCTTCACGCCGTAGCGCAAGGCTTCTTCGTGAACACGCAGGCCGTAGTAGCCTTCGCCGCAGAAAGAGGGGATCAGCGCAGGGTGGACATTGATAATGGCGTTGGGATAGGTCTGTACCAGCTCCTCGGTGAAGATGACCATACAGCCTGCCAGCACCACTAGATCAATCTGCAATGCCTTGAGCTTTTCCACCACAGCCACGGTGTAGTCCCGATTGGTGGCGTATTCCTTCCGGGGAAGCACAAAGCCGTCAATACCGGCTTTGGCGGCCCGCTCCAGCGCATAAGCGCCGGGCTTGGAGGAAATTACCGCGGCGATCTCGCCGCCGCCCAATTCGCCCCGGCTCTGGGCATCGATCAGCGCCTGCAGATTGGTGCCGCCGCCGGAAACCAGAACTGCGATCTTCGCGCTCATTCCAGAATCACCTTTTCTTCGTTGGGGGTGATAGAGCCGATGACATAAGCGTCCTCACCATTCTCGGTCAGGATCTGCAGAGCGGTTTCTACCTGATCGGCAGGAACCACGATGCTCATACCAACGCCCATATTATATGTATTGAACATATCCCGCTCGGGAATGTTGCCCCAGGAGGCGATCAGATTGAAAATAGGCAGGATCTTCACTGCGCTCTTGTCGATCTTGGCGCACAGACCGTCGGGGATGCTGCGGGGAATGTTTTCGTAGAAGCCACCGCCGGTGATGTGGGAAATGCCCTTCACATCCACTTTTTCTAGCAGAGCCAAAACGCTCTTGACATAGATCTTGGTGGGTGTCAGCAGGGTTTCGGCAATGGTCTTGCCGCCCAGCTCATCACGGGCAACATACAGCTCGGGATTGTTGTTGTCGATGTCAAATACCTTACGGCACAGGCTGAAGCCGTTGGAATGGATACCGGTAGATGCCAGAGCAATGACCACATCGCCGGCTGCCATACGGGTGTTGTCGATGATCTTCTTTTTGTCAACAATACCTACGGCAAAGCCTGCCAGATCGTAGTCCTCAACGGGCATCAGACCGGGATGCTCCGCAGTTTCGCCGCCAATCAGAGCAGCGCCGGACTGGACACAGCCCTCAGCCACACCGCCAACGATAGCAGCGATCTTCTCGGGGAAGTTTTTGCCGCAGGCGATATAGTCCAGGAAGAACAGGGGCTTTGCGCCGACACAGATAATATCGTTGACGCACATAGCCACGGCGTCGATGCCGATGGTATCGTGCTTGTCCATTAAGATAGCCAGCTTGACCTTGGTGCCGCAGCCGTCAGTGCCGGAAACCAAAACAGGCTCTTCCATACCGGCGATGGGCAGGCCAAAGCAGCCGCCAAAGCCGCCCACATCGTCCAAACAGCCCTCGTTACGGGTGCGGGCGACGTGCTTTTTCATCAGTTCAACAGCCTTATAGCCGGCGGTGATGTCAACACCGGCAGCAGCATAGCTGGCAGATTGGGAGTTCTTGTGATCCATTTCAAAGCTCCTTTAATATTATTCTTTGCCGTTCCAGCAGTAGGTACACAGCTTGCAGGGATCCATACCGATGGCTTCGATAACGCCGTCCAGGGACTGGAAATCCAGCGAGCCCAAATGCAGCTTATCTGCCATCGTCTGGCGCAGCTTTCGACCTCTTTCGGTATTGCCGTCGCAATACTCGTCGATGTACTTGAACCCCTCTTCGCCTTCCAGCTCCACAATGGTACGCCGGGCGATCAGATCCATCTCGTTGTTACTGCGGGAGAAGTTCAAATATTTGCAATTAAACATAATGGGCGGACAAGCCGAGCGCATATGCACCCGCTTTGCGCCGCTTTCGTAGAGGAATTCTACGGTTTCCCGCAGCTGTGTGCCACGGACGATGGAGTCGTCCACCAGCAGTAGATTCTTGCCCTGGATCATAGCAGGAACGGGGATCTGCTTCATCTTGGCGATGCGGTTGCGGTCCGACTGCTTAGAGGGGGTAAAACTGCGGGACCAGGAGGGGGTGTATTTGATGTACGCCCGGGCAAAGGGCAGATGACTTTCGTTGGCATAGCCGATGGCGTGGGGCGTGCCGCTGTCCGGCATACCGCACACATAGTCCACATCGGCGACCATGCCCTTTTCGTTGTCCTGCTTTGCCATCAGCGCGCCGTTGCGGTAACGCATCAGCTCCACGTTGACGCCCTCGTAGGAAGAGGTGGAGTAGCCATAGTAGCTCCACAGGAACGCGCACATCCGCATTTCCTTTTCAGGGGGCGAGAGAACCGTAATGCCGTCGGCAGTGATTTTTACGATCTCGTTGGGGCCCAGCTCCCGCAGATCCTCAAAGCCCAGCTTCTGATGGGCAAAGGACTCAAAGGATACGCTGTAGCCGTCCTCACGCTGACCGATCCAAATAGGCAGGCGACCGACCTTATCACGGGCGGCGATAATCGAGCCGTCGTTGGTCAGGATCAAAATAGAGGCAGTGCCTTCTACCAAGCCCTGCACAAGGCGAATGCCCTCGGCAAAATCATTGCTCAGGCTGATCAGCGCGCCGATCAGCTCGGTAACATTGATGCTGCCGCTGGTCATAGCGTCGAAATGACCGCCGTCTGCCAAGTATTGCTGTACCAGCTGCTCGGCATTATTCACCGCGCCGGTAACGCACAGGGCAAAGGTGCCCAGCTTGGAACGGATCAGCAGCGGCTGGGGATAGAAATCACTGATACAACCGATGGCAGCAGTGCCCTCCATCTCCTCAAAGATGTCCTTGAAGCGGGCGCGGAAGGGAGTGGTCTGAATGCTGTGGATCTCCCGCTGCAGACCGATCTTGGCATCGTACACGGCGATGCCAGCACGGTGGGTGCCTAGATGAGAATGGTAGTCTGTGCCGAAGAACACATCCTCCATACAGTCCTGACGGGAAACAATACCAAAATAACCGCCCATAAGGGATCTCCTCTCAAATTAAGCGAAGAACAGCTTGTTCAGAGTCATAGGATCGACATACTCGCCGTCCTTGTAAACGCGCATATTGCCGGAAGCGACCTCGTCGATCAGCATAACATTGCCGTCGGGATCGTAGCCGAACTCAAACTTGATATCGTACAGTTCCATACCCTTTGCTGCCAGATCGTCAGCAACGATCTTGGTAATAGCCTGGGTCTGTGCCTTCAGGGAATCGTACTGCTCAGAGGTCATAACACCCAGATCCACCAGGCCGTCCTTGGTTACCAGGGGGTCGCCCAGAGCATCGTTCTTGAAGGTGGTTTCTACATAGTAGGGCAGATCCTGACCCTCGGTGCAGTACTCATTGTAGCGGCGGAAGAAAGAACCGACAGCCTTGCGGCGGCAGATGACTTCCAGGCCCTTGCCGAAGACCTTGGCGGGCAGAACTTCCATAGTGGTGTCGTTCAGGTCAGCGGAAACATAGTGGGTGCGGATGCCGGCTGCGTTGATCTTCTCGAAGAAGTAGATGGACATACGCAGGTTCACATCGCCAACGCCCTCGATGGTCAGACCTACGGAGTTCTCACCGGGATCAAACACACCGTCCTTGCCGGTGCAGTCGTCCTTGAACTTCAGCAGGCAGTTGCCGTTGGGCAGGGCATAAACATTCTTAGTCTTTCCGGTGTACAGCAGCTTCAGGTTTTCCATAATCAATTACCTCATTTCAAAAAGTATATGTGAATAAATTTAGCTTACAATATTAGTTCTGCAGGGCGGCGTCCTTCTGCAGGACCTTCTCCGCGTCAGCAGCCCGCTTGGCATCCAGCTTGCCTGCAAGGGAGGCATCCTCCACGCCCAGGATCTGGATAGCAAGCAAAGCGGCATTGACAGCTCCGTCCACAGCTACAGTTGCCACGGGGATACCGGAGGGCATCTGTACAGTAGACAGCAAAGCATCAATGCCGTTGGTGAAAGTAGAAGATTTCATAGGAATGCCGATGACGGGCAAGGTAGTATTGGCGGCGATTGCGCCTGCCAAATGTGCAGCCATACCTGCCGCGGCGATAATAACGCCGAAGCCGTTATTGCGTGCGTTCAGGGAAAAATCCCGTGCCTGCACCGGGGTGCGATGGGCGGAATAGACGTGCATCTCGTAAGGTACGCCAAAGGAAGCCAGCGTGTCCGCGGCTTTTTTTACTACCGGCAGATCGCTGTCGCTGCCCATAAGGATCGCTACTTTTTTCATAAAAGAAACCCTCCAATCTGAAAAATAAAAAACGGACGCACTTCTCCCATCTGCGGTAGAAGTTGCGCCCAGACGGTCGGCATGCTTTCTTGCCTTTGCTCCGTGTGGTGCTCCACTAAAATCCGTCAGTTACAAAGGCTACATTTATTTACGAAATTATTATACAATGACTGCGCCGTAAAGTCAATTTGGCGAATAGACAGTTTACGACCTTTTTAGAGAAAATCTACTGTGAATCTTGCCGATAGATCGTCTGCTTGCGCCATATATTTTATCATTTTTTGGGACGGTTGTAAAGGGCGTTTGGGATTTTTGTTGCAACCAAATTGGGAATATGGTATGCTTATTTTAGATGAAAAGACGGGAGGTCTACGATGAAACGCATTTATAAGCTGATCGCGCTGATTTTGGTGGCGGCATTGCTGCTTACCGGCTGCAACGGCGCGGCTTTCCGGCAGTGGCTGCAGGGCCTGCTGGGACAGCAGCGCATACCCTTTAGCGAAATGGAATATACCCGTCCGGATATGGATGCGTTCCAAACCCAGCTGGACGATTGCCTTCAAGGCGCCAAGGAGGACACCAAGGTCGAGACGCTGATGGACAAGGTGTTTGACCTTTACGATACCTATTACCGGTTCTATACCAATTACAAGCTGGCAAATATCCATTATTATAAGGATCTGACAGATACCTATTGGGCAGAGGAATACGCCTACTGCCAGAAAAACACCGCCCAGGTGGATGCCGGTATGGATCAGCTGCTGTACGCCCTGGCAGGCAGTTCGCTGAAGTCAGAGCTGGAGGCGGAGGAGTATTTTGGCGAGGGCTATTTTGACGCCTTTACCGGACAAAGCATTTGGGACGAAACCTTTACAGACTTGATGGCACAGGAAACCGAGCTGCAAAATGAATACGATGCCCTCAGCGCCCAGGCGTTGGAGTATTCCTCTTATTATGGACTTTTGAACAGCTCTGTGGGACTGCAAATGGAGCAGCTTTTGGTGGAGCTGGTGGCGCTGCGGCAGGATATTGCCGAATATGCCGGCTACGATGACTACGCTCAATTTGCCTATGAATTTTATTATGAAAGAGATTACACGCCGCAGCAGGCGATGACCTATATGCAGGATGTGCAGACGGAGCTGGTACCGCTGTACTATGACATTCCCGACAATGTATATGCCCCCGGGTATGAAAAATGGACGCAGGAGCAAATGTTTTCCTATGTAGAGTCAAGCGCCAATGCCATGGGCGGCAAGGTGCAGGAGGCCTTTGACCTAATGAAGGACTATGGCTACTATGACATCAGCTATAGCCCCAATAAGTACAATGCATCCTTTGAAACCTATCTACAATATTATTATGCGCCCTTTGTTTTCGTAAACCCCCAGGGCGACGGCACAGATCCTTTGACCTTTGCCCACGAATTCGGCCATTTCTGCAACGACTATGCTTCCAATGGCGCAGTTTGCGGCATTGATGTGGCGGAGGTGTTCTCTCAGAGTATGGAATACCTGAGCCTGTCCTACAGTGATAGAGGCGAAGAGCTGAAGGAAATGAAGCTGGCGGGTAGTTTGGTGATCTTTGTGGAGCAGTCGGCATACGCCAATTTTGAACAGCGGCTGTATCAGTTGGAAGAAGCGGACTTGACGGTGGAAAATGTCCGGGCGCTTTATGCGGAAACGGTAGAGAACTATGGCTTTGACCAATGGAACTATGATCCCCGGGAGTATATAACCATTTCCCATTTTTATATTGCGCCCATGTATATCATCAGCTATGTGGTCAGCAACGATGTTGCGATGCAGATCTATCAGGAAGAGGATGCCCAGGCCGGCAACGGACGGCAGCTGTTTGAGGATAGTTTGGGTACAGAGGAATTGACGCTTTTGTCCTTTGTCGAATCTGTGGGGCTGGCAGATCCCTTTGAAAAGGGACGGGTGGCGCAGCTGCGGCAGACATTTGAAAAGGCTTTTTCATAAGGACTTAACGGGGACGGCGCAGCCGTCCCCGAAACAGTATCTGTTCGACCTGATCGTACAGCAGCATTGCCCCAAGGGAAACCGGAACCCACAGCAGGGAAAACACCAAACTGATCTGCCCTAAAAATTGGCAGGGAAGCTCCCGGTAATCCCAAACAGCGTAGCTGCGGTTGACCAGCAAACCGGTCAGAAGCTCCAATGCGGTAACCAAGGCGGCACCCAGCAGCATTTTGACGGATAAGCACAGACTGCGGCAGCGTTTATATAGCTGTCCCAGTAGCAAAAAGCAGGTTCCGCCCAGCAAAAACATACTGCCGTGGCTTCTGCCCCGCCAGATAAATTCTAGACTCATATAGGCGGCTCCGCCCAGATAAAAGAGGATGCATTTTTTGAGAATTTTCACCAAATCACCTCCTCAGGATTATCCCCAAAAAAACTTGATTTTTTCACTTGACAAATAAATAACTCTCGTATATAATGACAAAGCTAATCTTGGCGATGTTGGGGTTGGCAATATGGCGGCGTAACTCAGTTGGTAGAGTACCCGGTTCATACCCGGTCTGTCACCTGTTCAAGTCAGGTCGCCGCTACCAGGCCCGTTGGTCAAGCGGTTAAGACACCGCCCTTTCACGGCGGTAACATGGGTTCGATTC
>JAZSGS010000031.1:0-87555 GCA_045532855.1 Faecousia sp.
CCGGGGATGCAGAATGCCTGCAGGCCGATGCCGATAGCCTCAGCAGCCTCAGCAGCGGTCTTAACGCCCTTCTTCAGAGCGATAGCAGCGCCTACGCAGTAAGCCCAAGCTACGTCCTCGAAAGCGATGGGCTGAATGCCCTTGGTAATGGTGTAGGGGTCGAAGCCCTTTGCTACGCAGATCTCGCGGCACTGCTCAACGGAGTCCAGGCCATACTGAGCGAGGACACCATTGATCTTGTCGATTTTTCTTTCGTAACCTTCAAACAAAGCCATTGTGTTATCCTCCTTCTCTTATTCGTGGCGGGGATCGATGTACTTGGCAGCGTCCTCGAAACGGCCGTAGTGTCCCTTGGCCTTTTCCAGAGCGGTAGCGGCATCGTCGCCCTTCTTGATGAAGTCCATCATCTTGCCCAGATTGATGAACTCATAACCGGTGATCAGGTTGTCCTCATCCAGAGCGCAGCGGGTAACATAGCCCTCTGCCATCTCCAGGTAACGGGGACCCTTGACCTTGGTTGCAAACATGGTGCCAACCTGGCTGCGCAGGCCCTTGCCCAGGTCTTCCAGGGAAGCGCCGACTGCCAAACCACCCTCAGAGAATGCGGACTGGCTGCGGCCGTAAACGATCTGCAGGAACAGCTCACGCATAGCGGTGTTGATAGCATCACAAACCAGGTCGGTGTTCAGAGCTTCCAGAATGGTCTTGCCGATCAGGATCTCAGATGCCATAGCGGCAGAGTGAGTCATACCGGAGCAGCCCAGAGTTTCCACCAGAGCCTCCTCGATGATGCCGTCCTTGACGTTCAGAGTCAGTTTGCAGCAACCCTGCTGAGGTGCGCACCAGCCGATGCCGTGGGTGAAACCGCTGACATCCTTGATCTCCTTGACCTGCACCCACTTGCCCTCTTCGGGAATGGGAGCGGGGCCGTGGTAGGCGCCCTTGGCAACGCTGCACATATGTTGTACTTCGCTACTGTAAATCATTGCAAAATTCCTTTCTTTCAAAGACGTTTCCGTCTTCAGATTTTCGCATATATTATACATAGACATACAGAAAAAGTCAATCACCGCCAGGCAAAAACGCTGCTGTTTCAAGAAAAAATTATGAAAAAATCCCATCTGCATAGTTTCACATTCCCGAGCCATAATAATGGCGAACTCAAATATAAGGAGGGGAACAAAATGAACTGCAAGGCCAATAAGTGTATCGAATGTACCGTTAAGTCCTGCGCATACCACTGCGACACCGAGAATTTCTGCTCTCTGGACCGCATCCTGGTGGGCACCCACGAGGCAAACCCCACTATGGACCAGTGCACTGACTGCAAGTCTTTCCGTAAGAAGTAATGCAGACTGGCAGAGGTCAAAGGAGCCGTCAAGACAAGCAATCCGCACTCGTCGGCGTACAGGTGGTACGGTAGAGGGCGGATTGCGATGTAAGTCAAAATGTCTTGCGAAGCAAGCTTTTTTGTGCAAATGATCCTGTATCAACGGATCGTCATAGATGCCGACTCTACAATGCATTTTGCTGAAATTCAAATGCATTTTATCGCATTTTGATGGTTGACGGCTTTTTTTGACACTCTGCTGCGGCAGCGAAAGCTGCCGCGTTTTTTTATCTTGACGGGCGGATGGAAAATTTATATGATATGGGTAATCAACGCCAAAAACAGAAAATAATGTTAAAAAAAGCTTTGTGAAATGTACATTATTTATTCACAACCCAACGATATGATGGAAATATCAAAAAGACCAAGGGAGGACATATAATGGATAACTTGGAAAACAATATGGAACAACCTCAGCTTCAGCCGGAAGCAGAATCGGTGTTTGAGCCGGTGGCAGAGCCTGCTGATTTTCAGCCGGATGAGCCGATTTACGACGAAGTTTTTGAAATGTTCGAGCCGGAGGAGGAGATCCTGCCGGAAGAAAAGCCGAAGAAAAAGGGTAAAGGCGGCAAGCTCTTCTTTATGGCGCTTTCCTGCCTGCTGGCGTTGGCAATCGTGGTCAGCGGCAGCGTTGGCGCAGTGGCATACCTGAAGCTGACCTGGGGCGCGGAGATCAAGCGCAACGAGCAGCTGATCCACCAGATGCAGCAGACCATTGAGGAACTGAAAGAGGAGATCAAGGACAATTCCTTTACCGGCAACGGCAACTCTGTTTCCGGTACGCCTAACACAAGCGTTGATGGCTTGACACCTGCTCAGGTTTATGCTCAGAGCGTGGACAGCATCGTTGCGGTGTCCGCCAAGGTCGTTGGAAGCGTCTTTGGTCAGCCGACCCAGGGCACATCCTCCGGTTCCGGTTTCCTGGTCTCTGAGGACGGCTATGTGGTTACCAATTATCACGTGATCGAGGACGCAAACACGGTTACAGTAACACTGCACAGCGGAGAAGAGCACAACGCCGAGGTGGTAGGCTACGACGATGCCAACGATGTGGCACTGCTGAAGATCGAGGCGCAGGGTCTGAAAGCGCTGGAGATCGGCAGCAGCAGCGATCTGATCGTCGGTGATCAGGTGGTGGCCATCGGCAACCCCTTGGGTGAGCTGACCTCCACTATGACAGTTGGCTATGTCAGCGCCAAGGATCGGGTGATCAGCACAGAAGGTGCGATGATCAATATGATTCAGACAGATACCGCCATTAACTCCGGTAATTCCGGCGGACCGCTGCTGAATATGAAGGGCCAGGTCGTAGGTATCACCACTGCTAAGTATTCCGGCACATCCAGCTCCGGTGCCAGCATCGAGGGTATCAGCTTTGCTGTGCCTATGGACGATGTTTGGAAGAAGATCACGGATCTGCGGGATCACGGCTATATCACCGGCGCAGCGCTGGGTGTCATGGTACGGGAAGTGGATCAGCAGACCGCCATTTACTACGGTCTGCCTATGGGCGCCTATGTTTCGGAAGTGATGGCAGACAGCGCCGCAGAAAAGGCCGGTATTCAGGCAAGGGATATTATTATTGCCATTGGTGATGATTCTGTTACCAGTCTGAATGAACTGTCCAGGGTTCTGGAAAAGCACGACGGCGGCGATGAAACCACCGTTACTGTCTGGCGTGGCGGCAGGGAGATCACCCTGGACATCACTCTGGATGCGAGAACACCGGATTTCTAAAAAAATAAGAGCCTGCCGGGTCCCGGTGGGCTCTTAGCTTTGTCGAAAAATGTCGAAATATCAAAAGCCCCATTTTGTTGCAATAATTTGTAGAATATGGTAAAATATATGAAACCAAATCTTGCAAATGGAGAAACGGTATGGAGAAAAAGACACTGCTGATCGTCGATAGCGCAGAAACATTCCGTGAAGCCTTGGAAGCAACGCTAAAAGATGAATTTTGTATTCATATTGCAAACAGTGGCGAAAAGGCATTGGAAATTCTGGATCGTTTTGCTCCGGATGTGATGGTGATGGATGTAATGCTTCCGGGGGTGGACGGTATTTCCGTATTGCAGCATACCCGGCAGCGCGGTTATGCTACCAAGGTGTTGGCTACGATCTCCGTACGAAGCGAGTATATTCTTGACAAGCTGATGCAGCTGCAGGTAAGCTATGTACTGCTGAAGTCTTGCAGTGTTGCGGTTGCGGCAGAACGGGTGCGGGAGATTGCCTACGCCTACTGCCAAATTCCGAAAACATTGGAAGATGAGGGGCAGAAGCTGGCGCAGATCCTTTTGGAACTGGGCTGGAATCCAAAGCACAACGGCTACCGCTATTTGTGCAAGGCGGTTACGCTTTATGCCGCAGATCGTACCCAGCTCCTGACGAAGGAATTGTATGTTGCGGTGGGTAAGGTTTATGGTGTCGGCTGGCAGCAGATAGAGCGTTCCATTCGCGGCGCATTGGAAGCTGCGTGGAAAAATCGAAACGATCAGAGCTGGTACAAGTGGTTTCCTGCCGGCACCCTCAGCGCGCTGAAAAGACCGACCAACGGAGAGGTGATCTGTCGGTTGGCGGAGCATTTTCGGTTGGAAAAGGGAAGAAAAATCGGGTGATATTCTTAATTTTTGTTTATAAAATGTGCTGAGGGCGGAATGTAGCGCATATTTTACTTGCATTTTTCTGCAGAATACATTATAATGTCTGCGCAATGTAAAAAAACCGCCGTTTTTTCCGGCGTTACAGTAAAACAAAATGCGGTTCCTTACAACTGGAGGCAATATAATGAATGAGAATAAGAAATCCATCGATAAAACCCGGTGGAAAAAGATAGGCTTGAGCGTACTGTGCGTGTTCTTGGCGCTGGTTCTGTTTGTGATGATCTTTGCAACGGCGTTTGCAGAGCGGTATCTGGGCAGAATCAACCGTGTGGTGCTGGGTAATGAGGAGACAAATCCCTCTATCTCCACAGAAGAGGCGGATCCCAACTTTACAGGACCGGTCATGGATCCGACGGATGTGCAGCACAATACTGTGCCTCTGGATCAGATCCTGGATGCGGATCAGGATGGTATCATCAATATTCTGCTGGTGGGACAAGACCGCCGTCCCGGCGAAGGCCGTCAGCGTTCTGATTCTATGATCCTGTGCTCTTTCAATGTTGAGAAGGGCACCATCGCAATGGTTTCCTTCCTGCGTGATACCTATGTGTATATCCCTGGCTGGGGTTCTGAAAAGCTGAATGCAGCTTATGCCCACGGCGGTTTTACCTGCCTGAATGAAACCCTGGCAGTGAACTTCGGCATCAGCGTGGATGCCGGCGTTGAGGTTGATTTCTCCGGTTTCCAGAAGATCATTAACTTGCTGGGCGGTGTCAGCATCAGTCTGACGCAGAAGGAAGTGGATTACCTGAACAAGTACAACAAGTGGGATCTGCGCGTCGGTGTCAACCACCTGGACGGCGAGAAAGCTTTGGCATACTCCCGTATCCGTAAGATCGATATGGACGCAATGCGTGCGCAGCGGCAGAGAACCGTGCTTCTGACATTGGTGGATAACTACAAGAACAAGAATATAAGCGAAATGCTGGATATTCTGGATGAGATTCTGCCGATGGTAACCACCACTATGACGGATCAGGAGATCATCAACTATATGTTCCTGCTGTTCCCGATGCTCAGCAGCACCGAGATCAAGACACAGCAGATCCCTGCCGCCGGCTCCTATCAGGATATGACGGTTGGCAAGGTAACGGCTACCAAGGTTGCGGATATGGAATTAAACCGCAGCATTCTGAAAAATCTGTTAGGATATTAAAAATAGAGAAGTCGGTGTTTGCTCAACACCGACTTCTTTTGTTGCGCAAACGATGAGAATAAGAAGAAATTGTGCCAAAAGCCGAGGGTAAAATTGGGAAAGTAGCATATTCAACAAAGTTCCGTCGGAAACAACTGGTAAATTTTACAAAAAAGGAATTGACAAAAAAAGACAGTTTTCGTATAATGGTCTACGCTGCAAGGAGGAATGTGCGCGTGGAACTGACAAGAAGTGAAATGGAAATAATGGATGTGCTCTGGTGTGATGGCGGAGCGTTATCCAGAGCAGATTTTTTAGAACGCTCAGAAGAAAAGACCTGGAAGGACAGTTCTGTGCATATTCTGCTGAACGGACTTCTGAATAAGGGTGCGATCCGGGAGGCCGGTTTTGTACGGCACAACAAGACCTACGGACGGACCTTTTTACCTACAATGTCCCGGGAAGAGTATTTTGCCGCTACCATTTTCAGCCATCGGTGCAAGCCGGATATTTTGGGCTTGGTGAAGGCGTTGCTTGACCGGCCGGAGGTAACAAAGCAGACTTTGACCGCGCTGGAAGCGCAGATCAAAGCAAAAAAGGAAACCTTATAAATTTGCGTGGCTTTTTATCAGAGTGGATAAAAAGCCGCGCTTTTGTTTTGGGAAAATGTAAACATTTTTTGATTTATATTGCAATTTGCTGCTGTAAGTGGTAAACTTTGTTATATCAAATGCCCGAAAGGGAGGAAGAGGTTACTATGCGTTGTAAACACTGTCAGGCAGAGCTGGACGAAAATACAAATATTTGTCCTGCCTGCGGAATGGTCAATAAGGAAAAAGGCAAGGATAAGAGCCTTTTGGTGATGAAGATCCTGGCGTTTTCGCTTTTGGGTGTGGTCCTGCTGACTGCATTGGCAGGTGCCATTAGCTATGGCTTGACCGGAAGAATTCTGCCCACCTGGCTCCGGAAAAATGACATTTATTGCAAGCAGTCCTATACGGTATCCCTGAAAAAGCTGAATTCCTCTTTGGGAAATAAAAAGTTCCAGAATAGCCGGGAAACCGTGGTTGCTACCATGGGTGAGGATACTCTGACCAATCGGATGCTGCAGGTCTATTTCTGGGATGTAGCCAGCAGCAGCGAATATGCTGACCTGGACAAGGATACCCCGCTGGATCAGCAGTACCAGGATCCTGTTACGCAGAAAACCTGGCAGCAGTTCTTTATCGAGCAGTCCATTGACGCCTGGAAGCGGGATATGCTGGTAAAGAATATGGCGCTGGAAGCCGGCTTTGAAATGCCGGAAGAGTATGTCGAGCAGTTTGATTCGCTGGAAGCGGATATGATCGAAACCGCAAAAGCCAACAATTATACAACCCTGGAAGCCCTTTTGGAGAGCATGTCCGGTCGCGGCACCACATATCAGACATATTATGATTATCTGTGGAACTATTTCATCGGCGGCAACTACTGGGCAGATGTTATTGAGGAAACCGAAGTCGATATGGAGGACATCGAGGCTTATTATGAGGCCAATAAGGACGCTCTGGTGATCGACGACGGCTACTTCACGGTTACCAAGGACAGCGGTAAGCTGGTGGATGTGCGCCACATTCTCATCAAGCCCGAGGGCGACATTTTGGATGAGGACGGCGAGGTGATCGGCATTTCCGATGAATCCTGGGCAGCCTGCGAAGCAAAGGCACAGGCCATTCTGGATGAGTGGCTTGCCGGTGAGAAGACCGAAGACAGCTTTGCCGATCTGGCAACCGCCAACACCCAGGACAGCGGCTCTAAGTCCACCGGCGGTCTGTATACCGAGGTTTATAAGGGTATGATGGTGCAGGCTTTTAATGACTGGTGCTTCGATGAAAGCCGCCAGGCCGGTGATTACGGTATGGTCAAGACCGGCTATGGCTATCACATTATGTACTATGTCGACGGTGAGGAAGGCTGGATCAAGCTTTGCACCGAAGGCGCAAAGACGAAAAAGTCCTCCCAGTTTATTGACGAGCTGGCAAACAACACAACTGTCGAGGTTGATTACAAGAAAATCGTCCTGGCAGAGCTTGACTAATTAGGAAGATTCCCGAAATGCGAAAGCATTTCGGGAATTTGTTTTTCTGCAATAAATCTTTACTTTCTTTCGGCTTCGTGGTAAAATGAAGCACACAGAATAATAGATAATGCCCCCAAAATTGAGGTGTAATTATGAGCTATCCAACCAAAAGACGAAGAAGACGGCGCAACCAAACACAGCGGCTGATGCAGCTGATCGGTATTCTTGTGGCAATACTGGTCCTTGTGGTGGTGATCGCCCTTGTTGCCAATAAAACTCCTGCCGATCCCGGCAGTGCAGGTACATCCCAGACCGAGCCCAAAATCCCGGAATACACGGTTTTGGATATAACCAACCCCACGGAAACCGAATTTGTTACCACCCAGCAGGATTTGGTGCTGCAGGGCACTTCTGATCCCCGGTATTCGCTGTATGTGGCCGGGGTTGAGGTAACGCGGGAGGCTGTTGGCGCGTTCTCCCATACGGTGCAGCTGCAGCCCGGTATGAATGAGATCACGGTGTCCCATAAGGAACAGACTGTTACCTACAAGGTAGAGTACCGCTACGCGGTGCAAAAGTATTCTCCTGCGGAAAAGACCAGCTTTAACAGCGGCGCCACCGTTCGGATCGAATTGACCGTGCGGCAGGGCAGCAGCCTGCAGGTTACCTTGGCTGACCAGGAAGTGGCAATGGAACAGTCCGGCACAGCTGATCAGGGCTTTGTCCAATATACCGGTACTTACCAGCTGCCGAAGAATAATACCGGCGATGAGAACTTGGGTAAGTTTACCTATACCGTTACCTGCGATGGCATCACGGAAACCTATTACTCTGCGGATGTGATCTGCAAAAAGCCTGCCGAAGTTCTTGCGTCCGATCCCAGCGTTACTCCGAATTACGGCGATTATATCGATGTAGGCTCCGGTTATATCGTGGAGATCATCACCGATACGGCGGAAACATTTGACGGCGACACCAAGGATGATTATTCCGATCCCAGAAACAACTACCTGCCGGAGGGTACGGTAGACTACTGTGCAGAGGAGAAGGTTACCAATTCCAGTTCTTCCTATATCCTGATGCGTTGCGGCAGACGGGTATATGTGAAAAAGTCCAATTATCCGCCTCCCGGCCAGGAAACCCAGGTGGCAGATTGCTACCGCGGCACGTTGCCTGACCATAATGAGATCAGCGTGGCGTCCCTTGCGGTGGTGGGAAATCATACGGTGTTGACGTTGGATTGCCTGTGGAAAGCGCCTTTCTACTTCGATATGGCGCCTCAGACATATACCAACCCCGATGACCGGGATTTCCGGGTTACCGATGTAACGGCAGAGTATGTGGAGATCACATTCTGCTATGCTACAAAATTTGAAGGAACGGTTACTGTTCCTGCAGATAATCCGCTGTTCAGCTCTGCCCAGCTGACGCAGAACGAATCCGACTGCGTGCTGCGGCTGAATCTGAAGAAGGTCGGCGGCTTCTGCGGCTGGGATGCCTACTATAATGACAATGACCAGCTGTGCTTTGCCTTCCTGAATCCGGCGAAGGCCACATCTGCCTCCAATGCCTATGGCGCAGATCTGACCGGCATAACGGTTTTGCTGGACGTAGGACACGGCGGCTATGACGGCGGCAGCGAGGCCACATTGGCAGACGGTACGAAAATCGATGAGGCGGAACTGAACTTGCGCCTGGCAAATGCACTGAAGCAGGAATTGGAGAGCATCGGCGCTACGGTGATTCTGAACCGCTATGATGACAAGACCATCTCGGTGGACGAGCGGGTGGTGCAGGTGAAGGAGACCGCTCCGGATCTGTGCGTGGCGATCCACCAAAATGCCATCAACGGTTATCCCAACCATAGCGGCGCTCAGGTGCAATATTTCACGCCCTATTCCCAGCCGGCGGCCACATATATCTATGAGCAGATCAATGCCTCCGGTGTGTATAAGAAAACGCTGATCGACTGGCATCTTTACTATGTTGCCCGGCTGTCGGTCTGCCCGGTGGTGCTGACGGAAAACGGCTTTATGACCAATACGGAAGATCTTGCCAATATGGTGAATCAAACTGCGTTGAAGCAGAAGGCGGAAGCCATCGCCAAGGGCGTAGCAAACTATTTCCTAAGTATTTGACGAAAGGAACGGCAAATAATGGCAGGGAAAATTATATGGTGGATCGTATCCTTCGGCTGCGCCATCCTGTTTTACGCCATTGGCGCCTATGCGCAGAAACTGGAAAAGCCAATGTGGTTTTGGTCTGGTACGGAAGTAAAAGCCGAGCAGATCACAGATATTAAGCGGTACAACAAAGAAAACGGTGTGATGTGGAAACTGTATTCGTTGTGGTATTTGGCTGCAGGCTTGGCGGAAATATGGAATACCGTCATCGCGCTGATAATCCTTATTTTGGGCTGTAGCGTGGGCATTGTGATTCTGGTTCATTCCTATCTGAAGATATATAGAAAATACGCCGTACAATAAATGAATAAGCCCCGAAATGCTATGCATTTCGGGGCTTTGTTCGTTAGATGATGGGTGAATCGCTCCACTTTTTTGTATGGAAAATTTCTGTGGAGATGGCGCGAAAATCTTCTAAATCTGTGGTTTTTCGCAGCCGTTTCCACAGTTTTTCGCTGTCCTCAAAGTGGGTGATAAGGAAATGCCAGTTTTCTTTCAGACGGAACATGGCATTCCGTCCGCCGCCAAAGGCGACGGTGTAGGTGTCCAGTAGCTCGTTGTGGAACGCTTCCAGTTTGTCCACCTGCGTGCCGCCTACCAGCATACCGGGATTGCCTACAAGTCCGCGACCGATCATAACGGCTTGTACTTGAGGATATTTCTGCGAAATGCGGTCAATATCTGACGGCGCCATAATATCGCCGTTAAAACAAAGGGGATTTTGGCTGTTTTCTACGGCATAGGCGAAGCTTTCCTCAAAAATACCTCCGTCGTAGAACTGTTTGCGCACTCTGGGGTGGACGGTCAGCTCTTGGATAGGGTAGCGGTTGAAAATCTCCAAAATTGCCGGAAATTCGTCGGGATCCTCCAAGCCCAGCCGGGTTTTTACGGAAATGGGCAGGGGGGACTTTGCGAAAATTTCCGCCAAAAACCGATCCAGTGCGTCAAGATCCCGCAACATTCCGCTGCCTTTGCCTTTGGACACCACTGTACCGGAGGGACAGCCTACATTGAGGTTAACCTGGTCATAACCCCGATCCCGGCAAACCTGCGCAGCCCAAAGAAAATCGTCAGAAACCTTGGTCAGCACCTGAGGAACGGCAGAAAAAGCCTCGCTGTCCGCAGTTGGCAGTTCCCGATCTTCCTTGTGCGTCAGCGTTCTGTGAACGGTGGGGGAGAGAAAAGGCATATAGTATCGGTCAACACCGCCAAAATAGCGGTGATGTACCCGGCGGAAAATGCTGTCGGTGATGCCCTCCATTGGGGCGAAATAATAACGCATATGTATCTCCTGAAATGACATATCAGCAAGCCCCCTTTTCACAAGGGGGCCTTGACACGCTAAATTTCTACGATGACGGGCAGGATCATGGGGTTGCGCTTGGTGTGCTTATACAGATAGCCGGACAGATCGTTCTTGATGGCAGACTTGTAGGTAGCCCAGTCCCGGCTGCGGCGGCGGTTGCACCGCTCAATGGCCTCCAAAGCCACATCCCGCAGCTCTTCCATCAGCTCTTCCGACTCTTTTACATACACAAAGCCCCGGGTGATGATGTCCGGACCGGTAATGATACTGCCGTCCTGGCTGCTGAGGTTGACGCAGACCACGATCATACCGTCCTGGGCCAAATGCTTGCGATCCCGCAGGACTACGCTGCCCACATCGCCAATGCCGGTGCCGTCCACGAACACCTTGCCGGCAGGTACGGTGCCGGAAAGCTTGCAGGTACGGCCTGTCAGCTCAAATACGCTGCCGATCTCGCCGATGACGATGTTTCTGGGGTTCATACCCATAGCCTTTGCCAATCGGGCGTGCAGCTGCAGATGCCGCTGCTCACCGTGGACGGGAATGAAGAACTTGGGCTTTGTCAGGGCGTGGACGATCTTCAGCTCCTCCTGGCAGGCGTGTCCGGATACGTGCAGGCCTTCGCTCTTTTCATAGACCACATCCGCGCCCTTGCGGTACAGCTCGTTGATGATCTTGGAAACTGCCTTTTCATTGCCGGGAATGGCAGAGGCGGAGATGATGATCCGGTCGCCGGCCACAATGTCCACCTGCTTGTGGGTGGAAAATGCCATCCGGTACAAGGCGGACATATTTTCACCCTGAGAGCCGGTGGAAACGATGACCACCTTGCTGTTGGGCAGGCTCTTGGTGGCGTTCAGATCCACAAGCGTACCGGGCTTGACCTTGAGGTAACCCAGTTCCTGCGCCACCTTCAGCATATTTTCCATACTTCTGCCGGTAACGGCAACCTTGCGTCCGTATTTTTGGGCGGTGGCAAGGACGGCCTGGATCCGATGCATATTGGAGGCAAAGGTGGTAACGATGATCCGCTGATCGCAGTTTTTGAACTGCCGGTCAAGGCTCTCTGCCACGATGTTTTCGCTGGGGGTGTAGCCGTCCCGATCCACATTGGTGGAGTCGCACAGCAGCGCCAGCACGCCCTGGTTGCCCAATTCACCCAGCCGCGCCAGATCGGTCATACCGCCCTGGGCGGTGGGATCGATCTTAAAATCGCCGGTCATAATGACCGTACCTACGGGGGTGTGAATGGCGAATGCCACCGCATCTGCAATGGAGTGGTTGACGTGAATAAATTCCACGGTAAAGCAGCCGGCCTTTACAATATCGCCGGGCTTGTGGGTGATTAGCTTGACGGTGTTTTCCAAATCCCGCTCTTCCAGCTTCAGCTTGATAAGACCATTGGTCATCGCCGTTCCGTGAATGGGGCAGTTGACCTGCAGCATACAGTAGGGGATAGAGCCAATATGATCCTCGTGGCCGTGGGTGATAAACATACCCCGCAGCTTCTTTTGGTTGGCTACCAGATAGGAAAAATCCGGGATCACCAGATCTACACCGTACATATCCTCTTCCGGGAAGCCGACGCCGCAGTCTACGATGATCATATCCTTGCCGTATTCCAAAACGGTGATGTTCTTGCCGATCTCATCCAAACCGCCAAGGGGGATGATCTTCAGTTTTTCAGACAAATTGTATACTCCTTTCATTTTATGGCGAAAAAAGCCATGCAAAAGCAAGCAGCCACTCGCCTCCAAGCCGGCCCTGCATCGCCATTTTGGAGGAAAACGTCTGCGTGATTATGTGGTGAAAAAGTTTGCCCGGAGCTCTCTATCCGGCGCATCGTAGGGATAGTATAACACATTTTTGGGTAAAAGTATACCATTATTTTCCGTCGGGAATCTACACAAACCGCGCTGTGGAAAAGAAATCCAAATTTCAAGGAAATATTGGATAAAATTTGTTGCGTATCCTGTTTGAATTTGATATAATATCCGTTATAGTAAAGGTACTATGGGGCTTGATACCCATTTGGGAGGGGAGAACAATGAACAAGAAGCTGGGAAAGGCATTTTGGCCCGGTCTTTGGGTGTACTTTGCAGTAATGGCCGGCTTTGTGGTTGGCGCTGTTTTGCTGCGTAGCTACACGCTGGCAATCGTGGAAGCAGCGGTTGCTGTGGTCGTGGTGGCGTTCTATGTTTTCTGCCGCGTCCGTCGCTATAAGACGGTGCAAAATTTTGTTAAAAAAGCATTTAATCTGCCGGTAAATGCCAATGGCGCGGATACGCCCTTTCCTATGGTGCTGGTGCGCCTGGGAGATGAGAGCATCCAGTGGGCAAACGAGCAGTTTCATAAGATCACCGGCTATCAGGACAAGTATTTGGAGCAGCGGCTCAGCGCAGTTGTTCCCAAGCTACCGCTGGATTGGCTGGAATCCGGAAAAAGCGAATTTTCCCACGATGTAACTCTGAGCGGCCGCCGCTACCGGGTATACGGCTCTTTGGTGCGGGGCGACGATCCGGACAGCACCGTGATGGGTATGCTGTATTTCAGCGACTTGACGGAACTGTATCAGGTGCGGGACGAATATGTCCGCTCCCGTCCTGTGGTGTCTATCATTTTGGTGGACAACTATGAAGAACTGACCAAGAATCTGCCGGAGGGCGCCATTTCCAGCCTGAATGCCCGAATCAACGATGTGATCTCCAAGTGGACTGAGGAATATCACGGTCTGCTGCGAAAGCTGGAGAGAAACCGCTTCCTGTTTGTCTTTGAAAAGCGGGATCTGAAGCGGGCGGTAGAGGAAAAGTTCTCCCTGCTGGAGGATATTCACGAAGTGGAGAATCCCACCGGTTTGGCAGCGTCGATTTCCATCGGTATCGGCGTAGACGGCGTCAATTTTGAAGAAAGCTATGATTTTGCCGCGCTGTCTATTGAGATGTCTTTGAGCCGTGGCGGCGACCAGGCGGTCATCAAGGATCGCTACAATTTCAGCTTCTTCGGCGGCCGCGCCATAGAGGCAGATCGCAGAAGCAAGGTCAAGGCCCGTGTTACCTCCAACTCTATGATGGAGCTGATCGGTCAAAGCAGCCAGGTGTTCATTATGGGACACAGCAGCGCTGACCTGGATGCTGTTGGCGCGGCAATGGGCATTAGCTGTATGTGCCGCAAAAAGGGCAAGAAGGCCTACATCGTTTTGGATGTGGAGAACAATGCCGCCCAAAATTTGGTTGACGAGATCCGCAGCGTGCCGGAATATGCCCAAACCATTATTTCCGGACAGGACGCGCTTTTGCTGTGCGATAACCATAGCATTTTGATCGTTGTGGACACCAACCGTCCCGATCAGGTAGAATGTAAGCCTCTGCTGGAGACGATTTCCAGAGTATGCGTGGTGGATCATCACCGCCGCGCTGCGGATTATATCAATCCCGTGGTGCTGAATCTTCACGAGCCTTACGCATCCTCTGCTTCCGAACTGGTAACGGAGCTTATGCAGTATGCCGTGGAAAAGAAGGATGTCCTGCCCATTGAAAGCAAGAGCTTGCTGGCGGGTATCTTCCTGGACACCAAGAGCTTCAATGTCCGTACCGGTGAGCGTACCTTTGAGGCTGCAGCGGTGCTGCGGCAATGGGGAGCGGACACGGTGGAGGTCAAAAAGCTGCTGCAAAGCGACTTCCAAAATACCATGGCCAAGTATCAGATCATCAAATCTGCCCGGCTGTACCGGCAGGAGCTGGCAGTGGCGGCATTGAACACCACCACCTCCCGTTCCCTGGCAGCCCAGGCGGCAGACGAACTGCTGAATATCACCGGCATTACCGCATCCTTTGTGCTGTATCCGGATGAGGATCAGGTGATCGTGTCTGCCCGTTCCATTGGCGATGCCAATGTGCAGATGATCCTGGAGCCTTTGGGTGGCGGCGGCAATACTGCTACCGCAGGCGCGCAGATCAAGAATACCACAGTTAAGGACGCGCTGGATGCGCTGGTTGCGTCCATTGACCGTTTTTATGAAAACTAAGGAGAACGAACTATGAAAGTTATTTTGTTGCAGGATGTGAAGGGACAGGGCAAAAAAGGCCAGCTGATTGAAGCTTCTGACGGCTATGCCCGTAATTTCCTGCTGCCCAGAAAGCTGGCTGTGGAGGCTACCGCAGACGCAATGAACACCAAGAAGATGAACGACAAGGCTACCCAGGAGCGGATCGCCCGGGAAAAGGCGGAGGCACTGGAGATCTCCAAGCAGCTGCGGGAAATGACCTTGATCGTAAAGGCAAAGGGCGGCGGCGCAGGTCGTCTGTTCGGCTCTGTTACCAGCCAGGAAATTGCCGATGCGCTGGCAAAGAATGCAAACATTAAGCTGGATAAGCGTAAGATCGTGATTGCGGACACCATTAAGTCCGTTGGCACTTATACCGTTACCTGCAAGCTGGGTTACGAGATCAATGCGCCCCTGACGGTAAAGATCGAGGAACTCTAAGCTTTTCCATTTTTTTAGAGAGAGGAGATAGAACATGGACGAAGAATTGTTGAGCAAGCAGCTGCCCCAGTCTTTGGAGGCGGAGCAGGCGGTGCTGGGCTCTATTCTTATCGACAGTCGGTGCATCGCCGATGTGATCGGTATTTTGCGGCCGGAGGATTTTTATCTGGAGCAGAACCGTCAGATCTATGAGAGCGTGTATACGATGTTCAATTTCTCCCAAACCATTGATCCGGTTACGGTGCTGGATAAGATGCGGGAGATGGGCGTATATAACGATAATTCCCGCAGCTATATTATGCAGCTGATGGAGATCACACCTACAGCTGCCAATGTGGTGCGTTATGCTAACATCGTTCGGGATAAGGCAATGCTGCGTGGCTTGGCCAAGGCGGCTACCGAGATCAGCGAAACGGTGTATAACCAGGTGGGTACTCCGGCAGAAATGCTGGAAGCTGCGGAAAAGAAGATCTACGCCCTGCGCAAAGGCGAGCGGGGAGATTCTTTGGAGCACGTTGGTACGGTTTTGCATAAGTTCTTTGACCGGCTGACAGAACTGAGCCAATCGGATTCGGTGATCCCCGGTATGTCTACGGGCTTGCAGGATCTGGATAGTCGGATTAACGGCTTGAATAATTCGGATTTGGTGCTGGTGGCTGCCCGTCCTGCTATGGGTAAATCTGCCTTTGCGCTGAATTTGGCTGCCAATGTGGCGAAAAAGTATAAGAAGACCGTTGCGGTGTTTAACCTGGAAATGTCCAGAGAGCAGATCGCAATGCGTTTTCTGTCCAGCGAAAGCTTTATTGAACTGCAGAAGCTGGCAACCGGTAAGCTTAGCGAGGAGGAATGGAACAAGCTGTGTATTTCCTCTGCGGCATTGAGCCAGACGGATATTCGTATCGACGACAATCCTGCCGTAACGGTGGCGGATATTAATGCTAAGTGCCGCCGGCTGGACAATTTGGGAATGATCGTCATCGACTATCTGCAGCTGATGATGGGCTCCGGCTACAGTAAGGGCGGCGGTGAAAACCGTGTTCAGGTGGTCAGTGAGATCTCCCGAGCCCTGAAGATTATGGCAAAGGATCTGAATGTTCCCGTTGTTTGCTTGAGCCAGCTGTCCCGTGGACCGGAAAGCCGTACCGATAAGCGTCCTATTTTGTCGGATCTGCGTGAATCCGGCGCCATCGAGCAGGATGCGGACGTGGTTATGGCATTGTATCGAGATGATTATTATAACGAGGATTCTGAGGAAAAGGGCATTGCAGAATGTATCGTTTTGAAAAACCGCCACGGCGAAACCGGAACGGTGAAGCTCCAGTGGCTGGGACAGTATCAGCTGTTCTCCGACAAGGAGTGGAAGCATGCTCAATGAGCTGAAGCGGCAGCTGCAGCAGCTGACCGAGCCCGGCGATAGCCTGGTTTGCGCGGTTTCCGGCGGCGCGGACTCTATGGCGCTGCTGTGGGGCGCGTATCTGCTGAAAGAGGAGCTTGGTATCAAGCTGTCTGCCGCCCATTTTAACCACCGTCTGCGGGGCGAAGAATCTGATGCAGATGAGCGGTTTGTCCGGGATTTCTGCCAAAGCTATGAGATTCCGCTGCAAATTGGCAGCGCTGATGTAAAGCCCGGCAAAAAAGGGCTGGAAGCAGCTGCCAGAGATGCCCGGTACGCCTTTTTGAACACCTTGCCCGGCAAGATCGCCACCGCCCATACCGCTGACGACAATGCAGAAACCGTGCTGATGCATTTGGTGCGGGGTACGGGCTTGAAGGGCTTGGGCGGTATCGCGCCGGTAAACGGACGGCTGATCCGACCGATGCTCAATATCACCCGTCAGCAGGTGGAAAACTTTTTGGCAGAGTATCATATTGCCCATATTGAGGACAGCTCCAATGCCGGCGATGCGTTTCTAAGGAATCGGATTCGCCATCAGGTGATGCCTCTTTTGCAGGCGGAAAATCCCCGTCTTGCGGAAAATATGTCGGCAATGGCGCAACGATTGCGGCGGGATGAAGAAGCCTTGGCGCAGTTGGCGGACTATGCCGAACTTCCCGATGTAACACGCTTAAAAACCCTTGCGCCGGCGGTGCGTAGCCGGATGCTGGATCGGTTTTTGAAGGAAAATGGCGTCCGGGAACCGGAAGCCCAGCATATTGCCCTGGCAGAAAGCCTGGTGTTTTCTCCAAAGCCGTCGGCTGTTGCGGAATTTCCCGGCGGTGTAACCCTGTGCCGGAATTATGACCGGCTGGAGGTGCTGAGCAAGGAAACACCCCTTGCCGCATATCCTTTGCCAAGGGAAGGCGTTTTGGAGATCCCCGGCTGGCGCATTACGGTGCTGCCTGCCAAGGAGATCATCAACACGGAAAGCATTTTCACCGTTCAGCCCCAGGGAGCGTTGATTCTTCGCTGCCGGCAAAGCGGCGATACCATAAAACTGTCCGGCGGGACAAAACCCCTGAAGAAACTGTTTATTGACGGTAAATTCCCGGCCCATCAGCGGCTGCAGATCCCCGTGATCGCTGACGATGCCGGTATTTTGGGTGTATATGGGATCGGTGTCCACCGGGCAAGGATCGCAGATACACTTCCTGCCATCCAGATTCGTCTGGAGCAGCTGCCATAGAGAAACATAGGAGGACTTAGAAAAAATGGAAAAGGACATTGCAAAGATCTTATTAACCGAGGAGCAGATTAAAACCCGTATTCAGGAATTGGGCGAAGTTCTGACAAAAGAATACGCCGGCAAGAACCCCATTGTTGTGGGCGTTTTGAAGGGCGTTGTTATATTTTATGCCGATATGATCCGGCAGATCAAGATTCCGTGTCAAATGGATTTTATGCGGGTATCCTCTTATTCGGGAACAGAATCCACCGGCAAGGCAGTGTTCGGCGGTAAGATGTCTGAAAATATTGAGAATCGCCATGTGCTGATCCTGGAGGATATTTTTGATACCGGCAATTCTTTGCAATTCCTTTATGACCACCTGATCGAAAAGAATCCTGCATCCATTCAGATCTGCACTTTGCTGGATAAGCCTGCCCGCCGTAATCCTACGGTTACGGTCAAGCCCGACTATGTGGGCTTTGAGATCCCCAATGAATTTGTGGTGGGCTATGGTCTGGACTACAATGAAGCTTACCGGAATCTGCCCTATATTGGCATTCTGAAACCGGAAGTTTACACAAACTAAGGAGCATTTATTTTGAAAAAAGGCAATCTATTCTCGGTCATTTTGTATGTAGCTGTTTTTGCGCTGATCCTATCTGTGATCCTGGGCATTTTCGGCAACAGAAAAGATGATCTTACCTATTCGCAAGTCGTGAATCTGTTCCACCAGGAGAAGGTCAAGTCCTTTACTGTGGAGGAACAGACTATTACGCTGGAGCTGCACGGAAAGTATGAGGGTAAGACAAAGCTGACCTGCCGGCTGGCAGATCCGGAAAGCTTCCGACAGGAAATGTGGGATACATTCCAGGAGCAGACCAAAAACGGCGTTCTGGAAAGCTATGATTTCCTTCCGGAGGAGGGTTTTTCGCCCTATGATCTGATCCTGCCGCTGCTGATCGTGGGCGTGGTTTTGCTGATCCTTTGGGTGCTGCTGATGAGCCGCGCCAACAGCGGCAACCATATGTCCAATTTCGGCAAAGCCCGGACAGTAATGGGTGTGCCCAACGGCAAGAAGGTTACCTTCGACGATGTGGCTGGCGTTGACGAGGAAAAGGCGGAGCTGCAGGAGATCGTGGATTTCCTTCGGGATCCGGAAAAGTTTACGAATATCGGCGCAAAGATTCCCCACGGTCTGCTGCTGGTAGGTCCTCCCGGTACCGGTAAGACCTTGCTGGCAAGAGCTGTGGCAGGGGAGGCCGGCGTGCAGTTTCTGTCCATCTCCGGTTCGGATTTTGTGGAATTGTATGTCGGTGTCGGCGCAAGCCGTGTCCGCGATTTGTTTGACCAAGCCAAGAAGATTGCGCCGGCAATCATTTTCATCGACGAGATCGATGCCGTTGGCCGTAAGCGGGGCTCCGGTTTGGGCGGCGGCCACGATGAAAAGGAACAGACGCTGAATCAGCTGCTGGTGGAGATGGATGGCTTTAGCCATAACTCCGGTGTTATCGTTTTGGCGGCAACCAACCGTCCCGACATTTTGGATCCTGCGCTGCTGCGTCCCGGCCGTTTTGACCGCCGTATCCATATCGGCACGCCGGATGCCAAGGGCAGAGAGGAAATTCTGAAGATCCACGCCAAGAATAAGAAACTGGACAGCGATGTGGATCTGAGCGTGGTTGCCCGTTCTACTGTGGGCTTTACCGGCGCGGATCTGAGCAATCTTTTGAACGAGGCGGCTATTATGGCAGCCCGGGATAATCGTCCGGTGCTGACCATGGACGATCTGAACAATGCAATGATGAAGATCATGGCAGGTCCGGAAAAGCGCAGCCGCGTCCGCAACCGCCGGGACTTGAAGGTTACGGCATTACACGAGGCAGGACACGCTGTGGCAATGTACAATCTGCCTACCCAGGACCCTGTGCTGCAGATCACCGTCATTCCCCGTGGCAACAGTCTGGGTGCTATCTGGCATGTGCCCAGGGACGATGCCTATAACCTGACCCGCAATCAAATGTACGAGGAGATCGTAAGCCTGCTGGGCGGCCGTGTGGCGGAGGCGCTGTTTATCGGCGATATTTCCGTAGGCGCATCCAATGACATTGACCGGGCAACCAAGCTGGCGCGGGATATGGTGGCGCGCTACGGTATGTGTGAGGAGCTGGGTACAGTTTCCTATCTGGACGATGGGGAAGTGTTCATCGGCAGAGATTACCAGACCACCAAGAGCTATTCCGAGAAGTTCGCCGGCACCATCGACGATCAGGTAAAACAGTTGATGGATAAGGCTTATGCCCACTGCGCCGAGATCCTGAAAAAGGACGAGGACAAGGTGCAGAAAATCGTGGATTTCCTGCTGGAAAACGAGTCTATGTCCGGCAACCAGTTTGTTGCCTGTATGGAAGACCGGGAGATCGGCGAAGCCGAAGCGGTCAGTATGTTCCAAAAGACGGAGGAATAACAAAAATGCACCCACAGCTGTGGGTGCATTTTCTTGTAGGGACTGGCCTCCTGGACAGTCCTATCACGAAACGGCATTTAGGAGAAGGACCGTCGAGGACGCCGGTCCCTACAAACGGTCATCTTGAACGAGTGCAGTGAGTCGAAGGATCTACCGCACGCGTGTTTGCAACACGCTTGGTCGGAATGACGGCGGTTACAGCACATAAAATAAAATACAGATCAGCTGCAGGGCGCTGCCCAGCACCACGAAGATGTGGAAGATGCTGTGAAACCAATGCTTTTTTGCGCCGACGCCGTATAGAATTGCGCCCAGGGTATAGGCAATGCCGCCGGACAGCAAAAAGCCAAAGCCTGCTGTTCCCAAAACGGTTTTCAGCTGCCCCATAAAGGGCAGCACTGCCCAGCCCATACAGATATAGCAGATCATAGAAAAGGCGGAATATTTCTTCAGGTCAATGGCGGTCAGTGTTACGGCAAGGGCGGTCAAAGTCCACTGAAAGACGGTCAGACCCCAGCCGATGGCTGGATATACGGGACGCAGAGCGACCAACGCCAACGGCGTGTATGTGCCGGCGATCAAAAAGTAAATGGTGCAGTGATCCAGCACCTGCAGTACCTTTTTGCCCATACCGGGACGCAGGCCGTGATAAATGCTGGACATACAGTACAGCGCCACCATAGAAAAACCGTAGATAGCGGCGCATAAAACGCCGAGAAGATTTTGGTGCAAAATACTGATCCAGCAGCAGCCCGCCAGCGCCAGTACAGCGATACCGCCACCTACGATGTGGGTAACCATATTCATACATTCTTCGCCGTTTGTGTAATTGGGAAGCTGTCGGTCGGAAAGTTTCGTTCGTTTCATAATGTACCTGCCTTTCGGGTTTGTACTTATGATTATACCGCTTTTTGGAATTTTATCACCCTACAGAAGGGAATTTGCGCTCCACAACGGGAAGAATTGCGACTCTACTGCCGGTAGAAAGCAGAAAAAGGTTGACTTTTGCCGCCATTTCCGTTAGAATGCATATAACCATGGCTGAGGTCGCGGTGTTCATCAGTACTGTTTTGGATCAGGCAATCGCCGAAGCAGGAAAGGGGAGACCGCCGAAGGGTGTATTCGTTGCCAAGCGATACACGCTGGGACTGCGCAGAATATGCGCAGGACTGCCATCCAATCGGATGGAGCGCAGATCAGGGGAATGCAGTAGCTATGCCCTGTGTCGCTCGGACACGGGGATTTTTATTTTTAGAAGGATGATGACAATGAAAAAGACACCGTTTATTACATTGGAAAAGGCTCAGGAAATCGCACAGCAGATTCCTACGCCCTTTCACGTATATGATGAGGCCGGTATTCGCGCCAATGCCCGGGCATTGAAGAAGGCCTTTTCCTGGAATCCGGGATATCGGGAGTATTTTGCGGTAAAGGCTACTCCTAACCCCCATATTATTAAGCTTTTGCACGAGGAAGGCTGCGGCTGCGACTGCGCTACCTATACCGAGCTGGTACTGGCAGAGGGCGTGGGCATTACCGGACACGACATTATGTTCTCCTCCAATGTTACCCCGGAGAAGGATATGCGCAAGGCGTTGGAAATGGGCGTGTATATCAATCTGGACGATGCTACCTATGTGGAATTTTTGGAGCAGCTTTCCGATGGAAATGTACCGGAAACGGTATGCCTGCGGTACAATCCCGGCGGTTCTTTCAGCTTGGGCAATACCATTATGGATATGCCCGGCGATGCCAAGTACGGCATGACGGAAGATCAGATGGCTGGCGCCATCAATCGGCTGATGCAGCTGGGCACCAAGCATTTCGGCGTTCACGCATTTTTGGCTTCCAACACCACTACCAACGAGTATTATCCCGAGCTGGCAGCAAAGCTGTTCCGGCTCATCGTGCGGCTGCACAACGCCACCGGCGCCCACTTCTCCTTTGTCAACCTGTCCGGCGGCATCGGCGTAGATTACCGTCCTGAGCAGCCCAAGTGCGACATCGCCGCCATCGGTGAAGGCGTACATCTGCGCTATGACCAGATCCTGGGACCTGCCGGTATGACCGATGTGGCTATCTTTACAGAGCTGGGACGGTTTATGCTGGCGCCCTACGGCCACCTGATCTCCACTGTTCTGCATAAGAAGCATATCTATCGGGAGTATGTGGGCTTGGATGCCTGCGCGGCAGATCTGATGCGTCCTGCTATGTACGGCGCATATCACCACATCACCGTTTTGGGCAAGGAAAACGAGATCTTGGATCACGTTTACGATGTAACCGGCGGCCTGTGCGAGAATAACGATAAATTTGCGATCGAGCGCAGCCTGCCCGGAATCAAGGTGGGCGATATCCTTGCAATTCACGATACCGGCGCCCACGGACACGCTATGGGCTACAACTACAACGGCAAGCTTCGCTCCGCTGAGGTTTTGTTGAAGGAAGATGGCAGCTTCCAACTGATCCGCAGAGCGGAAACACCCCAGGATTATTTTGCCACCTTGGAAGGCTTCGGCTTTGAATTTAAGTGCTGATTTAGTAAAAATGCACAAAAACTAAGGATAAAATTCAGCGTTGGAAAATCTATTTTTACAAAATATTATCTCCTATCCGGCTTTAAGTATGCTATAATGTATATGGACGGACACCCGTCCGGAAAAGGAGTCCCTTATGAATAATATTTTGTTTTTTCTGACACCGAAGGCAATGTGCGCCTTCCTGCAAGATGACTATACAATCCGCCAAGCATTAGAGAAAATGGAATCTGCCGGCTATACGGCGCTGCCGATCCTCAATAAGCGGGGAGAGTATCGCGGTACATTGACAGAGGGCGATCTTCTGTGGGCCATTAAGAATATGTGTTATATGGATATGCGCCAGGCAGAAGCCCACCGCATTATGGAGATCAGCCGCCGCAGAGATCATTTGCCGGTGCGGGTTACCACATCTATGCAGGATCTGGTGGAGCGGGCCACCAATCAGAATTTCGTTCCCGTTGTAGACGATAAAGATACCTTTATCGGCCTGGTTACCCGGGGCAGTATTATTAAATTCTGCCGCCAAAGATTGTTTGCCGAGGACTAACTACATAGGCGTTTTCCGCACCCGGATATTGCTGTCCGGGTGCGGTTACTTTTTTCGTTTTTCCTGTAGCTTACACTTGATTTATTGGCCGATTAGGGGTATAATTTATACTACATAGGTATGTGCATTTTTCCCGTACACAAGGGGATTCAACAGAAAGGACCAGCTGCATCCGCCTATGCGGATCGCAACCGACTGGATATGAAAATATGAGTAATTATTCCGAGATTCAACGGCGTAAAAGAAGCCGCAGAAGACAGCGTGTAGGTCTTATCAGACTGATTGGTATTCTGTCTGCTGTACTGGTGATTCTTGTGCTGGTATTGCTTTTAGGCCAGGGACGGAAGGTATCCCTGCACCCCGAACTGACAATGGAAGCCGGCGGCAATATTCCTGCGGCGCAAAGCTTCCTGGCTCAAAGCACCGATGCGCAAATTGCGTATAGCAACACCGCCGGAGTAAAAACCGATGTTCCCGGTGTTTACGATGTTATGTTAACCTGCAAGGACAAGGCGTATACTGCCAAGATCCGGGTAGTGGATACAGTCGCTCCCACCGGCAAGGTGCAGGACCTGTCTGCGCCGGCAAATGCCATTCCGGAGGCTTCTGATTTTGTTACGGAAATGACCGATGCAACGGCGGTTACCGTATCTTACCTGACACAGCCGGACAATACCAAAAACGGCGCGCAAGCCGTTATTATCGTGCTGACCGATGCCGGTGGAAACACCACCCAGCTGCAGGCAACCCTGACACTGACCATAGACCTGGAAGCTCCGGTGATTACCGGCGTTGCCGATAAGTTCCTTTATGTAGGCGATACCATCTCCTATATGAGCGGCGTTGCCGTAACGGACAATATGGACACAGAGCCTACGCTGGATGTGGACAGAAGCAAGGTGGATCTGTCTGTTCCCGGTGAATATACGGTTATCTACACGGCAACCGATTCTGCCGGAAATACCACCAAGCTGGAATCCAAGGTAACCGTGCTGGAGAAGAAGGAAAACTATGTTTCCTACGAAACCATCTATCAAGAGGTGGATGCCATCCTTGCGCAGATCATCGAGGAGGATATGACGCTGCAGAAGAAGGTCTGGGCGGTGTATGTATGGATTCGCACCAACTGCACCTATGTCAATCACTCCGAAAAAGATGACTGGATGCAGGCTGCCTATCTGATGATGACAGAGCGTAAGGGCGATTGCTTCAACTATTACGCGCTGTGCAAGCTGATGCTGGATCGGCTGGAGATCCCCAATATGGATGTCCGGAAGGTGAAGAATTACGAAGGCGACAGCGATCACTACTGGAGCTTGGTCAGCCTGGACGGCGGTAACACCTGGTACCACGTGGATACCACACCCAGAACAGATCCCGCTTCCTTCTGCCTGGTAACGGATAAGTTTATGGACGACTATTCTGCTACCCACGGCAAGTGCTTTAACCGGGATAAATCTCTGTACCCCGCCACACCGGAGGAGGATCTATGATGAAGCCCGATCAAACTATGCTGGGCGTGATCGGCGGTCTTGGCCCTATGGCCACAGCTTATTTTATGGAGCTGGTAACGGAAATGACCGATGCCCACACCGATCAGGAGCATTTGCAGATGCTGATCTACAGCGCGCCCTCCGTTCCGGATCGCACCCGCTATATTTTGGACAATACCCGGGAAAATCCGTTGCCGGATATGCTGCGTATTGGACAGCTTTTGGCCCGGCAGGGGGCGGATAGAATCGCCATTCCCTGCGTAACTGCCCATTATTTCTTCCGGGAGCTGGAGGCCGGCATTCCCGTGCCGGTGATCAACGGTGTCCGGGAAGTGGCGCGGCATTTGCAACAGCACGGCATCACCAAGGCCGGCATTATGGCCACCGACGGAACAATAAGCTCTCAGGTGTTCCATCGGGAGCTGGAAAGCTGTGGCATTGGGGCGATTACCCCCACTGCAGCCCGGCAGGCAGATGTGATGAGTCTGATTTTTGACGATATCAAGGCCGGCTTGCCGGTGGATATGGCGAAATTCGCTGCTGTTGCAGAGCAGTTGCGGGAAAACGGCGCGCAAGCCATTATTTTGGGCTGCACAGAGCTTTCTCTGATCAAGCGGGATCATGCCATTGGCGCAGGCTTCCTGGATGCCATGGAGATCCTTGCCCAGCAAGCGATTGTGCAATGCGGAAAGCCGCTGAAAGAACAATATAGGAGTTTGATCTCCCGATAAAAGAGGTATTTGCTTATGCAAACCAACATTTTGGAATATCTGGAGCGAACGGTTACCCGAGTGCCGGACAAGGTGGCGTTCTTCAACGAAGAAACGGGCTTGACCTTTCAGCAGGTGTATGACCAGTCCCGGGCCATTGGCACATTTTTAAGTCGGGAAGGGTTTTACAAAAAGCCGGTGGTGGTGTTTATGAAAAAGCACCCCAAGACCATCGCCGCGTTTTTCGGCGCGATCTATGGCGGCAATTACTACGTCCCCCTGGACGAGGAAATGCCCCGTCATCGGATCGAGCTGATCTTCAAGACGCTGGAGCCCGGCACAATGATCTGCGATGAAACTACCCAGGCAATGGCAGAGGAGATGGCCTTTGGCGGTAAGATCTATCGCTATGAGGATATTGCCTTCGGTCAGATCGACGATGCCGCTTTGGCGGAAATCCGCAGCCAGCAGCTGGATATTGATCCGATCTATATCGTGTTCACCTCCGGCTCTACCGGAATCCCCAAGGGCGTTATGGCTTGCCACCGCTCGGTGCTGGATTATATCGAGCAGCTGTGCGATGTGTTGAAATTTGACGAAAATTCTGTTTTCGGCAATCAGACGCCGCTGTATTTCGATGCCTGCCTGAAGGAGGTCATTCCCACCATCAAGTATGGCGCGACTACTTGCCTGATCCCCAAGCAGCTGTTTATGTTCCCCATTGATTTGGTGGAATTTTTGAACGCAAAGAAGATCAATACCTTGTGCTGGGTTGTTTCGGCGCTGACGATGATCTCGTCCTTCCGTGTTTTTGAAGATGTTAAGCCGGAATATTTGCACACCATCGCCTTTGCCAGCGAGGTGTTCCCCATCAAACAGTTCAATCTGTGGAGGGAGGCTCTGCCCAACGCCCGGTTTATCAATCTCTACGGACCGACGGAAACCACCGGTATTTGCTGCTACTATGAAGTGGATCGGGAGTTTTCTGTGGACGAAAGCTTGCCCATTGGCGGACCGTTCCGCAATACCCAGATCATTCTGCTGGACGAAAATGATCAGGAGCCGGCTCCCGGAGAGCAGGGCGAGATCTGTATTCGCGGCACACGGCTGACCTTGGGCTATTACTGCAACCCGGAAAAGACGGCAGAGGCCTTTGTGCAGAATCCGCTGAACAAGCTGTATCCCGAGCTGATCTACCGTACCGGCGATCTTGCCAAGTACAACGACCGGGGTGAGCTGGTGTTCCTGTCCCGCAAGGATTTTCAGATCAAGCATATGGGACACCGCATTGAGTTGGGTGAGATCGAGGTTATCGTGAATATGCACCCGGATGTGGCATCGGCTTGCTGTGTATTTGATTCGGTTAAGAAGAAGATCATTCTTTACTACGCAGGACAGCTGCCCAGCGGCGATATGGCGGCCTATATCAAGGAAAAGCTGCCCCGCTATATGGTACCCAATGTGATCCGTCAGCTGGATGCTATGCCGCTGACACCCAACGGAAAGATCGACCGCAACCTGTTGAAGCGGTGGTATGAGGAAAATAAACATTAAAGGAGAATACCTATGGAAGCACTCTTGGAGATTTTGAATGACCTGCATCCGGATGTGGATTTTGAAACGGAAGAGAACCTGATCGACAATAAGATCCTCAGTTCTTTTGACATCGTTACTATCGTAGCGGAGATCCATACTGAGTATGGCGTGGCAATTCCTGCCAAGGAGCTGCGCCCCGTGAATTTTAACTCTGCCAAGGCGTTGTATGCGCTGGTGGAGCGGTTGATGGACGAATAATATGCAGCTTACATCGTTTGGATTTCTTTTGTTTGCGGCAGCCTTATTGGTGCTGTACTATCTGATCCCCAAGCGGGGGCAGTGGATGCTGCTGTTGGCAGCAAGCTACTGCTTCTATCTGTGGGCAGGAATTGAATATTTGGGATTTATTCTGCTGACCACGCTGAGTACCTATGGGGCGACGATGGCAATGGCCGCCAATTTGAACAAGCAGGCAAAATATCTGGCGGAAAATAAGCAGATGCTGACCAGAGAGGAACGAAGAACCTATAAGGCCAGGATCACCCGGGCAAATAAGACCTGGATGATCGCGTGCCTTGTGCTGAATTTTGGCATTTTGGCTGTCTGCAAGGCATTGCTGATCGAGCCTTTTAAGGCTGCAGCGGCAGGGGGAACATTGTCCTTCCTGAGCCTGGGGCTGCCTTTGGGCATTTCTTTCTATATGTTCCAAAGTATGGGCTATGTGGCAGATGTTTATCAGCAGATCTCTCAGCCGGAGCGGAATCCTCTGAAGCTGGCACTGTTTGTGTCTTTCTTTCCCCAGCTGATCCAAGGCCCTATCAGCAAGTTTGAGCAGCTGGCGCCCCAGTTGTATAGCCCTAAGAAATTTGACGGCAAGCAGCTGTCCTTTGGTCTGCAGCGGATGCTGTGGGGCTATTTTAAGAAGCTGGTGATCGCCGACCGGATCGCAGCTGCGGTGATCGCGCTGCGTGGTCCGGAATATACCGGCGTAGCTTTCTTCGTTTTGACGGTTTTCTATGCCATTCAGATCTACGGCGACTTTACCGGCGGTATCGACATTATCGTTGGTCTTTCCCAAGCCCTGGGCATCAAGCTGCCGGAGAACTTTATCCGTCCCTATTTTTCCAAGAATATCGCCGAGTATTGGCGGCGCTGGCACATCAGCCTGGGCGAATGGATGAAGGATTACATTTTCTACCCCATTTCTGTCAGCCAGCCTATGCTGAAGCTGAGTAAGGCCGCCAGAAAGCGTTTTGGCGCATTTGGCAACCGCCTGCCGGTATATGTGGCATCTATCGCCACTTGGTTTGTTACCGGCATTTGGCACGGTTTGACGCCGAATTTCGTGCTGTGGGGTATGCTCAACTGCTTCTTTATCGTGCTGTCTGAGGAGCTGGTGGGGCTGTATGAGAAATTCCACAACCGCTTCCATTTGAAACAGAAGAAATGGTACGGCGGCTTTGAAATTTTGAGAATGTTCGTTTTGATGAACCTGATCCGCATTGTGGATCTGTTCCCCAATGTGGGTGTCTATTTCACCAAGATCGGCAGCCTGTTCACCACTTTCAATTTCCACATTCTGTGGGACGGAACGATGATGAAGCTGGGCTTGACCGGATTGGATTACATCATTTTGGCAGGCGGTATTGCGCTGATGTTCACCATCAGCCTGATTCAGGAGAAGAAGGGCAGTATTCGTGAGCTTTTGTGGGCGAAGAGCCCTGTGGTGCGCCACGCTTTGATCTTTGCGCTGCTGGTGATCGTGCTGCTGATGGGCAGCTATGGTATTGGCTACAACGCCAGCGCGTTTATCTACACCGGATTCTAGGAGGCAGATGTGAAAAAGAAATCAATTCTGACACTGTGTGTCTCCTTGGCGGCCTGCATAACGCTTTTGTGGCTGCTGCAGGCGCTGCTGATGCCCAAGTATATGGGCAGTGTGAAAGAAGGCGCGCTGATCGGCGAATACTATGATAACGCCGGCAATAATGATGTGGTTTTCATCGGCGACTGCGAAGTATATGAAAACTTTTCTCCCATTACTATGTGGGAAGAATACGGAATCACCTCCTATATCCGGGGCAGCGCCCAGCAGATGATTTGGCAGTCCTATTACCTGATGGAGGAAACATTCCAGTACGAAACGCCTAAGGTTATGGTGTTCAATGTGCTGTCGATGAAGTACGATACCCCCCAAAGCACCGGCGACCAGACACAAAGAGAGGCCTATAACCGAATGACCTTGGATACGATGCGTTGGTCGAAATCCAAGTGGAATGCGATCCGGGCATCTATGACCGGGGAAGAGCAGGCCTGGCAGGGACAGTGGAGCTATCTGTTCCCCTTGCTGCGCTATCACGACCGGTGGTCGGAGCTGACGGCGGAGGACATTCAGTATTTGTTTAATAAGGATCAGGTTTCTGACAATGGCTACCTGATGCAGACCGGCGTAAAGCCCTACACCACAGAACACGCTCAGCCGCCGCTGGTGGATTACACCTTCGGCGAGAACAGCTATTACTATTTAGATAAGATGGTGGAGCTGTGCCAGAGCCACGGTACGCAGCTGGTGCTGGTCAAGGCGCCGTCGCTGTACCCCAAGTGGTGGGACCAGTGGGACCAGCAAATGAAGGACTATGCCGAAGAGCACGGCCTATTGTATATCAACCTTTTGGAATGCCAGGAGGAGATCGGAATCGACTGGTCCACAGATACCTATGATGAGGGCCTGCATCTGAATGTTTACGGCGCAGAAAAGCTGGCATCCTATTTTGGAGAGATTTTGGTAGAACAATGCGGCGTAGCTGACCACCGCGGCGATGCCGAGGTCAGCGCCATCTGGGCAGATAAGGTAAAAACCTACTATGCCCGGAAAGCGGCATTGGAAGCCCAATCCTAAATCCGGAGGAAAGAGAAATGAAAAAGATAATTGCACTTTTGGCTGTTTTTTGTATGGTATTCAGCCTGGCTGCCTGCGGCGCAGACCAGCCCACCGAGATCAAGGGTACTACCCCCGATGTGGGTAATCCCGGCGATCCCGAGGCATACTATTTCACCTACAAGGGCACCGATGTTCGCTTAAACGGCGATATGGAGGTCATCCTGAACGGACTGGGTGAGCCCAAAAGCTACACCGAGGAGACCAGCTGCGCCTTTGAGGGCCTGGATAAGACTTACAGCTATGACAGCTTCGTGATTCAGACCTACCCCAAGGGCGACAGGGACTATGTCTATATGTTCTGGTTCCTGGATGATCTTGTGGAGAATCCTGAGGGTATTCGAATCAACTCCACTCAGGCTGAGGTGGAAAAGGCTTACGGTGCGGAGGCCTTTAACGGCAAGAATGCTTATATCCTCAAGCTGAAAAACTATACCGCAACCATCATCTTGACAGATGGATTGGTCAGCTCCATTCAGTACACCATTGCGATTGGCTGATATGGATCACGCAACGATAGCAGCAGAGCTGTTTCTGCAAGGATATAACTGCGCTCAGGCGGTGGCGGTGGCATTTTCTGACCTGACCGGTCTGAGCCCCCAGCTTTCGGCGAAAATGGCATCCTCCTTTGGCGGCGGTATGGGAAGAATGCGGGAGGTTTGCGGCGCTGTCAGCGGTATGCTGATGGTTACAAGCCTGCTGTATGGCTATGACCGCCCCGAGGATGAACAGGGGAAGAAGGAGCTGTACCGGCTGGTACAGAGCTTGGCGGAGCAATTTCGGCAGCAAAATGGCAGTATTATTTGCCGGGAATTGCTGAAAAATCCTCCAAGCGATCCCAATCCCAGCCCCAGAACGGAGCAGTATTACCGCCAGCGCCCCTGCGCTGCAATGGTGTATACAGCTGCGCAGATTTTAGATGCGTATATTGCGGAGCATCCGATGGAGAATAATGTATGATAGATGTAGTTGCACTCGGTGAATTGTTGATCGACTTTACCTGCCTGCAGGCGGATGCGGACGGTTATCCGACGATGGCGGCTCATCCCGGCGGTGCGCCGGCGAATTTTCTGGCGGCATTGGCCAAGTTTGGGGCAAAGACCGCCCTGCTGGGCAAGGTGGGCAAAGATGCTTTTGGAAATATGCTGATCAAAACCTTGCATAAGGCCGGGATTGATACCAGGGGCATTGTGCAGGATCAGGATGTTTTTACAACCCTGGCGTTTGTAACGTTGGACGAGCATGGCGATCGGGAATTTTCCTTTGCCCGAAAGCCCGGCGCAGATACCTGCCTGAAAGCGGAGGAATTGCGGCTGTCCTTGATCGATGAGGCGAAGGTCTTCCACTTTGGCACCTTGTCGCTGACGGACGAGCCTTCCCGTTCTGCTACTGCGCAGGCGGTGGCTTATGCCCGTGAAAAGGGTAAGCTGGTTACCTTTGATCCTAATTTGCGGAAGCCGCTGTGGCCTGCGCTGGAAGAGGCCAAGAAGCAGATGCTGTGGGGATTAGAGCAGGCAGATGTGGTGAAGATCAGTGATGAAGAGGTGCAATTCCTCTTTGGATTAAGTCCTGTAGAGGGCGCGGACTACATTCTGACGCATTTTGGGGTGCAGCTGGTGTTTGTTACCTGTGGAGCGCAGGGCTGTATTTTCAAAAATGCCAACGCAGAGGGTGCTGTGGCGGCTGTTCCCGGGATTTCCGTGGCGGACACCACCGGTGCAGGTGATATTTTCGGCGGCAGCGCTGTTTGGAAATTGCTGACTGTGGAGAAGTCGCCGGAGCAGCTGAATGAGGCGCAGTTGCGCGAAATCGCTACCTTTGCCTGCACGGCGGCAAGCCTGTCAACTACACGTCCCGGAGGGATATCCAGCGTTCCGGAGCTTGCGCTGATTTTGGAAAAAATGGGCGAGCAGGAGGCCGATTTGTAAGATAATCGGCCCACTCCCATTTTGCGTTAAGTATGGAAAAAAGCTATTGCAAAATGGAAAAGCTTGTGATATAATCTCCAAAGTGTCCGATGCGCGCTAGCGCTTACATTGGGATGTCGCCAAGCGGTAAGGCACCAGACTTTGACTCTGGCATTCGTAGGTTCAAATCCTGCCATCCCAGCCAAACGCAAACTCTGAAAGCGGGATATTGGAAGAGAATCAGTATCCCACTTTCAAGGTTTTATATGACCCGCTAGCTCAGTTGGCAGAGCAATTGCCTTTTAAGCAATGGGTCTGGAGTTCGAATCTCCAGCGGGTCACCAAAAATCAGCAAGCCACAACTGGGGCTTGCTGATTTTTATTTAATCAGGAGATTCGAATGGTCTAAATGCAACGCGGATGAGCGTTGCCGGCGACGGCTGGACGGAGCCGAACCTTTATCTTCGCCTGCGGCGAAGATGCAATGAATCTCCAGCGGGTCACCAAGAAAGCCGATACCCAACCGGGTATCGGCTTTTTGCTTATTTAATTGTGGCTGCATCGCACCGCGATATATTCCAGAGAATAGGTGTCCCGGCAGAAGAGGGTCAAATCGAAGTCATCAGCGCTGAGCCATTGGGCGTCCGCCTGCTTGGCGCGGTCAACCCGGGAAACGGTGTAGCTGAATTGGACACCGGTCATATCGGTAACGGTAATCATTGCGCCGATGTCGATCTTGTCGCAGAAGCTAAATTGCTGGGAAGAATCTGCACCGCCGATCACCAAAGTGTTGTCATACGCGCTTCCGCAAAAGCGGCTGGGAGCGGCGTACAGCTTCTTAGGCTCCCATTTGTCAGCCACAGGCAATGTGATACCGTAGGCGGGAATCTCAAGTACAGCGGCATAGTCCACGCCCTCCAGCGCCAACGCCGGCATAGCGGAATCGGGATATGTTCCCGGTACACCCTGTGTTCGTTCCGGAAGGATAAGCTCCATTTGGGAAAGGATCTTTTGACAGTTTTTTGCGCCGAGATGGGCGCGAATCCCGAAAAACGCCAGAATGCATAGGCTGGCACAGATCAAAAAGATTCCCAAAATGAGCAACAGTGGTACTTTTTGCTTCATTCCTTGCGCCTCCTGCCGTAAATGCCCAAAAGCATCAGCATAAAGCCGGAGAAGCACATTGCCAATATCCAGGGCAGGGGAGTAAAGGTATCACCTGTCTGGGGACCGTCCTGTGTCGTTTGATGGGTATTGATAATGGAGAAATTATTGCCTTTTTGCCGAATGGTAACTTTGTAGTCATCTGGAACGGTTTTTTCCACCACCGTCCATTTGCCTTGGTCGCCGGAAACGGACCAGGTGTAGGTCCAGTTGTTGTCAGCACTGAGGATCTGTGTTTCGTACAGTACACCGTCGCGATAGATCTCTACGGTTACCGCTTTGGGGCGTAGGGTTTGGTTATCTCCATCCTGCCACAGCTTTGTAACGCTGTAGTGGTCTTTGGGTACGAAACCGGTGCACTTGGGTTTGGCATCCACGGCATAGAGATAACTGCCGTCTTGCTGGGGGGTAGGTACATACACCATAAATTGATTGAAAACATAGGTACCGCTGGCGTTTTCTGCCACTACCTCCCGGACGAAATACAAGCCGGTTTCCAAATCGGAAAAGCATACCGAGCCTTCTTCGTCGGTCTGCTTTTCACAGTCCGGCGCAACCTGGTCTGCAACGATATAGGCGCACAATGTTTCCGCCACAGATTGCCACTGTTCCTGCGTTGTTATTCCGTGAATGTTGATGGGGTAGGTGGCAAAGGGCGCAATCAAATGAAAAGAGCCGTCGGCTGTAGCCTGCGCAACGCGATAGATCTCAATGCACAGGTCTGCAAAGGCGACACCGTCTTTCCGGTAGTGCAAGGTTAGGCTCGCCTGCGCATCCGTGTCTAACGGTGTTGCGGCTTGCACGCATAGCGGGCAAAGCATTGCAAAGCAAAGCATAATCGCCAATATGAGTGTTAAAATTCGATTTCTCATAAATCTTCTTCCCTCAAAGTTTCTTTTTTGACAGGCGCGAACATTACATAAATCAGCAGAACAAAAATGATCGGAAGCGCAACAATGGGCATAACGATCAGCGGCTCAACACGATATGCTTCATTGGCAACATAGATATTTCGGGTTTGGCTGGCATCCACTTGATGCCCCCGCACCAAAAGCCGCTGGGTATTGATGCCATAAGGGGTACAGGTTAAAAGGGTGCAGTAGTCTTTCCCGTCCACGATTTGGATCAGGCTGGTGTCATTTGGCTCTACAATGCGGATCTGATCCACCTCGTATGTAATGGTGCGATCCAGAATGGTAAAGTAAAATATGTCGCCGACTTCCATTCTGTCCAGATGTGTAAAGAGGACTGCGGTAGGTAAACCCCGGTGGGCAGAAACGATGCAGTGGGTATTTTCGCCGCCTACCGGCAGGCTGGTGCCCTGCAAATGACCAACGGCCACGCTAAGCACATCATCGGAGGTTCCGTGATACACCGGCAGCTCCTGGCTGATCTTGGGGACTGTAATATATCCGATCATACCGGTACCGGCTATGTTAAGAATATTTTGATAGTCCGTCAGCGCAGAATACTCCGTCAACGGATCGTTTAATTGAGAAAGCTGTTCATTATAGGCGTGCGCGGCTTCAAAAAGCGCGGAATAATCCTCCGGTCTGTATTGCGACAGCATAGACTCGTAGTCAACGATGGCCTTACTCTGGGTTTTGGAGTTCCAATAGCTGCTGATAGAGGGGTATAACAGCACGGACAGGCCTATAAAAAACGATATTAAGAGTATAATAGTGGTTTTTCTGCTTTTCATAAGTCTCTCCCTAATGTTATTCCGGGGGGTACCCGGCAGGAGCTAAGCTCCTGCGGGGATTCTGTTTCGTAGCGGGATTAGTCCTGAATCATGGACATTCTCTTCTTGGTAACCAGCAGAACGCCAGCAGCCAGAACTACGATGGTACCGAAGGTGATGAACAGAACAGTGCCCATACCGCCGGTCTCGGGCAGCATAGAGCCGGTGTGGTTGACAACCTGTACGCCGGAGTTGGTGGATACGATACCGCCGGTGATGATAGCGTCCAGATTGTTGTCGGAAATGGTGAACTTCTGACGGGTAGCGATGGCGTTGAAGCCGTCGGGAGCCTTGGTCTCGTGCAGCCAGTAAATGCCGTTGTCCAGACCCACAACGCGAACCTTACCCTTGACAACGATCACGGTTGCGCCAGTCTCGCCGTCGCCGGCCTTGCGGTACATATTGTAGCCGTCGTCAGTTACAACGGGGTTGCCCTGCTCGTCCAGCATCTGTACTACAGTAACCTCGTTGCCGCCGGTCTCTGCATCGTAGATACGGAACTCAGAGCCGTCCAGCAGCTTGTTCTGACCGTCAGTCTTGACCAGGTCGAAGCCGTAGGTCTTGGTGGTGGTGGAAACCTCAGGAGTCTTGTGGCCTTCGCCGTACTCCAGGAAAACGGTGTTCTCGTTGGCAGGATCTGCCTCGGTGCCGTTGCCGATCTCGGCATTCTTGTTCAGAGTTGCGGTGTAGGTGATGATCAGACGGTCGTTGGTGTTCAGGGTGTTGCAGAAGTCCTCGGTGAAGTCGATCTTGAAGTTCTGACCGGTGGTAACGATCTGGTAGTTGCCGGTAGCAGCGATGGTATTTTCAACACCGGTGCCGCCATCACGCAGAAATACAACAACAGTCTCCTCCTTGAAGGTAAAGCCCTCTTCCATAGTATCGTTGAGGACATAGTTCTGTGCGCCGTCATGGACGTGAATGGTGATACGGAAGTTTACATCCTGACCGATGTCAGCGCTGTTGATCTTGCCCCACTGGCCGCCCAGATCTTCCTGGACCTGCTTGTCGATGGTGGGAGCGCCGTTCTTGGAGTTGATGATGCCGTTGGGGTTGGTGGTGCTCAGACCGCACAGAGAACCGACGGTGGAGTCCACCAGGTAGTAGCCCAGCTCCAGATTCTCAAAGACGATGCTGCTGTCGCCAACAACGGTGTACTCAGCGGGATCTGCCAGGGTATCTGCGGTAGCTTCGATGTTGTTTGCCTGGGCGTAAGCCAGAGCGATCTTTGCAAAGTTTGCAACTCTTTCAGCATCGCTGGAGCCCTTCCATACGATCAGGCCCTTTTCGTTGATTTCCAGGTAGTCAGAGCCTTCGCCGGTGGTGAAGAAGGTTCTCCAGGCATCGTTGGTGTACTCGTAGTAGTAAGAGCCGGATTCAAAGTTGAAGCTGTTCAGCTTCAGCAGCTGGTAGATCTTGTAGGTAGCGGTGGGTTCGCCGTTTTCCAGAGTCAGGTTGTTAACGGTGATGCTGCCTCTAACGGTGTCGATAGTGCCGGTGGGGGCTTCGTCAGCCATAGCGGTAATTGCCAGAGCAAAAACCATCAAAAGTGCCAGTGCCAAACAAATAATCTTTTTCATAATATGTATTCCTTTCATAAATAAATAGTTTTGTTATGGAAGAATCGAATTCACAGCGCAATATTTGCTGCGATTAGAAGGCCTATCCCATCCTCCTTTCTCGCTTGCGCCTTGATCCGATTCCGTATACCAGCGTGCCCAGCATAATTGCGGAGCCGCACAGTACATACATCAGTCGGGCTGCGGAGCCCGTGGAGGGCAGCATCGGGCCGCCCGGGATATATTCATTGGTGATGGACAGGGAATAGGTTGGCGGAGCGCCCTGGTGGACAACGACGCTGCCATAGGTGGTTGTCCAATGCTCCCGTCCCCAATTTTCCACCACAGTGTATTGGATTACATTGCCGTCAGCATCCTTATAGGGAAGTCCCAGGAACTTGCCCTCCCAGCCGTTTTTCAGCGACAAGGTGAGGCTGCGTCCGGTTTCCACGCCATTGGCCAGCAATCGCACCGTCAGCGTAAATTCCTCGTAGAGGCTGCTGTCATACCCCACAGGCACCGACCAGTTTTTCTTCACCGCGAAGGATGTTTCGTTGCTGGCTGGCAGGGGGGTATTGGTGATTTCGTATGCCCAATCCTCCACATCCCGGATGTCGCTTTGGGTGATGCGGCAAACAGGGGTCAGAATCATAGAACTGTTCTGATTTGTACTGTAGCCGAACTTTCCGGAGCTGTTCATACTGCTGGTCATATAGTAGCTGGTGTTTCCCTGCCGGTAGAAGATCTGCAGACCGCCGGAGCGGTTGCTGTAGGAGAACTCCTGCCGGTCGTTGGAAGCCGGTGCGTCGATCCTGGCGTAAAAGTCTGTGGGATTACCGTTGTTATAGTAGAAGGTAATCGTTTGATTTACGCCGTTGGTAAACTTCACCGTAGAGCCGTTTACGGTTGCCACCCATAGCGCGTTGGGTGAGGATTTCGCTGTCTGTTCGTCCACCCATTTGTAGCCGGTGTCGGCATTGTTGTTGATGGTGGATAGGAAACCGCTGCTGGATCGCAGTAGGTAAGTTTCCCCGTTTTGGAAAGTCAGCGATTCGGCCCATTGGGTCTTTTCAATGACGATCTGGGTAACCCTTCGTACTGTGGAGTAATAACCGGATTCGTAGGATTCCTCCACGCCGTACCGAATTTCTGTCAAATTATCGTAGTCGTACTTTGGCAGATTGGTCCAAATATGCGTCCAATCATTTTCGTCGCTGAGTGTAACCTCACGGATCCGTCGCACCGTACCGTCTGGATCGGTTATTGTCAAATAGGCGCGGATATAGTCATCGCTATGATCTACCCTGTCCTCCCATTTTTTAATAACCTGCACCGTGGTGGTTTCTATGACAGATTCCGGTGCATTGGTAACGGTGATATAGACCGTTTGGGTTTCTTCGTCGATCTGCACGCCGTGGACGGTAAAGCCGTTGGAGGGTTCGTTACCCTCAGCATCGGCGATCACATCCACCAGATAGGTGGCTTGTCCCTCTCGCTCGATCTTCAGTTGTATCAAGCCGTTGGGTGTGCCGTAGCCTTCTGTTTCTGGCGGCCCGGTTTCCTTGATGTAATAAATGTTGCCGGAGCCAAGGCCCCAAAGTTTTGCGATGCCGTTTTCTACGGTAAAGGTGCTTTGGAAACTGTCCAGTATGCCGTCAGCCAGATCCTGGTTGTAGGCGTCTTCGCTTTCCCACAGCTCAGCACGCTGGGTGCAGTCAAAATCTTCATATACCGTAAATTTCGTGCCGTCCAGCAGCTGCTGGGTCAGCACATCTTCCTTTTGAAGCTGCAGACCGAAGCGGGGCGCCAGGTTGAAATAGATGGAGCAGTTGGACATGGACGAGCCACGCTCCAAATAGAGCACCGTCATAATATGGTCGCCGTCGCCGATTCCCAGATCCATCAGGCTGGTTTGGTTATTGCCCTGTACCGTTACCTGTCCGGTGGAGAAGTCGATCACGCCGCTTTCTGCTCCGTGGATACCGCCGATGTCCAGAACCAGCTTTCCATCGATGAGCACCCACAGGTCGTCATCGCCGCTGAACTGGAACTGCATATCGTTGCCGTACAGATCCTTATTGCCGTCCCGTCCCGGAACATTGGGCAGATAGAAGCGAACATCCAGCCGCATACCGTAAGCATAATCGGTGGAGACATTGTTGGCAGAGTTATAATCTCCGGAATTATACTTGGAATCGTAGCGGTAGTGGGTTACGCCGTTGTATTCCCCGTTGGTACCGGCATAACTGTATGTGCCGACGGTTTTGCCGTTGGTGTTGACATAGGGGGAATTCAGCGGCAGGAAGTCCGAATAGGCGCCGCCAATGGAATCGGAGGTAGCTTCCAGATACTCATACACATAGAATCGGCTGTTACTCTGGTTGTAAGAGGCGGCATTTCGCGCCGAGTCGTAATAGTAGTAGCCGTAATGGGGATCGTTGGGATCGTCCATAATCTGGAACAGATAATCACCGGTTCCCAAATAGTTTTTGCCCAAGACACCGCTGCCTGTGGTTGAATCATACTCGTTATCTGTGGCAAAGAGCAGCTCATAGAGCGCATCCGTGTAGATGCCCGGAGTTACGATACCCTCGCCGGGGTAAATATTGTGGTCGTCGCGGTTATTGGGAATACACAGCAGGCCTTCGGCATCGTTATCCACGAAGATGAAATCCTTTGTGCTTCCGCCGTAGGCCACATTACCGGAGGCTACCAATGACCAGGTTTCCGAGTGGCTGTTGGCATTGACACTGGTCTGGGCGTTGGCGGATTGAATGTTGAACAGGTAATTGTAGTCAAACAAATGGGTAGTGATAAAGGAATTGGTGCTGACCGCATCTGCAACCTGGGCGTTGAATATACCCACATCGTAGGTGGCGGCCACCCAGTCGGCGTAGAGCACCGCGTTTCCGGTCACCTCCATTTGCGCGCCAGCCGGGTAGTAGCGGCTGTTGGTTATGTCGTACCAGCCCCGCAGTTTGTAGCTGTACTTACTGGGGGAGGTCCAGTCGCTGGGAAGTCGGATAATGCTGCCCCGCTGACCGGTGTAGGCGGTATCAGGAGAGCCGGTCAAGTATCCCAGCCCGCCGTCGGTACCGTCAAACCAGATGGTGTAGCTTCTGGCACCGGAGGCCGCAGGTTTCACAAGCAGAACTGCATCCTTTTCCGGAACTGCGCCGTAGCCCAAAATCGTGTTGCTGTTGAGGGTGTACTGCTTTTGCACCACAGCGCCGTCTACATCGCCTTCAATCACCGTAATATTGTTACGGGCAACTGCGGTGATGATGGCAACGGAGCTTGCTGTTCCATCACTGCCGCGCAGGAAGACGATGTTGCCTGCAGTGGCAGATACGCTGCCGTAATTCTGATACAGACCGGCGGTGATCCATTCCTGCCGCATAGCCTCCGGACCTGCGTTGGCAGGCGCAGGCGGTGCGCCTGCATAATGCAGGCAGAAGGAAACGAACATGGCTGACCAATCGCCGTAGGGGTTGCCGTACCATTGACCGTAGCGGGTAATGCCCCGACGGACGCCGCCCGCATCCACCTGGAAATTCAGAGAACTTTCCGTGTAGCCAAGCTGGGACTGGGCGATCAGTACGGCGTTTTCCTTAACAGTAGGACCGCGCGCCATATCTGTAAACATTCTGCGCCAATCATCCTCTGTTTCCACATCTGCGTGGATATTGCTGTAGCAGCTGGGAATGTGGGTATGCTCCTCTATGACACAATCTACACATTCTTCCGTATGGGTATGTTCTGCTTTTCCGCAGAAGGCCTCTCCGGCAATGCCGATACCGGTGAGCTTTAAGTTCCAAAAGACCACCAATATCACTACAAGGGAAAGTGTGGCGATGATCTGCCGGAGACTGTGCCTATCTCTGCGATTTCTATTCAGTTGTTCCAATATGTTCTCTGGCAAGATCACACCTCCTTTCCGTTGGTGTAGGGCGTTAATTTATCAATGCAAACTCTGACAAGGGCCAGAACTTACAAAAGATCTTACCAATGATCTGATCTTCGGATATACAGCCGATCACGCTGCTGCGACTGTCTATGGAGGTTTCTCTGCGGTCGCCCATTACAAAGTAGCTGTTTTCCGGCACTTGATAGGGAAATTCCACATCGCATTCACCCAATGCCTTTTCGCTGACATAAGGCTCGTCCAATGCTTGACCGTTGAGAAATACGGTGCCGTCAGCTTCGATCCAAAGATAGTCGCCCGGGGTGGCAATCACCCGCTTGATCAGTATTTTGTTGGAGTAGTAAAATGCGCAAAGGTCGCCGGTTTCCAGATTTTTGTTTTTCGCCAGCAAAACGATGTCGCCATCGTTCAAACTTGGCTCCATACTGGTGCCTGCGATTTGCAGCACCGGAAGGATCAAGGTAGCGACCAATGCTGCAACCGCAGCTACAACGATCAGCGCATTTACTGTGCTTTTCAGCAGCTTGCGGAAGCGGCGTTTGTACCGTTCCCGTTTTAGCTCTTTTTGAAGGTCATCCAGCTCAGGAATGTCCTTTTGCTTTGCGATGTTTTTTCCCATAGCTTATCTCATCCGTCTTTCATTGGCCTTCGCCGTTTCCGGTTTGCGCCTGCATAATAATCTGCGCCGCTTTTTCACGGGCAGCTTCTTCGATTTCTTCCGCGCGCTTCTTGGCAGCGTCGATATACATATCCGCAGCTTGCTGCGCGGATTGAAAGACACCCCCTAATTGCAGGGAAGCCTCTGCAATAGAACCCAGAGAAGAAATTTGAATGTTTTTTTCGTTTAGCTGCCGTGTAGTTTCTTCCAAACGGGCTTGCAGCTTATCTGCCCGTTCCGTCTGCATTACCAGCAATTCCAAAAGCTGATAGCGGTTCAATTTTCTCAAATCTTTTTCCGTCAAAAGGAGCACCTCCTTGATAAATTCCCAAAAACCGTTTGCGGGAAAATGCAAACTATCCTTCCACTTTTCATTGTAAGTGATTTTCCAGCAAAAGTCCAGCTTTTGCGACACGTTTTGGCAAAAAGCACCCCGGAAAGCTCTCCAGGGTGCGTACATATGTTTTACAGTGGCGGTCTTATATACCGTTCGTGGCTGCGTGGGGCTGGTCGAGCGTGGACGCCGGATACAAGTCCCAGCATTGCGTAGGTGGTAACGATAGAGCTGCCGCCGTAACTAAAGAAGGGCAGCGTCAGACCGATAACCGGGGTGATGCCAAGGCACATACCCAGATTATTGACCACCTGGAAGATCATAGCCGAGGCTGCGCCAAAGCAAACCAATCGGCGCATATAGTCCTTACTGTGGACGCCTACCCAAATGCAGCGAATGATGATCAGCAGCAGCAGGAGCACCACCAGCATACAGCCGATAAAGCCCAACTCCTCGCCAATGGAGGAGAAAACATAGTCCGTGTGCTGGGCAAACAGGCTGCCGCCCTGGGTGCGGTTGCCGTTAAACAGACCTTGACCGGCAAAACCGCCGCCGGTAAGGGACTTCAGGCTTTCTGAAGTATGCCAGCCTTCGTCCAATCCCTCCGGATCGATGACATCGGGAATAAATACGTACAAAATACGGTTGCGCTGGTTCTCTGAGAAAACATTGTTCCAAATGAATGGGAACGCGGCAACACCGGCACCGCCAGCCAACGCAAACCAAAGCAGGTTAACGCCGCCGGCAAAGGCCATACCCGCAAAGATGAAAAGGAAAATCAGCGAAACACCCATATCGCCGGAAACCAGCTGATTTACACCGAAAAACAAGCCAAGGTAAACCACGATGTGAATGACAGAGCTGATATGGGAAACACGGTTTTGGTGGGAGGCCATTATGGATGCCGTGATCAGAATATACAGGATCTTGCAGATTTCTGCCGGCTGGATGTTGATGTGAACAAGAGGGATCTCGATCCAGCTCTTATTACCGGTGTTGTTATCCGTACCGAAGGGGACCAGCAGCAGAAGCAGCAGCATACTGAAGCCAACCAAAAACCGCCGATGCTCCGAAAATACATCGGTATCGATACTGGACATAATTGCAAAAAGCAGAACGCCCAGCAGTGTTGCGCCGATCTGAATGACGATATAACGGGTAGAGCCGCCGAATTTCGCGGCGTTTGTAGCGCTGCCAATGATCAAGCAACCAAAGGCGGATGCGGCAAGGCACAGCATTAAAAGCAGCATATCGCCCTTGCGGAAAAAGCTCTTTAATTCTTGGTAAAAATCGCGCAATACATCCGCCTCCTTTCTGTTTGTTTATTCTACCATTGATCCGGCAAAAAGTAAAGCAAGGAATTGCGAACGGAATGATATTAAGACAAAAAATGCTGTCATCCCGAGCGAGCATTTGCGAGCCGAGGGATCTTCGCACTTAGGTTACATTTGCAGCAAATGAAGTGCCAAGATTTCTCGATTCCGCTTCGCTCCACTCGAAATGACAGCGTTTTGTGTTTGTTTCTGTTATGCCAGATAAATAGCCTTGCAGGCCAGCATAGTTTCGTAGCAGTCCAGCTTGGAAACCAGCTCGATGGGGGCGTGCATACTCAGAACCGGTACGCCGGCATCCACCGTAACGATATTGCGGTTTGCCATATAGGCTGCCACAGTACCGCCACCGCCCTGGTCAACCTTGCCCAAAGTGGCGATCTGCCAGATAACGCCGGCATTTTCAAAGGTGGAGCGGATGTGTCCCATCGCCCCAGCGGAGGCGTCGGACGCGCCGCCCTTGCCACGGGAACCGGTGTACTTGCAAATAGCAACGCCGTAGTTGAGCTGAGAGTTGTTCCGGCGGTCGCAGGTTTCCGGGAAGTTGGGATCGAAGGCGTTGGAAACATCAGCAGACAGGCAGAAGGAGTTGGCAAAGCACTGGCTCAGCTTCACGCCTTGAGCGTCGCACAGATTTTCCATAAAGTACTCGAAAACTTCGCTCTGCATACCGGAAATGCCCACAGAGCCGATCTCTTCCTTGTCAGCCAGGATGCAAACGCTGGTCTTATCGGGGGTGCCGATGGTGAACAGCGCCTCCAGCTCAGCAAATGCGCATACCCGGTCATCGTGGCCGTAAGCGCCGATGAGGCTGCGGTCCAGACCTACCTCACGGCAGCGGCCGGCAGGAACGATGGTCAGCTCGGCGGACAGGAAATCATTTTCGATCAGGCCGTACTTTTCGTTCAGCAACTTCATTACATTCAGCTTCACCATATCGCTGCCTTCGCCCTCTACAGGCTCGGTGCCCAGGATCACATTCAGCTGCTCACCCTCAATGCCCTTGGCCAGAGTTTTCTGCATCTGGTCAGCTGCCAGGTGGGGCAGCAGATCGGACACCATCAGCACGGGATCGGAATCGTCCTCACCAATGGTAACGGTGATCACAGAGCCGTCCTTGCGGTAGACAACGCCGTGAAGCGCCAGGGGAATGGTAACCCACTGGTACTTCTTGATGCCGCCGTAGTAATGTGTCTTGAAGAAGGCAATCTGGGCATCTTCATACAGAGGATTGGGCTTGATGTCCATACGGGGAGAGTCCACGTGGGCAGCGCAGATATTTGCGCCCTCGGCAAGGCTCTTCTTGCCGATAACAGCCAGCAGAATGGACTTGTCCCGGTTGTTGTAATAGATCTTATCGCCGGGCTTGGCATCCATACCGGGGACAAAGGGCTTAAAGCCGTTTTTCTCAGCCTCAGCAACCGTCCAGGTAGTAGCCTCGCGCTCGGTCTTGCAGGCATCCATAAATGCCATATAACGCTGGCAGTAGCTCTCCATTTCGGATCTCTGCTCAGCGGTAATGCGGGCGTAGCCGTTCTTCGGCGCTGCCAGCAGGGATTCACGCAATTCATCAGCAGTCATAATAATCGTTTCCTTTCTTGATCATTCTGCTTTCATTATATCCAAGTCCTGCAAAAATGCAATACATTTTGCGTTGAACGCATCGAATTGGCCGTCGTTTTCTAAGGTGTAGGCGCATCTTTCCTGATACCACTGACTATCGTGCTGGGCATCAATACGCTTTCGGGCGTATTCATAGGAAATGCCGTCCCGTGCCATCAGCCGCTGGATGCGCAGCTCCTCCGGTGCGGTTACAGCAACCGTTACATCGCAAAGGGCGTTCAAACCGCTTTCAAAAAGCCCAATGGCGTCGATGGCGGCAAGGCTGGGCTTGGCTTCCAAAATGCGCAGAACTTCCTTTTTGACGGCGGAATGGGTGATTTGATTCAGCTCCAGCAGGGCGTTCTTGTCGGCAAAGACCTGCTCACCCAGCTTTTTGCGGTCAAGCGCGCCGTTGACGACTGTGCCGGGAAACCGGCTTTCAATGGTCTGCAGCAGTTGATGATCATCGCGCAAAAGTTGATGATAGATGGCATCGCAGTCCAAGATCACACCGCCGGCTTGCTGGATCAGCTTCAGTAGCGTGGTTTTGCCGCTGCCGGTGCCGCCGGTAATACCCAGGATCATACCTCCACCTCCGCATCAATGATGTGAAATGCGGCGGCTTTCTTCAGCCGGTTTTGTACGGCAAAGGCAACGCCGTCGCCCTCGGGGCAACGGGCATAGACCTGGTGGATGCTATCATCGTCCAGCTCCCGCAGAGCAGCAAAAAGACCGGCGCAAAGGGTGTCCACGTTTTCCTCTTGTCCGTAGGAGAGGGGATTGCAGCCTTCGTACAGCGGCAGCTCCTCCTCAAAGCACAGCACCCGGTCGCCGGGCTCAAAATGCTTGCGGATATATTCTGCTGCCTTTTTCCGGCTTCCGGACACGATGACCACCGGCTCTGCCGGGGCATAGTGGCGGGATTTCATTCCCGGGGCTTTTACCACAGCATCGTGATCAATGCTGGCAGTTACTGCCTTATCGATGAGTAGATCGCCCAGTACAGCCCGCAGCTGCTCCGGGGTAATTCCGCCGGGACGCAAAAGCCGGGGGCGTTCTTCGGTCAAGTCCACAATGGTGGATTCCACACCCACACGGCAAGCGCCGCCGTCTACGATGGCGTCGATTCTGCCGTCGTGATCGTGGCGGACGTGCGCAGCGGTGGTGGTGGAGGGTTTGCCGGAAATGTTGGCAGAGGGGGCTGCGATGGGAACACCGGAAAGGGCGATAATCTCCCGGGTGATGGCGCAGTCCGGGCATCTGACAGCAACGGTGGGAAGGCCGGCCCGGGTGGACAACGGGACGGTGTCCTTGGCCGGCAGCACCATAGTCAGCGGACCGGGCCAAAAGGCATTGGCAAGGACATAGGCTTCCACCGGAATGTCGTGGCAGAAATTTTCAATGTCCTCGGTTTTGGAAACATGGAGGATCAGAGGATTGTCCTGAGGACGGCCCTTGGCCTGGAATATTTTCGCAACAGCAGCTTCGTCCAAGCCGTTGGCGCCTAAGCCGTAGACGGTCTCCGTGGGGATCGCCACCAAACCGCCGTTTTTAAGAATGTCGGCAGCAATTTTTGCGGTATTCAGTTCGTTTGCGGACAACATAAGTGTTCTCATATAATGTCTCCTGAATACTAAAATCCTAAGGCTTGCAGGTGCTGGATAATGTGTAGATAGTAAGCACCTACATCAGCAAGGTTCTTTTTTCTGCCGTATACGCCAACCATTTTGAAATGATCCAGCTCATCTCCAATGTCTCCGCGGTAATCGCCCCATTGGCTGGAGGATACGGAGACCATACCGTCGGTAACATCCTGCTCACAATGGCGGGAAATCTTATATGGCAGATACAATAATGCCTTCTTTTCGGTTAAAGAGGCAGAATAGCTTTGATAGTAAACTAAGGGGGAATCGGGAGTATCTTGGTTAAACTGTGCCATAGCTTCCGGTGTTAGATCCAACCCCAACTGCATAATGTCAGGCTCACGGTCACCGCAGATCCTAAAGAAGAGATCTGTGAAAAAAGCGGTGGGTTTTGCAATAAACCGGGGCAACTTCAAAAGCTGTGCGCTTAGACCGGAGCCGTGATGTGGCGTGGATAAGGTGGTAAGGGATGCTACAGAGCTTTCCATATCCAAATGAGAGATCATATACCGACAATCCACACCGCCCTTGGAATGGGCAATAATATTGACTTTATCGCAAGCTTCTAATTCAAGTATGCGTAGAATTTCTTCCTTGAGTTGGATAGCGTTTGTGGCAACGGCGCCGATACCGTCCTGGTTGGTTACATATACGGTAAGTCCCTGCGTCTTCAGATAGTCTGAAATACCGCGAAATGCGTGCCAAAACAGGAAATCTTTTACCATAGTTCCGTGAACAAGGACAATGGGATATTGGGTATTGACCATAGGATCACCTCAATAAACACGGGAATTTTGAAAGAGCAGCTGCATTTTCAGCAGCTGCTCCCATTTTTTGAAATTACACAGTGGGCTGGTTAGCAGCTTCGATGATCTGCACGAACTTTTCGGGAACCAGGGAAGCGCCGCCGATCAGACCGCCGTCGATGTCGGGCTGAGCCAGCAGTTCAAATGCGTTCTTCTCGTTCATAGAGCCGCCGTACAGAATGGAGATGGCACGGGCGTTCTTGGAGGAGTACAGCTTGCGGACAACAGCGCGGATGTTCTCGCAGACTTCCTCAGCCTGCTCGGGGGTAGCGGTACGGCCGGTGCCGATAGCCCAGATGGGCTCGTAAGCGATGACTACCTTGCGGATCTTGTCCTCGGAAACACCCTGCAGGCCCAGCTTGATCTGCATTGCGATCCACTCCTCGGTGATGCCGGACTCGCGCTGCTCCAGGCTTTCGCCGCAGCACATAATGGGAGTCAGACCGGCTTCCAGAGCGGCCAGGACCTTTGCATTGACATCTGCATCGGTCTCGCCCATAGCGCGGCGCTCGGAGTGGCCGATGATAACATACTTACAGCCGGCGTCAACCAGCATATTGGTAGCGATCTCACCGGTGTATGCGCCGGAAGCATTGGCGTTGCAGTTCTCAGCGCCGATGCCTACGCGAGTCTCACGCATAGCGCGTACTGCTGCAGGAATGCAAACAGCGGGAACGCACAGTGCGATGTCGCACCAACGGCCCTTGGGCATAATGGCTTTCAGCTGAGTCATAAACTCCTTGGTCTCGGAGGGGGTCTTGTTCATCTTCCAGTTGCCGGCGATGACGGTCTTGCGGTACTTTCTGTTCATTGTTATTCTCCTTACTATATGTTTACATCGAAAAGCGATGTGTGTTTACGAATTTATGTGGTTGGGTAAGTGTTTACATAGCAGTGGCGATCCCGGAGGATCGCCACTGTATCAGGTGACGATTTTAATTACTTGTCCTGCAGGCAAGCGATGCCGGGCAGCTCCAGACCCTCCAGGAATTCCAGAGAAGCGCCGCCGCCGGTGGAAATGTGGGTGATCTCATTAGCAAAGCCCAGCTGCTCGCAAGCTGCTGCGCTGTCGCCGCCGCCAACGATGGTGATAGCATCGGAATCCGCCAGAGCCTGAGCAACAGCGATGGTGCCCTTTGCCAGAGTGGGGTTCTCGAACACGCCCATGGGGCCGTTCCAAACGACGGTCTTTGCGTTCTTCACAGCGTCAGCGAACAGAGAGCGGGAAGCCTCGCCGATGTCCAGACCTTCCTTGCCGGCGGGGATCGCATCAGCAGCAACAGTTTCAACAGCAATCTCAGCATCAATGGGGGAGGGGAAACCGTCAGCAACAACGGTGTCGATGGGCAGCAGCAGGTTGACGCCCTTAGCCTCAGCCTTGGCCATCATTTCCTTGCAGTAGTCGATCTTTTCGCTGTCCAGCAGGCTGTTGCCTACGCCGTAGCCCTTAGCAGCCAGGAAGGTGTAAGCCATACCGCCGCCGATGATCAGGGTGTCCACCTTCTCCAGCAGATTGTTAATAACATTCAGCTTGTCGGAGACCTTAGCGCCGCCCAGAATGGCAACGAAGGGACGCTCGGGGTTGGCCAAAGCCTTACCCATAATGGAAACTTCCTTCTGTACCAGGTAGCCGGAAACAGCAGGCAGGTAGTCAGCAACACCGGCAGTAGAGGAGTGAGCGCGGTGCGCAGTACCAAATGCGTCGTTGACAAAGATGTCAGCCAGGTCAGCCAGAGCCTTGCTCAGCTCGGGATCGTTCTTGGTCTCGCCCTTGATGTAACGGGTGTTCTCGATCAGCATAACATCGCCATTGTTCAGAGCAGCAGCCTTAGCCTTGGAGTCCTCACCGGCAACGTCAGTAGCCATAATGACTTCCTTGCCCAGCAGCTCGGAGATGCGCTCAGCCACGATCTTCAGACTCAGCTCGGGCTTCCACTCGCCCTTGGGCTTACCCATGTGGGAGCACAGAATGACCTTTGCGCCCTGCTCAACCAGATACTTGATGGTGGGCATAGCAGCAACGATACGCTTGTCGGAAGTGATCTTGCCTTCCTTGGTGGGTACATTGAAGTCGCAGCGGCACAGAACGCGCTTGCCGGCTACTTCAATATCTTCGATAGATTTCTTGTTGTAGTTCATAATAACTCCTCCATAATTACCGGGATTCATTCCCGCATTTTTCCGTGATCCAGCAGACCGGGAAAATCCAGCTGCCGCAGTGCTTCGAACACCGTAATGGCTACGGCGTTGCTCAGGTTCAGGCTCCGTGCGCTATCTCGCATAGGAATGCGGACGCATTCGTCATAATGCGCCTTAAGAAAGTCTTCCGGAAGCCCTTTGGTTTCTTTGCCGAAAAATAAGTAACAGTCCTGACAGAAAGCAGCTTCGGTATAGCTCCGGGGCGCTTTCGTGGACAGGCACCACATTTGCCTTACATCGTTTTTGGCGAAGAAATCGTCTAAGCTATCGTAATCGAAAACCTCCACCAGATTCCAGTAGTCAAGACCGGCGCGGCGGACAGCTTTTTCCGATATATCGAAGCCCAGAGGGCGAATCAAATGCAGTCGGCAGCCGGTGGCGGCGCAGGTCCGGGCAATGTTGCCGCAGTTCTGCGGAATCTCCGGTTCTACCAGTACAATGTTCAGCATTTCTTCTCCTTAAAACAAAGGTCAAAATCGGTTGCTTTCCTATTGTATTCCAAAGTTTCCACAAAATCAATCTAAAAATCACTTTTTTTCAAACTTTTTTTAGTATATACATAAAAATGGGTTTTTGCGGTGTATAATTGTAAAAAATGTGGGGATTTTTTTATATTCCCAAGGTTTTCGCAGGGAAACGTTTAAGATTGGCGGACAAATGTCCACAATGTTAATGGCAAAAATATGCAAACTGACAATAAAGTGCCGACAGATTGCAAGATAGCAGAAAACGAAAGGGTAAAAGATTGACTTTTTTGCGCTTTTGTGAAATAATATGGAGGTTAAAACTAAGAAATAAGAGGGAATTCGTTTATGATCCAATCCAGAACACATAACTGCGGCGAGCTGCGTCTTGGCGATGCCGGCAAGAAGGTTACCATTGTCGGTTGGCTGGAAAATGTTCGCGAAGTTGGCTCTAATTTTGCATTTTTGGTGCTGCGTGATTACTACGGCACTACCCAGGTGGTCATCGAAACCGAGGAAATGATGCAGACCATCAAGGGCATCAACAAGGAGTCCACCATTTCCGTTACCGGTACCGTCCGTGAGCGTGAGAGCAAGAACACCAAGCTGCCCACCGGCGAGATCGAGGTGGTGCCCGAGGCCATCACCGTTCTCGGTAAGTGCCGCCACAATCAGCTGCCCTTTGAGATCAATAAGTCCAGAGATGCGGATGAAAATGTCCGTCTGAAGTACCGCTTCCTTGACCTGCGGAATCCTGCAGTCAAGTCCAATATCATTCTGCGCTGCCAGGTGGTTGCCGAGCTGCGCCGTCTGATGACCGAGAAGGGCTTCCTGGAGATCACCACCCCCATTCTGACCGCATCCAGCCCCGAGGGCGCCCGGGACTATCTGGTACCTGACAGAAATCACCCCGGCAAGTTCTATGCGCTGCCCCAGGCTCCTCAGCAGTTCAAGCAGCTGCTGATGACCTCCGGCTTCGATAAGTATTTCCAGATCGCGCCCTGCTTCCGGGATGAGGATGCCCGTGCCGACCGTACTCCCGGCGAGTTCTATCAGCTGGATATGGAAATGGCATTCGCTACCCAGGAAGATGTTCTGAGCACCCTGGAAGATGTGCTGGTGCCCGTATTTGAAAAGTTCGGCAAGTACAAGAGAGTTTCTCCTGCGCCTTTCCGCCATATTTCCTTTAATGATGCCATGGAGCGCTACGGCTCCGACAAGCCCGATCTGCGTATTGACCTGGAGGTCCAGGACATTACCGCTGAGGTCCAGGGCTGCGGCTTTGGTCCTTTCGAGGGCGCTACCGTCAAGGCGGTCGTGGTGGACGATTTCACCCAGGCCAGAAAGTGGATCGACAAGCTGCTGGTGGATGTGGAAGTACAGACCGGCAATAAGGCCTGCTGGATCAAGGTGGACGAGAATGGCGAGCTGACCGGTGGCGTTTCCAAGTTCCTGGTGGACTATAAGGACGCGTTGACTGCCAAGCTGAATCTGAAGCCCGGCTCTTTCGTATGTATGGCTGCAGGCAAGAAGCTGGCTGCCCAGAAGACCGCCGGTGTGATCCGGACGATGCTGGGCAAGCGGGTTCCCGGTCATTTCGACGAGGAGCAGTACGCCATCTGCTGGATCGTAGACTTCCCCATGTACGAAATGGGCGAGGAGTCCGGTCAGCTGGAATTCTGCCACAATCCCTTCTCTATGCCTCAGGGCGGTATGCAGACTCTGCTGGATGCCGAGGGCGACATTGAAAAGCTGCTGGCCATCAACGCCAACCAGTACGATCTGGTTGTCAACGGCTATGAGTCCGCATCCGGCGCTGTCCGTAACCACGATCCCGAGATCATGGTCAAGGCCTTCCAGATGGTAGGCTTGGGCGAAGAGGATGTGAAGGCAAAGTTCCCGGCAATGTACAATGCCTTTACCTACGGTGCGCCTCCTCACGCAGGCGCAGCACCCGGCGTTGGTCGCCTGTTCATGCTGCTGACCGGCGAGGAGTCCATCCGCGAGGTTATTACCTTCCCCATGAACAAGAATGCCCAGGATCTGATGATGGGCGCGCCCACAGCTGTGGATCAAAGCCAGCTGGACACCGTGCATATCGCACTGGTGGAAGAATAAAAAATAAGGACTGCTGCAGAACTTGCAGCAGTCCTTTTTACTTGGCTCTCCCTTTGGGAGTAGCGAAGCGAATCTGTATCTGGATGCTTGCCGGGGGCAAGCATGCCATAATTTATGTGTCAGCCGTATAGGCTGACTGAGAGGGTGGAAAAGAAGCCCTCTCCGCCCAGCGTGTGCACTGGGCACCTCCCCCAGAGGGGGAGGCAAGTGTTAAAAGAGGAAAGAAAAAAGGAAGAAACTTATTTATCCCAGAGTAAGAAACTCTACAGGATCCATAGCATTATCGTTACAGCTGACGCTGAAATGCAGGTGATCGCCCAGGGCGTTTTCCAGCAGAGCGGTATTGCCCACAGTACCGATGGCCTGTCCCAAAGTTACCGTATCTCCAACCTTTACCGATACTTCGCTGTCCAGGCTGGAATAGGTGGTAACATAGCCGCCGTCGTGATGGATCACTACGGTAGTGCCCATGGTATCGTCTTCAAATGTGGCATACACCGTACCGTCAGCGGCGGCACAGACGGTGGTACCTGCCTCAGCGGCAATATCGATGCCGTTGTGCACCCGCCAATCCCGGGTGGTTTCATTGTAACTCAGCGCGTCCATAGAATAGCCGGAAATGGTCTGTCCGGATACCGGATAACCGGTTTTGATGGGTGTGGTTACAGATTGGGTGGGACTTTCGCTGTTTGGCTGGGTAGCGATGGCGGCAATGCCGTCTTCTGTGGGATCCATAACGCCTACATTCAGCGCAGGATCATCTGTTTGCGGATCTGGATTGTTTACATTTCGGTAGTACATATAGCCGGAGATCCCGATGGCGGTAGCGCACAGGATCAGGGCTATGTAGTAGCCCTTACCGGCAAATTTGCCTGTGTTTTTTCTGCTTTTCATAATAAGCACCTCCGAAGCTAAGTATTACCGATTTTTTGGATTCTAAACCAAAGTATGGTAAAATTTGCGCAGGCAGAAAATATTCTTGTCCCCGGGGCGGAAAACCGATTGACATCCGGGAAATTTTCGCTATAGTTATAATTGTCGTATAATGGCGAAAATAACCTACAGAAACGGGGGAGGATAATGTCCAAGGAACTCATCAGGCTCCGGGATCTTACCATGGAGTTCGACGGGGAGCGTATACTCGACGGCATCAATCTCTACATTAACGATCACGAATTTTTAACCTTACTGGGCCCTTCCGGCTGTGGTAAGACCACTACGCTTCGTATTATCGGAGGCTTCTTGAATCCTACCTCCGGTACGGTTACCTTTGACGGCGAAACCATCAACGATGTGCCTCCTTACAAGCGGCAGATCAATACCGTTTTCCAGCGGTATGCGCTGTTTCCCCATCTGAATGTGTTTGACAATATCGCATTCGGTCTGCGGGTTGCAAAGCTGCCCAAGGATGAGGTTACGGAGCGGGTCAACCGGATGCTGGAGGTCGTCAGTCTGAAAGGCTACGGCCATCGCCACATCAATTCCCTTTCCGGCGGTCAGCAGCAGCGCGTCGCGATTGCAAGAGCTCTGGTCAATGAGCCTAAGGTCTTGCTTTTGGACGAGCCTCTGGGCGCATTGGATCTGCGCCTGCGCAAGGATATGCAGATCGAGCTGAAGCGGATCCAGCAGGCGATGGGCATTACCTTTATCTATGTTACCCACGATCAGGAAGAGGCGCTTTCTATGTCCGATACTGTGGTGGTTATGGATAAGGGCCGTATCCAGCAGATCGGCAGGCCCGAGGATATATATAATGAGCCGAAGAACGCATTTGTAGCGGATTTCATCGGCGAAAGTAACATTTTGGACGGTGTTATGCTGTCTGACTATAAGGTTCGTTTCTTTGGCCGTACCTTCCAGTGCGTGGACAAGGGCTTTGCGCCCAATGAAAACGTGGACGTGGTCATCCGGCCGGAGGACATCGACATCGTTGCCCCGGAAGAGGGACACCTTGTTGGTGTGGTTACCGGCGTAACCTTTAAGGGACTGAACTATGACATCATCGTCGAATTTAAGGGCTTCAAGTGGCTGATCCAGACTACGGATTTCCACGGTGAGGGCTCTACCATCGGCATTCGTTTGAACCCGGAAGACATCCACATTATGCATAAGAGTGAGTACTCCGGTATGTTTGGCGACTACAGCTCCTACTCGGCTGAGTATGACGAGCTGACGGAGGATGCCGAAGATGAAGAAGAATAAGTCTGTACTGCTCAGCACGCCCTACATCCTGTGGATGCTGGTGTTTACGCTGATCCCTCTGGGCGTGGTAGGCTACTACGCGCTGACAGATCCGGATACGGGTGTGTTTACCCTGAGCAATTTGAAGGATCTGGGAATGTACCTGCCGGTGCTGGGACAGTCTGTGCTGTACTCGCTGGCATCTGCGCTGATCTGCCTGATCCTGGGTTATCCCGTGGCGTATTATATCGCCCATCGGGGCCCAGTGGCGCAGAAGATCCTATATATGCTGGTAATGCTGCCGATGTGTATGAGCTTTTTGCTCCGGACATTGGCGTGGGTAGGCCTTTTGCAGGATACCGGCATTATCAATAATTTGCTGGAAGCCATCGGCATCGGTCGGCTGCAGCTGATCCGTACACCCGGCGCGGTGATCTTGGGCATGGTGTATAACTATCTGCCCTATATGATCCTGCCGCTGTATGCGACCTTGGTCAAGCTGGATCACCGGCTGATCGAGGCGGCAGAGGATCTGGGCTGTACTCCGGCAATGACCTTTGCCAAGGTGGTGCTGCCCCTGTCTGTGCCCGGTATTTTTTCCGGTATCACGATGGTGTTCGTGCCTGCGGTTTCCACCTTCTATATCTCCCAAAAGCTGGGCGGAACAGATACCGTGCTGATCGGTGATTTGATCGAGCGGCTGTTCAAGCAGGGCGACAATCCCAATTTGGGCGCGGCGCTGAGCTTGGTGCTGATGGCGCTGGTATTTGTGTGCACCGGCATTATGAGCCGCTTTGGCGGCGATGAGGAAGGCGGTGTCATCGTATGAAAAAGACAAACCGCATCCTTACCATTTTGATGTTCATTTTCCTGTATATCCCTATGGTGGTGCTGATCGTAGCATCCTTCAATACGGGTAAGGACATCACCAAATTTGAAGGGTTTACCCTTCACCAGTATGCGGAGCTGTTCCGGGATAAGGATCTGCTGCGTTTGCTGGGCAATTCTGTGCTGATCGCTTTGCTGGCTACCGGCGTTTCCGTGGCCTTTGGCACGGTGGCGGCAGTGGGCATCCACAGCCTGAAGCCGAAAATGCGCAAGGTGGTTATGAGCCTGACCAATATCCCTATGACGAATCCGGACATTGTTACCGGTGTCAGTCTTAGCTTGCTGTTCGTCTTTGTTGGATCGGGTATGCTGGGGCAGCGGGAAAGTCTGAATTTCTGGACGTTGCTGCTTGCCCACGTAACCTTTGGCCTGCCCTATGTCATCTTGAATGTGATGCCGAAGCTCCAGCAGATGGATGGCAGCCTTACGGATGCCGCTATGGACTTGGGCTGTACCCCGGCGCAGGCGTTCTTTAAGGTGATTTTGCACGAGATCCTGCCGGGTATCGTGTCCGGCGGTATTATGACCTTTACAATGAGCTTGGACGATTTCGTCATCAGCTACTTTGTAACGGGCTCTGATTTTGTTACCCTGCCGGTAGAGATCTATACCTACACCAAAAAGCCTATTCAGAACAAGGTTTACGCAATGTTTACACTGCTGTTTCTGCTGATCTTTGTGCTGATGGTGGTGATGAATCTGCTGCAGCTGCGGGCCGGTCGCAAGCAGGAAACGAAACGCTCTGTTTCCAAAGGCGGCATTATTCTCCGCCGTTGTGTTGCCGGTTTTGTGGCGGTGTGTCTGCTGTTTGGCTGCGGCTTCCTGATCTTTGGCAACAAGCAGGAGAGAATCACCCTGAATGTGAAGAACTGGGGTATGAATATGGCCGACGGCAGCGACGGCACATTGGACATCGTGAAAGCCTTTGAGGAAAAATATCCTCACATCAAGGTGAATATGTCCTACTATGAGTCTAATGAGGCCTTGTATTCCCAGCTGAGCAACGGCGGTATTACGGTGGATGTGATCATTCCCTCGGACTATATGATCGACCGAATGATCCAGTCGGATATGCTGCTGGAGCTGGATTTCGACAATATTCCCAACTTCCAGTATGTGGACGACCAGTTCAAGAATCCTGCCTACGATCCGGAGAACAAATACTCCGTTCCCTACACTTGGGGCACGGTGGGTATTCTCTACAACACCAAGTATGTGGATGAAGCGGATATCACAGGTTGGGAGCTGCTTTGGAACGAGAAATATGCAGGCAAGATCCTGATGATCGACAATTCCCGGGACGCGTTCGGTATTGCCCAGTATCTGCTGGGCTACAGCATCAATACCACTGACAAGGCGGAGTTGGATGCCTGCGCCCAAAAGCTGGCAGAGCAGAAGCCCCTGGTGCAGCAGTATGTGATGGACCAGATCTATACCATTATGGAAAATGAGGAGGCGTGGATCGCTCCTTATTATGCCGGCGACTGTATGCTGATGATGGAGGAGAATGAGGATCTGGCGTTCTTCCTGCCTCAGCAGCAGGGCTTTAACCTGTTTACTGATGCGATGTGTATCCCGAAATGCTGTGAGGAGAAGGAAGCAGCGGAGCTGTTTATCAACTTCCTGACGGACCCGGAGATCTCCGGCGCGAATATGGACTATATCTGCTACGCATCTCCGATTTCCGCTGCCCGGGATTATATGGAGGACTACCTTGCTCAAAGTGAGATCGTCTATCCCAACGAAGAGATCCTGGAAAAGGGTACGGCATACACCTATCTGTCTGAGGAGATCACCCGGTATGTGGAGGGCTTGTATCAAGCTGCCACAAAGCTGAATACCTTTGGATAAAACAAAAATCCCGAAATGCTTTGGCATTTCGGGATTTTATTTTAGGAATCACGGTTTTTTAAGAACAGAAGCGCTGCGCTACCGCCGATCATCAAAACCGCCAAAATTGCGGAAACGATAAGACTGCGGTCTTTTTTATTGGCGCTGGAAGATGTATGCTGCACAGAAGGTTTCATTACCGGCGCAGCGGTGGCAGGCTGGGTTTCCTCGGGGACAGTTTCGTCAGGAATGGTTTCCTCGGGGACAGTTTCCTCGGGAGTGGTTTCTTCGGGGACGGTTTCCTCGGGAGTGGTTTCTTCAGGAGTGGTTTCCTCCGGAACAGTTTCTTCAGGTGCGGTTTCCTCAGGAGTAGTTTCCTCGGGAAGGGTTTCTTCCGGGTTAGCTTCCTCGGTTGCTGGTAACTCAGTGGGCTGGAGTGTAGGAACGGTTACCGGCGGTATTGGTATCGTCTGCGTGGGCGCGGGTTCTGTTACAGGTCGCGTCGGCTTTGCAGTTGCAGGCTGTGTTGGCCTTGCAGTTGCAGGTTGTGTCGGCTTCGCGGTTGCAGGTTCTGTTGCAGAAGCTGTAGGTGTGGTAGGTGCTTTTGTAGGTTTTACTGTTGCGCTTTGGGTAGGCTTCGTAGTAGGCTTGACCGTTGCGCTTTGGGTAGGTTTTGTGGTAGGTGCCTTGGTGGGCTTCGTTGCTTCCGTGGGGGAAGCGGTAGCTGCCGTAGGCAGTTCCGGTACCGGGGGCAGCTGGGAAGACGACTCCGTAGGCTTCGTTGTGGGCTTAACTGTGGGTTTTACAGTGGGCTTGATGGTAGGTCTTGTGGTGGGCTTTGCGGTGGGAGCGGCCGTTGCTTTGGAAGTAGAGGCTTCTGTGGGCGCAGCGGTGGGCTCCGTAGGGGGCGCAGCCGTGGGTTCCTCGGTGGGCGTATTGGGCTCTGTTGGTTCGGCAGGCTCCGTCGGCGCATCCGAGGGCTCTGTAGGTTCAGTAGGATCGGTTGCCTCAGTGGGCAGGGTTTGCGCAACGGTTTCCTGCGTCGGCTCTGTACTGCCCTCGCTGGGTTCTTCAGCAAATACCTGACCGGTCATCATACTGATCAGCATTGTAAAAACCAGCAGCAAGTACAAAATATTTCTTTTTTTCACAGTACAGCCCCCTTATGTAATGGCTTTTTTCTAAGCTAGATTATACATAGAAACCGCCGTTCCGTCAAGAAAAAGAACACGCTTCTATAAATGAAAAAAAGATTGCGAAATATTAGAAAATGTGGTATCTTAGAGGAAAATGGAAAAATAGTGCATTGTGATGGCGGTGGCGCAGCCCAACCGCAGCAATGACGCCTCAGCTTTTTATGCTTTTTTGAGGGGAGGGGAGCGTAATTGCCGAATATTTTGAGCGTGGGAATCGACATCGGAACATCTACCACGCAGCTGGTTTTCAGCCGGATTTCTATGGAAAATATGTCGGGCTACTTCTGCGTTCCCCGGATCTGTATTGTTGATAAAGAGGTTATTTATAAGAGCCAAGTTCATCTGACACCGCTGAAAAGCTCCGTGCTGATCGACGGCGATGCCATTCGCGACCTGGTGGCGGAGGAATTCCGCCGGGCAGGCTTTACGCCCAAGGATGTGGACACCGGCGCGGTGATCATCACCGGCGAGTCTGCCCGAAAGGAAAACGCCGCGGCGGTTTTGGAAAAACTGGGCGGCTTTGCCGGAGAATTTGTGGTTTCCACCGCAGGACCGGATCTGGAATCCATCATTGCCGGAAAGGGCAGCGGTGTATACCAGTATTCTATGGACAATACCTGCGCGGCAGCCAATTTGGACATCGGCGGCGGCACCACCAATATCGTATTTTTCGACAACGGCGAGGTGGTCAGCAAGGGCTGCCTGGACATTGGCGGCCGGCTGATTCGGCTGAAGAAGGATCTGACGGTGGAGAGCATCAGCCCTGCCGCAGATAAGATCGCGAAGTATTTGGGCATTCGCCTAACACCTGGTCAGCGGACTACCCTGAGCGACCTGGAGCGAATTACAGACAAGATGGCAGACCTGCTGGCGCAGGCACTGTACATAAAGCCCCAAGAGCCGTTGCTGCAGGAAATTCGGACACCGGGCAGCGCCTGGCTGGAGCTGCAGGGCAAGCGAATTTCCAGAATTTGCTTTTCCGGCGGCGTGGCGGATTGCATTACGAAAACGGACAGCGATCCCATTCCCTATGGGGACATCGGCGTACTGCTGGGACGGTCTATCGCCCGGAGCGAGCTGATGCGAGCCATTCCCACGGTTGCCGGTACGGAAACCATTCGCGCAACGGTGGTAGGCGCGGGAACTTACACCACCACCATTTCCGGCAGTACCATTACCTACGCCCGGGAGCTGTTCCCGATGAAGAATATTCCGGCGCTGAAGCTGACGGAGCAGGAGCAAAGCGCGTGTTTCCTGGGAGAAACCCAGCTTTTGGTGCAGAAGATCAAGTGGTTTTTGCAGCAGAGCGAATCGGATCGGCTGATTTTGGCGTTGCCCGGCGCGGCAAATCCGGAATATAAGGAGCTGAAAACCCTTGCCCACAGTTTGTGTCAGGCGATGGATACGGCGTTGCCTGCCGATGCGCCGGCGCTGATCGTGTTGGAGCAGGATATTGCCAAGGCGTTGGGCATTTTGATGGAAAAGGAATTAAGCGGGCGGCGGAAGGTTGCCTGCATTGATGGAATTAAAGTAGAACAGGGCGACTATGTGGATCTGGGACGGCCGATGCTGAACGGCTTGGTGATCCCGGTGGTAGTAAAAACGCTGCTGTTTGGATAAGGAGCGCAATTATGAAGCTTTCAACGGTTTTAGCCGGTAAAAACTTCTCTTTCCGGTCGGTAAAGGAAGTGTTGGCAAAGGCCAACGAGGAAAAATCCGGCGATATCCTTGCCGGTATCGCGGCTACCTCTGATCTGGAGCGTGTGGCGGCGAAGCAGGTGCTGAGCCATCTGCTGGTACGGGATCTGCGGGAAAATCCGGTAGTGCCCTACGAAGATGACGAGGTTACCCGGATCAATCAGGATTCTATTGACCCGGCAGTTTACAATTCCATCGCCAATTGGACGATGGCGCAGCTGAGAGAATATATCCTCAGCTACGAGTGCACTGAGGACGATCTGCATCGCTTGAGCAGGGGTCTTACCAGTGAGGTCGTTGCCGGTGTGTGCAAGCTGATGAGCAATCTGGATCTCATTTATGCCGCCAATAAGGTGCGTGTAACTGCAACCTGCAATACCACCATCGGTAAACGCGGCTGCCTGTCCACCCGGTTGCAGCCCAATCACCCCACCGACAATGTAGAAGGCATTACCGCATCTCTGTTCGAGGGACTTAGCTACGGCAGCGGCGATGCGCTGCTGGGCTTAAACCCGGTCAACGACACCTCTGCCAGTTTGGGCGAGGTTTTGCGGCGGTTTGACGAGGTGAAGAATCGATTTGAGATCCCCACCCAGATCTGCGTGCTGGGACATATCACCACCCAGATCGAAGCGGTGGAAAAGGGCGCGCCTACGGATATGATCTTCCAGTCTATCGCCGGTAGCCAAAAGGGCAACAATGCCTTCGGTTTCAGCGCGGAGACGGTACGGCAGGCGCAACAGCTATTGAAAGAGCGGGGCACGGCGAAAGGCCCCAATGTGATGTACTTTGAAACCGGTCAGGGCAGTGAGCTTTCCTCCGATGCCCACTATGGCGCAGACCAGGTTACAATGGAGTCCCGCTGCTACGGTTTTGCAAGAGAATTTAACCCCTTTATGGTCAATACCGTGGTTGGCTTTATCGGCCCTGAGTATCTGTACGACAGTCGGCAGGTGATCCGCGCCGGTTTGGAGGATCACTTTATGGCCAAGCTTCACGGCGTGCCTATGGGCTGCGACTGCTGCTACACCAACCATATGCTGGCGGATCAGAATGACATTGACAATCTGTCCTTGCTGCTGGCAAGCTGCGGTGTCAACTACATTTTGGGCGTTCCTACCAGCGATGATGTAATGCTGAACTATCAGACCAATGCTTACCACGATGCCGCAACCATCCGGGAGATTTTGGGGCTACGTCCTATCCGGGAGTTTGAACAGTGGCTGGAGAAGATGGGCATTATGGAAAACGGTCGGCTGACAGCCAAAGCCGGCGATCCCACCATTTTTGTAAAGTGAGGAGGGGAAAGCTTTGAATCAAGAAATGATTTCTGCCATCGTAGAAGAAGTGATCAAGCAACTGATGGCGACCGGTCAGATAACGCTCCCCACCTCTGCAAGCGCAACTTGTGAAGATGATTGCAAGGCTACCTCATTACTGGATAATGTTCAGGATCCGGAGGCGCTGGAGCGGATGATTAAGCGCACTACCGCCCGTATCGGTGTCGGCAGAGCCGGTCCCCGGCTGAAGACACAGACGCTGCTTGCCTTGCGCGCCGACCACGCCCAGGCAAGAGATGCGGTTATGAAGGATGTAGACACCAAGTTCCTGGAGTCTGCCGGTTTGTTCACCGTTCAGACTCTTTGCGAGGACAAAGACACCTACATCACCCGACCGGATCTGGGACGGCAGTTAAGCCCCGAGGCGGTAAGAACCCTGAAAGAACGCTGCATCCAAAACCCGGATGTGCAGATCTACATTTCCGACGGACTTAGCTCCACTGCGGTGGAAGCCAATGCAACCAAGATCCTGCCGGTCATTACCGAGGCGCTGCAATCCAAAGGACTAAAGGTGGGAACACCCTTCTACCTGCGGTTCGGGCGCGTGGGCGCGCAGGAGCATATTGCGGAAACCTTGGGCGCAAAGGTCATTTGCACGCTGTTGGGCGAACGACCCGGCTTGGCAACTGCGGAAAGTATGAGCGCCTACATCACCTACAATGCCTATGTGGGCATGCCGGAATCCAAGCGCACCGTTGTTTCCAATATCCACAAAAACGGCACGGCTGCTGTTGAGGCCGGCGCTTATGTGGCAGAGGTCGTTGCCAAGATTTTGGAGCAAAAGGCCAGCGGCGTGGATCTAGTGAAATAAGGGGGTGCGCAGATGTTAGGAAGCCCAATGAAAACCACGGTTTTAAGCGTGCGCATTATTCCCAACGCCGATCCGATGCTGCTTCAGAAGCTGGAGGTGCCGGAAGGACACCGAAGCCTTGGCATCTTCACCACCGACTGCGACGATGTTTCTTACGCCGCGCTGGATGAAGCCACCAAGAAAGCCCAGGTCAGCGTGGCCTACGCCCGGAGTATGTACGCCGGCGCAGCCAATGCCAATACGGCGCTGGCAGGCGAGTTTATCGGTATTCTTTCTGCTGAGAATCCTGCGGAGATCCGCAGCGGTTTGGAGGCGGCGCTGTTGTACATCGAAAACGATGCCCGCTTCTTCAGCGCAAATGATGACGATTCCGTGGTCTATTTTGCCCACTGTATCAGCCGTACCGGCAGTTATCTTTCCAAGGCTGCCGATGTTCCTGAGGGAACGGCGATGGCATACCTGATCGCGCCGCCTTTGGAGGCGATGGTGGGACTGGATGCGGCGCTGAAAGCGGCTCACGTGGAAATGAAAGTCTTTTACGGACCGCCGTCGGAGACCAATTTTGCCGGCGGTTTGCTCACCGGCGATCAGGCAGCCTGCCGGGCAGCCTGCGAAGCCTTTGCCGATGCGGTTTGCGGCATTGCCGCCAGCCCCACGGACTACTAAATCATAAACTACTCCGTGGATACGGAGATCAATAAAGAAAAATTAAAATCAAAATACATTATTTGGAGGAAATTATTATGAACACTTTGCAAGCTTTGGGTATGGTCGAAACCAAGGGCCTGGTTGGCTCCATCGAGGCAGCTGACGCAATGGTAAAGGCAGCCAATGTCCGTCTGATCGGCAAGACACATGTAGGCGGCGGTCTGGTTACCGTTATGGTTCGCGGCGATGTTGGCGCAGTTAAGGCTGCTACCGATGCCGGCGCTGCTGCAGCTGCCCGTGTTGGCGAGCTGGTCAGCGTACACGTCATTCCCCGTCCCCACAATGAGGTTGAGGCTATCCTGCCTGTTCTGGGAGCTGAATAATAAGCCGATCTAAGAACTCTCACCAGGAGGTGAATCAATGGAATTCGATAAGGACTTACGCTCCATTCAGGAGGTAAGAAATCTGGTGGCGAAGGCAAAGGCAGCGCAGGAAATCTACGCTACCTTCAGCCAAACCCAGGTGGACAACATTGTCAAAGCGGTTGCTGACGCTTGCGTCGCCAATGCCCAGCGGCTGGCGAAAATGGCAGTGGAAGAGACCGGTTTTGGCGTTTGGCAGGATAAGATCCTGAAAAACCTGCTGGGCAGCGCCATCACTTATGACAGCATTAAGGATCTGAAGACCGTTGGTATCTTGTCTGAGGACAGGGAGAAGAAGGTTTGGGAGGTCGCCGTGCCTATGGGCATCGTAGCGGCGCTGATCCCTTCTACGAACCCCACTTCTACCGTTATGTACAAGACACTGATCAGCTTGAAATCCGGCAATGCCATCATTCTCAGTCCCCACCCCAATGCCAAGAACTGTATTCTGGAGACTTTCCAGATCATCAACCGGGCAGCGGCATCTGCCGGCGCGCCTGCCGGTCTTGTGCAGTGCATTACCGTTCCTTCTCAGGAGGGCACGGCGGCGCTGCTGAAGCACCGGGACATCGGTATGATCCTGGCAACCGGCGGTGAGGCAATGGTCCGGGCGGCATACAGCTCCGGCAACCCGGCTTTGGGTGTAGGCCCCGGCAACGGTCCGGCTTATATTGAAAAATCCGCGGATATTCCCAAGGCTGTCAAGCACATCTTCGACAGCAAGACCTTTGACAACGGTACCATCTGCGCTTCCGAGCAGAGCATCATCACCGAGCGCTGCATTAAAGATCAGGTGGTCGCCGAGGTAGAGCGTCAGGGCGGTTACTTTATGACCGAGGAAGAGAGTCAGAAGGTCAGCCGCTTCATTCTCCGGGCCAATGGCACCATGAATCCCAAGATCGTGGGCAAGCCTGCTCAGGCCATTGCGGAGATGGCGGGTATCCGGATTCCTGCCGGTACACGGGTGCTGCTGTCCCATCAGACCACGGTGGGTAAGGACAATCCCTACTCCCGGGAAAAGCTGTGTCCCATTTTGGCGTTCTACACCGAGGATAACTGGGAAAGCGCCTGCAAGCGCAGTATTGAAATTCTCAACAACGAAGGCGTAGGCCATACCATGACCATTCACAGCGAGGATATGAGCGTGATTCGGGAATTTGCCCTGAAGAAGCCGGTTTCCCGTCTGCTGGTCAACACCCCCGGCGCGTTGGGTGGCGTGGGTGCGTCCACCGGTCTGCAGCCGGCTCTGACCCTGGGCTGCGGCAGTGTTGGCGGCAGCGCTACATCCGACAATGTGGGTCCGATGCATCTGATCAACATTCGCCGGGTGGCATTCGGTATCAAGGAGCTTTCCGAGATCCGCGGCAGCAATCCTGCCCCCGACGGCAGTAGCTGCGCAAGCACCTGCAAGGCCACTGAAAACAAGGGCGTATCTTCCCTCAGCCGTGCTGATATCGAGGCCATTACCAAGGCCGTCATCGACCGGCTGTCAAGATAAATAGTTAATCAATAACAAATATTTTTGGAGGTAAATATTATGGAAATTCTGCAAGCTTTGGGTATGATCGAAACCAAGGGCCTGGTTGGCTCCATCGAGGCCGCTGACGCAATGGTCAAGGCCGCAAACGTACATCTGGTTGGCAAGGTCCATGTCGGTGGCGGTCTGGTTACCGTTATGGTCCGCGGCGATGTTGGTGCTGTCAAGGCAGCTACCGATGCCGGCGCAGCAGCAGCTTCCCGTGTTGGCGAGCTGGTCAGCGTACACGTCATTCCCCGTCCCCACAATGAAGTGGAGTTTATTCTGCCTACTCTGGAGGGCAATGTATAAGCGATTGCGCTTAGCTGTCGGGCAGACAGTAAAACTGCTGTCTGCCCGGGCAACCATTATGAAAGGAGGGTGTAAAAATGAAGCATAAATTGCTGACGGATGTGGAACTGCGCGCAAACTGGTCTCAGGATCGGTCTGACAGCTACTGCGTGGAAGAAGGTGTGATTCTGACACCGGCAGCCCAGGATTTCATCCGGGAAAATGGAATTACCCTCTGTAGAACAACAAAAAATAATCAAGACAGTATGTCTATGACACCCATTCCTATGCGGGGCGGCAAGCCGGTCTATCAGGATGCCCAAACCGGACGGGAAACCATATCAAAACCGGAGGGAATGACACATCTGCGGGGCAATCTGCTTGTGCCGAAAACCCATCCGCAGATCGAATTTCGCGGCAAGCTGGATACCCTGATGGCAAAGATGATGGAAGTGCAAATTCTTGCCCAGGAGCAGGGAGAAACCCGGATCGTTGCCGATTTGGAGGAGCTGCTTCAGTTTTCCCATAAGCTTTTGGCAGCGGAGGTCAAGGATGAGCTCCTTGCCGAGGTTACGATGCTGGGAATGGACAGCCAGCAGATCCGCTACAACTCCCAGCAGGTGAAAAAGGTGTTTGGTATCGAGCATCCCATTCCCAGCTGCAAAATGGGCAAGCTGTGCGTGGCAATTAACAGCCTGCGTACCCAAGTGCGGGAAGTGGAGCTTTCTGCTGCCAAGGCGTTTTATAACGGCAGTTCTTTTAGCCGACCGGATCTGATCGAGGGGCTGAATCGGCTGTCCAGCTGCGTCTACATCATTTTGTGCCGCAAACTGTCCGGCTATTACGAAAGGGGGAACCGTCTGTGAACTACTACAGCGAAAATGACATTAAGCAGATCGTTACAGATGTGCTTAATCGCAGCGGTTTCACCGGCGGTAATGCCAAAGGAATGGAAATTCCGGTTGAAATTTCTGCCCGCCATGTCCATTTGAGCAAGGCGGATAAGGATATCCTTTTCGGTGCAGACTATACCCTGACAAGAAAGCGGGATCTGAGCCAGCCCGGTCAGTATTTGTGCGAAGAACGGGTGAAGCTGGTTACTGCCTCCGGTCAGATCGACAAGGTTGCCGTTTTAGGACCGGAACGCAAGGAAACCCAGGTGGAGCTTTCCTTGACCGATGCCCGTGTTTTGGGGCTGAACGCCCCCATTCGGCTGTCCGGCGATCTGCGAAATGCCGCAGATGTAATGATCATCGGTCCTAAGGGCGTAATCACCGCCAGGGGCAGTGTGATCATCGCCAAGGCACATGTACATATGACGCCTGCCGATGCCCAGCATTACGGTGTGGAACACGGTCAGTCTGTGGGCGTAAAGGTGGGAACGGAGCGATCCATTACCTTAAACGATGTGCAGGTCCGTGTCAGCAAGGATTTCGCGTTGGCGGTACATATCGACTATGATGAGGCCAATGCAGCGCAGCTGAGCGGCGGGCAGATCGTTGGCTATCTGCTGAAGAATGGGTGAACAGTATGAATCAAAATGATTTGGAACGCATCGTTAGCTTAGTCACCCAGCAGGTGATGGCGGCGATAGAAAAGACCGGCTGCTCTGCAGCTACGGTAGATTGCGACAAGGTGCTGGTAGTTGGCAAAGCCGACGCAGTGCCCAAGGATCTTTGCCGGGATATGGTTTTGGCAGATCTGGAGGATTACCGCACCCATAAGGATATTACACGCTACAAAAGGGTAGTGGTAACCAGACTGGGAATTGCCCAGCTGGCGGATATTGCATTGGGACGGCCTGCGGATGAAGTTTCCTGCGCCGTTACCTATGCGCTGCTTTCCGGCGTAGAGGTGATTATGCTGGAGGATGCCCTGACCTTCCGCAGATTTAAGGATAAGGGCAGCAACGCGCTTTATAATTTGCTTGAAAAATACGCCAAGACCTTGAGTGTCTTTGGTGTCAAAACATATAGACCGAAGTCGAATGTTGTAGTACCGGGGGCAAAGCTTGCCAAGTTCGCGCAGCAGAATGTACCGGTGCCTAGAGGTTCGGCAATGCCCAATATCGGCAAATTGGTAACGGAAACCGATGCCAAAATGCTGATTATGGCCCAGGGGAGTCCTGTACGGATCCCCGTAGGTGCTATCATCACACCGCTGGCGAGGGACGTATTTGCCCACGCAGGTGTAGAAGTGATTCGCGACTAAGGAGGAAGAAAAATGATTATTTGCAGAGTGATCGGCCACGTTTGGGCCACCAAGAAGGAGCAGCGTCTGGAAGGACTGAAGCTGATGATCGTTCGGGAAGAAGACGGCCCCAAGAACGCAAAGGATAAGGTCTATGTAGCGGCTGATGTGGTCGGCGCCGGTGTAGGCGAACGGGTGCTGGTGGTTTCCGGCAGTACTGCCCGTCAGGCTTTCGGTCGGGACAATGTGCCGGCAGATATGGCTATCGTTGGTATCATTGACAGCTTGGAAGTAGATCCTGCCGCGAAATAAGGAAGTGAAATAAATGAGCATCGTAGATAAAATCCGCTCTGCCGGCATTGTCGGCTGCGGTGGCGCAGGTTTTCCTACCCACGCCAAATTAAAAGGAAAAATTGAATACCTGATCATCAACGGTGCTGAATGTGAGCCGCTGCTACGTACAGATCGGTTCATTATGTGCAACGAAGCCCCCAGCCTTGTGAAAGCATTGGTGGCGATGAAGGAGGAACTGGGCGTTCCCAATGTGGTAATCGCGCTGAAAGAGCATTATCACCAGGAAGCAAATGCCCTCCAAGCTGCCATTTCGGCAGCAAATGCGCCTATCCGGCTGCACTTGATGGAAAACTTTTACCCTGCAGGCGACGAGCAGACCATCGTGTATGAGGTTACCGGGCGGGTTGTTCCTCCTGCAGGAATTCCCATTGCTGTTGGCGCAGTGGTCAATAATGTGGCCACGGTCTATGCCATTTCTCAGGCGATGGAGAATATCCCTCTGACTCAGAAGATTCTCACCGTTACCGGTGAAGTAAAAAAGCCAACCGTCCTTTCTGTTCCGGTGGGTACCAGTTACCGTAAGTGTATCGAATTGGCTGGAGGTACAGTGAGCAGTACATACTTTGTTGTCAGCGGCGGTCCGATGATGGGCAAGCCTATGACAATGGAGGAAGCAGAATCGGCAGTAGTTACCAAGACTACCTCCGGTATTCTGGTGCTGCCTGCTGACGGCTATCACGCCAACACCTACCGAATCGATCTCAAGCGGATGCTGCGGCAGGCCAGCATTGCCTGCATCCAGTGCACCAACTGCACCCAGCTTTGTCCCCGGCATATGCTGGGACACCCGCTGCGCCCCCATATGATCATGCGCAAAATGGCACTGGGCGGCGATGTGCAGCGGCTAATGGAGGATCCGGATATTCGCAACGCCCAGCTGTGCTGTGAGTGCGGTATTTGCGAAACCTACGCCTGTCCTATGGGCTTGTTCCCCAGAAAGATCAACGGTATGCTCAAGGGAGAGTTGGGCAAGGCGGGCATCCGCTATCAAGCTCCGGATCAGGAATGGGCAGCCAGCGCTTTAAGAGAAGGGCGCAAAGCTCCCTCTGAAAAGGTGGCTTCCCGGGTTGGTGTCAGAAAGTACTACGATTACGAAATTAAGGACATAATAAAGGCAGAGGTATCCCGGGTAGAGATTCCCGTAAAGATGCACATCGGCGCGCCCTGCGTAGCTACGGTGTCGGTTGGCGATTATGTTCGTTTGGGGCAAGTGATTGCCCAGCCCCCTGAGGGCGCGCTTGGCGCCCTGATCCACGCCAGTATCGACGGACGGGTTGTGTCCGTTGGTGAGCGGATCGTGATCGAGAAGGAATGAGGTATCAGATATGATGAACACGATTGGTTTTCTGGAACTGAATAGCATCGCCAAGGGCGTTGAGGTGGCAGACATCGTGCTGAAAACTGCCGCAGTCAATCTGGTATTCTCAAAGGCAGGCTGCCCGGGTAAGTATTACCTGCTGTTCACCGGTGAGGTGGCGGCGGTGCAGGCATCTCTGGATGCCGGACATACCATCGGCGGCAGCCATGTGGTGGATTCCTGCATTATTCCCCGGGTCCATCCCCAAGTTATCAAGGCCATCAATATGACCGCGATGCCGGAGCAAATGCGGGCTGTAGGCGTAATGGAATTTTTTAGCGTTACCGCGTCCGTATACGGCGCAGATGCCGCTGTCAAGACCGCCAATGTGGACTTGGTAGAGGTACGCCTGGGTACCGGTATCGGCGGCAAGTCCTTCGTGATCCTCACCGGTGAGGTGGCAGCAGTTACCGAGGCTGTGAAGGCGGGCATCAACACCCCCAATGCCGAGGGTATGCTGATTTCCTCTGTGGTGATCCCCAGCCCCCATCCGGAGCTGTTGGAATCTTTGATGTAACCGGGAGGGCGAAATTATGGATAATATTTATCAGGATAAGCAGCGAATTATTCAAGAATTCGTGCCTGGCAAGCAGGTTACGATGGCACATATTATTGCCAACCCCAACCCGGATATTTACAAGAAGCTGGGCGTTATCGGCGAGCATTTTGGCGCGCTGGGCATATTGACCATCACCCCCAGTGAAGCGGCGATCATTGGCGCAGACACCGCTACTAAGGCGGCAAATGTGGAAGTGATCTTTGTAGACCGGTTCAACGGCAGCTTGGTCATCGGCGGCAGCGTTGCGGATGTGGAGGCTTCTGTTAAGGATGTGCTGCGGGTTTTGGAGAATCTGCTGCACTTTGCTCCGGCGCAGATCACAAGAACATGAAAAAGGTTATTATGGTGGGGCATGTGGCCTGCGGTAAAACAACTCTGTGTCAGCGCCTGAACGATATGGAGATGAAGTATAAGAAAACGCAGGCTCTGGAAGTGATCCACAAGACCATCGATACCCCCGGTGAGTATGTGGAGCGACGGTCGCTGTTTCACGCGCTGGTGGTAACCTCGGTGGAGGCGGATCAGGTGCTGTTTGTGCAGGATGCGTCCCAGGAGCGGTTTATGTTCGCTCCCGGTCAGGCATCGGCGTTTCCCATTCCCGTAGCAGGCGTGGTATCCAAAGCCGATGTGGCAAGCCATAAGCAGGTGCAGCAGGCGAAGGAACTTTTGGAACTGGCAGGCGCAAGCCCGATTTTTGTGGTCAGCGCCTATACAGGACAGGGCATTGAAGAATTAAAGCAATTTTTGGAGGAAGATGTGAATGGATAAGGCCGCTTTGGAAGCATTGGTACGGCAAATCGTAATGGAAAAGCTGGGGCAGACCACAACTTGCCCGGTAAAGAAATTATCGGTGCCGTCCCTGGATGTAACCGAGGAGCATCGAATGGATACCGGCAACCCGGCAGATCGGGTTTGGACGAGAGATCTGCTGACATTGGAGGAATCTCCCCGGCTGGGCTGCGGTCTGATGGTGATGGAGCGGACAACATTCCCCTGGACGCTGAATTATGACGAGCTGGACTATGTGATCAGCGGTCGGCTGGATATCTTGATCGACGGGCAGAGGGTTTCTGCCGGTCCGGGAGAGGTCATCTATATTCCAAAAGGCAGTTCTATTCAGTTTTCCGTTGCGGACAAGGCGCGGTTCTTGTATTTCGTATACCCCGCCAACTGGCAGGAACAAGGATAAAGAAAAAGCCCCGGCTGAGCCGGGGCTTTTAATGTTATACAGTTGCTTTTGCTTTCTTTTTGTCGGTGATCAAATGGAAGATGCCGTAGAATCCGGCGATATAGATCAGGAACAGACCAACCACCATCGCAGGATACAGCACCTTATTGCCATTGACCAGGTTGTAGAGAATGTCATAGGGCGTGCCGTCGCCTGCCATCAGGAACATATAGTTGTAATCGATCAAGATATTGACTACATAGGCGGCAATGCAGAAGAAGATCAGAATGCCATAGGTGATGACCATATTCTTCTTGCGCATCCGCTCCATTCCGGAGATCATAATGTAGAGGGCGGCAAAGCCGGAAATGCAGTGGGTAATGCCGGATACCACATTGTCCATAGACAGTACCGGATAGCAGCCGTAATTCTGAGCGGCGCCGATGGTGCCGAATACTGCGCCCAAAAGGCCGAAAATGCTGACGAAATCCAAAGCGGCTTCCTCGATTCTGCCTTTGGTGAAGGCTGCCAGAGGAATGGCGATCAGCTGAATACTGCACAGGAACAGCGGCAGGGTTTGCAGAATGGGCTCAAAGCTGGGACCGCCGTCTGCCCGCAGGCACAGGATCGTGATCTTGAAAAGCTCAAAGGCGTCGATCAGGATCGCAGAGGCGATGATCACCTTGTTTTTCTGTGCCAGTGTCTTGTTGCGGTTTCTTTTGCCGAGGACAATGGCAAGAACCGTCATAATCGTCAGCAGAGAGCCGACGAACAATAAATGCTGCCAGGAGTACGCGCCTTCCGGCTCCCGGGTGTAGCCACCAAAACCTAAAAATTCTTTCATAAGTAACCTCTTTTTGTCATATTCTGTCGTATTATAGCAGAAATGGCAGGGTATGTAAATGAAAAGGAGTTTAAGAATTCTTTAAGGAAAGGTATCGTTGCAAGTGTCGGCTGCGTGTGTTATGATAAATGAAGAGGTGAACGCTATGAAAAAAGTGAAGATCACGGCGATGCGCAGGAGCGTATACCCCGATCTGATGGAAATGTACGAAAATCCCATTGAACACGCCTGCGATGTAATAATTGGCGATAGCTGGGTGTCCCTGGACGGACAAAAGCCGGAGGGCTTTTGCGATGCCGCCTGGGGCTGTATGGCGTCCTTTGTCAAAACACTTTCTGAGGACGGCGGCAATTTCTATGACGGTTGGATGAAAAATCCGTATTCGGCAATGCTCAGTTGCAATGACGGATTCCGTCCGGTAAGCTTTTATTTGGAAGTGATAGAATGATCTTGTCATCCCGAGCGAAATGAAATGAAGTCGAGGGATCTACACACTGCGAAGATTCCTCCACGCGCTAACGCTTGGTCGGAATGACAGGGACGGAGGTAGTATGAAACTTATAATTGAGGCACTGACGAAATTTGCTTGCGGTGTGCTGCTGGTGGGACTTTTGATATTTCTGCCGGCGGGAACGCTTGACTATACATACGGCTGGCTGATGATGGGGATTTTGTTTATCCCGATGCTGATCGCCGGCTTTGTTATGCTGGCAAAATCCCCGGACTTCTTGAGAAAACGGCTGGATGCCAAGGAAAAGCAAGGCAAGCAGAAGGGTGTGGTTGCTTTTTCCGGGCTGATGTTCGTTGCGGGTTTTGTGGTGGCAGGCTTGGACTATCGTTTTGGCTGGTCGCAGATGCCCGGATGGGTGAATATTGCGGCATCGGTGGTGTTCCTGCTGGACTATGGTCTGTATGCCGAGGTGATGCGGGAAAATGCCTACCTGAGCCGCACTGTCAAGGTGGAGGAAGGGCAGAACGTGGTGGATACCGGTCTTTACGGTATTGTCCGCCATCCGATGTATGCCGTTACCATCGAGCTGTTTATGATGATGCCGCTGGTGCTGGGCTCCTGGTACGCGATGATCGTATTTGCGTTTTACCCGGCGGCGATCGTTGTACGGCTAAAAGATGAGGAAGAATTGCTGACCCGGGAGCTGCCCGGCTACGAGGAATATAAAAAGAAAGTAAAATGGCGGCTGTTGCCGTTTGTGTGGTGATGTGTAAAAAAGTGCGTTGCAAGGGCACCGCTCCATAACGCAACATCGGTTTTGAACGGTCCCTTTCCCGCTTAACTGCATAAAAAATTTCCGTAATGCGTCAGCATTGCGGAAATTTTGTTATTTGTTAATCAAAAAAGTTACCACTTCAAAACTGCTTTGCACCTGAAAGGGGCGGAGATTTTCGTCAGTCAAGATAAAAAGCGCAGAAATACTGGATGTATTTCCAGCATTTTTAGCGCCGAATGGCGGAAATAAACGCCGTTTTCAGGCGATGCTGCGCTATGGAGCGGTGCCCAAAAACAACGCACTTTTTGCTGTAGGGGCGGATGCCCACATCCGCCCGCGGATGATCAATGATCGCCCCTGCTACGGGCGACGCTACGGCATACATTTGTAGGGACCGGCGTCCTCGACGGTCCTTGCCAAATGCCGCTTCGCGATAGGACTGTCCGGGAGGCCAGTCCCTACAAATTAAGCTGACAGCAGTTTGTTTAGTTTGTTGGTTTTGGCTTTTTCAATGCAGTAGATCACAAGCCAAATGACGGCGTAACCGACAATAAAAATACCGGTGAAGATCAAAATGGATGTCAGCTGGTTCATCAGCCAGCCGTTGATCAGGTAGGTCAAAAGATAGGCGATATACAGCGCTCCGCCGTGAAGCAAAATCATCGTGGGCAGCGGCAGCTGCTCCATCTGGTAGATGGCGGTCATTCCCGCTGCAATAAATGCCAGCAGGGTGATGGTCAAAATACCTCGGCAGACCTCAATAGGGGAGAGGGTGTCTACAGCGCCGGTTGCGCCCAGGATTCCGTAGCTGATGGCTAAAACCAGCGGTCCGCCTGCAGCGCAGATCAGGCCCCGGAGCAAAAATTCTTTCAGAAACTTTTTCATTTCGATTCCAACCTCCTTTTGATCTGAGCAAAGCACCGCCGGGAAACATATTCTCTGTAGCCGCATTTGAAAACTGCGTCCACACTGCCGGCAACGGTAACGGTGAACCGATCCAAGGCGCTTTCGTTGGCGAGGGTGCTTTTGTTGATGCGGATAAACGAAGTGGGGAGCTGTTGCTCCAGCTCGTACAGCCGCTGCTTCAGCCGATAACGGCGGTTTTTGTTGTCAATGGCATAGGTTTTGCCGCCTAAAACGGTAATACATTCAATTTCGGCAATGGACAGCATTTTGATGTCGTCCTCGGTGTAGCCGGGGATGCGGTCTGTGTGCTTTGAAATGAGTGCCTCGATCTCATCGATCAGCGCAGAGTGTTGATGGACAGTTGCTACGATTTCTTCGTCCTTTTCCTTGTCGATGATCAGTTTGAACTTCATTGCACCACCTCCAGTTCTGCTATTATAGCATATCCGGGATCAAAAATGTTGCAAAATGCAATGATCGGTATTTTAAGCACTATAAATGGTAAAAACTAAAGTGCAATGCGGTTGTGAAAAAGCCGAAAGAGCTTTCTCTCTCGGCTTTTGACATACTGTTGATTATCTGCAGACCCATAGATTCCGGATCTGCGTCATCACTTCTGTGAGTTTCCAGGTTTGTGCGGAGTTTGCAGGGCTATTGGGATCATTGACAGTTACATACCCGTCCTCGTATCCCGTCATAACGATAAAATGTCCGGTGGAGGTAAAGAAACCCGGACCCATAACGCAGATAATGGGGTTTCCTACCCCCAGATTTTTGATGATTCGGTTTTCATCCAGCGGGATTTCGGTAACATCCAGCCCCAGTTTTTTGCCGCCCTCAGAGATCAATGTCCAGGAGCTGCCGCTGCCAGGTACACCGTACCCATTTTCCTCGGCAAATGCGGCGATATACTTCGGCGTATAGATGGCATCGTCCAGTAAATAAATGCAGACCATAGAAAGGCAGGTCGGACCGCAGCCGGACAGACCCATCAATTCGCCGGCATACTGGGTATAACCCCAGCGCTGATCCCATTGAAATAGCAGCGGCACATCAGCCCTATCCAAATGTTCACTCAGGTCGATATTCACATCCAGATCTTTTTTAAGGGGATAATTCAAAACAAAATCCTTGGTATCCGGATTCTTTTCCAGAAGCTCCGTCAGCTCCTTCGGCCAGGCGGACAGACTGATTTTGTGCTGCCGGGCAAAGGCTACCAGCGTAGGATCGGCGGTGGAATAACGATATTGGCGGTAGGCGAACAGTGCGGATATTAGGATGAGAATGGTGCAAAACAGCCGCAATAGACGGCGTCGTTTCGGTTTTCTTTCCGTGCTCATAATGGGTACCTCTTGCGTGGATTGCTGAATATATTATAGCATAAACCAACTATAGAAGCAAGCCCGCCAGTTTCTGATAAAAACTGGCGGGCTTGGTCCGAGTGGCGGGATTCGAACCCACGGCATCCTGCTCCCAAATAGCTCATAGAACATTTTTCAAGCCATTTCGGGCACTTTGTGGCGCTTTCGTCTGGAAATCACTTGCTCTTTGAGCCTCTTGTGTCCACTGTTTCCATGTGCTCCGAAAATGACTGTGGGATGAGATGTGGTCGTAAAAATACTCCCCGAACAAGAAATTTGCTCGGGGCGTTTGCTGCCTGTGGTATGTTAACTCCGATCCGCCCAAAAGTCAAGTCTTTTCTACCGTCAAAATTTGAGCCGCAGTAGACAAAGAATAAAGCAATCCCGACAGCAACGAACTGTCGGGATTTTACCTTATACCGGTATAAGTCTGCCTATAACAATATATCTCGCATTATCAAATTCATAAGAACAGGTTGAAAGCGTTACGATAGTGTCGTTGTATTCTAATTCCACATCGGACTTAAAGGTGGACTTTGCTCTGTATTCTTCTGTCAGCTTGGCAAAATCTTCTTCGCTTTGATTTGGAAGATAAATCTTGTCATCACGCTTAACCACAAGACCTGCAAACAATTCGAGCTTGTAATTACCGTCAGGAGTTAAGTAATACATTACAGGATTTTGGTCGTAATATGATTGCTCTTTATATTTGGCAAGTAAACTGAACATTGTTCCGTTTTTCATATTATGGCCGTATATGATATAGTTGGCATCCTCACCGAGTGTACCGTTTCGGTAATCGGCAAATAACGTGCCGCTGACCAAATACTTGCCGTCAAGGTCTTTGCGTAGGTATTGGTCGTTGTTTCCTCCCTGCACAACCGGATAATTGATAACGGTATCGGGACAGTACAACCAACCGATTACATCCTTGTTTCTGCTGAGAAGCGAATCAAAATTAATGGATATGGGAAGTTCCGTTGCTTTTGGCGGTTCCGTATCATCACTATCGGGTTTATCAAGAATAATAACTTCGTTATTGTCTGTTATATATTCGTCCTGTATATTCTCGTAGGCACTATCTGCCTTGCCGTAATCGTAGTAAATCTTTCCGATATTAAAGGCGGCAATAACAAATACTGCAATCAGCACAATATTAACGATTTTAATAGCTCGTTTCTTTTTCAGGCAACGTCCTCTTTTCGCTTATTCATCAAATAATATTATATAATGAAAACCGATAAAAAGCGAAAAATTAAGTATTGTATTTGGCGCAGAAACGCTGTATAATATTGGTATAAAGTAAAATTTTCAAGGGGATATCCTCTTATTGTTTATGTAATAAACAATAAGCGTCCTTTATCGGCAATAAAAAAGATGCGGGATACACCTCTTGCAAATGGCGTGAAAACGACAAAAAGGGGTTGTATTATGAAGATAACTGCTCAGGAGGCGGCAATAAAATGGAATGTATCTCTGCGGAGAGTTCAGGATTACTGTAAGAACGGAAAGATTGAAGGTGCAGAGCGCTTTGGTCTTAACTGGATGATTCCAGCCGACGCTCAAAAGCCTGTGGATGGTAGAAGCAAGGCGGCAAAGACTTTTGCCCAACCTCAAAGAACCCTCTTGCGAAAAAGTCCTTTCCTTGATATGACCGACTTATATAACAAACCCGGCAGTGCGGATAAGGTAATTGAAGAATTATCCTATAATAAACAAACACAAGCTTTGTTTGCGGCGGCTATCACCTACAGTCGAGGCGAAATTGATAAGGTGTATGACCAAGCGCGTGATTTTCTTAATAATCATACTGAATTTTACGCAATTCTTTCCGGGGGATTACTTCTTTCCCTTGTTGCTATGTGGAAAGGTGATTTTGCTCTTTGGAACGAATCAAGACGTTATTTGCTTAATGCACCTTGCAGAGATGAAATAGATACCGATATCGTGGCACTTACCATAGCAGCCGCTGACAGTGCTATACGAAATTCAAACGATTTCCCAAAGTGGTTTATAAGAGGTTGTTTTGATAATCTTCCTAAAGATGCACATCCTGCGGCAAGGGTGTATTACATAAAGCATTTATTGGTTGCCGCACAGGAGCTTGCAATGGGTAATATCATATTGGAAGATGTCAAGGGATTCGCTCTTATGAAAACCCTGCCGTTTATTATGGAACCGATGATTTCACAAATGGTTGTGGATAAGGTGGTTTTGGCAGAAATATATTTGCGCCTTTTATGCGGCATTGCCTGTCACCAAAGCGGTGATGATGAAACCGCAATAGAACATATAGATAAAGCAATTAGACTTTGCCTTGCCGATGGGCTGTACTGCCCGCTTGTCGAACACAGAAGACAGCTCGGCACCTTCCTTGATGACCGTATTGCATTGATAGATCAAAACGCTCTCAAAAAAGTCAAAGAACTGCATAAACAACTACACGCCGGCTGGACAAAGCTTCATAATGCCGTTATGAAGAAAACGGTTGCCGCGCACCTATCCCCAAGAGAACGTGAGGTTGCCCGTTTTGTTGCCTACGGTCTGTCAGACATCCAAATCGCAAAAAGATTGTATATATCCGAATCCTCCGTCAAGGCACTTGTTCGCTCTGCCAAGAATAAGACAGGGGTTGAAAAACGCAGGCAATTCATCGATTTTGTTTGATTTCAGTTAAAATACTATACTTTTTTTCTAAAATAAGGTGGATGTTTTTTCCACTAAAAACCTTTACACTATTATCGTAGCGTAAAGGTTTTATTTTTTTGCACGAAATCTTATGCCAAATTCAAAAGAAAGGAGAACACCTGTGACAAATGCCTACAAGCTTCCAAAAGAAGGTGATCTGTATATGGTGATAGAATCCCACGGACACTCTTTTGAATTAAAATATGGCTATTATGAAGAAACTGACAGAGAGTACGGAGAACCCGTTGTAATATATCCGGATCTGAAAAACAGTCCGATTTACACAAAAGACGGTTTTCCGCTTGTCACGGCGGTGCAGATTCCTTGTAAATACTACACGGTAGCAGAAGGACACGTACCGGAAGATTGCTGTAGCGACTGTATATATTATAAGGACAGCAAAAAGGAAATTGACATTTGCCTTTGTGAAAAGAAACGAAAGCTAAAACAAGTGATTACGACCCATATGGGAGGCGATGACGGATGAGAAGGTTTAACGATACCAAAAAGCAATTCAAGGAGGGAGAACAAAAAATGAAACATTCTTTTTCTAAAAAGTTTTTGAGCGTGTTCCTTTGTATCACGCTTATTATGACCTACTTGCCGATTTCGGTAATGGCAGCTTCGGCCTCAAGCGACCATATAAGTCGAGTGTCCGACCCATCTACAATGGATAACTGGCAAGATTTCTTCCTACCCGATGGCAAAATCTCCACAGAGAATGCCGGAGGCGTTTGGATGGATAAGTCTGTATTTACCGAAGACACTGAATTCGGTAATTCGGGCATTACGATGGATAACAACGATGCATTCTTAGTGGCTCTCTCTGCAATGGCAACCAATATGGCGGTAACGGGAATGACGCATGTCCCGACCGATACTATGTTAATTTTGGATGTCAGCGGTTCAATGAACGATAATTCCGGCAACAACGATGTTGCGGATGAATTGGTAGAAGCCGCAAACGAAAGCATTGCTTCTTTGCTGGGGACGAATAAATTTAACCGTGTAGGTGTGGTTCTTTATTCAGGGCCTACCACACAGGGCGGCTCGGCAGGCGCGAACGATGCGGTTTTGATTTTGCCTCTCGGTCGTTATGAAACAGGAACAAACGGTCAGTATTTGACCTATAACGTGTCAGGAGGCGGCAACAATACCACCGAAACAGTTTCGCTTAGTTCCAATGTGGTGTATGAAGGTACTGACGACGCACCCTTTAGAATAAGACCAAGCAAAACCGTTGTAGGCGGCACCTATACACAAAAGGGCATTATGTTAGCAGCCGACCAGCTAACCGCAGATGACCTTGACACGACTTTAGAGGATGCGGTTCTTGGAACAATTCAGAGAAGACCGGTTATGGTGCTTATGTCGGACGGCGCACCAACCGTTAGCAGCACCGACTTCCAAAGTCCAACTTCGATTGACCTTGGTGACGGAACGGAAACGAGTGCGGCGCAGGGCTTTGTTAATCAGCTTACCGCCGCTTATGCAAAGAGCTTGGTAGAAGAAAAGTACGATACTGAGGCTCTTTTCTATACCATCGGTCTCGGCGTTTCTAATGATGCCGTAGCGCTCAGCGTTCTTGACCCCGATAATGAAAACGCATCGGTTGCTATAAACGATTTCTGGGCTCAGTGGAATAATACGGCTGTTGGCCGCACCGTAACCGTTCAGGCGAGAACCCAGTGGAGCGCAGCCAGAACCGTAACGAAAATTGCAGGTCTTGAACAAAATTATGTTGACAGATATATCGATGTCGAAAACGATAACAGTAGTCTTTCTTTGGGTGAAAAGCTGAAAGAGGCGTTTGCTGACATTATCGGAGAAATCAATCTGCAATCTCAGTACACTCCTACATTGATTACTCAGGTCGGCGATGACCATTCCGGATTTATATCTTTCGTAGATAAAATAGGTCAGTATATGACGGTTACCGATATTAAGGGTATTTTAATTAACGGTACTCTTTATTCGGGTGCAGACCTCGCCTCTAATTTCGTAGCTGGTGGCGGAAATCTCGGAACATTCGATAATCCCACCGAGCTCGGTCACGAAATGGTGGCTGCGGTTCGTCAAAGAATCGGCCTTGCAAATGATGATGAAGCAAGAACACTTATAGGTCTTGCCTATGAATACGGACAGATTCGTTTTACTAACGCCAACGATTATTCCAACTATATCGGTTGGTATGCGGATGAAGACAGTAACTTCCTTGGCTTCTATCAGGATGGCGTAACTAATATTACAGATCCTGATGCCGTGTATACTATTAAGTCCTATGGTTATCTTGGCGTAGAGCACGACTCCAATATGATGTATGCTACCGTTCAGGTAAGACATAACATCAAAACAGGAGAAGAAACCGTGGCTTTCGCGGTTCCTGCTTCGCTCATCCCCGTTATGACCTATAATGTATCGCTTAACGAAAACGGGGAACTTTTAGATATTGAGCTTAGCGGCTCTGACAGCCCAATTCGCCTTGTATATGAGGTTGCTCTTGATTCTCATATCAACGAATGGAACGTAAAAGAAGTTGTTTCAGCAGATTACCTTGCTGACGAACACAACGTTAATGATGCAGACGGTTCTGTGAATTTCTATACAAATGCCTGGGAGCATACCAACAGCACAGGATATAACACAGTAAATACCTATTCGTATTTCAACCCGTCAAGACAGAATGATAAGTATTACTACACTTCCGATGCTCCTGTCTACGTTGATGATGCAGGAACCTTATATGAAGGTTCTTCTGCTCCTGATGCAAACGGTACCTACTACCGTGCATATACCGTTTATGAAGAAAACGGTTCGGTTCATACAAAGAGAATAGTTTACCGTCAGTTATCTGTTGCAGCACTTGAAACTGCCGCACAGACTGAAGGCACAAGCAACTGGCATATTCCTAACGGAAACGTCCATGTTAACCTTTCGGGATATACAATTAACAAAGCGGTTAATGAAACCAATACTTTAAGTGTTGCAAATCAGCCCTTCGTAGATGTTTACGGTCACAATGTAAATGACGCCAACCATTCCTTCTATGTTGGTGCAACCCTTGGCAACAACGGTAAGCTGACACTTGATACTCAGACCGGTATCAAGCTTAGCAAAGAACTGGCAAATGGTGCAACCGTAACTGACCAAGCGTTTGAGTTTGTAATTACAAAAGCGACAGCATCGGCAAGTACAAACGATGTAATGCTTCTAAATGCTGACGGAACAGAAGTTCCAATGGATGACATATCCTTTGATAACAACGGTGTAGCAATTGTTTATCTCAAGGCAGGACAGACGCTCTATATCGGTGATTTGAATGCAAGTGATATAACAATTAAAGAAACCGAAACAGCAGGCTATATTCCAACAGTTACCGTAAACGGTATAGCATCTACCAATCCGGCAACTGTAACATTAATGAACAATCAGTTGATTGATGTTAATTTTGTGAATGCTGACAGAGGAACAGGAAATCTCACTATCGCAAAACAAGTAGAGCACGACTTCGGTCAGGATTATAACATTCCTGCAGATAAGCTCTTTACTATGCAGGTAACCTTAAGTGGTATTGGAACGGCAAATGCTACATTCATCGCAGAGCATACCAACGGCACCTATACCGATATCGAAACCGATGCTGGCGGACAGTTTACTGTAACACTTGCTCACGGCGAACAGTTCGAGGTATTCGGTCTTCCTACCGGAACTGAGGCAACTGTTGTTGAAACTGCATACGGTGACGGCTTTACTCCTGCCTATTGGGATAACGGTGTCATCGGTGACGGCCAAGTAACTATTGTTAAGAATTCTACCGTGTCTGTCATCGTGGTAAACGATTACACAGCTGAAGAAGTATATCCTGTAAATCTCAATCTCGGAGGCACAAAGATTGTCAGAAACGCCGATAATGATGTTGTTGATAATTGGGATTCCGGTTGGGAATTTACAATGGTGCTTGAGCGCTATGGTAACAACGGTTGGTATGAGGTTGACAGAAAGACTGTCAATAACGGACAAAGAACTTTCTCCTTCGATATGTCCAATGAAGTATATAATGCACCCGGTGTTTACTCTTATCAGCTTTATGAGATTGAACCCGATATTGAGGATGAAGACCGCGTTGACGGTATGATTTATGACCTTGTATGGCATACTTTCTCGGTATATGTATCTGATGCAGATATGGATGGAAGACTTGAAATAGTTCGAGTTCACTCTGACCATGCTGACAAGGATTTTGAACTGGTTGATGGTGAATACACCATTGAAGCAAACTTTGAGAATGTTCAGACCGTTACAGTTCCTGCTCTTGCAACTGTAGATATCAAAAAGAAACTTACAAACGATTCAGGCAGTCCGCTTGTTTCACTTGCAGGTTATAACTTTGGTCTCTATACTGATGAGGAATGCACCATTCCTGCGACTGTTGGAAACGGAATCGCAGCTATCAGCCTTAATCCTACCGATGCAGTCGGTGAGGGTTGGATTGATATTCAATTCAATCAGTCCGGTCAGTACACCTTCTATGTAAAGGAAATTGCGGGCAACATCAATGAGATGTCCTACAGCACCGAGGTTATTAAGGTTGTTGTAGATGTTGATATTCATTCTCAGAACGCAAATGTGCTTGTTGCTGATGTGTCTTATTACAAAGGTGATGGTGTATATAATCTTAACGCAGAAGGTCAAGTAGAATTCACTAATGAGTACGATCCAGTTGATACTGAACTTCCAATAGACTTTGTCAGCAAGGAACTTTTCGGTAGAACAATGAACTCAGCGGATAACTTCACCTTTGAAGTTCAACTACAGGATGGCACTACTGTTCTTACCGGCTCCAACAACGGCACAGAAACTGTTACCTTTAACGATACTTTGAAGTTTAGCAAGGTAGGAACCTATTTCTACAACATTGTTGAAACTTCTACAGACGGCAACGGCATTACAGTTGATAAAACAACCTACCGCTTGACAGTAAACGTAACTGACACAAACGGTCAGTTGACTGCTAATTATGTTCTTGTTAATGTTGTAGGTAACGAGGTTATATTCAAAAACACTTATAAGGCGGCCGACACCGCTTATGCAATCAGTGGTAAGAAAAATCTCACAGGCAGAACACTTCTCAATGACGAATTTACCTTCGTTCTTACCGAAGCTATTAATGCTCAGGGTGACATTGCTGAAGGTGCTGACACCTACGAAGCACATAACGAGCATAACGGCGTGTTTGCCTTCCCCGAAATCACCTATACCGAAGCGGGAAATTACTATTATGTAGTAACCGAAAAGCAGAATAGCGGCAGCTCTTACGGTATCAAATATGACACTAATAAGTTTGTGGTGACCGTTACAGTCAGAGATGATACAGAAAACGGAAAACTCGTTGCCTCTGCAAATCTTGATGCTGACGATATCGTTTTCAATAACCGCTATGTTGCAAATCCTGTATCTAAGCGTATTGACGGTGAAAAGGTATTAAACGGCAAGACTCTCGTAGGCGGACAGTTTAGCTTTGAACTCTGGCAATCTAATGCCGAGTGGACTACTGTAAATGTTGCGCCTATTCAGACCGTAGCAAATGACGGCGAGGGCAACTTTGCATTTAGTTTTGTGGATTATACCAGTAACAATGCGGCTGACTTTACTAAGACAGGCACCTACTATTACCTCATAAAAGAGGTGGACGGTGGTTTGACCATCAAGGGCATCACCTATGATAATGTGATCTACCGTGTAAGAGTGGAAATCACTGACGATCTGTTAGGCCAGCTTCACGCAACCGCTCACATCTATGATAACGAGGGTGTTCCTCAAGAGTCCATTATCTTTAGAAATAGCTATGAGATTACAGTAGATACCGACCTTACTATAAGCGGTACAAAGAAGCTGAATAATGCAGTTCCCGAAAATCGCAGCTTTGAATTTGAGCTTTACAAAGCCAATGACGAATACGAGATTGACGGCAACTACATTCAGAAGGTGGCTCAGGATACAAACGGCAACTTCGTGTTCACTATCAACTACAAACCCGAGGATATTTCCGACACACCTTACTACTATGTAGTAAAAGAGGTAAACGGTGGTCAGAGAATCAACGGTGTGACCCATGATAATACGGAATATCACATTGAGGTTAAGGTTGAAGATAACGGTGAAGGCGGCGTTAAATCTACCGCAATTATCCGCAAGGGTGAGACAATCGCAACAAGCCTTGATTTCGCAAACACTTATAAGGCAGATCCCACAGTCATTGTATTCGACGGTGAAAAGGTTCTCGAAGGCAATCGTAAGGTTAAGGCAGATGATTATACCTTCGAAATCTTCCATGCCAACGAAAACTTTGAAACCATCAGCAGTGCAGCTCCTGCCACAAAGAACGATGCCGAACGCAAGTTTGAGTTTGGCGAAATCACTCTTGATACAGCAAAGACCTATTACTTTGTTGTAAAAGAGAACAGTGAAAACGCTCTGAATGGTGTAACCTACGATACATCCAAGTATCACATCACCGTTAAGGTCGTTGATAACAACAATGGCAAACTCGAAGTGGAAGAAGTAACCTACGTTCGAGTTAAGGGTGAAACCTCGACCGAAGCGGAGACTCTGTTGTTTGAGAACAGCTACAAGGCTGACAATGCAACCGTTTCTATCGGAGGCACAAAGGTTCTTGAAAACAGAACTCTTGCTGAGAACGAATTTAAGTTCTACCTCTACCTTTCTGACGAAACCTATGCTGTAGTTGAAGGCGAAACCCCAAAAGAAGCAAAGAACAATGCTGACGGTAGTTTCACATTCGATGCTCTCACTTTCGAGCAAACCGGAACTTATTACTTCGTAATCACTGAAGATGCCGATACTACGGCAGAGCGCGTGGCCAACGATACGAGCGTATATCACGTGGCAATTGAGATCAAGGATGACGAAAACGGCAAACTCTATGAAGCAAGTCGAGTTATCAAAAAGGTCGGCAGTGATACCGCCGTTGAAGCAATCGCCTTCAACAATGTATTCACTCCAAAACCCGAAGATATCACGGTTGATATCGGTGTGGCAAAGACTGTTGTAAACAAGGGCAGCGAAAAGTTAGGCCCTGATGGCTTTGAATTCGTGCTCGAAGACATTGCAATGAAGGAAAAGTGGAGTGTCAAGTCCGATACTGCCGGTAATGCAAAATTCACATTAGGTTATACCGAAGATGATATCGGTAAGACCTACACCTACAAACTGACCGAAGTAAACGGTGGCAAGGCAAATGTTTCGTACAGCACCGCAGAATATACCATTACGGTAGCAATCGAGCTGAATGCAAACAATGAGTTGGTTGCAACTTTTACCAAGAACGGTGAAAATGCTCCGACAGTTGTGGCTGAGTTTGAGAATGTTTATGATTATACTCCTACACCGGAACCCGATCCCAAGCCGGAACCCGATCCCAAGCCGGAACCCGATCCCAAGCCGGAACCCGATCCCAAGCCGGAACCCGATCCCAAGCCGGATCCTGATCCCAAGCCGGAACCCGATCCCAAGCCGGATCCTGATCCTAAACCGGAGTATCCCGACAGTCCTCAGACCGGCGATAACACCAATCTCCATCTTTGGTTCGTTCTTCTGTTTGTAAGTGGCGGCGGAATTATCGGCACAACACTTTACGGCAGAAAGAGAAAGGCAGAAGAAGCCAACTAAGATAAAGGCAAGGCGTTGGCGGTTCTCCGTCAGCGCCTTGTTCCTTAACTAATTGACTAAGGAGGTATAGCAATGGGCTTTTTAGAAAGAGCAATAAGACGAGGCGTAAGCGATGCGGTTGGTAAAGCCGTGGGAAATGCGGTAAGACAAGCAGTGGAACCTGCGGCAACCAATCTTGTAAATCAAGCAACACAGTCTATCGACCAGGCAACACAGAACTCACAGCAGCAGGCACAGCGTTCTACGGCAGGTCTTGAAGGTGCAATGTCAAACCTTGAAAGCAAACTGCAAGGCTATGCAACCGAGGCCGCAAAGAACACCAAGGTATGCTCTAACTGTGGTAAACCAAACGGCGCAGACAAAAAATACTGTGCAGACTGCGGCACCAAGCTTCCCGAACAAACACTTGCTGAAGGTGCTGTGTGTACCGAGTGTGGAACTCAGAATAATATAGGCACAAAATTCTGTCAAAACTGCGGCACAAAGCTTCCTGCAGCAATTCAGGAAGAACAAGCCAAAGCCGAGCGTGATGCGGCTATTATGGCAGAATGGGATGCAAAGCTTCCGCAATATCCTAAATGGAACTGCGGAGGAACAAACTTTGAAATCAACGAATATGAAGTTGGCTATTATAGTTTCTCTGCTGATTTTGCAGGTAATCATTTAGCCGCAAGTCAGGCAGTCGAAAACTACAGACAGATACTCCTGCAAAACGGTTTCCGTCAGGCAGGTCAGTATCCGAGCATGAATCATCTTTATAAGATGGTTGACGGTGTTTGTTATCATGTAGACACCGAACACTGCTTTGAGGGCGATCCCGACTGTCCTGCGATTGGTTTTGACAGGTCAGAGCCTTACGGTGGTTTCAATTATGTCAAACCCGAACCCAAGAAAGCCACAAGTTTAAAAGACTTGTTTGGACTTTAATAAATTGAAAAAGGAGATGGGCACCATGAAGAAAGTATTAGCAATTCTTGTTGCGGTCATGATGCTGCTCTCACTGGCAGCGTGTGGGTTAAACGGTGAAACTCAGGGCGGCAACGACATCGGCGGATCTCAGGTGGAAAACCAAGATTCCGGCGGCAGTAACGAAGAAAACGATGCACCGAAGGCAGACCAATCAAGAACGCTTGATTTGTATAAGGAATATTTTAGCGGCCCTTATACTCTGCGGGTGGAAAACTATGTAAAGGATTTCCGAGATCCTGATACCAAGACATTAAGCAGCAAAACACTCCATGTTGTAGACGGCTCTAAATCCTATTCCGAAACTACAAGTTCACCAGATTTTGAACTGAGTACAGCGACAGTGGTAATAGATGATTATAAATACACTCTTTACCATACTACAAAAATGATTGTTCGTTCCGCTGTTAGCAGTAAGAAAACCGGCAACGTGATAGTAATGCATGATGAAACATTCTATAACGATATGCTCGGTGATGTGGAAGAAAAAGAAATCTTCGGCGAAAAGTACGAATGTGAAAAATTCTCTTCTTCGGGAACGAAGATTACATACTGCTATAAGGGAGATGAACTTAAATACATAATCGCAGACAGTGGCGGTGTGGATATCATCTTCGGAGTTGTGGAATTAACGAAAGGTGCGGACAGCACTTATTTTGAACTTCCCGAAGACTACGAAAAGAACTATTAAATGAGGAGGTTGAAGATATGGCAAGATTTTGTACCGAATGCGGAAAAGAAATCACTGACGGCGTTGCATTCTGCACCGAATGCGGCACAAAGCTTGAAGCAAACGAGCCAAAGCCTGTATCTGCTCCGCCTCCCGTTACACAGCCACCGCCTGTAGCTCATGTAAATACGCAACCGAACTATTCGTCGCCTGTTGCAGATAATCAGAATAAGGTAATATCAACAGGACTTTACATAGGCCTTATGATACTCTTCGCAGTACCTATCATTGGTTTTATTGCCTGTATCATAATGGCATTTACGGCAAAGAACAAAAACATCAAGAACTATGCACGTGCAACGCTTATTTGGATGATTATAGCGTTTGTGCTGTTAGCAATTCTAATCGCCATCGCATCCGTGTTGGCAAATACTCTTACCGATTACATAAATCAAATGACAGACGGACAATTTGGCGGGTTCGGAGATTTCTTCGGACAATTTAACGACATCAAGGATTCTATGAATGACTTGAACGGTATCACAGATCAGTTTCAAAACGGCGACCTGAGTGGTCTGCCGTTAGAGTAAAAAAGAATTGGAGGAAATAAATATGGCATTCTGTGGAAAATGTGGAACTAAAGTTGAAGAAGGTATTAAATTCTGCTCTAATTGTGGCGAGGCTATCGGTGCTCCTGCACCCGAACAGGAAGCTACTCAGGCACCTCCCGTAGCAGAACAACCTGCGGCAAATCAGAACGATTTTTCGGCAAAAGTTGCGGCGCTCAATAATACCGCCGACACTACAGCAGATTACGATGCAAACGATATTGCACAAAACAAGGCGATGGGCATTTTGGCTTACTTCGGCCCGCTGTGCTTTATTCCGATGTTTGCGGCAAAAGGATCTAAATTTGCACGTTTCCATGCAAATCAGGGACTTGTGCTTTTGATTGCTTGTGTAGCGTGGTCTATCGCATCAAGCATTGTAAATGCAATTATCTTGGCAATTTCTTGGAGGCTCTATTTCATTACCACCATTATCAGTTTGGTATCCATCGTGTTTGCTGTTCTTGCCATCATCGGCATTATCAATGCAGCAAATGGCAAAGCTAAAGAACTGCCAGTGATTGGTAAATTTAAAATTCTCAAATAATTTCCAACCCCCTTCTTAAAGCACCGCGCGGTTTATCCGGCGGTGCTTTTTGGCATTTTATAAATAAATCTCTGGACTTGTGGAAAGTGTTGTGGTATGT
>JAZSGS010000023.1:0-31750 GCA_045532855.1 Faecousia sp.
TTTTTAAAATTGTCCAAGGTGTTATAGTTTGTCTCACATTATTCAATTTACAAGGTACAGAGCGCCCTCCGAGCGGAGAGCTTTTTAATTCTACCACGCACCACCCCTCTTGTCAAGAACTTTTTTCAAGTTTTTGCAAAATTCGATACGCGATTTCTGTCATTGCGACAGCTTTGCTATAATAGCAACACAGCAACCTTTTGTCAAGGCAAAATTTTACTTTTTTTGACAAATTTTACCGCTGATTTTTTCTGTCTTTTGGGTGCAGATATTTGTCTCTGCGGTTGCTTTTCACCATACGCTGCCGCAGGATATTGGGCTCGAAAAATACTAGATACGGCACACCTAGACTCTTCAAGCTCAGCAAATGTATGGTCAACGCTGCAAGCCCAATTCCCAACCCTGTCAACCCAAGAACAGAGGCAGCCAACGCCAATGCAAATCGGCTGACACGGATTGCCGCCGCAAAGTCCCGGTTTGGCAGCACAAAGCCGCTGATTCCGGTGATGCTGACGATGATCAGCGCCATTGGGGAGATCACGCCGGCATCCACTGCCGCTGACCCCAAAACGATGCCACCAATAATGGAAACAGATTGGCCGATACTTTGGGGCAAATGGACGCCGGATTCCTGCAGGAGCTCAAATGCCATTAGCAGGCCCAACACTTCCCACACCGCAGAGTACGGCAATCCATCCCTGCTTTCATCAATGATCTGCAGCAGAACATTCGGCATCAGATTTCTGTGGAATGTGGTAAATGCAATATAAACAGCCGGCAAAAGCAAGCCCACAAGCAAGGCGCCGTAGCGCATCACCCGCACCCAGGATGCGGAGATATAATCCCGTCCCAAATCTTCCGGGGAATTCATCAGATAGCCAATATCCACCGGCGCAAGGTAACCCAGTGGCAAACCATCTACAAACAGCCCCACCCTACCCTTCAGCAAGCCGTTGCAAAATCGGTCTGTCCGCTCCGTATATTGCAGCAGCGGGAAAGCAGTTTTTCGCGAGCCGGTGATATACTCCTCCACAGATGCCGGGGAAAGCATCCCGTCAATGTCGATGGTATCCAGCCGATCTTTCATTCGCTGTACCAGTTCATCATTGGTTAATCCGTCGATCCACACCACACTCACATTGGTCAGACTTCGCCGCCCTACTTTGGTTTCATAGATCCGCAGATCCGGGGTACGCAAATGGCGACGGATCAGGCTGGTATTGGTGCGGACAGTTTCTACAAAGGCATCCTTCGGACCTTTGGCAGTATGCTCCACATCCGGAGCTTGCAGACCACGCTTTTCTCCGGTTTTTGTTTCAAAGGCGATGGCGCCAACCCCGGGAAACAGCACCACACAAAAACCGTTTACCAGCAAAAACGCCACATCGGTAAGTGTCTGACACCCCTTCGCCACAGAATTGACCACAGCGCCCTCCAGCGCATTTTCATACAATTCCGCCATAGACCTGCCCTGCAGATTTTCCGCAATGGGCTTGAACACATATTCTGATATATCCCCACCGGAGGTCAAGCCGTCAATGGCATAGCCATAGAGGGTAAACTGCCCGCACTTCAGCTTCCGCACATTAAAATCGCCGGCTTCACGAAAAATATTGCGGATATTTTCATCGTTAATCTGTCCCGGATACATTTCTTTCATTTGAGCCACCTCCCGGGTAGTTTACCCAAAAAATGCGGATAATAATTGCATTTTGCGGTTTCAAATGGTATAGTAAAGAAAATCCGCGTAAGGAGAACGCTTATGGCTCATACAATCGCTGCCGTATCCACGGGACTGACCGTCAGCGCAATCGGTATCATTCGCCTAACCGGTGATGATTGCGCTGCTATCGCCGGCAAGGTCTTTACATTGAATAGTAAGAAAACCCTCAGCGAAGCGCCGGATCGGAAACTGATGCTGGGTACGCTGCGGGATAAGGAAGATCGCGTTATCGACCAATGCTGCGCCATTTACAGCCGCGCGCCCCACACCTATACCGGTGAGGACACGGTGGAATTCCACTGCCACGGCTCACCTGCGGTGTTAGCCGCCGGTTTGGATGCGCTGTATGCAGCCGGAGCGCGGCCTGCCCAGCGGGGCGAATTCACCAAGCGGGCATTTCTCAACGGCAAGCTGGATCTAACCCAAGCGGAAGCCGTTATCGACTTGATCGAAGCCGACAGCGCCGATGCTGCTGCCAATGCTGCCGGTCAGGTAGGCGGCGTGCTGCAAAAGAAATTAGCGCCGATCTATGATGACTTAACAAATCTTTGCAGCCATTTCCACGCCGTGCTGGACTATCCCGATGAGGATATTGAGGATTTCGGTCTTAATCGCTATGAAGGCGCGCTGAAAGCCGATGCCGCTGCCTTGAAGGCATTGCTGGACACCTATGGACATGGCAGAATTCTGCGGCAAGGCGTTGCCGCCGCCATCGTTGGCAAACCCAATGTGGGCAAGTCCAGCCTGCTGAATTCCCTTGTGGGCTATGAACGGGTTATTGTAACGCAGATCGCAGGCACCACCCGGGATACTGTGGAAGAAACCGCTATGGTGGGTACAACCCGTCTGCGGCTCATCGACACCGCCGGTATTCGTGAAACCAAGGATCAGATCGAGGCAATGGGCATTGAGCGTTCCCGGCAGGCTTTGGAAAGCGCCGATTTTGTCATTTTCGTCTGCGACGGCTCTCAGCCTTTGACCGAGGATGACCAAGCCATTCTGTCCCTGTGTCAAAACCACGAAAAGACAGTGGCGCTGATCAACAAAACCGACTTAGGACAGGTCATCTCCCCTGCCGATCTGCCTATTGAAAATGTTATTCCCATCTGTGCCGCCAGCGGCGAGGGGCTGAAAGAATTCTCTGCCCTTGTGGATAAGCTTTTTGGCAGCAACATCCCCTGCGACGGCTCGATCCTGACCAACACCCGGCAGTACGATGCCATTCGCCGGGCGTATGATGCAATGCTGCGGGCATTGGAAGCGCTGGCGCAAGGTCTGACACCGGATGCAGCGCTGACAGATGTGGAAGACGCCATGTTTGCAATGGGTGAGGTTACCGGCGCAACCGTCCGGGAGGACATCACCGCCCGGATTTTTGAACGATTCTGTGTAGGAAAGTGAAATTATGATCTATCTTGACAATTCCGCCACCACCAAGCCCTGTACAGAGGCCGTGGAGGCGATGACAAAGGCTCTGACCGATGGCTGGGGCAATCCCAGCTCCCTGTATAATTTTGGCATCGACACCGCCAGAGAGCTTCGCAGCGCACGGCAGCAGCTGGCTGCCGTAATGGGCGCAGAAACCGATCGGCTATTCTTCACCTCCGGCGGTACAGAGGCGGATAACTGGGCAATTTACGGCACTGTAAAACGCCTTGGCAAACGGGGCAAGCACATTGTTACCACTGCCATCGAGCATCCTGCCGTCCTCAACTGTATGAAGGATCTGCAGATGCAGGGCTACGATGTAACCTATCTGCAGCCGGACAATTTGGGCAACATCAGCCCTGCGGATCTTCGCGATGCCTTGCGGGAAGATACGATTCTCGTGTCCATTATGATGGTCAACAACGAGGTAGGCTCTGTGATGCCCATCGCCCAGATGGCAAAGCTGACGCACCGCCTAAGTCCCAACGCCCTATTCCATACCGATGCGGTACAGGGCTTTTTGAAAGTGCCTTTCAGCGCGAAAACCTTGGGCGCAGACCTGATCAGCATTTCTTCCCACAAAATTCACGGACCGAAGGGCGCAGGCGCGCTGTACATCAGCCCCCGGCTCAAGTCCTTTCCTCCCCTGCTTCTGGGCGGCGGTCAGGAAAACGGCTACCGCAGCGGTACGGAGGCAACCCCTGCTATTTTCGGTTTCTGCGCGGCAGCTGCGGCTGTAGGCGCCACCTTCCAAGCCGACATTCAGAAGGAAAATGTGTTGAAGCAATCGGTTGTAGAGCATCTGTCAACACTTGACGGCGTTGTGATCAACGGCGCCCACGATGCGCCCCACATTCTGTCCCTCTCCATTCCCGGATTGCCTACCCAGAATTCCATTAACATTCTGCAGGATCACGGCATCTGCGTATCTGCCGGTTCTGCCTGCGCTAAGGGACACCGCAGCCACACCCTGGAGGCGATGAAGCTTTCCCCGGAAGTGATGGACGGTTCCTTCCGCATTTCCCTGTGTAGGGATACCACCCAGGAAGAATTGGATGTGCTGGTTTCCGTCATTGAGAACGAACTGATTACACGAAAGTAAACAAAGGCCTCCTTGAGTAAAGGGGGCTTTTGTCATTCCGACCGAGCCTAGCGAGCGGAGGAATCTTCGCAGTGCGTAGATCCTTCGACTCCGGGCTTCGCCCTGCGCTCAGGATGACAAAAAAGAGCTGTTGCGAAAAGCAACAGCTCTTTTATATTTCATTCTTAGTACGCGACACCCCAGTAGATCATCTTGTCGGCAGGCTTGCCGCAGCAAGCGCAGGTGTCGCCCAGATGCTCCTGCTGGAAAGGAATGCAGCGAGAGGACATTCCTGCCACTTCCTTCATCTTCAGCTCGCAATCCAGCTCGCCGCACCACATAGTCTTGATGAAGCCGCCGTTGGCATCCTGCAGAGCCTTGGCCTCTTCCACGCTGTGGGCTTCGTAGATGTGATCGTCCAGATTCTTCTTTGCCTTGGCATACATACCGTCATGGACGGCCTGCAGCTGCTGGGCAACCGCGGATTCCAGATCCTCCAGCTTGGTAACGATCTTCTCCCGGTCGGTACGGCGTACCAGCACGCACTCGCCATTCTCTAAATCACGAGGACCGCACTCTACACGCAGCGGCACGCCCTTCATTTCGTACTCGGCGCACTTCCAGCCCATAGAATTGTCGCTGTCGTCCAGCTTTACCCGGAAGCCGGCATTTGCAAGGCGAGCCTTCAGCTCGTTGGCAGCCTCCAAAACGCCGGGCTTATGCTGCGCCACAGGCAGGATAACCACCTGCACAGGCGCCACCTTGGGAGGCAGCACCAAGCCGTTGTTATCGCCGTGGGTCATAATGATACCGCCGATCAAGCGGGTGGAAACGCCCCAGGAGGTTTCGTGGGGATTGGTCTTTTGGTTGTTCTTGTCGGTGAACTCGATCTCAAACGCCTTGGCAAAGCCGTCGCCAAAGTAGTGGGATGTACCAGCCTGCAGCGCCTTGCGGTCGTGCATCATACACTCGATGGTGTAGGTAGCCTCTGCGCCGTTGAACTTCTCCTTCTCGGTCTTCTGACCCCGAGTAACGGGCATTGCCAGCACATTCTCGCAGAAGTCTGCGTAGACATTGAGCATCGTTTCGGTAAATTCCTTGGCTTCCTCAGCGGTAGCGTGGATGGTATGACCCTCCTGCCACAGGAATTCTCTATGCCGCAGGAAGGGGCGGGAGGTCTTCTCCCAACGAAGAACGCTGCACCACTGATTATACTTCATCGGCAGATCTCTGTGGGACTGCAGCACATTTGCAAAATGCTCGCAGAACAGCGTTTCAGAGGTGGGACGGATGGCATACCGCTCCTCCAGATTGTCAACGCCGCCCATCGTAACCCAGGCGCACTCCGGCGCAAAGCCTTCCACATGGTCCTTTTCCTTCTGCAGCAGACTTTCGGGGATCAGCAGGGGCATATACACATTTTCAACGCCGACCTTCTTAAACTCAGCGTCCATAATCCGCTGAATGTTCTCCCAAATGGCATAGCCATAGGGACGGTAGATAAACACGCCCTTAATGGAAGAATAGTCGATCAGCTGCGCCTTCTTACAAACGTCGGTAAACCATTGGGCAAAGTCTACCTCCATATCTGTGATCTGTTCAACCTTTTTATCTTTTGCCATAATGAATTCGTCCTCTCTTTGGCATAATTCGTTACTATATATTATAGCACCAATGTCAATAGTCTGCATAGGATGAAATAGGATTTTTCACCCGGGAGGCTGCCCTATGAAAAAGATCACATTGACCTTAGAGCCATCCGTGGCTCTTTTTTATACCCGAATTGCCCTTTCGGCAGGAAAGCCGCTAGAGCAAGTGCTGAACGACGCCCTGTTTAAGCTGGCAGGCGAGCTGAGCTTGGAAGCCTTGCAGGACTCCGCGCCCAAACAGAAATAATTTCACAAAAACCGTTGCGATTGTCTTTGAGATTTGGTATACTGACAAAGAAGAAAACGAAAGGAACGGAGGTTTTCCAATGAAATCCATCCGCGATATTTACAAGATTGGCAAAGGCCCTTCCTCCTCTCATACTATGGGACCGGAACGGGCTGCCCGGCTGTTTTTGGAGCAAAATCCCGATGCAGACAACTTTCGTGTTATCCTTTACGGCTCTCTGAGCAAAACCGGTGTAGGACACGGCACAGATCGGGTGCTGAATCAGGTATTCTCCCCCATTCCCACGCAGATCGTGTTCTCCGACGAGATCCTGACGGATTCTCACCCCAACACCCTGGATTTCTATGCCGTTAAGGACGGCAAAGATACCGCTTATCTGCGGGTAGAATCCATCGGTGGCGGCGATATTCGCGTCCCCGGGCAAAAGCACTTGGATCCGCCGGAAGTATATCCGGAAAATTCCTTTGCGGAGATCGCAGATTTCTGCAAATGGCGGTATATCCATAAGCTCAGCGACTATGTGGAGCTGAACGAGGGTGTGGAGATCTGGGATTTCCTAATGAATGTGTGGCAGGTTATGAAGCAGTCCATCGAGGACGGCTTGAATGCCACCGGCACACTCCCCGGCGGCTTGAATGTCCAGCGTAAGGCAAAATACCTAAAGGATCAGATCCCCCGGGAGCAGCATCCCGGTATGGTGGAGTTCCAGCAGATCGCTGCCTACGCCTACGCCGTAGCGGAGCAGAATGCGGACAACGGCACCATCGTTACCGCCCCCACCTGTGGTGCTTGCGGTGTTGTCCCCTCGGTGCTGAAATACGCCCAGGACACCCACGGCTTTACCGATGAACAAATTATTCGCGGTCTTGCTACCGCCGGCATTATTGGCAGTCTGACCAAACGCAACGCATCCATTTCCGGCGCAGAATGTGGCTGTCAGGCAGAGATCGGCACCGCCTGCTCTATGGCAGCTGCCGCCCTGGCAGAGCTGTATGGGCAAGACCTGGACCAGGTGGAATATGCTGCTGAGGTGGCTATGGAGCATCACTTGGGCTTGACCTGCGATCCCATCTGCGGTTTGGTACAGATCCCCTGTATTGAGAGAAACGCAGTGGCAGCTATGCGGGCGATGAACGCCTGCAATCTTAGCTATTTCCTCACCGGCTCCCGTAATATCAGCTACGATATGGTCTGCCGTGCTATGCACGACACCGGTATTCATCTGAATCATCAATTCCGGGAAACCAGCGAAGGCGGTCTGGCGCGAATCTACAACCGGCGTAAATAAAAAACTCACCCGACAGACAAGTCTGTCGGGTGTTTTGTTTTAGTCTGCAATATTTTTCTGCTGCTCTGTCAGCTCAGCAAAATACTCTTCCATACAGCAATATTCTTTCAGCTCCTGCGCCAGTTCCACACCAACATAGCGGAAATGCCAGGGCTCATAAATAATGCCGGTGATGTCCAAGTGATCGTCGGGATAGCGGACGATAAAGCCGTAATCCCAGCAGTTTTCAGCCATCCATTCGTAGGCGCCGCCACCGCTGTTGATATCCATTGCCAGACCGGTGTGATGCTCACTGTGTCCGGGGATCGCCAGGGACTGACCGGTCTTTGCCTCGGCTTCCTCCTTGGTCATACCCTGAGCCATACGCTCAGCCACCTTTTTATCCCACTTGTATTGCTGGGTCTCGATGGAGCGGTAGGAGTTGTTGACCTCTAAAGCCGCGCCGGCAGCGCGGCCGTCGCTAAACATCTGCCGCAAAGCATCTACCGTACCTGCGTCGAACTTGAAGCCCTCAAAATCCACCAAATTCAGCTCAAAATCACCGGGGATCGGGTTCCAGGGGTTGCACATCAGCACTTCCTTGCCCTTGGAGGAGAAGAAACGGTTAACGCCGTCTATTTCCACCTGGCCGATGGCCATTCTGCCCGTATCAAAGAAATAGTACCGATCTTCACCCAAGGTCAGCCAACCGGTGGTAACCGTACCGGCTTCGCTTAAGTAGTAGGTCTTCTGCTCCCATTCCAGCCAACCGGTATGCATCGCGCCGTCCTCGTCGAAGAAATACCGTCCGGTATCATCTTCAAACCAGCCAACCACCATACTGCCGTCCTCTTGGAAGCGGTAGCCCTTACCGCCCATTACCACAACGCCGGTAACTGCGTGTCCGTCCTGGGCGAAATAGTAGCGCTTGCCGTCCAGCTCTTGCCAGCCGGTAGCCGCAACACCTTCATCGTCTAAGTAATACCGGTTGCCGTCCAGCTCTTGCCAACCGGTGGGACGAACACCGTCCGCACCGAAATAATACCGCACACCGTCGACGGTGTTCCAGCCGGTAGCCATTGCACCGTTTTCCGGCGTAAAATAATAGGAAACGCCCTCAATCTCCAGCCAGCCGGTTTGCGGATTTCCCTTTTCATCCAAATAGCGGGTAACGCCATTTTGCGTATCCCAGCCACTCTTATCCCCACAACCGGCGCACAGCACACAGCTAAGTACAATCAATACAGCAACAGCCGTCAGCATCCAACTCTTTTTTCCTATTCTTGTACGCATATTGCATACCCCCTTTATGTATAAAATTATATCGCATTTTGTCTTTTATTGCAAGTAAAAACCGCAAGGTCTTTTGACCTTGCGGTTTGTTTTTTATGCAGCCAGGGAGAAGATCAGATACATCACGCCGTAGAGCACCACCAACGCGCCGATAACTGCCAGCATTGGCAGAAACATCATTTTCACAGCGTTCCAGTAGGTCTTCCAAGCATCCTTAAAACGAGTGGAAGCTTTCGCGGGATTCCGAGTCAACCGGGGACCGGATACACCGGACATATCCGCCAAAGTTCGACCATCGTCAACATAAATGACCTTTTCTTTTTTCTTGCCCATACTTATTCACCGTCCAGCAGATGGCAGGCGGCGAAGTGGCCTTCCTCATACTCCTTGTACTGGGGCGTTATGTGCTTGCAGATCTCCTTAGCATAGGGGCAGCGAGTGTGGAACCGGCAACCCTTAGGCGGATTGGCAGGGCTGGGAATATCGCCCTCCAGCTTGATCCGCTCAGTTTTCGCTGTGGGATCCGGATTGGGAACAGCAGAAAACAGCGCCTTGGTGTAGGGGTGCAGAGGATTGCGGAAAATATCTTCCTTTGTGCCAAACTCCATCATCGAGCCCAAGTACATAACGCCGATCTTGTCGGAAATGAACTTGACCACGCTCAAATCGTGGGAGATGAACACATACGCCAAATTCCGCTCCCGCTGAAGCTTTTTCAGCAGGTTGATGATCTGAGCCTGAATGGAAACATCCAATGCAGAAACCGGCTCATCGCAGATAACCAGCTTAGGGTTAACGGACAAGGCTCTTGCGATACAGATTCTCTGACGCTGACCGCCGGAGAACTCGTGGGGATACCGCTCATAGTAGTAATCCCGCAGACCGCACTTATCCATCAGCTCCAGCACATAATTCTTCAGCTGATCCTTGGGCACGATCTTGTGGACCTGAACGGGCTCGCTGAGGATGCCGCCGACGGTGCTTCTGGGAGGCAGAGAAGAATAGGGGTCCTGGAAAATGATCTGCATCTCCTTGCGGATGGACCGCATTTGAGAGGAATTGTAATTGGTGATATTTTTGCCGTCAAAGATGATCTGACCGGCAGTAGGCTCGTGGAGCTTCAGAATGGCTCTGCCGGCGGTGGTCTTGCCGCAGCCGGATTCGCCAACGATACCCAAGGTCTCGCCGGCCTTCAGCTTGAAGGAAATATCATCCACAGCCACCAATTCCTTGGTAACCTTACCCGTCATGGTCTTCTTCAAGGGGAAGCACTTGCGCAGATGGCGCACTTCCAGCACCACATCGGGATCAAAGGGCTGCTTCAGATCTTCTTCGATCTGCGCCTTCCGCTTTTCCAGGTATTCCTTTTCCAGCGCCGCGTCATCATACTGGGGAGTGTTCAAAATTTCTTCAGCCATTGTTTGAATCCTCCTCACTGTAGAGATGGCACGCCACATAATGAGTGGGGCTTACCTGGATCATACCGGGATATTCACCGGAGCACTTGGCAGTGCACTTACTGCAACGCTCCTTGAAATAGCAGTGATCCGGCATATTGACAGCATTGGGAACATTGCCGGGGATATTATACAGCTCGGTGCCGTCGTCCAAAGTCATTGTAGGCTTGGACTTTTGCAGACCGATGGTGTAAGGATGCATAGGATTCTGGAAGATCTCGTAGACAGTTCCCTGCTCGATGACCTTACCGGCATACATAACCACAACATAGTCTGCCATTTCTGCAATCACGCCCAAATCGTGGGTGATCAGCAGAATAGAGCCGTCGATCTTGTTCTTGATGTCCTGCAGAAGGTCCAGGATCTGCGCCTGAATGGTAACATCCAGCGCGGTGGTGGGCTCGTCAGCGATGATCAGACGGGGCTCTGCAGCCAGTGCCATAGCGATCATCACTCTCTGCCGCATACCGCCGGACAGCTCGTGGGGGAAACGATCGTAGACATTCTCGGGAATGATACCTACCAGGCGGAGCATTTCGTAAGACTTGTCCTTGGCCATTTCCTTGGTGGCGCCGGGGGTATGGATGAAGGTAACCTCATCCAGCTGCTCACCGATGGTGAACACCGGGTTCAGGGAGGTCATAGGCTCCTGGAAGATCATTGCCACCTGCTTGCCACGGATCCGATGGATCTCGGAAATGGGCATCTTGGCGATGTCGTAGATCTTATCTTCCATTTGGAAGTTGCCGTTTTCGTCCTTTACAGGCTCGCCCTTCTCGTCCCGCTTATACTCGTGGGACTTAAAGCGGATAGAGCCGTCTACGATCTGGCCTGCAGGGCCCTGGATCAGACGCATAACGGACATAGAGGTAACGCTCTTACCGCAGCCGGACTCACCAACAACGCCAACTACAGAATTCTTGGGAACGCTGTAGGACACGCCGTTGACTGCCTTGACCACGCCCTGCTCCGTGAAGAAGTAGGTGTGCAGGTTGTCGATCTCCAAAATATTGGCATCGTCCTGCATTTGTGTCAGGAATTCAGATTCCTCAGCCTTGCGGTTCTTATAGGCCTCCAAACGCTTGATGGTCTTGGCGTTTTCCTTGGCAATGGCGCGGATCTCTTTACCGGTCAGATAACTTTTTTTCTTTTCACTCATAAGTTATCTCCTTCCCTTGGGATCCAGAGCGTCCCGCAGGCCGTCGCCTACGAAGTTAAAGCCCAGAACAGCAATGACGATACAAGCACCGGCAGGCACCCAAACATTGAGATAGTTCTGCAGAATGTTGGGATCGGTGGTAATAATGTTGATCATAGAACCCCAAGCGGTATAGGGCGCCTTGATACCCATATTCAGGTAGGACAGGGTTGCCTCATACAGGATCATACTGCCCAGGGACAGGCTCATCTGCACGATCAGCTGAGGCATAACATTGGGCACCAGGTGCTTGAAGATCTTTCTGCCGGTGGAGAAGCCCATAGCCTCTGCTGCCACCATATATTCCTGCTCACGAAGGCTCAGGATCTGACCTCTTACCAACCGGGCAGTGCCGGGCCAGGAGATCAAGGTCAAGAACAGCATCAGGATATAGATACGCATATTCTCCTCTACCCAACCCAGGGAAACCCAGCCGTCCATAGCGGAGCTGATGATCAGCAGAATGGGAATGCCGGGCAGACACATCAGAATATCGCAGATACGCATAATGATGTTATCCACCGCGCCGCCGAAATAACCGGCAATACCGCCGATGATAACGCCCAGCACAGTCAGCAGAATAACGGTCATAAAGCTGACGATCAGAGAAACTCTACCGCCATACATCAGTCTTGCCAGCACATCATAGCCCTGGTTATCCGTGCCCAGGGGATGCTCAGCAGAAGGCGCAGCAAGGAAATTATCCTTCATCGTCTTCTCAACGGTCTGATGCAGGGTGTACTCCACTCCGTCTACCGTATAGGTGGTAACTGCGGTGGTGTACTCCAGCTTGCCGCTCTCATCCAGATCGGTCTCACCCCACTGGGTATAGACCAGAGGACCGAGGAAGCTGAAAGCAAACAGACCGATGACCATGATCAGGCCAATAATACTGAGCTTACTGCGGAAGAAACGCCGCAGTAGCATTTGGGTGGGCGACATCAAGCGCACATTTTTGTCAAGAGGCAGTTCCGCGTCCACAGTTTCCTGGGAAACATTTTCTTGGTTCTTTAATTCTTCCACGGTACCCCTCCTCACTCCAGTTTGACTCTGGGATCCACCAGACCGTACATAAGGTCGGCAAGCAGAACACCCAGAACGCTCAGCAGCGCCAGGAACATATTGTAGCCCATAATAAAGGGAATATCGCCGGCATTCATTGCCTGCAGGGCAATATTACCGATACCGGGAAGGTCAAAGACCTGCTCGGTGATGATCGCGCCGGAGAACAAGCTGGGCAGCAGACCTGCCAGGCTGGTAACCAGTGGGATCATCGTGTTGCGGAATGCGTGCTTGTTGATGACCACCTTTTCCTTAAGGCCCTTTGCCCGGGCGGTACGGATGTAGTCAGAATTCAGCACTTCCAGCATATTGGTACGAGTCATACGCATTCTTGCGCCGATGGACAGAATTACCACCGTCAAAACCGGCAGGAATACGTGATGGGCATAGTCCAGCAGCAGCTCGAAACCGCTCAGGGACGCGCCGGCTGACTGCAAGCCCAGGGACGGGAACCAGCCCAATCCTCCCTCGCCAAAGACACCGCGAAGGATGTTGCCGAAGAAGAAGGCGGGAAGGCTGATACCCACCATAACCAAAATGGTAACGATATAGTCCCGAAGACTATATTGATGAGTAGCCGCCGTAATGCCCAAGGGAATGGCGATCATAAACTCAAAAATGGTGGCGATCAAAGCGATGGCAAAGGATGTGCCCATGTGCATCGCGATCTTCTCGGTAACCGGGATACCATACTTAAAGCTGGTACCCAGATCCAGCTTGACCAAATCGCCCAGCCAGTTGAAATAGCCCTGCATAATGTCCGAAAAGCCTGCATCTGCGCTGAGGCCGTAGGACTTGTACATGGCATCCACCATCTCCGAAGAGACGGTGGCACCAGAGGTCTGAATGGAGTTGACCTTGTCGCGAACAAAGTCAATAGGCATCAACCTGGTCAGGAAATAGATGATCAGAGAAACGCCCACCAAAACTAAGAGGGAATATCCTAATCTCTTTAAAATGTACTTTAACATAGTTTGACACAACCTTTATCAGCCGGCAAATTCCAGCTCCCAAATACGATCCAGAGGAGTAGAGTAGGGGTTGATCTCAGTGGAAATAGTATCGGCGTTGATGACCTTGGTGTTGAATGCATACAGGACATCACGCTGGTAGACAGGCAGTTCCACAGCCAGATCCAGCACATAGCCCATAGCCTGCTCATACAGGTCAGCACGGGTAGCCTGGTCATTGGTCTCACGAGCCTGGTCGATCAGATCGGACAGCTCGTTCAGGATCTGTGTCTCCTCAGCAGTGCCGCTGTTACGCAGGTGGTTGTAACCCCAAGCCAGTGTGGAGGTTGCGGAGGAATCCTTGTGGTAGACCTGATACATATCGGGATCCAGAGCAGAGGACCAAGCAGCAGCCCAAACAGCCAGAGAGCCGGTACTGATCTTGGTCAGAGCCTGGGTATCACAGACAACGCTGATTTCCCAGCCCATATCGTTGAGCAGGGTTGCAGCATCACGGAAGACCTTGTAGGTGGGGTGATCCTGCAGGGTAGAGCCTGCGATGGTGAAGGTGATCCGCAGATCGCCATCGCCTGCGCTGACGCCGGCAGCTTCCATATACTTGCTGATGTTGTCGCGAGCAGTTTGCTCGTTCCAGGTGCCCATCTGAGGATAATCCTTGCCGTTATCGGTAGCGGCTGCGCCGTCGGGATAAGCCCAGGAAACCTTGGACATATTCCAGTAGATCTGCTCAGCAGTACCGGCGCGGTAGTAGTCCAGCGCCAGAGCGGTGTTCATTGCGCACATAATGGCCTTACGCAGGTTGATATCGTTGATCTTAGCTGCGTTGACGCCGATGTAACCGTAGCCCAGCTGATCGGTGGACAGCATCTTGAAGCCCTTGCTCTCCATGCTCTGCAGCTTCTCGTAGTTAGCATTGGTCAGAGAGGGAGAGATGTAGTGGACGGTGCCGCTTTCCAGAGCGGTGATTGCGTTGTTGGAGCTGACCACCTGATAGCGGATCTTCTCGATCTTGGCATTTTCGATGCCGGTGCCGGTGGTGGTGAAGTTCTGGTTGGCCTTGAAGTAGACCACGTTGTCCTTGTAGAAATCATTCTCGCCGGGATTATCGCTGTTGCCGCTGTCGGTAACCTTGTAGGAACCTGCGCCCATAGGCAGCTTAACATTCCGGGGGGACTGAATGATGTCGGACATAAAGTCAAAGCTTGCGAATTCTACGCCAAACTTGTTGTTAGCGATGTCCATAGCAACGGAGCTGCCCTCGCCGTAGTAATGCTGAGGTGCAACGGTAACTGCGAAGTTCCAGATTGCCTTGGGATCGATGCCGTCGATGGTGATCTGCAGCACATCGTACTCGCTGTCGGGGTTGGTAACAGTGCCGTCAGCATTGTGGCCGGAAGCAATCGTGTACTCAGTGCCGTTGACAGTGATGGTGGAGCCAGCCTTGTCGGTGTGGCCCAGGGAAACGATACCGGAAATGTTCTGAACAGCCAAAGAGCCATCCTTGCCAACATTTTCGTACAGAACGACTTCCTTAGCCTTTGCGGTGTACTCAGTGGACAGAGTAGTACCGGTTGCCCAGTACAGCACGATCTGATCCAGAGCGGTGCTGACCTTATCGTTGTAAACATAATCGATTGCAGCATCCTTGCTGGTGATGGAGTCGGGATAGTTCTTGGTCAGCTTCTCGATCTTGGTGCGATCCTTCTTGCCGTCAGCGCCCTCTGCGTATTCAACAGAAACATAGCCTTCGGTGAACAGGAAGCAGAAGATCTCATCGTTAAACTCTTCGTGGGTGTCGTAGGGTGCGTCGGTGTAGGATTCCTGTGCGCTGAGATAGTCGCGGCCCAGTTCTTCCTTGAACAGTTCCAAAGCACGCTCGTAGTCTGCCAACAGATTTGCATTGGACACAGAGGATGCGTCATTGGAGATAGCAGACTTATAGCCGGAGGACAGAGAGTGGGTTTGGATCGCATCCTTCATCTCAGAGATGGAAACCTCGCTGGTAGCGGAAGCCTTCCGCTTCGCCTGGTACAGAGATACCAGTTCCATCAGACGGGCCCGGGCTCTGGCAGAAGCCTGCTCGGAGATCAGGTCGTCGCTATCGCTGGAGGAAGAGCCAACAGTCTGGGTGCGGTACTCGTCCAGGCCCAGAATATCGGTAGAGTACAGAGTGTTGGAGCCGGTGTATACGGGATCCAGGTAGACATAGTAGTTGAACAGGACATCTTCCATCGTCAGAGGATGGCCGTCAGAGAACAGAATACCATTCTTCAGAACGAAGGTGTATGTAACAGTGCCGTCATCGTTCTCAGTGATGCTGTAGTCCTTGGTAACAACAGCCTCATTGTCGCCGTAAGCGACCTCAACATTGCCGTTAACATACTTAGAAGACAGCATACCGATCTGTGTCATACCCACGATGGTGCCGTCAGGTGCGGAGGTGGAGAAGAAGGGATTGAACAGACCGTCCAGCTGCTCAGACATAATGACCAGCGCGTCGGTCTTTTTGGTCTTACAGCCTGCCAAACCTGCAGCCATGCTCAGGCAGATGGCAAGGCAAAGTACCAAAGAAATAATCTTTTTCATAGTAACTCTCCTTATATAAAACTTTAATTACTTCCAAATTTATTCCGCAGTAGTCAGAATGACCATACCGTTTTCCACGGTTGCGGTGATACCCCGGGTGTTCTCCCCCACGATCTCGCAGGTGATGGAGGTATCATCAATAGCAGTTTCGCCCATACCGCACAGAAGACCGATCACATAATCATCGGTGGCGAAGTAGGCATCTGCTGCGATCTGAATCTTGCCGGTAATAGCAACATTGCTGATCTGCGCCTTGTCAGAAACAGTACCGGTAAGCAGTCCAAAGCTTGCGCCGGGAACACGGGTACCGCCCTCGATCACAAGGGTAGCATTCTCAAAGGTTACGTCGCTGATGGAAGCCGATTCCGTCAGCTGTCCGAACAAGCCGGTGTTAAGCTTGGAGTTATTGGTTTGGGTAATGGTAACATTGCGGATGGTATGACCGTTGCCCACGATCTTGCCGGTAAAGTTACCGTGCATCAAGGCTGTAGGCCAGATCTGACCTTCAAAGTCCAGATCTGCATCCAGAATGTAGTTACCGCTGACGCTGGCGTTGCTTACCAGCTGCTTTGCCGATGTGATATGGAACCATTCGCCTTCCATATAGTCCACATACAGCTTCATTGTTGCATTTTCTGCAGTGGCATTGTCATAATTGACCTTGCCGATATGGGCAATTTCAGCCTTTTTGACCTTTTTGGTACCCTTTGCATTCAGGTACACATCGCCCCAGGTATAACCATCGTACTTAGGGAACTTGCCCATCAAAACAGAACCGGTCTTTTCATCCCAGGTAGGCAGCTGGATATGCTCCAGATCCGTTTCCAAAGGACTAAAGGTGGTGGTGTTGACTTTCAAACCAGAATTCAGGTCATAGACCTCAATTTCAAACAACGGGATCCAGGCTGCATACAGTGTCAGCACCGGCTCGGAGGCAGAATATGTGCCATCAGCCTTCACGCTGTATGTGCTGTTTTCAAAATCCCACTTATTTGCGTAGGTAACGTTCTCCCCTTCCCCGTTACGCTGGGTGTACCAGCCAGCCAGGAAATAACCGTTCTTCACGGCTGTAAAGGTTTCCTTGCCCCGACGGGAATCTTCGGGAGCCAGCAGCGCGATCTTGGCATCTCCGTTGCTGTCCTTCGGCAGGTCAGCCAAATTATAGGAGTCCACGATCACCGCTGTATTGGTAGTAAAAAATCCGCCATTTGCATCAAATTTGATGCTGACGTTATAGCCTTCGGCATCATTGGTACGGTAAGGATTCTGGGTAGCGGCGCAACCGGCTGCCACCAAAACCACCGTTACGATCAGAAGGATCAACAAGATCGCTTTTCTATTCAGCTTCATATTGTGCATCTTCCTTCACGGTGGGCTAAGCCGCAATACGGTTGCGGCTTAGCCCGTTTCCTTATTCTTCTGAGGTTTCTTCCTCGGTTTCGGCCTGGGTAGAGGGTTCTTCCTCTGCCTCGGTCTCATTCTTTGCTTTCTTTTTGCAGGGAATTTTCTTGATCAGCTTCTTGGTGCTCTGCCAGAGTGCGGACAGCTTGCTCTGCAGGGCTGCTCTTCTTTCCTGCTTGCGCAGCAGGAAGAAAGCTGCCACACCGCCGCCAAGCAGCACGATCACAACCACAATACTACCCACAATGCCTGTCTTGGAAGCGGTCTGTTCCTCTTCCTCAACGGCAGGAGTTTCCTCAGGTGTCAGTGCCAGAACTCTCTGTTCTGCCTGCAGGAGCTTATCGTAATTGCTGACCAGGGACTGCTGCGCGATGGTTGCGATCTTGTTGTAAGCAGCGCGGGCTGCCTCAACAATATCCTTGTTCTCATAAACAACACGCTCAGGGATCTGATCGATCGCCTGGATCGCTGCCAGTGTTACATCGTCTGCTGCTGCAGCGCCATTGAGAGCCAGGTCAAAGTACTGTCCCATAATGTAGCTGTCGTAATTCTGACCGTTGACCGGGCAGACCAGCATCAGCTTGTTGTCAACATAACCAACATAGTCCACAAAGTTTGCGCCGTAGTATACATTGGAGTACATACCGCCGGTTACGTTCCACATAAAGTAGGGCAGCATTTCCATAGGTACGATCTGCACCTCGGTGCCGTCGTAATCATTATAGCTGCCGTAATCACCGGAGCCGGGCAGGTGCTCAAGGCACTCATAGTAGGTAGGATCGAATTCTTCCTCCAAAATGGGTGCTTCATAGCTCTGGAAGATCACCATCTCCAGCTTGTCACAATCGAAGAACGCCTTATGGCCGATGGCTGCAACCGTGTAAGGCAGAGTAACCATCTTGGCATCGCTGCCGGCAAAGGCCATTGCGGTGATACGAACAGTACCGTCAGCGACCTGAATATTGTTGTGGTCGATACCTGCGTAAGTGATCAGTTCCAGACCGGTATCGATCTTGCAGTACAGAGATCCGTCGATAACCTTTACGGTATCGCTGATATCGTAGGTGTAGATCGGAGTCTTGTGGACAGTGCCGTTAAACTCTGTCTTTTCAACCTTGCGGAAGCTGTCCAGCTGGCACATTGCGAAGGGATTGTCGCCCAGAGTTACCAGCTTTTCGCTCAAAGTTACCTTGAAGGGTGTCAGTTCTTCCTTAATGAAGGCCTGAGTACCGATGTGGGTAGCATTGGTCAGCTTTGCCTCCGTTACGCCGGCATAGGCAAAGGCGTGGTCGCCCAAAGAGCCGACAGAAGTCATATTCTTCACATCCGTCAGCGCTGCGCAGTAAGCAAATGCGCCCTCCCCTACCTCAACAGTAGCGGTATCCTTCTTGGTGATGGACTTGAATGTAACGCTGGTCAGCGCCTTGCTGTTGACAAAGGCATACTTGCCAATGGTAACCGCGCTGCTCAGGTCTGCAGCAGTCAAAGCCTCCGTTTCCATAAAGCAGTATTCGCCGATGGAAACCAGCTTGTTCAGATTGATAGATGCCAGGTTGGAGCAGCCTGCGAAGGTATACTGCTTCAGCTCCGTGATGTCCTTGCCCAACTTCACATTGGTCAGCTTGCGGCACAGAGCAAAGGCATACTCACCTACGCTGGTAGCACAGGACAGATCCACATCTGTCAGCGCGCTGGCGTGCTCTGTAGTCATATATTCGCCTTCCTTGGACACAGCAGCCACCTGCATATTTTCATCCAGGCAGATATAGTACTCATCGCCGGAGAAGGCATAGTCGCCAATGGAAACTGCCTTGCTCAAGTCGATAATTGCAAGATCAGAGCAGTTGTAGAAGGCCTGCTTGCCGATCTTTGCGCCCTCACCCAGTGTAACACTGACCAGGTTTGCGGCGTTGGCAAAGGCATTGTCGCCGATGACAACATTCTTGCCGATGGTCAGCTCCACCAAAGGCGCGTTGAAGTCGTAATAGAAGTACTTTTCGCCGTCCTCGTCATAGTTCAGCACCTGGAACACATTGTCCACGCTGACCTGGAAGGCAAACTTGCCCAGAACCACATCGTCGCCAATGGTAACAGAGGCCAGCTGCATACATTCGCTGAATACACCCTCTGCAATTTCCATACCATTGGGAACGGTAACCGAGGTCAGCTTGGTGTGGGAGAAGGCATATCTGTCGATCTTGGTTTTTGCAGTGATATTAGGCAGCTGTGTAATGGCGGTCTCGAAGAAGGCGTACTCGCCAATGCTTGTCAGCTCGCCCAGGGTAATTGCAGTAATGGCATCGGAAGAACCAAAGCCATACTCACCTACCCAGGTAACAGAAGGCAGCGTAACGGTTGTCAGCTTTCTGTTGTGGGAGAATGCGCCCTTGGCAATGCCGGTAACGGCTGCGCCGCCGATATTTTCGGCAGTGAAGTCGCCACCCAAGGTAGCTGCCACAGCGACCAAGGTCTTTCCATCTGCAGACAGGATATGATCTGCGGTCTGTACCTTATAGGTCTTGTTGCCCTCAGCTACAGTAAAGCTGCTGACATTGCTGTCCCGGAAGGCAAACGCGCCGATGTCGTTGACCTCAGGACCGACGGTAACGCTCTCCAAGCTCTTACATTCGTAGAACATACCCTCGGGAAGCACCGCAGCGTTCACATAGAACTCCTTCAGCGCCTCACAGTCGGTAAAGGCATAAATGCCGTACTTAACAGTCTTTGCGGTAATGGTTACACTGCTCAGTTCCTTACAGCCGGCAAATGCATACTGACCGATGGACTGCAGCGCATCAGCGGTAACCAAGCCCTTCAGCTTCTGGTTGCCGGCAAAGGCGTAGTCAGAGATTACGCAGATGCTGGGCAGCTCCAGAGTTTCCCGCAGGTCGCACTTTTCAAATGCGTTCTGGCTGATGATCTTCAGGTTGTTCTCACCGCTGAAGGTGATCTTCTGCAGGGAGGTACAGCCGTAGAATGCGCCATACTCGATTGCCTCCAAAGTGGAGGGAAGCACGATCTCTTCCAGAGCAGTCAGATTGGCGAATGCATAGGCGCCGATCTTCTCCACGCCCTCGGGAATGACCACCTTGGTAACGGTAGCATTACCGATATACCACTGCTTGACCGCCTCAGCATCGTCAAACTCCAGCTCTTCTTGCGTCTTTTCGATATACTCAAAGTTCGCGAAGGCAAAGTTGCCGATTTCCGTAATGGAAAGGTCTGCGGGGAAAGTAACCACGCCGCCATTACCATAGTAATGCGTCAGGCTTGCGCCGGTGGTCAGGAAGGGATCCTTAACCTCGATAGAAATGGACTGAGAATAGTAGGTGCTCTTGCCGTCCTGCATAACCTTGACCGTAATGGAGCCAAAGCCCTCAGCCACAGCCGTGATCACGCCCTTTTCATCCACCTTTACGATACTGTCGTTGCTGGTTTCAAACTCAACCTTGGTATCTTTGGGGAAGTATGCGTTCAGCGTGTAGTTCAGCTGTACCTTTTCAGACGGGTACATACTCAGATTGAAATTGTCCTCGAAATACCGGGTATCGCCGGTATCGCCAATGTCCTTTTCCTCGTTGTCTACCACATAGTAGGCATTGACGGTCTTGTAGCCGTCTACCCGGAAGATGTCCACAACGGGCTTATCAAATCTCTGGAAGCCCTCGTCCCCTTCTTTCAGAACGGTAACATTAAAGGTCAGGCTCTTATTGGTTTCGGGATCACGTACCTTTATGACAGCCTTGCCGGGATTTACGCCCACCAGCTTGTTGTTCACGACACGGACCACATTGGTCTTGGAGGAGGTGAACTCCAGCAGCTCGCCCCAAGAGGTATTGGGGTAAACCAGAGGCTCCAGGGAATAGACTTCATTGGGGCTCAGCGTCAAGCCCTCTTCCAGACCGTCAAAATAGAAGTCTGTGTAGTCATCCGGCAAGCCGATTTCGTAAGTGGCATAGTTGAGTGCATAGTCATAGCAAGTAACTGCGAATGTATTCTTGTTCGCAGCATTTTCCTTGATCTGATAGATATAATCCGTCAGTTCGTAGGTTACATAGGTAGTGCTGTTGCGCTGAGAATATACCGGCGTCATAAACTGCTCAAAGTTCTTCAGCTCCGGAATGTAATTACCCTCTTCGTCAGTGGAGTTTACAACGCAGCCAACTTGTGCAGCCATAGCAAAATGGTTGTCGTAAATTGCCATTTTTGCGTACAGACGGTTCTTCTTCAGCGTCTTGTCGTACTCATAGTAGAACTCAACATCTGTCAGAGCAGGTGCTTCAAAGTCCACCACCAGGGGGAACTCGAAGGTGTTCTTCTTGTTGGTATCCAGCGCACCCTCGTCATAGTCCATATAACCTACCAGCCGCACCGTATACTCGGTGTTGTTAGCCAGGTTATAGTCTTGGGTGTCGAATTCGATCTCGATATTGGCAGGATAAATAGAGCCGCCGTCGCCGTAGGACTTACGAACATCATCATCCACGGTTTCAAAGATCACTTCGCCGGTAACATCGTCAATGATGGATACCTCGATCCGCTCAGCCGCACGAAGCAGACCTGCCCATACAAAACGCAGGGAGTGGATCGTGCCCTCCTTGTTGGACAGGGCGATGTAGTCGCGGCTGGCAGAGATCACGATGTCCTTGGGATCCTGCAGGAAGTAATAGGTACCCAAATAGCTGACATAGTCGCTTTCCACGCCGCCAATGGGACGGGTAGAGTAAGCGTCTGCCATGGTCTTATCTTCGAAGGACAGAGCATCATCCAGCTCGTCAGCGTTGGTGTCGTAGTAATCCAGGTCGAACATAGGTGCCTGGGTCCAGTCGCCGTAGAATGCCAGGTAAGGTACGTTCAGATCGACGCCGTTATCATCGGAATCGGTCAGAGTAACGAAGCCTTCCACATACATACCGTTTTCAAAGGACTCGTCCAGGTATGCCTTGTTCTCATCGGTCAGGGTGATGGTAACAGTAACATCCACCGTACCGCCAGCCTTAACGCTGACCTTGCTGACTTCCGTACCACCCACGGTAACCTTGATACCTGCGCCCTCCAGAATGTGGGCGACCTCGGTAACGGTGGTCTTGCCGTGAGCAGTCTTGGTCTCGGAAACGCCCTCAGTCATAACATAAGTACCGACACTGTAGGTGCGATCCTTATCGCCAAAGTTATTCACTGTGAAATTCAGCGTGTAAACGCCGTTCTTTGCCTTGTCGTCGCCCAGCTCGATCTTGGTCTTGTCCATTACCGTGCCGGTCTCGTCCTTGGTGGTGATGTAAGCGTTGGTATTCAGCGCATTCATCAGATTTGCAAGACCTGCGCCCTGCTTACGGACTGCGTAAGGCTGACCGTTGGTGTTGAGAATAATATCGGCAGTGGACATCAGCAGCTGATTGACCAACGCAGATACCTTCACATTGTCATTTGCGATGTCGGGGAAATTCTCCACCACATACTGACGCATCAGAATCACCACGCCTGCCAGGTTGGGGCAAGCCATACTGGTGCCGGACAGACGGTCGTAGCCGCCACCGGTGATGGAGGAAAGGATGTTACCGCCGTGGGCGGTCAGCTCCGGCTTGATCTTCAGATCAGGGGTGGGGCCCCAGGAAGAGAAGTCGGTGATGAACGGACCGGAAGCCTGATCCCGGCCGATCTTCAGTGTACCGGACTGAGCTGCCAGCAGCTCGCCATCGTCCTGAGAAATGGAGCAGACAGCCAGCTGTGCCTTACCCACATTCATCTTGATCTCACCGGACACATTATTATAAATAATGATACCGGCTGCGCCCTGGTTCTCAGCGATCATTGCCTTCTCTTCGAAGGTGTTGTCGCCACGGCGGACCAGAACGATCTTTCCGTTTACATCCAAGCCGGTGTAGTCGGCGCTTCTACCGATACCGGGGATGACCACATATTCAAATTCCTTGGAATCGACGTCGCCCAGGAGTCTGTCAAAGAAGCTCAGCTCCTCAGCCGCGCCGTTATTGGCCTCTTCAAAGTAGATGATGGTATCGCCGTACAGCAGGTACGGAGTGGGAGTACCGTCAATGGAAGCGACGGACATTGCGCCCTTATAAGTAGAGGGAGAACCAACCGTACCGGTATCGGGGTTAGAGGTCAGAGGCAGGTTACCGTTGGCCTCAGAGCCGTAAGCAGAGGAGTAGCTGTTGGAAGCAGCCACCACGATGCTGATGCCGGCATTGCGGATCTTGTCGTAAACGCCATTGAGGATCTCTTCGTCAGATTCCCGGCTGAAGCCACAGGCAGTACCCAAGCTCATATTGATCACATCAACGTCCAGAACGACACAGTCCTCCAGCGCTGCCAGGATCCACGCGCTTCTTGCGGTATCCATTACATCGGAGAAGATCTTCATAGAAACCAGCTGCGCATTGGGAGCGACGCCGGTAATGGTGTCATCCTTACCTACAATAACACCGGAAACGTGGGTGCCGTGGTTGTTGTGGGTGGAGTAGGGATCGGGATCCTTGTCGGCATAGTCATAGCCGAAAGGCACCTTGTTGTTGATGAAAACATCGTCAACCGTCAGACCTTCGGTCAAGGTAGCAGCGGTGGTGCTGCCAATGACGGAGGAAACATCTTCATAGGTCAAGCCCAACTTTTGAGAAGTAAAATTATCGACAGAAAAGGCAGAATGCTTGGCGTCAAGTCCGGTATCCAGAACAGCAACGACCATTCCGCTGCCGTCATAGCCGGAACCTTCGCTCTTAAAGATGCCGGTGTCATAAACATTGACCTTGTTTTCCACCAGCTGTGTTTCGGCGACCTTATACTCCTCGCCGACGATGATGCCTGCGCCCTCACCCAGGTTTTTGCAGGTTACATCAAAATCCTTTGCCTGGATCACCAGTTCAAAGCCAGTCAGCGCTGCGATGTATTCTTCGCCAGCGGTATAGGCAACGCCAGCCTCATCCAATGCAGCCAGGATCTGCGCCTTGCGGCTGTCCCGGTTGCTGATGATCTGGGCGGCCTCTTCGCTTTCCAGCGCAAACTGGGTAAAGCTCATAGCCTTGTCAGTTGCTTCATAAGCATCCATCAAGTTCTGCTCGTTCAGAGCAATGATCACGGAGATCTCCTGATCATCCTTGATGGTATCCGGCAGCTTCTGCATCACGGAAGAATCCAGGAAGTCCTGATAATTCACCTTCAGATCGCCGGTATACTTTTTAATGTAAGATGCGTCATAGCTAGCCGCCTGTGCAACAGGCTGCGCCAGTGTCGCAAGCAGAAGCACCACCGCGACCAATGCAACCGCGATTGCTCGTGCCTTCTTTCCAAAAAATTTCTTCGTCATTTGCTTTTTCGCCTTTCTGTCCGTAGTCTGTTTATAGATATACATACCTCATCATATAATATAATATTTTATCACAAAAAGCAACTGTTTTTTAGCGTCCTTTGATTAAAAATCCAAAATGTATACAATTTGTTCATTTATGCCGAAATGAGTATTTTTTCAGAGTATCGTTTACTTTTTCTGCAATTAATGATATACTGGTTTCGACAATAATCCCCCATTGGAGGAAAGCCTATGAATCAGAAAGCTATCAAGCTCTTTCGTCTCATTTACGGCATCGCTGTCAGCGCAATGGCAGTGGTGTCCGGGCTGCTGCTGATGGCAGCCTGCCTGCAGATCTACCAGTCCGGCGGCGAACAGACCTACACCCCGGAAAAGGTGGCGGCAGCCTTCTCCCCTATCGCGATTCCCATCTACATCACTCTGGCGCTGATCGCCGGCAGCTTCCTTTTGGAATTTTTGCTGCCCGTGGAGAAAAAACGCGCCAAATTTGAAAAACAATATCCCCTGCTGCTGCGTAAAGCTTACGAAAAGGCGGATATGGAGCTTTGTAACACGGAGCTGCTGGCAAATATTCAGAAGGAGCGGAACAACCGCCGCTTTACACTGAATCTGTCCCTGGTAATTTGGGTGATCAGCGCAGTCGCTTTTCTGCCCTACGCCTGTAACGGCAAAAATTACAGCCAGGAGCTGCACCTTGCCACTGATTCCATCGTGGCAATCATTTGGTGGCTGATCCCCTGCGCCTTGATCCCCACAGGTTTCAGCATTTTCTCCGCCTACTTCTCCCAGGCAAGTATTCGCCGGGAGCTGGAGCTGGTAAAGCTGGTGCCCAAGGCGGTAAATAAACCCGCTGATCAAGCAAGCAAAGAGAATCAAACACTATTGTACATCCGGCTGGCAATTCTGGGTATTGCGCTGGTTTTGATCGTTGGCGGCTACTTTGCCGGCGGTACGGCAGATGTGCTGGCAAAGGCCGTTGCCATCTGCACCGAATGTGTTGGATTGGGGTGATGGATATGAAAGAAAAACTGAAAAAGCTGATCCCCACCAAGCGGAAAATTATGCAGCTGTATTTCGCGCTGCTGTTTAACGCCAATTTCAAGGGCTTCGTATCCGGCAATATCTATCAGGGCAACACCAAGCAATTCTGCGCCCCCGGCATTAACTGCTACTCCTGCCCCGGCGCAGTAGGCGCGTGTCCGCTGGGCTCTTTCCAGGGCTCTTTCAGCGCCGACCGCAGCACGCTATACTATGTAGGCGGTATTCTGCTGCTGTATAGCCTTCTGTTTGGCAGAATGATCTGCGGCTGGCTGTGTCCTTTCGGCTTGGTGCAGGAGGTTCTTCATAAGATCCCCACCCCAAAGGTCAAAAAAAGCCCCCTCACCCGGGTGCTTTCCTACTTAAAATATGTGATCTTAGTTTTCTTCGTGCTGATCGTGCCGATTATGTACGCCCTGCGTAACACACCCCTGCCTGCATTCTGCAAGTACATCTGCCCGGCAGGTACATTGGAAGGCGGCATCGGTCTGCTAAGTAATGCGGTAAACGCCAGCTATTTCTCTATGCTGGGCCCGCTGTTTACCTGGAAATTCCTGCTGATGGTCAGCATTTTGGTAGGCTCTATCTTCATTTTCCGGCTGTTCTGCCGATTCATCTGCCCCCTTGGCGCGCTGTACGGACTGTTTAACAAAATCTCCGTGTTCGGCGTAAAGGTTGAAAAGAGCAAATGCACCGATTGCGGTCTTTGCCACAACCACTGCAAGGTGGATATCAAAGAGGTTGGCGACCAGGAGTGCATCAGCTGCGGCGAATGTATCGGCGTATGCCCCACCAAGGCCATTCATTGGAAGGGCATCAAAGCCAGCGCTCCTACCAATGACAGCAAGCACAAAACCGCAAAGCTGGTTACCCGGATCATTTCCGCCGTAGTTTTGGTGGGAATTCTGGTCGGCGCCGTAGCTTATTACTGGCGGCAAGCAGAGCCGGGCTACGAAAAACCGGTTGATCAGGTGGATAGAGGAAATCAGGTTGGACAGCTTTGCTACGGTGAACAGCTGAAGGTGATCACCCCCGACGGCATCCTGGAAGAAACCGCCGATCCCACCACAACCGGCAAGGTAACCGTCATCAACTTCTGGGGCACCTGGTGCACCCCCTGCTGCGCGGAACTTCCCTTCTTTGAGCAGGTTGCTGACGAGTACGGCGATAAGGTTTCCGTCTTTGCTGTCCACTCCTACCTGCTGGCGGAAGAAACCGCAGCGGCCTACATTGGCAACAACTATTCAGGCTCCAGTCTGAATTTCCTGTCGGACTATCCCCTGGAGGACGGCACCACCAGTGGCTACTATACCACCCTTGGCGGCAGAGGCACTTATCCGTATACCGTTGTGCTGGACGAAAACGGCGTGATTAGCAAGATCTTCGTTTCCTCCGTAACCTACGATATGCTAAAAGCTGCAGTTGAGGACGCGCTGAATTAAACAAAAATCCCCGGTGGTTAACCACCGGGGATCATTTTATAAGTATGCTGCGATTGCATTCAGGAAAGATGTTTCACTGGTGAAAGCATTGCGGTGGATCTTGCGGATCGTACCGGTGCTGTCAATGAACACCGTGGTGGGGTAGCTTTCCACCCGGAAGCCATCAGCCAGTCCCAAAAGATCCTGGAACACAGGGAAGCTTAACTCCATTTCATCCCGGAGCTTGCGAATCTCCGCGGCAGAATAGAACGGATCTACCGCCAGAATCACAATGTCATCGCCGTAGGCTTCCAGAGCCGCCTCAAAATACGGGAATTCCTTCTTGCAGGGATTGCAGCTAACATACCAGAAATCCAGGATCACCAGCTTGTTTTCCTGCAGCAAGTCAGAGAGCTTATATTTCCTTCCGTCCACATCCGTCAACGTAAATTCCATCATTTTGTCGCCCTCTTCATAGCGGGCCTTGGAATGGTCATTGGGATCCGTGCGGACGGGCAGAGTTTTCAGATTGATGGTAACCTGAGTGCTGCTGAAGCTGTAGCTCGCCTGGACTTGATACTCCTGGGGAACATTGGACAGCTTGACAGTATACTGGCTGCTGCCTGCGCTTAGGGCAATCGTCGCCACTCCCTTTTTGTCGGTAACCGCACTTTTTGATCCGGCGCTCGTATGAACTGTAACCGTAACACCGGAAATAAGCACACCCTCGTCAGAGCGAATGGTAGCAACAAAGTTTACCCCCACCGATTCCGGTGATACGCTGGGATCCTTCACGCCGCAACGGATACAAAGGTGGTTTGCGCCATAGCTATGTCCCAGCGCAGTTCCCTCCGTATGTGCGCAGGCGGTGCAGGTCTTGGGCTTCAGGCAGGTAGCTGCCTGATAGCTATGATCCTTCATCGGGATCTCCTGCCGCATCACTGCGCCGCACTTTTTACAGACGAATTTCTTGCTGCCCACAGTTGTGCAGGTAGCTGCCTTCGTATTGGTCTGCTGATAATCGTGCTGACAGCCGGCAACCGTAGGTGCCTGTGTCTGTGGCACTGTTTCCGGCGTTTGCTGCGGCTGGGTAGGCGGTGTTGTTATACTTTGTGTCTGTTCCGGTTGGGTCGTCGTTACAGTAGGCGTAACCGGTATCGTCGCGGCAGGACTTGTTGGCTTCTGCGTACTTTGCTGGCTACTATTCTGTGTCGGCTGCACGGACTGTGTCGGCAGTACCGATTGTGTCGGCTGTACCGATTGTGTCGGTTGTACGGGCTGTGTTGGTTGTACCGATTGTGTCGGTTGTACGGGTTGTGTCGGCTGTACCGATTGTGTCGGCTGTACAGACTGTGTCGGCTGTGTAAACTGTGTTGGTTGTACCGGCTGTGTCGGCTGCACTGACTGCATTGGATGTGTCGTCTGCATTGGTTGTTCCGGTTGTGTCAGCTGCACGGATTGTGTAGACTGTACTGACTGCGTTGGCTGTGTAGACAGTGTTGACGGTTCCGGTTGTGTTACCTGTTCCAACTGTTCCGGCTGTGTCGGCTGTGTCAGCTGGGGTGGCTGTGTCAACGCAGTGGATTCTGTAGTTTGCATTGTCCCGATCTGCTGTGTCGGCTGAGTATCCGGAGCAGTAGGTATTTGTGTTTGCTCCGTAGGATCCTGGGTTGTAGTTGTCTGAGGCTCAGTTTCCCAGGGAGGAATCCTGTCCGCCTCCGTTGCCTCCGTTGCCAAAACAGTGGGGGGTTCCGTGGGTTTTTCCGCAGGTATTTGAGAACAACCTGCGCCAAACAACTGTAACGCGATGAAAAATATTAATAATTTCTGTTTCATATACACACCATTTTCATTTCAATATGCTTGCATTATATACTATTTTCCGCCAAATTACAAGAAAAAACTGACCGTCAAAATTGACGGTCAGTTAATGTTCGTAAATCAGGCAATCGCCTTCAGCACGATGGTCAACTCGGTTTCGCCTTCAGCAAAGTAGAACACTTCTGCCTCTGCCTCGTAACCTTCAGGAACACCGGGCAGGAAGTTAGCATGGTACTCGCCCTGCGCTGCAGGAGCAAAGGTAGCAACGCCGGCATCATCGGTCTTAACCGGTGCCAGGCAGGTTTCATCGGTGCAAACCTGCACCATTACGCCAACAATGGGGTTGCCAGCTTCGTCAGTTACCTTGACCTTGTACTGGACCATACCCTCGGGGATGGTTGCTTCGGTGGGAGCCTGGGTGGCTTCAGTTGCTTCTGTAGGAGCAGTGGTCTCAACGATGGGCTCGGTGGGGGCTTCGGTGGTATTGCCGCCATTTGTATCCTGGCCGCAGGCGCACAGGCACAGCACCAGCATCAGCGCCAAAGCCAGAGCCAAAACCTTATTAAACAGTTTCATTGTTTTTCCTCCAAATAAATTCATTTGTTTTCGCTTGGTATAGTATAACACTTTCGTCTGCTGATTGCAAGTCCGCATTTATACAAAAAGGGCGCGTCAAAGACGCGCCCTTAAATATGATTCGCCGAAAAAAGATTTTTTAGAATTCCTTCTTCTTAATGACAACTGCGCCGCCGATAGCAGAGAAGGCCATAGCGATCACTGCGCCCATAATGCCGATGTCGCCGGTCTGGGGAACATCGTCAGTGCCGTTCTCAGTATCGGTGCTGCCAGTATCACCACTGGGAGCGTCGGGAACGTTGGGATCGTCGGGAACGTCGGTATCACCGGTATCACCGCCGATAATGTTGGAGTCGCCGCCATTGTTATCACCATTGTCGATGTCTTCTTCGTCTTCATCGTCAATGTCTTCCTCGTCGTCGACATCTTCTTCATCGTCGACATCTTCTTCGTCGTCGACATCTTCTTCGTCATCGACGTCTTCTTCGTCGTCGATGTCTTCCTCGTCATTGATGTCTTCGTCGTCGTTGTCGCCTTCACTGCCGGCATCGCCGCCGTCATTACCGGTATCGCCGCCTTCGCCGCCGGTAATGTCATCGTCCTCGGGAGCGCTGGGAACAGGCTCGGAAGGCTCAACCATGGGCTCGGTAGGCTCAACTACAGGCTCAGATGCCTCGGGCTCAGTTGCAGGAGCAGTGGGCTCAGTTGCAGGAGCAGTGGGCTCGGTTGCAGGAGCGGAGGGCTCGGTTGCAGGAGCAGAGGGCTCGGTTGCAGGAGCGGAAGGCTCAGTGGGGTTGGTGGGCTCAGTGGGCTCCGGACCCTCAGGAACAGGAGCAATATAGCAAGCTGCTAACCAAGCAGACTCTTCCTCAAACTCACCGCTTGTGATAGAATCGAAGGAAGAGGTGTTTGCGTTATACCAGCCCTGGCTTGTACCATAGGCCTTCAGGAAGATCATCAGGTCGGTGTTCAGAGGATGGTAATCGTTCTCCCGGCTGTACTGATAGTACAAGTTGGTGATCATATTCATAAAGTCGTAGTAATGAGGATCGCCGTTCTCGTCGGTATAAATACCACGCATAGTAATGGGTGCGCCTGCATTATACAGCATAGCCAACGTGAACTGATTGGTGTTCAGATTTACATAAACGATGGGACCGTTGGCAGTACCCAGATGGTAATAACCGTCGTCACCCAGAACAACATTCTGCTCCTGGGTAATATCGATATTCTCCAGACCAGCGGGCTCCTCAAAATCGGACACCACCGTATTGACGGGAACATATTCAACATACTGGATCTGAACGGGAGGCGTATAAGTACCGGTCTTCTCAACCGTAATATTGACAGTAGGAGTAGCAGCGGTCACGCCCAGCAGAATGGTCTGGCCGGCATCGGTAGCAGTATGCTCAAGAACGCCGTTGGTACCTTCAGCGATCAGATTCCAAGCTGCGAAGCCATAGGTGGCGATGTCAGCGCCGGTAGCGGTAAAGGTGTAAATGCCAGGCTCAGCAGGAGTGAACTCATACAGAGAAACAATGGTGTTCTCCAGCAAAGCTACATTGTTTTCGCCCAGGTTCAGCACCACATCGGACTTTTCGATCTCAACGGGCTCAGCTGCAATACCGGAGCTCTCAAAAGAAATGTCATAAGTAATGGTAGAATCGGCATAATCCCATGCTGCTGCGTCATAGCCAGCAATACGGATTTCGTAAGCAGTACCGCCAACCAGATCAAATGTCAGTTCCTTCTCAGTCTTGCCACTCTTGGGCAGACCAACAGAGCCATCATTTGCAGGAATCACAACCGTAACATGATAGCCGGGATTACCGGAAATGGTAACGGTCAAGACACCATCAGCAGTGGGTGTAAACGGAATCGAAATACCCTCTGCGCTGATAGCAGTTTCAGTAGCGCTGTCTACATTAATAGTAGCAGCGATGGCTACGACAGACAAGCTCAGAATCAGAGCAACTGCCACAAGCAAGCCAACAAATTTTCTCATTATGTTGTCCTCCAAATAATATATTTGCGGTTATTGCCGCTTTTCCCTCGGCAATTACGCCGGGAGTATATACATTACTTATTTTAGCATTATCTTTCTCCGTTGGCAAGCCCTATTTCTTAATTTTCCCACAAAAATGGCCCACCCGCGGGCGGGCCCCCGGGGAGGGGGGGGGCCAGCGGGGTTTGGGAAGCAAAGGACC
>JAZSGS010000029.1:0-61065 GCA_045532855.1 Faecousia sp.
CCTTCATACGCTTGTACAAAGCCAATCAAGGGAAGGGGAGTTTTTTATGGGTAAACGACTGATGGGGCGATTTTCAGCGGCGGTGCTGCTTTTGGGCGTAATTCCCGCGGCAAGGGCAGAAGGTCCCGAGATCGCCGCCCCCTCGGCTGTCCTCATGGATGCCGCTACGGGCACGGTACTGTTTGAAAAAAACGCAAGGGAAGCTTTAGCCCCTGCCTCGGTGACCAAGATCATGACCCTTCTTCTGGTCATGGAGGCTCTGGACGGAGGCAGGATCTCATGGGAGGACACCGTGATCGCCTCGGATGCCGCAGCGGCCAAGGGGGGCAGTCAGGTCTATCTGGAGGCGGGAGAACAGATGTCCATGGACGAAATGCTCAAAAGCGTGGTGGTCAGCTCCGCCAACGACTGCGCCACGGCTCTGGCAGAGCATATCGCCGGAAGCGAAGCCGCCTTTGTGGAAATGATGAACGCACGGGCTGCAGAGCTGGGCATGGCAAACAGCCATTTTGTCAACTGCACGGGTCTGGACGACGAGCCCAATGCCGCGGAGCACCTGACCACAGCCTATGACATCGCCCTCATGTCTCGGGAGCTTCTTAAGCATGAAAAAATCAAGGAATACACCACCATCTGGATGGACACCGTGCGGGGCGGTCAGTTTGGGCTGTCCAACACCAACAAGCTGGTGCGCTTTTATGAGGGGACCACGGGCCTGAAAACGGGCTACACCTCCTCGGCGGGGCATTGCCTTTCCGCCACCGCCCAGCGGGACGGCATTGAGCTGATCGCCGTGGTAATGCACTGCGAAAGCTCCACGGACCGTTTTGAATCGGCCAAGGCCCTGCTCAACTACGGCTTTGCCAACTATGCCCTGGTGCAGCCCCAGCTGCAGGAAGAAAATTCCGTCCCGGTAAAACTGGGAACGAATGACTGCGTTAACGCCGTACCTGCTGAGGAAACCCAGCTGCTGATCGACAAACAGCAGCGGGATTCCGTTACCACCCAGGTGCAGCTGGAGGAGCAGGTATCCGCCCCCGTCAGTAAAGGGCAGCGCTTAGGCACGCTGACCGTCAAAGCTGGCGACCAGGTGCTAGCCCAAGTCAGTATGGTGGCAGAAACCGCCGTCCCCAAGCTGACCTTGGGGAACATCTTTACAATGCTCCTGCGCAAGATCTGTATGGCGCGATAAAATAACGGCTGTCCCTCGGGACAGCCGTTATACGTTATCTTCTTCTAAATTTTCTCTTAAAGAATCCGGTCAGCTTATCACCCCAGTCGAATACCCGCTGGGCTGCAAAGAACACCGTAGGTGTCATAATCAGCAGCACCACCATTACCAGGCTGGTGGCGTGATCTTCCAAATGCAGCTCGAAGAAGCCACGGAAGAAGGTAAAGCACACCAGCAAGCCGGCAGCCATAGTCCACCAAATGATCTTTCTGATCTTTCCGAAGGGTTTACAGGTCTGATACAGCACCTGCAGTCCCACCACAGCCAAAATCGCCGCGCAAACCGAGGAAACCTGTTCAAGCCCCATTCCAAAGACCACCATAAAAAACTGTGCCATCAGCACAACGAAAATGTTGGTCAAGCCGCCGGGCAAAGCTTTTCGCATCACCGTAGGCAGGAATCTGCCGTTTACCCGCTCATAATTGGGCTCCATCGCCAGGAAGAAGGACGGTACGCCAATGGTCATTGCGGAAATGACACTCAAATGAATGGGCTGCAGCGGGTACTGGATGCCCATAATCAGGTTAATAACCGCCAATCCCAACGAGAAAATATTCTTCACCAAAAACAGCGTCGCAGTACGCTGAATATTGTTGATCACCCGCCTGCCCTCTGCCACAATGCTGGGCATAGCCGAAAAATCGGAATTGAGCAGCACCATCTGCGCCACCTGGCTGGCAGCTTGCGCGCCACTGGCCATGGCGATGCCGCAGTCCGCCTGCTTCATCGCCAGCACGTCGTTAACGCCGTCGCCGGTCATCGCCACGGTATGTCCTCTTCTTTGCAACGCCTGGATCAGCTTTTTCTTCTTATCCGGGGTTACGCGGCCAAAGACGGTATATTTCTGTACCGCCTCCAGGAAATCCTTCTCTTTTTCCAGCTCGCCGGCATCGATGTACTTTTCCGCATCCTCGATACCAGCTCGTCGGGCAACCTCAGAAACCGTTACCGGGTTATCACCGGAAATGACCTTGATCTTCACGCCCTGCTTGGCAAAATAGTGGAATGTTTCCTCCGCCTCGGGACGGACACGGTTACTCACCAGCACCAACGCCAAAGGCCGCAGCCGTTCTGCCACAAGCCCATCCGGGTTGGGATCGGCGGCATATTCTGCCACCAACAGCACACGGTAGCCGAAGGAGGACCAGCTTTCCACCGATTCTTTCAGCTCGTCATAGCGGCTGCCCATAATGAATTCCGGCGCGCCCACGATATATGCGCCCATATTCCGGAAAACCGCCGCGCTCCACTTGGTCTTGGAGGTAAAGGGGATCCGCTTGATGCACTCCCAATCCGTTTCCCCGGCGAACATATCCGTCATCGCCCGGGCGGTATCGTTATCCGGCTGGACACCGGTATACATGGCCGCAAGGATCTGCTCCAGCTGCTCCGGATCATCCTCGGTCAAGGGCACTACATTGTCCACTTCCATCACCGCTTCGGTAATGGTACCGGTCTTATCCACGCACAGCACATCTACCCGTGCCAGAGTTTCAATGCAGTTCATATCCTGCACCAAAACCTTTTTCTGTGTCAGCTTAATGGCAGAAACCGCCATAGCCACACTGGTCAGCAGGTACAAACCCTCCGGGATCATACCGATCAGCGCGGCAACCGTACTCTGGGCGCTTTCCCGGAAAGGCTTATCCAGCACCGCCAGGGACTGATAAAACAAAATCACGCCAATGGGGATCAGGCCGAAGCCCACCACCCGGATCAATTTATCCAAAGCGCGCATCATTTCCGACTTGGAGGCCTGGGGATTTGCCTTCGCTTCCAACGCCAGCTTGGCGGCGAAGGAATCCGCGCCCACCTTGGTCAGCTGAATGCGACCGCTGCCTGCCACCACGAAGCTGCCGGATTTCAGCTTATCGCCGGGACGCTTTACAATGGCATCCTCCTCACCGGTAACCAGGGATTCATTGACCTGCAGCGTACCTGCCCGCAAAATACCGTCGGCGCAGATCTGATCGCCGGCAAAAAATTCCACAATATCGTCCCGCACCAGCTTGCTGGAACGGATTTTCTGCAGTTTGCCGTCGCGAATGGTACGCACCTGCTGCACCGCAACCAAGGTCAGCTTGTCCACCGCCCGCTTGGCACGGATCTCCTGGATAATACCGATGACCGTATTGCAGACCATAATTCCCAGGAACAGCATATTCTTAATGGACGAGCCGGCGATCACCAGCACCAACGCCAAAACGAGAAAAACCATATTGAAAAACGTCAGACAGTTTTCCAGTACGATCTCTTTTTCTGTTTTGGACGCGCTTTGAGGCATACCGTTGGCCCAGCCATTCAGCGCCCGGGTTCTGACCTGCTCCGCGGTCAAGCCCTGCTCGATGTCCGCATCCACAACGGGAATATCCCGCCGGACGATCTCCGTTTCTATCTTCTTGCGCATATCTCTCTCCTGTTTTGGTAGGAATTCGGTTAATGTTGTCATCCTGAGCGCAGGGCGGAACGCCCGTAGTCGAAGGATCTTCTCACTGCGAGGATTCCTCCGCTCACTTACGCTCGGTCGGAATGACAAATCTTGAGCTCTCTTTTACTTTCTTTCCGGGAAGCCGTTTTTGCGGTCCCACATTGCCAGCAAACTGCCTTTTTTGACACAAATCTGCACATTCTCGCCTACAAAATGATTGCTGACACCCAGCGGAAAACCGCTGGACAGCCGCCCATTTTGAAGCGGATACTGCAACCCTTGCAGGCTGACGCCCTCGGCATCCGCCCCTAAGCAGAACAAGGACAAAATTCCCTCTGCCGTTTTGGGAAAACGGATCGCTTCCTCTTTCACCACCGTAACGATGTAATCCTTGCCGATGAGATATCCGGTTGCCCCATGGTCGGCAAGAAATAGCAAGGTCTGATAATTGGCAAGGGTGTGATCCAGGCGCTGTCCATCCAGACCGCCGTAGATCAGAAATTCACGAAACCCCTGCTTTAGGCCGTGGCGCACCGCCAGCATCGCATCGGTATCGTCCTTTTCCACCGGGAATACCTGACTGCCCTGGGGCACATAGCCCAGCGAGTCAAAATCCCCCAATATGGCGTGGGGAGCAAGTCCCAGGGACTCCAAATACCGCATACCGCCATCGGCTGCGATGACATAGTCATCTTCTTCAATCGGCTGCGCCAATTTATCAAAGCCAGCGGCGCAAAAGATGATGCACTTGCCCATTTTCTCCCCTTCTTTCCCCATTTTATCTTATTGTACCACAACAAATGTAAAAAGAAAGCCCCGAATATGTAAAAAGTCCGTAAATTTTTCCAAATTTTTGGCATAAAAAAGGCTCCCTCAAAGAGGGAGCAAACCGGACAAGCTCGTCCCTACAAGGATGCACGATCCCTCGCCTCCTCCTTTGGGGGAGGTGGCACGGCGAACGCCGTGACGGAGGGAGTTTAACTCCCCCAGTCTTTTTGCTTTGCAAAAATCCAGCCCCCTCAAAGAGGGGGCCGAGGTCGCGCACAATCACTTATAGGTCAATCCCTTCGGATAGAAAAACCGGAGTTTTTCGTCGGCGATGCGGATATTTACCGTTTCCGCCATTCGCAGCTCGCCATCTAAGTTGACAGCGGTGGGCTTGCCGCACTGAACCTCAATGCTGCCGGACTTAAAATGCCGCACCAGCTGGGGCAGCTCCTGATACCGACCGTTTTTATACTTGCCGATGACCACCGGCACCTGCAGCCGGGATACGTGCTTAACCAGCAGCACATCCAACATTCCATCGGCAGGATCTGCCTCCGGTACAGGGTTAAAACCGCCGCCGTAGAAACGGCCGTTGCAAACGCAGATCATGGTCTGCCGGGCATCAATGGTTTCATCGCCGATCTTCACCACATAATGCTCCGAAATGCCCTTGATCACATTCACCACCGTGGATGCCACATAGGCTCGGAAGCCGTGGAGCAGAGGCAGCCGCTTGTAGTTGGACACATCTGTGCCGATCCGGGCATCCAAACCCACGGAACAGATATTCAGCGAATAGTCATCGTTGCAGCGGATCAGATCGAAGGTGGTTTCCTCGCAGTCCAGCAGCCGCTCCAGGTCAAAAAACGCCTCCGGCTTGTCAAAAAGCTTGACAAAATCATTGCCGCTGCCGCCGGAAAACACCGTAACCGCCACATTGTCAAAGCCAGCCGCGCCGGCAGCCACCTCGTTCAGTGTGCCGTCGCCACCGCAGGCATAAAGGCGGTATTCTTCTCCGCTTTGGGCAGCCTCTCTGGCGATCCGGGTGCAATCCCCGGGGGCTTGGGATACTTCAATTCGGTATGTAATGCCCCGCTTACCGCAAATTTCTTCAATTTTCGCAGTATAGTCAGCCGTTCTGTCCCGGCTGCCTGCCGCAGGGTTAATGATGAACAGATGATTCATAGCCGCTCCTGTTCTTTATTTTTTACGGGTAGGATTTTGGTACATATAGTAATCGCACTTGATCATACCGTTATATAGCTTCCGCTTTTTGTCGGCGCGGCGGCCGAAATAATGCTCAAATTCCGGCTCAGAAGTGATGATATACTTCTTCCAGCCGTCGGCGAATTTCAGGTGCCGTCCCAGGGCGGCGTACAGCCGCTGGGCGCTTTGCTGTTCCATCATTCGCTGACCGTAAGGGGGATTACAGATGATAATGCCCTGATCCGTAGGTAGGCTCATTTTGGTGGCGTCGCCATCTCTAAACTCGATGCAATCGGAAACCCCGGCTTTCCGGGCATTTGCCATAGAAAGGCTGATGCACTTGGGATCGTTATCCGAGCCCAAAATGCGGTATTTGCCCTTAAATTCCTTGTCCATCGCCTCGCCCCGGGCTTCCTGCCAAAGCTTTTCATCAGACCAGGCAAAATGCTCCGCAGCAAACCGCCGCCGCAAACCGGGGGCTCTGTTTTTGGCGATCAATGCCGCCTCAATGGGGATCGTACCGGAGCCGCAGAAGGGATCCCACAGGAATTCCCTGCCCCGATACCGGGTCAGCTGCACCATGGCCGCGGCTAAGGTTTCCCGCAACGGCGCATCGTTGCCCACAGCCCGGTAGCCCCGCTTATGCAACCCCACACCGGAGGTATCCAGATACAGCTGCACCCGGTCATTCATAATAGAAAACTGCAGCTGATACTTTGCGCCGTTTTCCGGCAGCCAGCTAACGCCGTACTTTTCGCCCAGCCGCTTGGATGCAGCTTTCTTAATAATTGCCTGGCAGTCGGGAACAGACATCAGCTGGCTGTTCAGGCAATGTCCCTTAACGGGAAATTCGCCGTCCTTGGGGATATAATCCTCCAAATTGGCGCGGTACACCCCTTGAAACAGCTGTTCAAATGTCTTTGCCTCGAAATCCGCCAGCACCAAAAGCACCCGCTCACCGGTACGCAGATTGATATTTGCCCGGGCGATATCGGCCTTTTCGCCGGAAAACAGCACTCTGCCGTTCTCCACCCGCACATTTTCCATATTCAGCCGACGCAGCTCGTCGCCGGCGATACCCTCCAAGCCGAACAAGGTGGGTACAGCAAATTCAAATTGACTCATTTTTGACTCCTTAGGGAATGATCTTGCCTGGCTTCAGATACCGCTCCTGCTCCGAAAAAACGCAGCCGCAGAATTTCTGAATGTACATTTCCAGCTCCCGGGCCTTTTCCTGCCCGGCTTTGAAATAAGGGCGAAAATCCCGGTAAAGAAATTCCACGCCGTATTCCTTTGCCGCTTTTTCTGCCACCTCACGCATCAGCTCGTGATTCTGATAGGGGCTGATAAACAGCGACGAGGTAAAGCTGTCAAAGCCCCCCTCTGCCGCGGTTTTGGCGGTGTCAAAAAGCCGCATTTCATAGCATTTGATGCAACGACCGGAAATATCCTCCGCCACCTCTCTGACAAAGGGGCGCAAGCCGTAATCGTCCTTTTCCAGCAATTTCAGGTCGATGGTCTTGGCATACTCCCGCAGACAATTTCGCCGGGCGCGATACTCGGTAAAGGGGTGGATATTGGGATTGTACCAGTAGCCGGTAACCTCTATTTTATCGCCACGTAACACCTCAATGCACTGATTGGCGCAGGGCGCGCAGCAAATATGCAGTAATGTCTTCATCTTACACCGTCCTTGAAAATCCCTGTTATTTTCACATTTTTCACCGTATTGTGCAGGTTTTCGCCCTTGGCGTAGACCTTGGTGTAGTTCATTGCGTGTCCGACAAAATAATCGCCGTCGGTTTCCTCAAACAGCACGCTCTGCACCGTTCCCACCAGACTTTCCCGGTAGGCAAGCTTCATTTGCTCCGCCACAGCGATGGCTGCCCGGCTGCGGGCTTCTTTCGTTGCATTGCCCAGCTGACCGGGCATTTTGTCCGCCGGTGTGCCGGGGCGGCGGGAATAGGGGAAAATATGCATATCGGCAAAGCCACATTTCCGGATAAATTCCAGGCTTTGGGCGAACTCCTCCTCGGTTTCTCCGGGGAACGCCACGATCATATCCGTGGTGATGGCGCAGCCGGGGAAATGCTTTTTCAAAAGATTGACACTTTCCAGATACCGGGCGGTATCGTACTTGCGCCGCATCCTTGCCAGCACCGTATCGCAGCCGGACTGCATACTCAAATGAAACTGAGGACACAGATTGTGGTATTTTTTCATCCTTTGGCAGAATTCTTCTGTAACGATCCGGGGCTCTAAGCTGCCCAACCGCACACGAAGCTCCGGCACAGCCTCACAAACCGCCGCCACCATATCCGCCATCGGGGGCTTGCCCTCTAGATCCACGCCCCAGGAGGCGATCTCAATACCGGTAATAATGATTTCCTTGTAGCCCTTTTCCTGCAGCTGCTTTGCCTGCTCGATCACCAAAGAAAGGGGCGCAGACCGCACCGGTCCACGGGTATAGGGGATAATGCAGTAGGAGCAGAAATTGACGCAGCCGTCCTGCACCTTCAGCATCGCCCGGGTGCGCTCAGATAGACCGCCAGCGGGCAAAACCTCAAACTCCCGGCGGCGCAGAGCTTCATCCAGCACTTCCTGCTGCCGGCGATTTTTCGCCGTTTCCAGCAATTTTTGGATAAACTCCCGGCGGTTTGCGCTGCCGCCCAGAATATCCACCCCAAGCTTGCGTACATCCTCCGGGGCGTGTTGGGTATAGCAGCCGCAAACGCCGATGATCGCCTGAGGATTTTCCCGGCGGCAACGGCGGATGACAGCCCGGTTTTTCTTGTCCGCCACAGCGGTTACCGAGCAGGTATTGATGATGTAAACATCGCATTTTGGGGAAAAGGGGCATATTTCGTGTCCTTCTTCCGCCAAAAGCTGCTCCATCGCCTGGGTCTCATATTGATTTGTCTTGCACCCGAGGGTGTAAAAAGCAATTTTCATAATTTTTCACCATTTACCCATTATACCATCATTGTACACGAGTTTTCGGCGTTTGTACAGTAAGAAAATTGACATTGCCGCGGCTGCGTGGTATGATATTTCCAACATTTCAGGAGGGAACGCTATGCAGTTTTTGTTTATGAGCCTGTTTGCCCTTGGCATTGTAGGCCTTGACCAGCTGAGCAAATATCTGACCGTCGCCAATATCCCCTTGTATGCCGATGTTCCCTTTCTCCCCGGTATTTTGGGGCTGACCTATGTGCAGAACACCGGCGCGGCATTTTCTATGCTGGAAGGACAGCAGTGGCTGTTCGCGCTGATTTTTGTGCTTTTAACGGTGGGTATTGTGTGGGCATACCGCAAAAATCCCTTTTCCTTTACCAAATTTGAATGGTTTTGTATTGCCGCCATCTACGGCGGCGGTCTGGGCAATATGATCGACCGGCTGCGGCTGGGCTTCGTGGTGGATATGATCAAGACGGAGTTCATCACCTTCCCCATCTTCAATGTCGCCGATTGCTTCATCACCTGCGGCTGTATTTTGCTGGTTGTCCATATTCTGTTTTTCAACAAAGGATTTTGGAAGGAAGATAAGAAATGACCTTGTACGCCGATGTTCCCAGCGAACGGCTGGATGCATTTCTTGCCCGGTGCGGCGACGGTCTGAGCCGCTCTGCCGCCCAAAAGCTGATGGAGGAGGGCAATGTCCTCTTAAACGGCAAGCCCGGCAAGAAAAACGACAAACTGAATATCGGCGACCGGATCGACTATACCATTCCGGAGCCCAAGGAAGTGGACATCAAGCCCACGGAAATGGCGCTGGATATCGTATACGAGGACGAGGATGTTCTGGTGATCAACAAGCCCAAGGGCTTGGTAGTACACCCTGCCGCCGGACATCAGGACGACACCCTGGTCAACGGCTTGCTCCATGCCATGGGCGATAAGCTGTCCGGCATCAACGGCGAGCTGCGCCCCGGCATCGTCCACCGCATCGACAAAGACACCTCCGGTCTTTTGGCCATTGCCAAAAATGACCTTGCCCATACGGTTTTGGCAAGTCAGCTGAAAGATCACACAATGGCAAGGACCTACGAAGCCATCGTCTGCGGCTCTTTCCGGGAGGATTCCGGTACCGTGGACGCCCCCATTGGTCGCCACCCCACCGACCGGAAGAAAATGACCGTAACCCCCCGCAATTCCAAGTCCGCCGTTACCCATTGGGAGGTGGTGGCGCGCTATCGGGGCTATACCCATATCCGCTGCCGTCTGGAAACGGGACGCACCCACCAGATCCGTGTCCATATGGCTCACATAGGACACCCCATCTTGGGAGATACTGTGTACGGACACAAAAAAGCCGAACTGGGGCAGGATACCCAGTGCCTTCACGCAGGACAGCTGTGTTTCCGCCATCCCAGAGATGGCAGACCGGTGATGGTCTTTGCGCCCCTGCCGGAATATTTCCAAAAGCTCATCGAAAAATTGGAGAAAATGGTATAAATTCTATGTTTTCTGACATTTTACTCACCGTTGACTACGACCGAACTTTGACCGGACTGGATTCCAGCATTCCTGCAAAGAATTTGGAGGCCATTCATTATTTTATGGAAAACGGCGGCAAATTCACCGTCAACACCGGTCGCAGCGTGCCCATGTCTGTTAATAACATTTTGCACAAAGTTCCCGTCAACGCGCCGTTGCTGCTGTATAACGGCAGCGCTGCCTACGACACGGAAACCGGCGAATTTTTGCTGTGCCATCCCATTGAATTAGATCCCCGGACAGTGATCACCGATGTACAGGAGAGATTCCCCCAGCTCAGCGTAGAATGGCAGGGCGTGGATGCCCACTATATCTTCTACAAAAATGAAGCCTGGGAGGCCTACTGCGACCATAACGGCTGTCCCTGGAAATACGAGGATTTTGAGAAGATCCCCGGTCCGTTTCTGAAATTCTCCGTCTACGGCGAATTCCGGGAAAAGACCGTTGCCGATATGTACAACGCCACCGAGGAGGAAGTCGCCCTCTTCAAAGAGGTGGTATCCTATATCCAGGGAAAATACGGCGATATTTTGGACTGCTTCCAGGCCTGCACCCGTATTACCGATATGCACGCCAAGGGCTGCAGCAAGCTGCGCTCTGCCCGGGATCTGCAAAAGATGCTGGGGCGCAAAATCCTCATTTGCGTCGGCGACGGCGATAACGATCTGGCGATGCTGGAGGGGGCGGACTACGCCTTTTGCCCGGCAGACGGCTCGGTTGCCGACCGTTTCCCCAATGTTTGCCCCTGCGACGAAGGCGCAGTGGCAGAGGTGATTTACGAGAAAATTCCCGCTATCTTGAAAAATAAGCCTTGACAACAGGGTATTCGTGTGCTAATATTTTTAGGCTGAATATAGACAATGCCACGGATTTGCGGGTGTAGTTCAATGGTAGAACACCAGCCTTCCAAGCTGGATACGCGGGTCCGATTCCCGTCACCCGCTCCATAGAAATGCGCCAGTAGCTCAGCAGGATAGAGCAACTGCCTTCTAAGCAGTAGGTCGGGGGTTCGAATCCCTCCTGGCGTGCCAACACTGCCTTTGGCAGTGAGTGAAAAGCGAATAGTGAAAAGTGAATAGTTATGGGGTCGGCAAAGCCGACTTATTAAAATAGCGCCGTAGGCGCACCTCCGTTCTTCACTCTTCACTCTTATCTCTTAGCTTATATTTGGTGGGTGTCGCCAAGCGGCCTAAGGCCCCGGATTGTGGTTCCGGTATTCGTGGGTTCGAATCCCATCACCCACCCCATAAAAAAGAGAGCAGCTTCTGCTGCTCTCTTTTTTATCTGGGCATTTGTGGCAGGACGGGATTCGAATGGTTAAATGCAACGCGGACGAGCGTTGTCGCCGACGGCTCGACGGAGGCGAACCTTTATCCGCGTCAGCGGATGCTATGAATCCCATCACCCACCCCAGAAAAAGAAGCAGATGCAATAGCATCTGCTTCTTTTTTATCTAAATTTGCCCTTACGAGCAAATTTAATTTCACTTTCTGCGTCAGCAGAAAATTTCACCGTGGCATTCGCCACGATTTCACTAAAATTTGCATTTCCCCCTTGTCCACCGTCAAAGACCCTTTTCATTCTCCCTTTTGCCGCTCCAGCATCCATTTTCGGGGATTGTTTTCGATATATTCCCAAACCTCGTCATAATCTTGCTGATTGCGAATTATGTGGTCATAATACCGCCCTTGCCATATGTTTTCACCATATTCCTTATTGCAAAAGCGCTTAAAGGTAGAAATAAATCGCGCAATTGTAGAAGTTCTCTTTGTAGGGACACCCGTCCTCGGGTGTCCGCTTGTCTGATCTATCGTTATCAAAAGATGAATATGATCAGGCATAACGACATAACGATCTACAGAGATATGCGAATAAAATGCGCCCATTTGTTGAATGTACTTGTCCGCAATGCGACCGTGCCATAATAATTCTGTGCGAACATCCGGACACCCGAGGACGGGTGTCCCTACAACCAATTTTGACAGTATTCGTTTTCTATCTTGGGTGCAGATCGTAATGAAATATGCGCCGTTTTGGCTGTAATCGTACTCGCATAGGCGATTTAATTTTCTCTCAGGGAGTTCCATATTTGACTCCACCCTTTCCCTTGTTTGTTGTGCGGGCGGATGTTCCTCAATCCGCCCCTACATATTCTATTTTAGATCATCCCATCGGGAAACAGCAAATTCAGATCCACGCTGCCGGAGATTCCGGGGATCGTGCCGGTGCAGCTATACTGCCACATATCCATCCGGTACGGAAATTCCATCGTAACATCGTACATCGCCAGCCACCAGGGGATCTCTTTCAATTCCCGCAGGTGCAGCAATTCCTTTGCTTGAAAACTGTTGAAATAGATCATCGGCCGATAGCCGGCAAGACTGACCGCATCGCAAAACGCCTTGGTGCAATCCGTCAATGTCCTGGCATCCACATTTTCCGTCCGGGACTCCTGCTCCCAGTCAAAGGCCAGGGGCATATCCAGCTGAAAATCATCCAAAATCTCCAGCGCAAACGCCGCCTCTTCCTCCGCTTCCGCAACGCTGACCGCCTGAGAATAGAAATACGCCCCCACTTTCAAACCTGCAGCCTTTGCCGTCTGCAGGTTCATTTTTGCCAGCGGATCTTCGTGGAGCGTACCCTCGGCGATGCCCCGGTTGCCCAGGCGCACCATTACAAATTCCACTCCTGCAGCTTTCACCTGCTGCCAATCGATCTGCCCCTGATACCGGGACACATCAATGCCCAACACCGCCGGCGCTGTAAGGCAGGATAAAAAGCCGTCCTCCAGCCGGAAATCCTCCGGCGCGTACTGATTGGGCGGAATGGTTTCCGTGGGCTCCGGAACATACGCCGGTCCGCAGCCGCCCAGTAAAAAGGCGCAGATCAACGCCCCGCAAACGGCAAGTTTTCCTTTCACTTCCACCCCTCCTTTTTTCGACAGTATATCACAAAATCCCCTTTCCCTCAACCCTCCGGAAAAAATCCCATTAGAAATCAATTTTCCTTGCAAAATCCCAAAACTCGTGATATGCTATAGGCAGTATGGTAATTAGCCTGAGCAATATAACCCGAACTCGTTTCTGAGCTGCGCGACCACCCCAAAGCATCGTTGTCGCTTCTTGAAGGGCACAAAGCCCATCAGCAAAGCTCCGCCTTGCCTTGAAGCGGTCTCACGGCTCAGAAATCTGCGACCCAAGAGGGATGAATGATTGGCTCAGGCAAGAATTTATAAAGCAGATGGGCTGACGCCCATCAATGAAATAAAGCAAAGTCTGAGCCTATCAGGCGCCCACTTGGGCGGGTCCGGGTTATGTTGCTCAGGCTAAAGGAGGTGCGGCCATATGGCTCTGCAGGAATCCGGCGAAATGTACTTGGAAACCATACTGATCCTATCCCGGCAGCTTAGCTGTGTCCGCTCCGTCGACATCAGCGAATATATGGGCTATTCCAAGCCCAGCGTTTCCCGCGCTGTAGGCCTGCTGAAAGCAGGTGATTATATCGCCATCGACGATGACGGACACATCACCCTCACCGAATCCGGTCTCAAAACCGCAGAGAAAATTATGCGCCGCCACGAGCTTTTGACCGACCTTCTGGTATCTTTGGGCGTGGATCGGCAGATCGCTGCCGCAGATGCCTGCAAAATGGAGCACGTCATCAGCGACGAGACCTTTGAAGCAATCCATAACCATATGAAAACTATGGAGTAATATATTTTTATACTTAGGAGGCAATGGAATGACTCTCAGCGAAAAGAAGCAGCTGCAGCTCACCGCTTGCAACGTTCGCAAAGGCATTATTGAATCCACTTACAATGCCAAGTGCGGCCACCCCGGCGGCAGTCTGTCTGCAACCGAAATGTTCACCTATCTGTATTTTAAGGAAATGAACATCGATCCCAGTAACCCCAAGGCAACCGGTCGGGACCGTTTTGTTCTGTCCAAAGGCCACACCGCACCCGGTCTGTATTCCGCACTGGCGCTGCGTGGCTACTTCCCCGTAGAAGATCTGAAGACTCTGCGCCGCATCGACAGCTACCTGCAGGGCCACCCCAATATGAACACCGTTCCCGGTATTGATATGTCCACCGGCAGTTTGGGCCAGGGCGTTTCTACCGCCGTGGGTATGGCTCTGGCTGCTAAGCACAAGGGCGAAACCACGCGCGTCTACACCCTGCTGGGTGACGGCGAGATCCAGGAAGGTCAGTGCTGGGAGGCATTTATGTTCGCCGCCCACTACAATCTGGACAACTTTGTTGCCATCATCGACAACAACGGTCTGCAGATCGACGGCAACGTTAAGGACGTTATGAGCCCCTACCCCATCGTAGATAAGCTGGTCGCTTTCGGCTTTGAGGTTGTTGCCATTGACGGCCACGACTTTGACGCCATCGAGGGCGCTTTGGCTACCGCTCGGGCTACCAAGGGCAAGCCCACCGCGATCGTAATGTCCACCGTTAAGGGCAAGGGCGTTTCCTTTATGGAGAACAACGCCGGCTGGCACGGCAAGGCTCCCAACGCCGCTGAGTATGAGCAGGCTATGAACGAGCTGAATGCAATTTATGCAGAACTGGAGGCGAAGTAATATGGCTGATATGATCAAAACCGCTACCCGTGATGCCTACGGCAAGGCTCTGGCTGAGCTGGGACAGGAAAAAGACAACCTGATCGTTTTTGATGCCGACCTGGCTGGCGCGACCAAGACCAGCGTCTTCCAGAAGGCATTCCCCGACCGCTTCTTCGACTGCGGTATTGCTGAGGGCAATATGATCTGCGCCGCTGCCGGTGCATCCACCATGGGTCTTGTTCCCTTTGCATCTTCCTTTGCTATGTTTGCTGCAGGCCGCGCTTTCGAGCAGGTCCGCAACTCCATCGGCTACCCCCACCTGAATGTGAAGATCGGCGCTACCCACGGCGGCATCTCCGTCGGTGAGGACGGCGCTTCCCACCAGTGCTGTGAGGACTTCGCACTGATGCGCTCCATCCCCGGTATGACCGTCATCTGCCCCGCCGACGGCGAAGAGGCTCGTATGGCTGTCCGTGCCGCTTACGAGATGGAAGGCCCTGTCTACCTGCGTTTCGGTCGTCTGGCAGTGCCGGAATTCCACGAGAAGAACTTTAACTTCCAGATCGGCAAGGGCGAGATCCTCCGGGACGGCACTGATGTTGCCATCATTGCCAACGGTCTGCTGGTTTACGAGGCAATCAAGGCCGGCGAAACCTTGGCTGAGAACGGCATCAATGCGATGATCATCAATATGGCCACCATCAAGCCCCTGGACGAGGAGCTGGTACTGGCTGCTGCCAAGAAGTGTGGCAAGGTCATCACCTGCGAGGAGCACTCCGTCATCGGCGGTCTGGGCGAGGCTGTCTGCGGTCTGCTCAGCGAGAAGCTGCCCACCGTGGTTCGCCGCATCGGCGTCAACGACGAGTTCGGCCACTCCGGCCCGGCTACCGACCTGCTGAAGCAGTTCGGTCTGAGCGCTGAGCACATCGTGGAAGTCGCCACCGAGCTGTGCAAGTAATTTCTTAAATAGTAAGAGCACCCTCATCCGAGGGTGCTCTGTTTTTCGTGTGTAAGTTTCACAAAAGGCTCCCTTGTGTAAAGGGAGCTGTCAAAAATCTTTGATTTTTGACTGAGGGATTGTAACAGCCCCCCCGTCTTCGCCTACGCCAACCCCACCTCCCCTTGCACAGGGGAGGCTTTTTCACTGATTAACCTTCACCGGATCCGTTGCATATTGCAAAATTCTGTTAAATATGATAGACTAAGCGCATCAAACTACAAGGAGATTTCTTATGGGTAAGTTTTTTGGAAACAAGCAAGAAGCCACGCAGCTTTCCCCTCGTGAGATTCTGCAAAACAAGTATAATGCCGCAAGAGCAAATCTAATCTGGGTAATGGCATTTACGATCATCAACATCGTCTTGCTCCTCACAGACAGTTCCACCTATTTCCTTTTCTCTCTGTATGTCCCCTATATGTTTATGCTCACGGGTATGGTGATTACAGGAAAACTGCCGGAGGTCTTCACCGAAATCGAATATGCACAGACAGAGTTCCTGCCCGAAGCCGCTTTGATCATCCCCGCCGTTGTGGTTGTTGTGATCCTTGTGCTTTTCCTGCTGTGCTGGATCTTCTCCAAAAAGAACCGGGTCGGCTGGCTCATCGCCTCTTTCGTGCTGTTCTGTATTGATACTATCTTTCTGCTTTTGAGTGGCATTAACGGCGATTCCATTATTGACATCGTATTCCACGCTTGGGTAATTATCTCTTTGGTAGGCGGTATCCGAGCCCATTCTCAGCTGAAGAAACTGCCTCCCGAGGAAGAGATCATCGAAACCACCGGCGAGGTTGTAGAAGATGTCGCTCCGGAAGCGATTGAAGAACCCACTGCCGACATTGGTGAATAATATGTTAAACAACAGAGCACCCTCTTTCGAGGGTGCTCTGTTATGCCTTCCCCTGGGGGAAGGTGGACTCGCGATAGCGAGGACGGATGAGGGTTTCCCCACGGCGCAAGCCGTGATAAATTCATTGTATTATTCCCCTCATCAGTCAAAAATCAAAGATTTTTGCCAGCTTCCCCCAGGGGAAGCCTTTTTTTTACTGATTAAACGCCGCCGGGTCAAAGGTGATCACGGTGTAGATGCTGGTGTTTTCCCGGCGGGACAGCTCCTGCTCCAGGGTCTTATGGATCATCTTTTTCTCCTTCATCATATCCGACGGCAGCACCACATCGAAAATCAGATTGGTATGTCCGTCGCCCTTGACCATACGAAAATCGTGGGCGTGAAGACGGGGGTCGATCTCCATCAAAATCTCGTGGGTTTCCGCCAAAAGCCGATTGCGCTCCGGATCGTCGGTAGCCACCGGATCATAGTGGATCACCAAATGGATATTGTGGCTCTGGAAGCACTCCCGCTCAATGTCATCAATGATCTCGTGGCACAAAAGGGGATCTTCCCGCTGATCCATCTCCACATGCAAGCTGGCAAACCGCTGTCCCGGACCGTAATCGTGGACCATCAGATCGTGATAGCCCAGCACCTTGGGATTAGAGCTGATGTAATCCACGATCAGCGCCTGCAGCTCGGGGCTCGCGGCTGCGCCCAGCAGCGGGTCAATGGTATCCTTGGCCAAATTCGCGCCGCTCCAAAGAATGAACAGCGCCACCGCCAGGCCGGCATAGCCGTCCACCTGCCAGGATGTAAAATGCTCCACAACGCCAGCCAGCAAAACTGCCGCCGTAGTGATGCAATCGTTGCGGCTGTCCGCGGCAGTCGCCTCCAATGTACCGGAGTGGATCTTCTTGCCCAAGGTCCGGTTAAAGATCGCCAGCCACAGCTTCACCGCAATGGAGCCAATCAGCACCGCCACGGTGATGCCGGAAAACGCCACCTGCGCCGGATTGAAGATCTTCTGCACCGAGGTTTTCGCCAATTCAAAGCCGATGACGATGATCAGCGCAGCCACCGCCAAACCGGAAAGGTACTCAAACCGGGCGTGTCCGTAGGGGTGATCCTCATCTGCCGGTTTTTCCGCCAGCTTGAAGCCCACTAAGGTTACGATGGAGCTGGAGGCATCGGAAAGGTTGTTCATAGCGTCGGCGGTAATGGAAACCGAGCCGGACAGCAGGCCTGCTGCCAGCTTGCCGGCGAACAAAAGCAGATTGGATATAATGCCTACGATGCCGGAGAGCTTGCCAATAGCCGTGCGCGTCTTGGGATTGGCAGTATCTTCCGAATTCTTCACAAAAAGCCTTAAAAGCAGCTTTGTCATAGCACTTTCTCCTGTCAAAAATTGTATTTTCCGCAACTCTACTGCCAGTAGAATTGCATATTCTCCCCCGAGGGGAGGGGTAAACGCCCCCATTCTCCCCATAAGCGGATGACATTGTCCCGGCCACAGCTTATAATGATGTTGCTGTGGGATTCGTTTGCTACATTATACAGGCAAACGCTTTTCCAGTCAATTCTTTTTCAGGAGTGTATTTCCAATGTCTGATTTTCGCATTGTTACCGATTCCGGCAGCGACCTGAATCAGTCTATGGTTGATAAGCTGAATATTTCTGTTGTCCCCCTGATGGTCAATTTCAAGGGCGACACCCTGCCCGATAATGTGGACGAGGGCGTGGACGCATTTTACAACGGTCTTCGCGGCGGCGAAATCGCCACCACCTCTGCCATTAACCCCACCGGCTGGGAAACTGCGATAGAGCCCATTCTCGCCGGCGGCGAGGATGCTTTGGTCATCGCCTTCTCTTCGGGCTTAAGCACCACCTACCAGTCCGCTGTTATTGCCGCAGAAGAGCTGCAGGAAAAATACCCGGAAAGAAAGATCCGGGTAGTAGACAGCCTTTGCGCCTCTTTGGGACAGGGCCTGCTGGTTTGGTACGCCTGCCAAAAGCGGGATGCCGGCATATCCTTAGACGATCTGACCGCTTGGCTGGAGGAAAACAAGTTCCGCCTGTGCCACTGGTTTACCGTGGACGATCTGATGTTCCTGAAGCGGGGCGGCCGTGTCAGCGCAGCCACCGCATTGGTAGGCACAATGCTGCAGATCAAGCCGGTGCTGCACGTAGATGACGAAGGTCATCTGATCAACGTTTCCAAAGCTCGGGGCAGAAAAGCCTCCATCGATGCCCTTGCCAAAAAGCTGGGCGAACTGGGCTTAGAAGGCGAAAACAGCACCGTTTTCATCAGCCACGGCGACTGCATTGAGGACGCCCAACTGCTTCAAACGGTGCTGCAGGAAAAATACGGTGTCAAGGAAGTCATCATCGGCTATGTGGGCGCGGTGATCGGCTCTCATTCCGGTCCCGGCACTCTGGCACTGTTCTTCCTGGGCTCGAAGCGCTAAAGGAAGTTCCACCAGGTCAGCTGCTGGGATTCCAGCATCGCATCTGCCAGCGACGCCAATTCCACGCAACGGGAGGCAAAATCTGCAGTTCTGCGCTGCTGGGCGTACACCTGCAGCTGCTCCAGCAGACGCTCCATCTCCTCCAGCGGCTCGTGATCTGCCACCGCTGCGATCATTTCCCGATACTGCATCCAATCCGCTCTGGCCTGTTCGGTCAGGGCGGTTGCTTTTTCCCAAGCTCCCTCCATCGCCAGCTGGGACGCCTGCCGCAGATCCTGAGAAAGCGGTCTGTGGATCCGGACAAACGCCACCGTCAGCACGATCCCTGCCGTTAGGATCACCACCAAAAAGCTCACGCCGATCCATAGCCGCCTCATCCTATCTTCTCCTTTTCCTGCCATAAGATCTGCCCGGCGGCATCCACCGTCATCAGCCAGGTGGTAGCCACCGTGGCTTTGCGTTGCCGCAGCTGCTTTTCCAGCCACCGCTCATTCTTCCCGGCAAGACGCAGATTTTCCCGATACAAATAACCGTCGGCGATGATGGTATAGGGCAGATACTGGGCTTCGGGCGTGATTTTCGCATCCTTTGCCAATGCCGGTCGCTCCCCCGGAAAGGGAAACACGGAAAGGTTCCCGTTGGTCTCCAAAATGGCGTACTGTACCTTATCCGGGGACAATACATCCTTGCCCCGCAGCAGCTCTGTCAGCTCATCCAGGGTAACCCGGGTACTGCGCAGATTGCTCTCCAATATCTTCCCGTTTTCAATGAGGATCACCGGCTTGCCGCACAAAAGCTGCCGCAGCTTCACGCTGCGCATACTCATCGCCGACAAAATCAGCTCCACCCCCAGCACTGTCAATATGGGCACAAGCCCGGAATACAGCGGAATACCGCCGTCCTGCATTGGGATCGCCGCCAGGTTTGCCACCAGCATAGTTACCACAAATTCTGCCGGCTCCATTTCACCGATCTGCCGTTTGCCCATCATCCGGATCACGGCGATCAGCACCAAATACAGCGCAATCGTGCGCAGGTAAGTCAGTATCAACTCCCCACCCCCTGCACCTAGGGTTTCCTGAAATGGGAAAATTATACACATTTCCTTGGCTCTCCCACTGGGAGAGCTGGCTTGCCGTCAGGCAAGACTGAGAGGGTATGGTGGACGAGCAGCCGCCCCTACAAGTTAGCACCGCGCCCTTGCCTTCCCCTGGGGGAAGGTGGACACGCGTAAGCGTGGACGGATGAGGGCAATCCCTGCGGCATTTGCCGCAGCAAAACTTTTCGTGCTATTATTTCCCTCATCAGTCGCCTTCGGCGACAGCTTCCCCCAGGGGAAGCCTTTGGGATACTCACATCCGCCCTCTTGGCTCTCCCTCTGGGGGAGGCAAGGGTTTGTTCGCACCAACAAAAAACGGACACCGGTCGGTGTCCGTTTTCCTTATTCTTCTTCGTATTCTTCGTAATCTTTTCTGCGGAAGCCATCTTTATCAAAGACAACCAAGACCGCAATATTGATACCGATACAGGCCGCGCCGATCAGCCCCAGCTCCCAGCCCAGGCTCTTGACCGCAGACCAAACCATTTCCATCGGCTCCATACGCCGAAAGGCGTTACACACAAACAGCATAATGATAGTCAGCAGTGCGCCCAGTCCTGTCCAGATGTATCCCGTCCAGCGATGGGTAAACTGCCAGGCATCCAAGCTGGCCATACTCCACCAAAAACGCCAGCCTACAGCATAATTTGCCTCCTTAGGCGGCGCAAACAGATACACAAGTCCAAAGCCCAGCAGTAGCAACGGGCCTGCCATTACCAGCAGTCGCAGTACCGTTTCCACCCAACCGATCAGAGAATCTACCTCCGGCAGAAAGGCGGCCACGTCAAAATCTGCGAATATGGACATCATAGCATCGAAATCCATTGCTTATTACCCCTTCTTCAGGAACTTATTGATCTCACTTACGAAGCTGCCAACATCCTGAAAACGGCGGTAAACCGAGGCAAAGCGAATATAGGCGACCTCGTCCAAAGGCTTAATGCGCTCCATAACCATTTCACCGATCTTATCGGTGCTGACTTCCCGCTCCAGGGTGTTCTGAATGGTCTGCTCGATCTCGGTGGTGATCCGCTCCAGCTCCGCGACCTCAACCTTCCGCTTGTCAAAGGCGCGGACCATAGAATTGAGGATCTTATTGCGGTCAAAGCTCTGACGGGTACCGTCCCGCTTAACCACGATAATGGGCAGGCTTTCCACGATCTCATAGGTGGTAAACCGGCGCTGGCACTGCAGACATTCCCGACGGCGGCGAATGCTGTTACCGTCTTCCGAGCGACGGGAATCCACGACCTTACTCTCTTGATCTCCGCAGAAAGGACACTTCATTATGGGACACTCCCTTGCAATAATTATGCATTGATTATAGCAGAACGATACAAAACTGTCCAGTCTTTTTTTGGATTCTGCCCAATTCGGCTATACATATTGTAGAAAAATATCCCTTTGATGCCCATATTTTGTGCAAATATGCTTGACAAGCCCTTTCTTTGCGGGTAAAATGAATTTTGGTATAGTATTCGCATTCCGGACCTTTTCCGGTCTGCGTTTCCATAACCGGCGTTAGCCGGGGTAGCGCATTTCACGCCTCATGGCGTTTATATTTGTATTTTTATAACTGCAAATGACACACCAGGGGTCTGTTGCGTCCGCCCCCTTTCGCTAACGCTAATTTTAGTGAAGGAGGTGCGTTTGAAACATTATGGAACTGACACTTGCTATCATTTTGATCGCCGTTGGTACTGTTGTGGGCATTCTGATCGGCTTTTTGTCCGGTGTCGGCTATCGCAAAAAGTTTGCGGAGCGCGAGATCGGTTCTGCTGAGGCCGAGGCTACCCGCCTGATTAACGATGCTATCCGCAGTGGTGAAAGCCGCAAGAAGGAAATGCTTCTGGAAGCCAAGGACGAGATCCATAAATCACGCACAGAGTACGAAAAAGAAGTCAAAGAGCGCCGGGCGGAGCTGTCCAAGCAGGAGCGCCGTTTGGAGCAAAAGGAAATCTCTCTGGACAAGAAGACAGAGAATTTCGAACGCAAGGAAGAAGAGCTTGCCAAAAAGCTGGCTGCCGTTGCTGAAACTCAGGCAGAGGCAGAGGCTATCCGCAAGCAGCAGCTGCTCACTTTGGAGACCATTTCCGGTCTTTCTCAGGAGCAGGCAAAACAGCAGCTTCTGCAGAACGTGGAGGAAGAGATCCGCCACGATACTGCGATGAAGATCAAGGAGATCGAAAACCAGATGAAGGAAGAGGCTGAGGATCGGGCTCGTGAGGTCCTGTCCATCGCCATCCAGCGCTGCGCTGCCGATCACTCCGCAGAGACCACCGTTTCCGTTGTGCCTCTGCCCAACGATGAAATGAAGGGCCGCATCATCGGTCGTGAGGGACGGAATATCCGCACCCTGGAAACCATCACCGGTGTTGACCTGATCATCGACGACACCCCCGAAGCCATCACCGTTTCCAGCTTTGATCCCGTTCGCCGGGAGATCGCCAGAATGGCGCTGGAAAAGCTGATCGCCGACGGCCGTATCCACCCCACCCGTATCGAGGATATGGTGGAAAAGGCTCGCAAGGAAGTGGATCGCACCATTCGCGAAGAGGGCGAGCGCGCCTGCTACGAAACCGGTGTGCATAACCTGAATCCGGAGCTGATCAAGATCCTGGGCCGTCAGAAGTACCGTACCTCCTACGGTCAGAATGTGCTGAACCACTCTATGGAGGTTGCCCACATTGCCGGTCTGATGGCCGCTGAGCTGGGCATCGATACCGCCCTGGCAAAGCGCGCAGGCCTGCTGCACGACCTGGGTAAGTCCATCGACCACGAGGTGGAGGGCAGCCACGTACAGCTGGGCGCAGATATTGCCCGGAAATACAAGGAAAATCCTGTGGTCGTCAACGCCATTGAGGCGCATCACGGTGATGTTGAGCCTAAGACCATTATCGCTGTTCTGGTGCAGGCTGCCGACGCAGTTTCCGCTGCCCGTCCCGGCGCACGCCGCGAGAACGTGGAGAACTACATCCGCCGTCTGCAGAAGCTGGAAGAGCTCACCGGCTCTTACCCCGGCGTAGACAAGGCCTTCGCCATCCAGGCAGGCCGCGAGGTTCGCATTATGGTCAAGCCCGAGGTGGTCAACGAGGACAATATGATCCTGCTGGCGCGGGACATCGCCAAGAAGATCGAATCCGAGCTGGAATACCCCGGTCAGATCAAGATCAATGTCATCCGCGAAACCAAGGCTGTGGAGTACGCAAAATAATCACAAATCGGCACAACAGAAATCTGTTGTGCCGATTCTTGTATAACCATATTGAAATGGAGGATGCCGTATATGGACACAAAAAAGAAATCGCCAACCAAAGCTACTTTGATCATCTATTATCTTTGCGCGATCATTTGGAGCATTTCTCTGATCCTCGATATTGTGAATTCTCAGGAAGAGCCCATCGTTTTGATACTGCACATTTTCTGCGCTGTTGTGTGGACTTTCTGCGCTGTGATCTGGACGATCCGTTACCGAAAAGAGAAAAAGGAAAGCGACACCTCCCCCTAATGAGAGGGCTAAAAGGCTTCTCCTGGGAGAAGCTGTCGCCACAGGCGACTGATGAGGGCATTCCTTTATATTATTACCCTCATCCGTCACGGCTTACGCCGTGCCACCTTCCCCCAGGGGAAGGCTGTTTCCCTACATTCTGAGCCTAAAAAACCGACCTGTTTTCGCAGGTCGGTTTCATTTTAACTCTTTCTAATAAACTTCTCTCCACACTTAGGGCATTTGATGGCGATCTTGCCTTTACCCCGGGGGACACGCACCGGTTGCTTACACCGGGGGCAGCTGAAATATTTATGCTGGCGATCTTTGATCCGATCAATCCACATCAAAAATTTCCGGTTTTCCTGATACCGCTTGTAGGTGTTCCGGGAAAAACACCGGAAAATCGCCCAAAACATCAGTGCATAGGACACCATCGTCAGCGCCATCGTGATCCGCGCCGAGGGAATAAACATCGCAAGAATACTGATAATGACGCCTACGCCCAAAATGGTCATACTTAATTTATCTGTGCCATAGCGCCCCATCATAAAATGGCGCAGCCACTGTTTCAATCTGCTCATATCTTCACCCTTTTGTTGATATAGGTACATTATATTGCTTTTTCCCGGGATTGCAACCGCAAAGTCCTATTGTTCACGGATTGTTAAATATTATACGCTGTGAAAAAACGGTTGCGTTCAGGAAAATTTTGATGTATACTTATTTCGTAAAAATACGGGCATACACCCGAAAAATGGAGGAAAAACACTATGTTTAACGCAATGATTGAGATTCTGAAGGCCAATCCCCGGAAGATCGTCTTCACCGAGGGCCACGACGCCCGTATTCTGGAGGCTGCTGCCCGTCTGAACGAGGGCGGTTTCCTGACTCCCATTCTGGTGGGCAACGTGGACGAGGTCAAGGCCAACGCCGCTAAGGGTGGCTTTAATATCGAGGGCATCGAGATCCTGGATCCCCTGACCTATCCCGAAATGGACGCTATGGTCGAGAAGATGGTTGAGCTGCGTAAGGGCAAGATGAGCGCAGAGGACTGCAAGGCCGCTCTGTCTAAGGGCAACTACTTCGGCACTATGCTGGTAAAGCTGGGCTACGCCGACTCCCTGCTGGGTGGCGCAACCTACTCCACCGCTGACACCGTCCGTCCCGCTCTGCAGCTGGTCAAGACCAAGAAGGGTGTCAACCTGGTTTCTTCCTGCTTCATTATGGTTCGCGGCGACGAGAAGATCGCTATGGGCGACTGCGCCATCAACCTGGGCTACGAGGATCGTCTGGATAAGGACGGCAATGTTGTTCTCACCGCTGCCCGTCAGCTGGCTGAGGTTGCTGTAGAAACTGCCAACACCGCAAAGGTCTTCGGCATTGATCCCAAGGTTGCTATGCTGAGCTTCTCCACCAACGGCTCCGGCAAGGGCGGCACCGTCAAGCTGAGGCACGATGCTACTGTCGAGGCCAAGGCTATGGCTCCCGATCTGCTGATCGACGGCGAAATGCAGTTTGACGCAGCAGTTGCTCCCGAGGTCGGTCAGCTGAAGTTCCCCGGCTCTCCTGTTGCAGGCTATGCCAACACCTTCATCTTCCCCACCATCGAAGCTGGCAACATCGGCTACAAGATCGCACAGCGTCTGGGCGGCTTTGAGGCTTACGGCCCCATTCTGCAGGGCCTGGCAGCTCCCATCAACGACCTGTCCCGCGGCTGCAACGCCGACGAGGTCTACAAGATGGCCATCATCACCGCTGCAATGGTGTAATTCCCCAATACATAAATCCCACAGAGCATTTTGCTCTGTGGGATTTTTTAGTATGCCTTGGCCCCCTCTATGAGGGGGCTGGATTTTTGCGAAGCAAAAAGACTGGGGGAGTTAACTCCCTCCGTCAAAAATCAAAGATTTTTGCCACCTCCCCCAAAGGAGGAGGCAAGGGTGCTGCTTTTATTCCGCTTTCAGCAATTCCCAGCAACGGCGGAGCATTTCGGGATCCTCCGCGCTGCTTTGGATCAGAATTTCGCCTTCGCCATCGCTTAGCAGATCTGCCGCAGCCAAACGGCGCTGGGTTTCTCTTGCCGTACCTTCGCCGCCGTCCAAAAGGACAGTGCCTTCTCCCAGTATGGACTGGATCGTGGCCGCAGCAAAAGGATAATGGGTGCAGCCCAGCACCACCGCATCCAGCTTGCCTGCATAGGGCGCAAGCAAGGGACGAAGCAAATTTTCACTTTCCGGGCTAACCGCTTTTCCACTTTCTACCAATTCCACAAGACCGGGGGTGGGCAGCGGAATCATATTGCATTTTTCCTGCCAGCGTGCTTCCAGTTTTTGCAGCTTTTCCGAATCGGTGGTCAGCGGTGTCGCCATCACGCCCACCGTACCGCCGGGAAACTTGTCCGCCGCCAGTTTCACAGCAGGCTCAATGCCCACCACGATCAGCTGGGGGTGCTTTTCCCGCAGCAGATCCACCGCCGCAGCCGTTGCCGTATTGCAGGCAACCACCAGCGCTTTAATGCCCTGTTCCAGCAGCTTTTCCGCCACAGCCAGGCTCAATTCCCGAACCTGCGCTACCGTCTTGGTGCCATAGGGAGCGTTGGCAGAGTCGCCGTAGTACAAAAACCGCTCCTTGGGCATCTGCTTGATCAGATGCCGCAGCACGCTGATGCCGCCAACGCCGGAATCGAACACCGCAATATAATCGCTTCTTTGGTTCATTTTATCATCGCCTTGCGTTTATTTCTCAGGTAATTGCGCCTTTGCCGTTTCTACATAATGCTGTGCATCGTGGATCTGGGCTGCCATCTGCTCCTGGGTCAAGGTCTTGACCACCTTGGCAGGGCTTCCCAGCAGCATAGAGCCGGCAGGCGCTACGGTTTTGCCGGTAACCAATGCGCCGGCGCCTACCAAACAGCCATCTTCCAGCACCGCGCCGGTGAGTACCACCGCGCCCATACCGATGACGCAGCCATCGCCTACGGTACAGCCGTGGACAACAGCATTATGACCAATGGTGCAGTGTTTTCCGATGGTGGTTTCCTCGTGGATCACGCAGTTATCCTGCACATTGGTACCCTCGCCAACGGTGATCGCACCGCTGTCGCCCCGCAGCACCGCGCCGTACCAGATGTTCACATCTTTTCCCAAAGTTACATCCCCCACAACCGTGGCATTGGGGGCAATATAATACTTCTCCATAGCGACTCCTTTAGCCTAAATACTACGCTTATGGTATAATACTTCCCCTTTTTTGTCAAGCTTGCCACAAGTCGCTCCTACATACACACCAAAGGGTTGGTTGTAGGGGCGGCTGCCCACATCCGCCCTTTGTCATTCCGAGTGGAGCGAAGCGGAATCGAGGAATCTTCGCACTACTTATCCTGCATAGATCCCTCGACTTCGCTCGGGATGACAGCTATGGAGGGAAATTGCACAAACGGGCGATCACTGATCGCCCCTGCAAATCATTTCGGTATCGTAATGGTCAGCACGATCTGGCTGTCAGTCTCCCGGTGCTCCGAAACCGCTGCCACGCCGGAAAGCTGGATCTTCTGCAGGGTCTGCCGCAGGGAATGCAGGAACGAATCCACATTTACTTTCCCGTTTTTGCCTGCCTTTTTCTCCAAAAGCCCCTCTATGTAGCTTTCCGTCCGGGCAACACTCATTCCCAGCCGGGTAATAACGCTGAGCGCCGCCAGCTTTTCCGGCTCGGAGGGCAGCCGTAGCAGCGCCCGGGCGTGGCGTTCCGTCAAATCGTGCTGCCGCAGCATCCGCAGCACCGGCTCACTGTGGCGCAATATCCGCAGCTTATTGGCGACCGCGCTCTGGCTCTTCCCCAGCAGCCGCGCCACCTGCTCCTGACTCATACAGTGCAAGTCCATCAGCCGGGCGATGCCCTGCGCCTCTTCGATAAAATCCAGATCCTGCCGCTGCAGGTTTTCGATCATCGCGGCCATAGACGACTCCTGATCGTCCATATTCATCACGATACAAGGCACATCCGTCAACCCCGCCAGCTGGGCTGCCCGCAAACGCCGCTCACCGGCGATCAGCTCATAGCCATTGTCCACCCGCCGTACCGACAGAGGCTGCAAAACCCCGTGCTGACGGATGGATGCCGCCAGTTCCTCCAGAGAATCCTCCCGAAAAATCTTTCTCGGCTGCGCCGGATTGGGACGGACGATCCGGGCAGGCAAAAAGATCACCCGCCCCGTTTCCATATATGTTTTCAGCTTTTGGCATTGCATAGCCATACCTCCTTTGCAGTTGTGTTTCCATTGTACTTTCCCGGAAATGGGAAATTTCACGAATTACGCCTTTCCCCGGGAAAACCGCACGACAATTTTATTCAAAACTTTGCCGCTTTCCTCTTCTTTTTCCGTTGCGTATTGTAAGGATATGTGATACAATGGACAAAATGCGTAGAAAGGAGGGGCTCAAATGTTCAAAAAATACCTGATTCTGTTTTTGATTTCTATGATTCCTATGGTGGAATTGCGCGGCGCCGTCATTATGGCAGCCGGTATGGACATTCCTGCTGTTCCGGCGTTGCTGGTATGTATGTTCGGCAATATGATCCCCGTTCCTTTCATCTATTTCTTTGCCCGGAAGGTTCTGACCTGGGGCGCGGATAAAAAATACATCGGCAAATTCTTCCGCTTCTGCCTGGAAAAAGGTGAACGGGGCGGTCAGAAGCTGGTGGCAAAAACCGGACGCGGCGGTCTGTTTGTGGCGCTGATGCTGTTCGTCGGCATTCCCCTGCCCGGTACCGGCGCCTGGACCGGCACCCTGGCAGCCAGTTTTCTGAATATGGGTATCAAATCCACAGCAGTCGCTGTTTCTTTGGGTGTTGCCATCGCAGCCACCATTATGTATTTGGTCAGCGCCGGCGCATTCGCCGTCTTTGGAATCGTTTAAGGAGGCTTTTTATGTGTCTGTTTTGTAAGATCGTTGCCGGGGAGATCCCCTCTACCAAGGTTTATGAGGATGAACTGATCCTGGCCTTCCGGGATATTGCCCCTATGGCGCCTACCCATATTTTGGTGATTCCCAAAGCCCATATCCCCTCTGTTGACGGCATCACCGCTGAAAACAGCCAGGTTGTCGCCCATATTTTTGAGGTAATCCCCACCATCGCAGCCAAGGAAGGTCTTGCAGGCGGCTACCGGGTGGTATCCAACTGCGGTGACGATGCCGGTCAGACCGTTCATCACCTGCATTTCCACATTCTCGGTGGCAAAAAGCTCAATGTAGAAATGGCTTGACATTTCACCAAATTTCGCTATACTATCCTTAGATCGCACAAAAAACAACGTCTTCGGGGAGCCGAACGCATTCGGCTGAGAGTGGGCTAAGTCGCCTAGACCCGTGAACCTGATACGGTCAGTACCGTCGTAGGAAAAGATGCATAAATGGGATATTCCGGTATCGCATTGCACCTAGACGGGTTTGCAATGCGATACTTTTTATTTTGGAGGAATATCCTATGAACAAAATCCACAAGAACATCCGCGCGCTGTGCGAGGGCGCTATTATGGTCGCCCTGGCATTCATCCTCAGCCTCATCAAGCTGTTCCCCAACCTGCCAAACGGCGGCTCTATCACCTTCGCTATGTTCCCCATCTGCTTTTATGCTGTGCGCTGGGGCTTGGGCAAAGGTCTGCTGTCCGGTCTGGTGTTTGGTATCACCCAACTGCTCTTCGACGGCGCATACGCCTGGGGCTGGCAGTCTATGATCCTGGACTACATTGTTGCCTTTACCCCCTTGGGATTGGCAGGTCTGTTCAAGGGTAAGACTTGGGGCATTTTCCCCGGTATTGCCGTTGGCTGCATCGGTCGTTTCATCGTCCATTACATCAGCGGCGTAACCGTGTACCGCATTTACGAGCCCACTGAGATCCCCGGCATCGGTGTGTTTGACGGCGCACAGCTGTATTCGCTGGTCTACAATGGCGCATATATGCTGCCTTGTATGCTGCTGGCGCTTGCCGTGGCCGCTGTCCTGTTCGTGCCGATGAAAAAATATTTCGCCGGCAAGGATATCCTATAGACAAGGATTTTATGTAGGGACCGGCCTCCCGGACGGTCCTTCTAGCACAAAAAATAAACCGACAGAGATATTGTTCCTCTGTCGGTTTTGTGTTAATATATCTAGGGTGATATAGATGAAGCAATGGTTTGATCGGCGCAACACACGACTACAAAACTTCGATTACAATACGCCTGGCGCTTATTTTATAACAATTTGTACAGAAAATCGTAAGTGTTTATTGTCGCGCATTAACAGGACAAGTATCCTTAGCGAGCCTACAATTGATTTGCTGCCATACGGCAAAACTGCTGCCAAAATTATCAACCAACTTGATAATTTCTATGACTGCCTATCTGTAAACAGCTATGTAATTATGCCAAATCATATTCACCTTTTATTGCGAGTACTAGCTGTTCCTTCTGGAACGCCTACCTCTACAAAGCAAAACAATGTTCTTTCCCGGTTCGTTTCAACATTCAAGCGTTTTTGCAACAAGGAATTTGGAGGGAATATTTGGCAGACACATTTTTACGATCATATCATACGGGACCAAGCGGATTATGACAAGCATCTGGAATATATCTACGAAAATCCATTTGGATGGCAAAGCGATGATTTGTATTCAGATGCATAGTGGAATGTTTACTCAATAGAATATCCGCCAAGGACCGTCGAGGACGCCGGTCCCTACAAATTCTTTTTTCAACTTTTGCGACAACCATAAATTTCAAAAAACTCTTTCTATTTTGCATTTATGGGTGTATAATAAAGAAAAATCCCCAAAGGGAGGAGCTTATTATGGCTGATCTCGTTCTTTCGGCGAATGATCGTAATATTTTGGACGCCGGCTTTGCCGCGGCTTTTGGCGGCGCGCCGGAGCGTTATTTCTCCGCACCCGGTCGTACGGAGATCGGCGGCAACCACACCGACCACCAAAGAGGTCGGGTTTTGGCAGCCGCTGTCAATCTGGACACCCGCGCCGCTGTCCGTCTTAACGGCAGCAATACCATCCGGGTACAATCTCAGGGCTATCCCCTGTGCGAAGTAGACTTGAGCCAACTGACACCCATGGCAGCTGAGGTCAATACCACCCCCGCATTGATCCGGGGCGTTGCCGCCAAGTTTGCGCAGATGGGTTGTCCGGTACAGGGCTTTGACGCCTATGTAACCTCTACGGTTCTGTCCGGCTCCGGTCTTAGCTCCTCTGCCGCATTCGAGGTGCTGATCGGCACCATCATCAACATTCTGTTCTTCGACAGCAAGGTTTCCGCTCCGGAGGTGGCCGCCATCGGTCAGTATGCGGAAAACGTGTTCTTCGGCAAGCCCTGCGGCTTGATGGATCAGACCGCCTCTGCCGTCGGCAATCTGGTTACCATTGATTTTAAGGAAAAAGGCAATCCCCAGATCCGCAAGGTAGATTTCGATTTCTCCGCCTGCGGCTATGCCCTGTGCATCATCGACAGCGGCGCTGACCACGCCGATTTGACCGACGAATTTTCCGGCATCACCGGCGAATTGAAGGCCGTTTCCGCCTGCTTTGGCAAGGAGGTTTTGACCGAGGTTGAGGAAGCGGAATTCTACGCCAAGCTTCCGACAGTCCGGGAAAAATGCGGCGATCGGGCGGTAATGCGCGCCATTCACGTGTTCGAGGACAACGCCCGGGTATCCCGGCAGGTCGCGGCTTTGGAAAACAATGATTTCGACACCTTCCTGAAGCTGGTTACCGAAAGCGGTCAGTCCTCCCATATGTACTTACAGAATGTGATCCCCACCGGCAGCACCGTCCATCAGGAGGTTGCGGTGGCGCTGGCATTGTGCCGCCACGCGCTGCAAGGACAGGGCGCATACCGGGTCCACGGCGGCGGCTTTGCCGGCACGGTGCAGGCATTTGTGCCGCTGACCATTTTGGATTCTTTCCGCAGTGAGATCGACAATGCCCTGGGCGAAGGTGCTTGCTATGTGCTGTCCATTCGCCCCCAAGGCGGCGTGGAATTGAAAATCTAAAGTGCCGAATACCCCTCGCCTCCCTCTCTGAGGGAGGTGGGCAAAATCTTTGATTTTGCTCGGAGGGAGTGTCGCTCGAACTAGAAGAAACTCCCCCAGTCGCGCTTGAAAAGCGCGCCAGCCCCCTCAAAGAAGGGGCCGAGGGTGCATTCGTAAAGAAAAAAACTCCCCGACCGGTTGGTCGGGGAGCTTGATTTATTAAGAATTACTTGCCAGCGGATGCAATCTGAGCTGCAACCTCGTCAGCGAAGTTCTCTTCCTTCTTCTCGATGCCTTCACCCTTGATGTAGTGAATTGCATCCACGAAGGTAACCTTGCCGCCCAGCTTCTTAGCTGCGTCAGCAATGTAGCCGGCAACGTCGCCCTTGAACAGGTCGGAACGGACGAACTCCTGCTGCAGCAGGCACATCTCCTTGAAGAAAGCGTTGATCTTACCGGCAGCGATCTTTTCCTTGACCTCTGCGGGCTTGGAAGCCATCTTGGGATCGTTGTCCATCATAGCAACCTGGATTGCCAGTTCCTTATCCACATCAGCCTGGGGAACCATGCTCTTGTCCCAGTACTTTGCGCCCATAGCAGCGATCTGCATAGCAACGTTCTTACCGATCTCGGTAGCGTCGATGCCGCCTTCCACAGCCAGGTTCACCAGAACACCGTGGGTGCCGCCAGCGTGAACATAGGAAACGGAAGTATTCTCAGCGAAGCGGGAGAAGCGGCGGATCTGCATATTCTCACCGATGGACATAACCAGCTCCTGCATCTTCTCGGTAACGGTCAGGTTGGTGCCGGGGTAGGTGCAGGCCTTCAGAGCTTCCACATCAGCGGGAGCGTCCTTTGCAACGATCTCGCACAGGCTCTTGACCAGGCCCATGAAAGCATCGGTCTTGGAAGCGAAGTCGGTCTCAGCGTTGACTTCGATCACAACGCCAACACCGTCGATCACAGTAGCATATGCAACGCCTTCAGCGGCGATACGGTCAGCCTTCTTGGCAGCCTTAGCCAGACCCTTCTCGCGCAGCCAGTCAATAGCCTTGTCCAGGTCGCCATCGGTAGCCTGGAGAGCCTTCTTGCAGTCCATCATGCCGACATTGGTCATTTCACGGAGCTTCTTAACATCTTGAGCAGTAAATGCCATTTTGGTATCCTCCTAATAAATCATTCGTGGTCACTGCCCGGAAGGTCCGGGCAGTGGAAAAGTTTCAATTACTCAGCAGCGGGAGCTTCGGTAGCTTCAACAGCCTCGACAGCCTCAGCGGTAGCATCCTCACCCTGACGGCCTTCGATGGCAGCGCTTGCCATAGCAGCAGCGATCAGACGGATAGCGCGGATAGCATCGTCGTTGCCGGGGATAACGTAATCGATCTCATCGGGATCACAGTTGGTGTCAACGATAGCCACGATGGGAATGTTCAGCTTGCGAGCCTCAGCGATAGCGTTGCGCTCCTTGCGGGGGTCAACGATGAACAGAGCAGCGGGGATCTTCTTCATTTCCTTAACGCCGCCCAGGTACTTCTCCAGCTTCTCGATCTCGCCCTGGTGCTTGATGACTTCCTTCTTGGGCAGCATAGCGAAGGTGCCGTCTGCCTCCATCTTGCGCAGCTGAGCAAGACGGTCGATACGGGTACGCATGGTACGGAAGTTGGTCAGCATACCACCCAGCCAACGAGCGTTGACATAGTAACCGCCGCAACGGGCAGCCTCTTCCTTGATTGCGTCCTGAGCCTGCTTCTTGGTACCGACAAACAGAACGTTGCCGCCATTGGCAGAGATCTCACGGATAAAGTTGTAGGCTTCCTCCAGCTTCTTAACGGTCTTCTGCAGGTCGATGATGTAGATACCGTTACGCTCAGTGTAGATGTAGGTAGCCATTTTGGGATTCCAGCGACGGGTCTGGTGACCGAAGTGTACGCCGGCTTCCAGCAGTTGTTTCATAGATACGACAGCCATTTTTTCATTTTCTCCTTTTGTTTTTTCCTCCACCCCGCTCATCTCGGCGAGCCCGCTTTTACAAGCACTGGAGCCTCCGATCACCGGGTGTGTGGCGTTAAAATATTGTCACGGGCATATCCGTGCCGATACATTATATCCAACCTGAAAGCATTTTGCAAGTATTTTTTCCAAGTTTTTTTGAAAATATTTCAATTTTTTTGCTTTTTCACAAGGGCAAATGGAATTTATGCCGCGGAAAGCGACATTCGTCCGGCTTAATGTCCACCAAAATGATGTCCGGACCGATCTTGCAGATCTTGCACCACTCGATCACATAATCGTCCACCCGTCCCAATGTGCCGAAGATTCGACAAGGACCGGGGACCACGATGGCCAGCACCTTGCCGCAGGATATGTCTATCTCCACATCACAAACATACCCCAACCGCCGTCCGTCGCTGATGCAGATAACTTCCTTGCAGTGCAATTCTGTGATCCGGATTCCCATAAAAACACCCTCCCATAAATTTTGTACATTTTATGGGAGGGTTATTGAAAATATGCTTATTTTGTCCGCAGTTCCCAGAATGCCACCGCGCTGGCAGCCGCTACATTCAGCGAATCCACCCCGTGGTACATAGGGATCATCACCGTATAATCGCAGCTTGCAATGGTGGATGCTGCCAATCCGTCGCCTTCGCTGCCCAAAACCACCGCCAATTTTTCTTCGGCGCGAAGCTGGGGATCTTCGATGGAAATTGCCCGCTTGTCCAACGCCATTGCCGCGGTTTTGAAACCCAAGGCGCGCAATTCCTCCACCCAATTTTCCGGCAGATATGTCCAGGGCACCTGAAACACCGTGCCCATACTGACACGGCAGCTGCGGCGGTACAGCGGATCGCTGCAGGCCGAGGTCAGCACCACCGCCTCCATACCCAAAGCAGCCGCGCTGCGGAAGATCGCGCCCACATTGGTAGGATTCTGAATGTCCTCCAGTACCGCGATTCGTTTTGCGCCGGCAAGCACCTGCTCCAGAGAGGGCATCGGCGGTCTTTTCATAGCGCACAGCATACCTCTTGTCAGCTGAAAGCCGGTCAGCTGGGTAAGCACCTCCAGAGGCGCGGTATAAACCGGCACATCGCCGCAGGCATCAATGGCCTGCTGGGCTTCCTCGTTGATATGATTGCGCTCCACCAAAAGGGACACCGGTACACACCCGGCATCCAGAGCCCTGAGGATCACCTTGGGACTTTCGGCGATGAACATCGCCTTTTTCGGCTCAAAGCGATTCAATAGCTGCGCCTCCGTCAGCCGGGCATAAACATCCAACTCCGAGGCGTTAAAATCGGTAATTTCAATGAGATTCATAGGCATCTTCTTTCGGTAGCAACGCCATATAGGCGTGGGCGTAGGTTACATCCACCTTTGCCTTGTAATAATAATTTATCACCAGCTGCGCCAATGCCGCCAACAAAAACGCCAAAAAGTAGCTAATGTCCGACGACCAGGGCAGCGCAATACCCACCAGCGGCAGGAATACATCGGCATAAGCCAACGCCGATGCGGCAAGCCCCAGCAGCCAAAACCACCAAAAGCTCAGATCCAGCGCCATCATTTTCCACATATTGCCCTTCATCAGCTGCCAGCTGCTGCGCAGGGCTGTCCGGGCATTACACTTGCTGTCCAGCATCACGAATTCTGCCAAACGGAACCGATAAAAGGCCGGTGTCAGCGCCACCAGCGCCACCACGCCGCCATAAGCTACCATCGGGATCATCAGTTTTTCCATTTCAGCCGTCAGCTGCAGCTGCGTCATATCGGTCATATCGGCCATCAGGCTTTCCATCACCGAATCTGCCATCGGGGACATCATTACCGCAACGCAACTGGCATAGAGACCTGCCAAAATAATAACCGCAAAGATCAAGCCCTTCAGTACCGTCAGCCGCAGGAATGGGAAAAACTGCCGAAAACCCTGCAAAAGATCTGCCGGGCCGTTCTGTTGCCCCCGGGCGACCTTCACCGTGGCATACATCCAGCCGATCAGCCAAAACGGCAACGCGATCAGCTGCGCCTGCTGCAAAAACAGCTGAGCTGTTTTCAATATGGAGCGCGTGCCCATACCGCTAAGACCGCCGGTATTCCCGATCTGCTGCTCCAGAACAAAGTCTATGGCCAGCACCGCCAACGACACCGCCAACATCACCGCAGTATAGATCGCCACCAGCTTTCTGGGGCTGTAGACAGCATTTTTTATGGAGTTCGCGGCAGCATTTTTCAGCCGGCGTCTGTCAGTCAGCATTTTCTATGCCACTTCCTTTCCGTAAATTACCTTTATAGTAAAGCAAAGGCAGGAAAATAGCAAATGAATTTTTTGTAACAGTAGCAATTTGCGATCCTTTGTGCTACAATGAGGTAAATAGAAATTACCCAGGAGGTGCCGATATGGAATTGGGCGCATTACTCAAGCAGGCGCGGCTGGATGCCGGTCTTTCTCAGCGGCAGCTTTGCGGCGACCGGATCACCCGCAATATGCTCTCTCAAATTGAAAACGGCACAGCCCGTCCGTCTATGGAAACGCTGCGGTATCTTGCCGGTCAGCTGGGTAAGCCTGTCAGCTTCTTTTTAGAAGAAAACGCCACGCCGCCCCAAATTTTGCAGGCGCGCAACGCCTGGTCGGAAAACGATCCTGCCGCCGCTTTGCAAATATTGGAAGGCTGCCCAGCCGATGATGCTGAGGCAAATCTTTTGCGGGCATTGTGCTGCCTTTCCTTGGCAAAAGCCGCCATCAGCGACGGTCGGCTGCCCTATGCCAAAACCCTTTTGGAAAACGCCGCAACCGCCGGCAGCGCAACCCCCTACTACACCCCGGAGCTGGAGCGGCAACGCCTGCTGCTCCTTGCCACGCTCCAGCCCAGCAGCCACATTCTTCGGCAGCTGCCCGATGACGAACTGCTGCTGCGGGGCATTGACGCCTATCAAGCCGGCGAATATGACCGTTGCGCCGCCCTCTTGGACTCCGCCGCAGATCAAACCTCCCCGGATTGGAATGTTCTGCGGGGCGATGTTTGCTTTGCATTGGAGGAGTACGCCCAAGCCCGGGAATATTACCTGAAAGCGGAAAGCCAAGCCCTACGCCAGCTGGAAATGTGCTGTGAAAAGCTGGGCGACTACAAAATGGCCTACCACTACGCCTGCAAACAGCGTTTGCCGTAACAGCAACCCTTGCGGTCATACAAAAAACCGACCTATGAAAACATAGGTCGGTTTTCCTTTTTAACTGCTGATTGTCCGGCCGGTAGCCGTACCTTCCCGAATTTGGCGAATGCCGTCTACCTCTGCCACCCGGCTATGGAATGTCCATACGCAGCCGGTATATTTTTCAGAGCCATAGGTCAAAGAGAAGGTCTCCCCATCCGGATCCCGGTCTTCCGTTTCCCCCGCAGGAATAAACTGCTCCAATCGCAGCTTCCAGGGTGCATCGCTCAGCTGGGTAATAATTTCGTCGGTCTGTCGCTTCGCCGTAAACGAAACCACCCGTTTCTGGGAGATAGAGCCCAGCTTCAATGGGATATTGACAGAAACCGCTTCCGGCTGCTCCTGCTTGCCGGCAATACAGCTTACGCAAAACAGCCCCGTTCTTCCATCAAAGGTAAGCTGCCCAACCGTGCAGGAAAAGCCAGCCTCCTCCAACGCCTGTGCCGCCGTAATAGCCGCATCCTCGCAGGCAGAGCCGCCCAAGCTTTGGGGGCACAAAAGCTTTGCTTCCAGCGCAATGCTTTTTTCCAAAAAATCCGCCTGGAATATCTGTACCGCCGCTACCACCTTCGTAATGACCGGCATTTCCGCGCCGGGATATGCCCGTCGCGTCTTAATGCCTGCAGCCTTCAGCACCGATACCGCCTGGTCAATAACCGTTAACCCCAAGTACCATCACCGCCTTTGCGTACACACAAACCCCACAGATAGATGGGCGTGTTCTGATACATCACCGTTTCCACCTGCCGCAGCTCATACAGGATCCCACCTTGGGCAAGGGTATCCCCCTCCTGGGCAGCATTTCCCACCGGACCGATATATACATAAGTATCCCCATAGATCTCCCCCAAAGGGGAGATCTTTTTGGTTGCGCTGCGCTGACTGACCGATTTACCGGGCTGCAGAAAGCCCTTTAAGGCAACATCCTTGCCATTGTGCCGCAGCGTCAGCACAGATCCGTAGCTATTGAGGATCTTTTCCACCATCTGCCGCACTGCTACACCCCCAGAAAGGCAACCCCCAGCTTCATATAGGGCGCCATCAGCATATCCGCCTGGGTGCGCAGGCAGTTGGCAGCCAGCGTACCGCCGCTTCTGCGAACCGTCAGATCACCGGCAGTGATCTGTTCCAGCTGATTCATATCGCTGATCTCCGACATTGCCGCCACGGCGTACATACTGGCCGCCATTGTAAAGTCAGACCGGCAATCCTCGGGACTCAAATTGCTTTTCAGCTTGGTTGCCAGCGATACCTCAGCCGCCCGACATACAGAGCGCAGCATATCTTCCTTTTCGATAGGCAGATCCGCTGCCAAAAGGCACGCCTGGGCATAAATCTGTTCCGTCAAGGTCATACATTCAGAACAGCAGCTGCGCCGTCGCAGATCTTGCCAAAGCCGCAGATAGAGGTGATAGCAGCGCGCTCCAGCTGACGGTCGATCAGCTTGTCGTATTCCACAAGAACATCGCCGGCTCTGACCTGCTCCAGCGCATAGCGGTTGTCAAGACCGATGATCACGCCGTCAGCAACCGCGCCGGTACGATGCAGAGCCGCGCCCAGAGGTGTGGTCAGCTTGCCGGTACCCTGGAAGTTCAGACCGGTCAGCGGATTCTGCAGCTCGGGGATCTTCAGCAGCTTGGTCATGGTGCCGGTGGAGCACAGAATGGTGTTCATGGTGTAAGGATCAAACTGACCCCAGAACTCCACCATCTGGTCATAGCCCAGCGTACCGGAAGTGCCGGAAATGGGGCTGCTGCCCACGCTGAACTGGGTGGCAGCATTGTCGTTGCCGTCGCCGTTAATGATCACATTCACCGCATCGGCCAGCTGCATCTTCTGGATGTGGGCACCGATCTGGCGCAGCATTACGCTGAACAGATCCAGCTTCTGGAAGCGGATGGCCTCATAAGAAGCCACCAGCATACGGCCGCGCTTGGAAAGGCTGACCAGATGCTCCTTGGTCTTGACCTCGGTGGTGGGGATCTCCGCGCCCTCAGCAACATCCTTCAGTTCCTTGTCCTCATCGGTGGGATTGGAGTAGATGGAGCGGTAGTCCAGAGAATCGATCACCGTGGTAGTGGCGGTAATGGCAGGCAGAATGTCATTCTCCTCCATACCCTGACGAACGGTGCGCGCGATGTACTCGGGGAACAGCACAGCGCTATCCATCGTGCGGAAAAACTTTTCCACAGTAGAAGAGCCTGCGCCCTTTGCCCGAATACCAAACCGCTTCAGCTGACGCTGGAAAGCATCAGTGCCCTCCAAAGCTGTGCCGCGGTAATTTTCGCTGGGATCCAGAGATTCCAGCACCTGGGTAAAGCTCATACCTTCCTGACGGTACATACCCTTTTCCAGTTTCAGATTGTCGTAACCCATTTTTATTTCCTCCTAAGTATAAAGTATATGGCCACCGGTTTTCCGGTAATGCCTAAATCAAAAAGCCGCTTTCCACGGCAAAATTACTTTCCTTTGCGCCGGGCAGCTGACTCTTACCGGGCATCAATTCCCGGACGCGCTCCTCCAGCGCCTCCTTCAGCTTCATAAGATCCTCGGCAGAGGCCTTATCCACCACGCCGCGAAGCACCGGCTCCGCCGCGCCCAGCTCCAATGTAAGACACAGCCGCACCACATCATCACGCAGCTGTTTTTCATACAGCGCGCCCAGCTGCGCCTGCTTAAATAACGCCCTATATTCCTGCTGCGCGCCGAATTCCTCTGCCAGTTCCTTCAGCTTCATCGACTTTCCCATACCCTTGATCACGCCGGCATCACGCTGAGCAGGCACCGCCACGAAAGAAAATTCATAGGCGTCCATAGGCTCTTTCAGAATGCCGCAGCACAGCTGCCCATCGTAATATTCGCCCTTCTGATGGCCACACGCGCCATATTCGCTGCCACAGATGGAGCAAACGCAACGCCCCATAGCGCAGCCCACGCTGACCTCCTTTTTAATGCCTGCTTCAATGTCCGCGATCACCTCGTCGGCGTTGCCTCCACGGCGGATATAGGCCCAAGCCTTGATGTAGCTGACGCCCTCCTCCACTACCACCTCAGTAGCAAAGATCCGCGCCACCTGAGAATCGCTGCTCCACTTGTGATCGACGATGCCGGTCTTGCCGATAAACAGCTTTGCCAATGCCGGCAGCGCCGCCGTATCAAACCGCTCCCCATCCCGATCCACCTGATCGTCGCAAAGCCGGACAGAGAACACATACACCTGCTCCGCCTTCAATTCCGCCCGCGCCTGGGCGTTGATAGCCTCCAGCTGGGCAGCGGTCGGCTCACCGCTGGTGCTGACCTGGGTTTCCTTTTTTACGTCCATACGTTACCTCCTTAAATTCCCGCTTCTTTGCGGTATTTTTCCGCCTGTGCCATATACAGCTGGGCTCTTGCCTCTTCGGTGATGTCCTGCAGACTGATGTCATTCCAGACGATCTCCACCCGATCATCTAAGCCCTCCAGGGCAAGGAACGTTCTGCACACCTTCCGCAGCATCGGCTCCACCGTCCGGCGCAAAGCCCACAGCTCACTGGTCAGAATATCCGCCTGCTGAGTACTCATTCGCTCGGTGGTGCTCCAATTCAGGCCCAGCAGGAAGGGCGGCAGCCCGGTTTTTGCCACCAGCTGCTCCAAGATCTGCCGCACCGGCACTTGGGAATCCAAAATCGGCGCTTCACCGCCGATGACCTTGATCTGCACATCGCCCACCGCCACAAAATCGCGGACCGTGCCGTTTTTGCTGTCCTCCATCGCCCGGGCCCATTCCTTGGCGATCTGACCGCCCTGCTCCTGGGCGGTGGCAGGATCCATATTTTCGCCGCCCTTGCAGATAACGCTGTAGCGCACATTCCCGGCTCGCTCCCAATTTGCGCCGATGGCGGCGTAGATCTTCATTAAGATCTCCGCCAAAAAGGGCATGCCCCGGAACAGGCTGACGCCATAGGGATGTCCCGGCTCGGGATTCAAGGTGGTAAACAGCAATAAATACTGATACGGCAGCGCCCGAAGCGTTCCGTGCTGATCCGGTCCGTACAGCACCACATCCAGAGGGTTGTCCCCCTCCTGGGCCTGCAGCTGGGTAACATCGCCCCAGCATCCCGCCCGCAGCTTATCGCCGGCCACCACCATTTCGCCCACCGCCCTGCCAACGGTCAGCAGGCTGTCCACATAGCCGCTTAAAAAGCTGTCCATACCCACCTGTCCCCGACCGCAGGGTACCGTTCTGAGAAAATGCTCCAGCTTTGCCTGGGCAACAGCGTTTTTGCACTGCGCCTGGAAGCCGCCGCTAAGCCGTACCAGCTTCCCCACCGCTGCATCCAGTACCGGGATCGCCTCCCGCAGCTCCCGGTAGATCCGCTCCTCTCCGCCACCCAGCGGCACAAACCCACGCAGCGCGCCAAAGGGGTGGCTATTGCTGCCCCGCAGCTGGCAGGCCTGCGCCGCCAATGGCGCTTCCTTCCGTTTTCGTTTCAATATGATCGCTCCTTTCAAAATTGTGAATTTTTCGATTTCCTATCCACAGCGCAGGCCGCAAACCCGGACGCTTGCTGCTTCAGCACCGTGGCAACGAAATACCGCATATCATCCATCGCGTGATCGTTTTCCTTTTTCACCCGATCGTGATTTTCGCTGCTGAGATCCCAGACATAGCTATCCATCTCCCGCAGGCAGTCGCTGCACCCCTCGCAGATCACGATTTTTCCCTCTTTCAGCGCATCCGAGGTCTGCCGAATACCGGTCAGCACATCGTTTTTTGCCTTGATGACGCGCCAGCCTTTTCTTCTCAGGGTTTCAATAAAGCTGGCAGCCGACGGATCCGCGATCACCGCCGTAATATTGCGTTCCCCTGCCAGCTTTTTCAGCGCCGCCGCATATTCATCATCGGTCATCTGCCGCATTTCCTGCCGGGAATTGAAGTAAAATTCCTTGACTCTGTACCACACCCCGGCCTGCAAGCCCCAAAGTCCCATAGAGGTAGGATTGACCGTACCGTAGTCGCAGGAAATGTACCATTTTTCGTATTCCCCTCCGGGCGCAGCCCTTACCATATCCGGGCCGAAGAAATCGTACACCCGACCTTCCGCCTGCACCCATTGCCCCAATACAAACCGCCGGAAGAACACACCGGTATACAAATTTTGATACCGCTGCCGAATTTTGTCCGACAGCGACGGATTATCCTCCATCAAAAAATGCAGCCGCAGACAGTTTTTCTGCTCTGCCTCCAAGATCCAGGTCTTGTAAAACCAATGCCCCGGTCCCTCCGGATTGCAGTTAAACCAAAGCCGACTACCAGCCACCGAACACCGGGCGCAAGCCTGCTCCACAAAGGAGCGGGGCATCAGCGCCACCTCATCCAGCAGCACCCCGGCAAAGGTAATACCCTGAATCAAGGCGGCCGAGCTTTCGTCCCGACCGCCAAAGATATAAAACTGATTCCGATGCCCCTTAAAGGTTACCGTTACCAGATTTTCCGTCCGCTTTTCCTTCCAAAATGCCCCCAACGCCTCCAGCCGGGGCAAAATCTCCGACAGCACATTCCGCCGCAGCGACGCGATGGTCTTTCCGCAAACGCCAAACCGCTGTCCATCGAAGCAGGTCATCGCCCACAGAAAAAAGGACAGCCCCATGGCCATGGTCTTGCCCGAGCGCACCGCGCCATCGCAGATGATCGCCTCTTTTTCCCGATGAGGGCTTCCCGGCATCCACCAGGTCAGTACCGTTTTCTGTTTGGCAGAAAAACTGGTATAGCCCATTACTGCTCATCCCCCTGCAACGCCTTCAGGAAGGATTCCAAGTCCTGTCCGCCCTCCTGGGCCAAAAGCGCCAGCTGCTCCAAAGCCTTCAGCCGATCCACCAGCTTCACTTCCACCGTGCCCTTGTCGTTGCGCTTGACCTCACTGAGCAAACCCAGATCCAGCTTTTTCAGCGGCGCATTTTCTTCCAAAACCAGCCGCACGCAGTCATTTGCCTGCCCAAAGGCCAGCTCCGCCAGCCGTCTTGCCACATCCTGCCGCGTCAAATTTCCGGCCTGAATTCGCTTTTTCAGATCGTCGGTTTTTTCTGTCATTTCGCCCCCTCCTTCAACCGGAGGAAAAAAGAAGCAGGAAGTTGCACCCAAAAGTGCAACTTCCTGCAAAAAAGTATTTTATTTAGATTTTAGGCAGTTCTGTCATTCTGAGTTTCGCGCAGCCGTAGGGATACAGTTCCATTTCTTCTTCCAGAGAAATCGGCTCTAAGGAACGGGGCACTTTCGCGCACACATCCAGATACCCCTCTTCCAATCCCCAATCGACCTTCCGCACCTTGGCTTTCACCACCACCGGCGGCTTTTCGCTGGAGAAAGGAATTGTGTCTACATCCTTATTCACCCGGACAAAGTCATCTCCGCAATAGGCGTAATTCCAATCAGAAACCGGAATAAACTCATAGTCGCAGTAGGGGAACTTCCGCTCCACGCCATCCTTTTCATACTCAAACATCTTCTTCTCGTACTGAATCGGCACACTGAATACCAGCGAGCCGCACTTAACGGTGTTCAGCCCAAAGGGGCGCTTTTCTAACCGCACATCCGCATCAAAGGAAACCGTAATAACACACTTCTGCCCCGCCTTCAGCCGGAACGCCAATTCTTCATCCTTAACCGATTTCCCATCCACCACCAAATTCTTGGCAAAGGAGGGAATCCGAATTTTGAATGTAAATTCCGACCCAGTTTCCACGGTATAAGTCAGGCTGTTCTCAAAAGGATAGTTGGTCTCCACCAGAATATGCTTGTCCCCGTCTTTCAGTTCCGTGGGAACGGGAAGACAGTTTATGATGGTATCACCCTGATGCATAAACGCCGACAGTGTAAATTTCGGCCAGCCCTGACCCATATTGGAGGTGCAGCAGCCAAAATTCGGTTCCAGACCAAACAAATGGGCATCGGCCTCATTGGTGCGGAAGATGGGCTTTCCGGGAAATCTCTGACAGGCGATCTGATTGCTCATCTGATCGTACTGATGCACCCACATATCGTCGCTGATGGTGGCCGGCAGCGCATTGAACGCCAGCACCTCCAGCCGCTCCATCCACTTCTTGTCGCCGGTGTAGGCGTACAGCCACTCATAAGAGTACATCTGCTCCACAACCGCACACAGCTCCGTTCCCTGAATGGGACTGACGCCAGCCAAACATTCATCGCCGGTCAGTGTACCCAACGCCGTACCGTTGTACTTATCAAGCAGCTGCCATAGCTCCTCCACATGATCGGTATAAGACTTGCCCAGCAGATCGCAGGTTACGGCCTCGTATTTCAGCGTCATCATAATGTTGACCAGATGGGTGTCAAACCGCCATTCATTGCGCGGATGCTTCCACAGCTCGGTCAATTCGTCATAGTCAACGCCCTGCTCCTGCAAGATCCGGCACAGCTCCAGAAGCCAGTCTTCTTTGTATCTTTTATATGTAAAGTCAATGGCAATAAAGCCCTCGTACCACCGAAACGCCGTCCAGCCAAACAGCTTGATTACCCCGTCCCGCAGCAGCTCATAGTAATTCTTCAGCGTCCGATAGATGACCTCCGGAATCCGCTCATCCTTGGAGCAATCGTAGTAAAGCGCCAAAGCCTTGGTGATCAGAAAAACCACCCAAGTGGTGTAGGTGGGTCTTTCTTCCTCCGTGCAGGGACAGATCCAGCCATCTTCCTGCTGCGCGGCGATAATGGCGTCCACATATTTCTTCGCCCGGGCGATCATATCCTCGTCTTCCAGCAAGTATGCCAGCGGAATAAAACCATCCAGCCAGTAGGGCACTCTCTCCCAGCCCTCCCGATCGCCACCGATCCAGGCACTGTTCTTCACATCGGGCCACATCTTGTCCAAATTGCCTGCCAAGCCCTCCGCCTGGATCTGAAGCTGCCGCTTCAGCCAGCCCCTGGGCTTCAGCTCATTGGTCGTATAGAAATTCCACTGATACATAGGATTTCCTCCTTAATGTTATGGCGCTATTATACCCCCCCATTTTTGGCAAAGTAAATACCAATTTTCATTGACTTCCTTTCTTTTGTGCGCTATACTTCCCCCTGTAGAAAGGAAGTGTTCCTATGGATCACAAAGTACGGCAGTTAAAGCTGGCCTGCTATACCGGAAATGCCACGATGTCGGTGGTTGCCAGCCTGTCGCCGGTGCTGTTCATCACCTTCCGGTCGCTGTACGGCTTTTCCTATTCCCTGCTGGGACTTCTTGTGCTGATCAACTTCGTCACCCAGCTGACGGTAGATCTGATCTTCTCCTTTTTCTCCCACCGGTTCAATATCCCCCGGACCCTTCGCGTTATGCCCATTCTGGCGGTGTTTGGTTTTGCCTTTTATGGACTGTCTCCGGTGCTATTTCCCCAGAATCCCTACATCGGTCTGGTAATCGGCACAATTCTGTTCTGCGCTTCCAGCGGCTTGGCAGAGGTGCTCCTTAGCCCCGTCATCGCCGCCATTCCGGCAGAAGATCCCGATCGGGAAATGAGCAAGCTCCATTCCATTTTCGCCTGGGGTACAGTGGCTGTAATCATCATCAGCACGCTGTTTTTGCTTGCCTTCGGCCACGAAAACTGGCCTTTCCTGGCACTTCTCTTCCTGCTGATCCCCCTGTTTTCCGCCATCCTCTTCGCCGGCGCCGAGATTCCCAAGATGGAAACCCCCGGCAAAGTCTCCGGCGCACTGGCTTTCTTCAAAAACAAATGGCTGTGGATCAGTATTTTGGCCATTTTCCTGGGCGGCGCGGCAGAATGTACCATGTCCCAGTGGAGCTCCGGCTACTTAGAGCAAGCCTTGGGCATCCCCAAAGTCTGGGGCGATGTATTCGGCGTCGCGCTGTTCTCCGTCGCTTTAGGCTTAGGCCGAACACTATACGCCAAGTTCGGCAAAAACTTAGGTAAAATGATCACACTTGGCGCAGTCGGCGCAGTTATCTGCTATTTTGTCTGCGCCATCTCCCCTTGGCCTGCTTTGGGTCTGGTGGCCTGCGCCCTGACGGGCTTTTGTACCTCTATGCTGTGGCCGGGCAATCTGGTTCTAGCAACGGAGCGTTTCCCCACCGGCGGCGTGTTTATCTTCGCAATGATGGCAGCCGGCGGCGACCTTGGCGCCTCTGTCGGTCCTCAGCTCATTGGTATCATCACCGATACCGCCATTGCCCACCCCGCCATCGCTTCCATGGCAGAAACCCTTTCCCTCGCCCCCGAACAGCTGGGTATGAAATTGGGAATGCTGCTGGCAATGCTCTTCCCCCTCACCGCCATCCCCCTCTACCGCCACATCTGGAAAAAAAGCCTTCCCCTGGGGGAAGGTGGCCGAACAAAGTGAGGCCGGATGAGGGTCATAATAAAAAGCCTGCAGTTATTGCAGGCTTTTTTATTTTTTCAAAATCTCCAATGCAGCATCAATTTCAGCAATCTTCCGCTCCAACCTCTCAACAGCGCGTACCATAAGCCTTCGTTTTGTCCGCAATTCGTCTGCTTTTGACAAAACCCACCGCTCTCCTGCAATATCGCAGTTGTAGCAATCCTCCTGTCCACAGTTTTCGCAGTCAGCCCAAACCTCATTCGATTCTATCCACTTCATAGTAATGCCCCCCATAGTTTTAAACACCTACAGTATAGGCAAATATTTGCTAATATTCAAGTGTCATTTTTCGGTAGATAATATATGCATCTACAACGAAAGGGATGGTGCATATATGATCAGCTATGAGCCGCTGTGGAAGACGATGAAAGACCGCGGTGTAACTACTTACACCCTGATTTATAAAAACGGCTTCAGTGCCTATACCATCACCAACCTCAAGCGCAACAAATCCATCACAATGAACACCTTGGAAAAATTATGCGCCGTCCTTAACTGCACCCCCAACGAGATCGTAACATTCACCGATGACTAACCGCCCACTAGGGCGGTTTTGTTTTGCTTATCAGCCACCGTTTCAGCTTCCCCAGCCCAACCGCTGTCAACACCGTCAAACCGATCCAAAAAACATACCAAAACCACACATGCCCCGCCCCCTCTTCACAGCCTATTCCCCCGTCGGAAGAATCGTGTCAATCGAGAACGCAAGTTGACATAATTTGTTATAACCCCTGTCTTTTCCACCCCTGGTAAACATAAGTTTTCCACATTGTCCACAGGTTTTTCCACAGGAAAAGCATAAAAACCCCTTGCAAACGCTGTGCTTGCAAGGGGTTTTCCAAAATTTTCCCAAAAATTTCCGCAACCGGACACATTGCCCTTTGGTTTACAGAACACTTTTAGAATCGAATTTGTACCGAGAACACCCGGCTATGTCCCATAGACATTTTATCCTCTTTTCGCTGGGAATCCACGTTGAGAATATTGCCCTCCTCCAGCGACCAGGAAATGTCCACGATTTCGCCCTCCCGAGCCTCAGAATGGTAGCAGATCACCAGCTCCTTAGGCGTATGCGCGCCGTGAAATTCCGCGCTTAGCAGGTCGTCCACCCATTCCATATACCGGCAGTTATTCACGTGGCCGTTAAAGTCCAGATCGGAGAATCGCACCAATCTGCTTTCGCAGTTTTCCAGCTCCTTCGGCAGCAGCGATCCGGGCATCGAAAGCTCATCACCGCGCACATAACCCTCAACCTGCACGCCACTTTTGGCAGGCAGGAGCATCGCTCTTGTGGAAAAGCTCACCAGCACCCACAAGCTGATTCCCCGGAACAAAACATTCCCATCTGCATCATAAGCCACCGTGGTACGGGGATAAGCGGTCCGGGTGGTAGGCATAGGCCAGGTCTGTACCGTGATGGTTTCTCCCATCACCGGCAGCCTCTCGATCTCGATATGATACCGGATCAACGCCCAAAACAGATCCTTCTGCTTCAGCGACTCCTTATCCACCCCCAGCAGCGCGCCGTGTTCACCGGCAACCTCCTGCATAATGGCAAGGATATGGCTGTTCTTCAGCCGATCAAAACAGTTGACCTGGGTGTCCGTAATTTTATATTGTTTGGTGTAAATCGGTTCCATAATCTCCCTCTAATCTTCTTAATCTTCCAAAACCAGTGTGATTCCAAGCTGCTGCTGGGTGCGGTAGCGATAGAGAACAACCTCTACCTCCGCCCCCGGCTCGCAAGCGCTGAATGCCGCCTGAAGCTCCTGCCCATTCAGAACCTCTACGCCGTTAAAGGATAGGATGATATCCCCCGGCGCAATACCGGAACGGGCGGCGCAGCCATTTTCCATCACATCTGAAACCAGCACACCTGCCGGCAGCCCAAAAAACCGCTGATCCAGCTCGTCAATGCTATCCCCGGTCAAGCCCAATCCGGACGGATCGTTATCCGTTTCCTGTCCGACAGCCGTCGTTACAGGCTCTGTAGGCGCAAAGGAAACCGATTCTTCCTCCTCGGTTTGCAGCATCCGGAACAGCTTAATATTCATAATGCCCAAAACACTGGACACACCCGCCAGCAGGATCACCGCCACCAGCAATCCCGCCACCAAGCCGCCCCAATTTTTCGGCGGTTTGGTGGAGCCGGTCTTGTAGAAATCCTGCTCTATGTTCTGCTTGTCAAAATTCTCCATAAAAACCTCAATTCACCCGTGGCAGAGTAAAGGTAAATGTCGTCCTTCCGTCCCGGCTTGCCACAGAAATATTCTCCCCGTGGGCGCACACGATGGTCTTGACGATGTAAAGACCAAGTCCCCAGCTGTCCCGATTTTCGGAGCGGCTTTTGTCGGTCTTGTGGAATCGGTCAAACACCAGCGGCAGCTCCTCTGCCGGAATGGTCTGTCCCTCGTTACTGACAGAAATGTAGACTTTGCCGCTGCCCTCGCGGATTCTCAGTTCCAGCTCGCCGCCTTCCGGACAGAATTTCACGCCATTGTCCACCAAATTGTACAGCACTTGGGTAATATGATCCTGATTGGCCTGAGTAAATACCGGATGCGGCGGCATATCCACCTGCACCTGCAGCTTTTTCTCCTCGATCTTGCGCTCAAAGCTGATCAGCACCTGCCCAAGGATCTCTTCCGTATCAAAACGGCTTTTCTGCTCCTCCGGAATCCCCTGCTGATCCTGCAGCCGGGAAATATCCAGCATACTGCGTACCAGCCGGTTCAGCCGCTTGGTCTCATCAGACACCACCTGCAGATACTGCCGTCCCTTTTCCTCCGGGATCGTGCCGTCTAATATGCCGTCCACATAGCCGCCAATGGTGGTCATGGGAGTTTTCAGTTCGTGGGACACATTGGCGACAAATTCCTGCCGCCGGTACTCACTCTTCTGCAGCGACGATGCCATATTGTTAAATGCCAACGCCAGCTCCGCCACCTCTTGGGTGTAGTTACCCTCGGTATCTACCCGAGCCGTCAGCTCTCCGTGGCCAAAAGCCCGCGCCGCCTTTGCCATCGCCCGCAGAGGATTGCTCTGTCTGCGTACAAACAGCGTCATCAGACACACCGCCACCAGCGTAACAAGAATGGACACGACCACAAAGATCTTGGAGATCTCCCGCAGCACATCCAGTGTTTCTTCCATAGGCGTAGACATAATGATAATGCCGATACGCCCACCGGTCTGCTGATGTACGATGGGCAACGCCACCACATAGCGCATATCCGGGTATAGCCCCGAGATCACACCGGTATCCGTAACGCAGCCCTCTTGAAAAACCGTTTCCAGGTATTCCTTGCCCACCAACATCCCCTGATGCTCGCAGCCGAAAGGCTCTTGGGCACAAAGCAGCAGTTTGCCATTGGCATCGCAGACCACCGCATCCGCACCGGAAACGGCAGTGGCCACCGTCATGGCGATGTTAAAATTCCGATCCGCCACCGGACCGCCGGAATATGCCGCCTCCACCAACTCCACCAGCACCTCGCCGTCATTTTTCAGCGAGTCCACAGCAGAATCCGTCAAAAAATCCCTGACCAGCAGCTGAAAAAAGATGCCGATCAGCAATAGCGCCGCCAATAGCGCGATGGCAACAGCAGTGAGCAATCTGCTGAAAGTACTTTTCATTGTGTCAAAACCTCAAATTTGTACCCAACGCCCCAAACGGTTTTGAGACTCCAGCTTTCGCTGATGCCCTCCAGCTTTTCACGCAGGCGCTTGACGTGGACATCCACCGTCCGGCTGTCGCCGAAATAGTCAAAGCCCCACACCTCGTCCAGCAGCTGATTGCGGGTATACACCCGATTGGGCGAAGATGCCAGATAGAACAGCAGCTCCATCTCCTTAGGCGGCGTATCAATTTTCTTGCCATCCACCGTCAGTTCAAAGGCATCCATATCAATGGTCAGCTTGTCAAAGCTTAACCGCCGGGCTTTTTCTGGCGCAGACACGCCGGAGCTGCGGCGAAGCACCGCTTCAATGCGCGCCAGTACCTCCCGCATCTCAAAGGGCTTGGTGATGTAGTCGTCAGCGCCCACTTTCAGACCGTTAACCTTGTCATCCACCTCACCCTTGGCAGTAAGCATAATAATGGGCGTCTGCGCCTCACCGCGAATGGCTCTGCACACATCCCAGCCATCCATCACCGGCATCATCACATCCAGCAGCACCAGATCCGGCTTGATAGCCCGATATTTCGCCAGGCCCTCCCCACCGTCATAGGCGATGGTAACGGCATAGCCCTCTTTTTCCAAATACATCTGCAGCAGACCGGCAATATTGCGGTCATCCTCCACGACCAGAACGGAAACAGCCATACAAATACCTCCAGTTTCATTTTTTCCTTATTGTACCACAATTTCCTGCATTTTGGTGAACATTTTATTAAGAGATTGACCCCAAAATGTGAACACAGGGATTGCCCTTGCTTTCCCAGCCAGTATATGGTATCATATCCGTAAGCATTTTTTGAAAGGAGACACCTATGATCGAATTTTTGAAGGCCGTTTTGTTCGGCATCGTCGAGGGCATCACCGAATGGCTGCCCGTATCCTCCACCGGTCATCTGATCCTGCTGGACGAGTTCCTGCACCTGAACATTTCCGAGGCTTTTTACGAGATGTTTCAGGTCGTGATCCAGCTGGGTGCGATTTTGGCTGTCATCGTGCTGTTCTTCCACAAGCTGAATCCCTTTAGTCCTAAAAAGGACACCCTCCAGAAGAAAGACACCTGGCAGCTGTGGCTGAAGGTCATCGTCGCGGTGATCCCCTCCGCCGCCATCGGTCTGCTGCTGGATGATTGGATGGACGAGCACCTTTATAATTATATTGTAGTGGCCATTATGCTGATCGTCTACGGTATCGCATTCCTCTTCGTAGAAAAGTGGAACCAGCGCCGTAACTTCCGTATCCACGATGTAGCCGAGATCGACTACCGCACCGCAATTTTGATGGGCGCATTCCAGTGTCTGAGCCTGATCCCCGGTACATCCCGCTCCGGCGCAACGATCCTGGGCGCAATCATTTTGGGCGTAGCCCGCCCCGCCGGCGCAGAATTCTCCTTCTTTATGGCGATCCCCACCATGCTGGGCGCCAGCGCATTGAAGCTGCTGAAGTTCCTGATGGACGGCGCCGCCGCCACATCTACGGAGCTGATGGTGCTGATCACCGGCTGTGTCGTGTCTTTCATCGTCAGCCTGATCGTCATTAAGGGCTTGATGGAATATGTCCGCAAGCACTCCTTCTCCATTTTCGGCATCTACCGCATCGTGCTTGGCATCGCTGTGGTTGCCTATTTCGTCCTTACATCTGTTATCTAACCCAGCTGTTATCTAATCCAGCTGTTATCAAACCTAATTATTATCTTCCCCAACGCCCCCTCCCCCGAGGGGGCGTTTCCTTTCCCCTTGGCTCTCCCTCCGCACCCCTTAGCTCTCCCTCCGCACCCCTTGGCTCTCCCTCCGCACCCCTTGGCTCTCCCTCTGGGAGAGCTGGCAAAAATCTTTGATTTTTGACTGAGAGGGTTTCATAACATAGGGACGCGCATCGCTCGTCCGGCAAAGCCTCCCTTGTGCAAAGGCTCCGCCCACAGGCGCGTACAGAGCGCAACCGCCGAAGGCGGCTCTTGGCGCGGAGGAGAGGTGGCCTCGCGCCAGCGAGGTCGGAGGGATTGTATAGCGGTACTCCCCAAATACCCCTTTGACATTTCCCCCAATCAATGCTAGAATACCCTTGTTATGCGGATGTGGTGGAATTGGGGAGCGAGCCGACCGCTGCCGGTGGCAGAGGGAGGAAGGCGAGCGAGTGGCCGGGGTCGATAGCTGACGCCGCCGCTGGCCGGCAAGGAAGATATCGGGGCACCCCAACAGGAAGGCGCATTGGATTTAGGTTCCAACGCACAAGCGCGCAAATATATCAATAATTAAATATGCGGATGTGGTGGAATTGGTAGACTCATTGGATTTAGGTTCCAACGCGCAAGCGTGCAGGTTCGAGTCCTGTCATCCGCACCATCAAAGGGCTACAAAAAAGATATAGCCACAGAAAAACTCTGATTTTATCAGAGTTTTTTCTGTTTTTATGGGTGAAATTTTGCTTTTCGGTTTGAACGTATAAAAAAGATATGTCTCTTGAACAGGACTTGAACTCACGCAAAAACAACCGTGATTTCGTAATTGAATGACGGTTGTGATATAGGTTCTCGCATTTTGAACAATATAATAATGTTAAAATTATCGCTTTAGTTGCTTCACAATAGTCTTGCTAACCTCTCTGCAAATTTTCAGCGTTGCTTCCTTATCTCGAACAATTGAGTACGAAACATAATCAGCTAACTCTTTGGCATTGAAAGCACTTGTGTCTCGAGCTTTTTCAAACTGCTCTACCATTAAGCGATAGAATTGTTCAGGAGTATAATTTATTGCTTCGCGCAGATGCGCTATTTCATTTAACTCCCAATCAAGCAAATAGCATTCCATATTTAGATACTCGGGATCTTCCTTTAGCTTTGAAGAAACTGATACACCTTTTATATAATTAATATAACTTATAACATTTTTGAAATTTATACGATAGAATAAATACTCAAGATACATTGTAGCAGCTGTTATGGGGTGTTTTTTCTCTTCGTCAACAAACAGCGCCATTGCTCGTGTATATTGACAGTAGTCAGAAAACTGTCTTTTTTTAACGCCTTTTTCGTATGCTAGCAACTGCTGCTGATTAAGTTCTGAGTATATTAGGTCACGGTATAACATTTGTGGGTGCTGGTGAACAAGTTTGTTTACCTTCCATATATCAATATTTACAGCAGACGGATGATATAGATGCTTTTCAACGAAGAAATTAACATATGGATTTAACTCAATTGCTTTATGTCCTCTATCAGTGATAATCCACTTGCCGTCTGTGATAAATGTTCTCAATAAATCAGCATCAACATTTTCAATCAACTTTGATACCATATTTGCCTTTTTGCCGGATAATGCTATATCAAAGTTTGTCGCAATGTCCTGCAGTTCGGTTGATTTGAGTTTCATTAGGGATTCGCTGATATCTGGTTTGCGAATAAAGCCGCATTCATGTAGATGCGTTAAAATCTCCTTAGGGTAACCAATCTGAAAATCGTTTCGCAAATATGCTGGAAACTTATCACCATTTACATAGAATTTTTCCGCTATATAGAGCATTAATAACTCCGTTGGGTAAAGGCCATTTTCATCAGCAATTCCTCTTTTACTACTGTTAGGAAGAGGAGATGCTTCTGATGTTGGAACAGACTTATTTACTATTACAGGAGATGTAGTAATTTTTATATCTTGGTTATGTTTTTTCTTAAAAAACAACGAAAACAGTCCCATATAATCACCTCGATAAAAGTATATCATATACATATCAAATGTTCAAGGAAAAGCACCTGAAGATTTGTGAAACACCCTTTGACGCATAAGAAATTCGCTTTGTTTCACCTTTGCCATAAGGCGAAAATTTCGCCAGCATTAGTAGAGTTCGAATCTATACTACAATTAGAGAGCATATCTTTTTTGTAGCCCTTACCCAAAAAGCACCCCATCCGGGGTGCTTTTTCTTTTTCCGCGGAAAAATCTATTGACTATTTCCCTCCCGGGTGGTAGCATAAACATAGAACTCACTTTTTCTTCAAAAGGAGAGATAATATGTACTGTTCCGATTTCAATTTGCTGCAGCAAAAATACGCCGCCCCCCAGTCCCCGGAGGAAAAGGACATCAAACGCTCTTTGGATGTTATCGCCAAACTGTTCAATATGTGCGACGAATCAGAATATTACTACGCAGAGGTGATCACCCGGCACTTCTGTCGCATCGTCCACACGATCCAGCGGCAAAATCGCCAAGCAGCTCCAGCCCCCTCCGTCCCCGCTGTTTTGCCCTCCCGCTACCAAACCGACCGGGACTTAATGCGGGATTTCTACAATCACTACAAGAAACCGGAGCAGGTGGATTACAACGACATTTCCGCCGCTCTGGAGCAAGGCAGAAAAGAGCTGATAAATCCCACCATCAAGGACTATGTGGCGCGGATCTACACCTTTACCACGCCCAAATACCTGGGCAAAATGTTCCCCCCGGAATCACTTGACGGCATTGATCCGGTACTTTTCACCTATGAAAACATCGAATTGATCCTGGCAACCTTCCAAACCCGGGACGAACGGGGCGAAATCATCAAACAGAATGTCAACATCCGCTCCGCCCTGCGAAAATTGAACGAATTTAAGCAAGCCCAGACAAAATACACATAGTTCTCACTTTTCTAGAGCCATTTAAGTAAGTCTTACCCCGCCGATAAGAACGCCACAACAAAGCCTTCCCGCTTATCTTCACATTGTTAAAGTGATTTCTATGTTTTTAGGAGAAACTATTATGTCAAAAACAATCCACGCAGTGTTGACCGGCATTTTTCTTGCCGTTTCCTGCGTCCTATACTACTTCATTCTCACCGCCGGCGGCACATTACTCACCGCAACCTCCTATGCTGCCATCGTCCTTTGCTTTTTGTATGCGATATTCCATTGGAAAAACAAGTTCATCGTAGCCGGTCTGGCATTCACCCTATGCGCAGACTACTTTTTGGTGGTCTGCTCTCCGATGCAACAGCTGTGGGGAATGATATTCTTCCTTGGCGCGCAAACCTGCTACGCCGCGATGCTCCACACCTGCCGCCCCGGCAAAGTCTTTTTGTATGCCCGCATCGCCTTGATCGCTGCAGCGGAAGCTATTACCGTAGCCATATTAAGGGGCAAAACTGATGCCCTGGCGCTGATCTCTATTTGTTATTATGTAAACCTAATCTTTAACATCATTTTGGCCTTCACCCAATTCAAGAAACTTCCCCTTTTCGCCATCGGTCTGGTATTCTTCCTGCTGTGCGATACGGTCATCGGTCTGCAGGTGATGGCGGACGGCTATCTGCCCATTTCCGACACCCTGCGCCGCATTATCTTCGCTCCCTTTAACCTGGCCTGGCTCTTCTACCTCCCCTCCCAGGTTTTCATTGCCCTTTCTTCCCGGAAAATTTGACTTTTCCGCCATCCTGCTATATAATGTTACCATCTTTATCCACCGGAGGCGAACATATGCGCATCGTAGTAAAAATCGGCACCAGCACCCTGGCTCATTCCACCGGACATCTGAACATCCGCCGGGTAGAAGAGCTGTGCCGCGTTATATCAGACATCAAAAACGCCGGACACGAAATCATCCTTGTATCCTCCGGCGCCATTGGTATGGGCATCAGCAAGCTGGGACTGCATCAGCGTCCCACTGACATTCCCTCCAAGCAGGCTGCCGCGGCTGTCGGTCAGTGCGAGCTGATGTACATTTACGACAAGCTGTTTTCCAAGTATCACCACACCGTAGCCCAGCTGCTGATCACCGGCGACGATACCGAAAACGAAACCCGGCATCAGAACTTCAGCAACACCCTGAACCGCCTGCTGGAGCTGAACGCAATGCCCATCATCAACGAAAATGACACCGTAGCAACCAACGAAATTGTTATCGGTGATAACGACACCCTGGCAGCCATCGTAGCCGAGAGCATTAATGCCGATCTGTTGGTGCTGCTGTCGGACATCGACGGTCTGTACACCGCCGACCCCCACACCCATCCCGATGCTCAGCTGATCCCCCGGGTTAGCGTCATCGACGATCACATTCTGTCTGTTGCCGGCATCAGTGGCTCCAATTTAGGCACCGGCGGTATGATCACCAAGCTGCAGGCGGCAAAGATCTGCCTGAATTGCGGCTGCGATATGATCATCACCAATGGCAACCGCCCTACCGTCCTGTATGACATCATCGACGGCAAGCCGGTGGGCACAACTTTTTCGGGGGAATCAAAATGAAAGAAATGCTTACCGCCGCAAAAGCGGCAAAATTACAGATCGCGCAGTTGACCACTGCTGAGAAAAACGCCGCGCTGGAAGCCATGGCGGACGCCTTGATGGCCTGCAGCGCTGACATTTTGGCAGCCAACGCCGCGGATATGGACGCCGCCAAGGACACCATCTCCCCGGTTATGCTGGACCGCCTGCGCCTAACCGAGGAGCGGATCGCCGGTATGGCAAAGGGTATTCGCGAGGTTGCCGCCCTGCCCGATCCCGTCGGACATATCCTCAGTGAGCATATCCGCGCCGACGGTCTGCAGATCCGCAAGGTTTCCGTGCCGATGGGCGTCATCGCCATCATTTACGAGAGCCGTCCCAATGTTACCAGCGACGCCGCAGCATTGGCGCTGAAGAGCGGTAACGCCTGCGTCCTCCGGGGCGGCAAGGAGGCTTTCCGCTCCGCAAACGCCATTGTAAACGCCCTGCGCAAGGGTTTGGAATCCCTGGGCATCACCAAGAATGCCGTCAATTTGGTGCAGGACACCACCCGCAACAGCGCCACCGAGCTGATGACCGCCAACGGCTATATTGACCTACTGATCCCCCGGGGCGGCGCTGGTCTGATCAACGCCTGCCTGCGGCAGGCCACCGTGCCCTGTATCGCCACCGGCACCGGTATCTGCCATGTGTATGTGGAAAAGACTGCGGACTTGAATATGGCACTGAAGATCGTGGAAAATGCAAAAACCAGCCGCCCCAGCGTCTGCAACGCCGAGGAGGTCCTGCTGGTTGACAAGGCCATCGCCAAGGATTTTCTGCCGATGCTCCACCAAAAGCTGGGCGACCGGGTGGAACTGCGGCTGGACGAAACCGCCCAAACCATCATTCCCGGCACTCCCGCAGGTGAAAAGGACTTCGACACCGAATTCTTGGACTACATTTTGGCGGTCAAGTGCGTCGACGGCGTAGATGAGGCCGTGGCTCATATTTCCGCCCACTCCACCGGCCATAGCGAAGCCATCGTAACCACCAGCGAAGATGCCAAGCGCGCCTTCACCGCCGGCGTGGACAGCGCCGCCGTGTATGTCAACGCCTCCACCCGATTCACCGACGGCGGCGAGTTCGGCTTGGGCTGCGAAATGGGCATTTCCACCCAAAAGCTCCACGCCCGGGGCCCTATGGGTCTGATGGAGCTGACCGGTTATAAGTACATCATCACCGGCGACGGACATATCCGCTAGGAGGTCATTATGAAGTATGGATTTATCGGCTGCGGCAATATGGGCGGCGCCCTTGCCACGGCGTTATCTAAGAAAACGACGGACATTTTGCTGTCCGATCGCCCAGAAAGAGCCGCACAGCTGGCTGCCGAGCTGGGCTGCGCCCACGGCACGAATGCCGAGGCGGTCGCCTGCCAGCGGGTATTTCTGGGCGTGAAGCCCCAGATGATGGCGGATGTCCTCTGGGATCTGAAATCTGACCTGGCAAAGCGCAAGCCCCTGCTGATCTCTATGGCAGCAGGCTTGACCATCGAAAGGATCGAAATAATGGCTGGCTGCCGCCTGCCCATTATTCGCATTATGCCCAACACCCCGGTATCCGTGGGCAAGGGCGTGATCCTGTACTGCCGCAATGATTTGGTGGACGATGCCACTTTGGCGGATTTCCTCAGCGATATGCAGTACGCCGGCACTCTGGATCCCCTGGATGAAAAGCTGATCGATGCCGCCTGCGCCGTATCCGGCTGCGGACCGGCATTCGTGTATATGTTCATCGAGGCCATAGCCGACGGCGCAGTTGCCAGCGGCTTGCCCAGAGATAAGGCGCTGAAATACGCCGCCGCAACCTTAGCCGGCGCAGCAGAAATGGCGCTGGTTACCCAGCAGCCGCCCCAGACTCTAAAGGATGCAGTCTGCTCCCCCGGCGGCAGCACCATTGCCGGTGTCCGGGCGCTGGAGGGGCGGGGCTTCCGCGGCACGGTGATGGACGCCATCATCGCCGCCTACAAGCGCAACATCGAACTAGGCAAATAAAAAAGCCTTCCCCTGGGGGTGGTGCTCCGCGCAGCGAATCAAAATAATAATGATTGCCGGGGGCAATCATACCCTAATTCATAGGTGGTCGTGCAACCGCACGACCGGATGAGGGAATAGCAAAACCGCCAAGGCTTTCGCCTTGGCGGTTTTCTTTGTTGAACGGGCGGATGTGGACATCCGCCCCTACGGTCGCCCCCTTGTGCAATCTTCCTCCGTGCCTGTCATCCCGAGCGGAATGAAATGGAGTCGAGGGATCTACCGCACTTATTTTCTGCGAAGATTCCTCCACGCGGCTTCGCCTTGGTCGGAATGACATACCGTAGTGGCGACCCTTGCGGTCGCCCATAAAAAAGACGGCTACTTTCGTAACCGTCTTTTCTTTCCAATTTGCTTTCTTATGAACAATTAACCATATGACCAGCAAAGGCCTTCATTGACATACCATTTATCATTATACTGATAGGCGAAACAGTGATAATAGTTGTTGGCCTCTTTGCCGTTTATAAAAACTCTAAGGTGCAGGTCATACATTTTTTGAAATTCGTCTGCTTTATCTGAAAGCTCCGGATAATCTTCAAGCGCCTCTTCTACGGGCACTTCTCTGGATATTTTCTGCTCTTTTCCGTTGGTAATCGGGTTATCTTCATCCGCAATCTCGTATGTTATCGCGATTTCCTTATGTTCGTTCTCAAAACTCGAACTAAGGTAGCCTACCTTTGCCTGTTCCATCACCATCTCCATCGTAGGCGTAATATCCTCGATTTTATTATACTCTTCAAGAAAATATTCGTACTCGGCACTGCTTGGATCCAAACTGTCCAAATGATATTTCATCGCAGTCTTTAGATTGTCCTTATAATTATCAAGGCGGCTCTCCCACACGAATGGCGGAATCAAGTATTTATATTTATTCCAGCTGCTGCACACCTGACAACCGCAACCATAATACTCTAGCTCAAGCCGCGTCATAATCGCAGAATCCATCGTGGCATTTACCGTTTCCTTGGCAATGGCATCGTCGCAGGCATCCTTTGCCAACTCGATAATGTTGACCTCGGCAACTGTTTGCTCGCCCTCAATAATGTCCAGCGTCGCCACCGACTCGCCATCAACATAAAATCTCTGGCGATATGCCGCACCCAGCAGTTCTCTAACGCCAACTCGCATTTCTTTACCAACAACAGATTCTAACGGAAGCTGCTTCGCATCCTCATTTTTCGGCTCGACCGCCAAAATTTTCAAATCTTCATCCAGATATAGATCAAAGGACGGATTAATGGTTATCCGGATCACCGACATATAGCTTTCCGGCTTTGTAAATTGCACATCGCCCTGCGGCTCAGCGTCCTTCGCTCCACAGCCGGAAAAGATCAGCAAAACAGAAATCATTGCCATTAAAATAGAAATAACCTTTTTCATAAAAACACCTCTGCATTTAGCATAGCACAAAAACTGTGAGATTGCAAGAATTGGTGAAGCCGCTCAATTAAAGACTACTTGTTACTTTTCGCTGTATTAATGGAGGCAATCAAGATTTTCTTCACTTCTATGCAGCGCTCTAAAACTATTCTGCTATCAGTATATCCACCCTCCAGAAGTAACTCCAGCCAATATTCACTTTCAGCACATTCCTTAAGTGCTATATGCAGTTTTGCAACGAAGTCGGCCTTGCCGTGGGCATAAAAAGCTTCCCTTATATTGGCTCCTACGCTCGTACCAGAACGAACCAGCTGGTTTGTCAATACGGATTCTTTCTTAACAGTTTTAACTTCATTACATAATTTAATAATTTCTAATGCAAATTCTTTAGACTTATCAAGTAATATGCTGTTACCCATAATTATTCCCCTTCAAAATCAATCCGCGAAGCGGATACCTCACTTATTCACTATTCATTATATCTTATAACTTTCCAAAAATCGACCTCAAAATTTAGTGAAGAGTGAATAGTGAATAATGAAAAAGTAAAAATCGACATCCTTCTTACGAAGAATGTCGATTTTTGGGACGGATACTCAAAATGGAACCCGTCTGAAAACCTGATTTTCTTAATAAATATCATTGTTTAACCATGCTTTTGTGGATTCAAGAACTCAATTAAGCATTTTTCTTTTTTTTATGAGTTATTAACATTAATATTGTACCAGAGCTAAAGAATAACAATCCAAGACACGGTATTACAAGTAATGCTAAATCTGTATGCTTTGAACCAATGTTTTGAGGATTATCAATATAATAATAAATTTCAATTTCATCTCCAACATTCCAAGAAGACGAATACATTTTAACAATATTGCTATAAGATTCACCGTCAACCTCGTATTTCAAATGAGTTTTATAGCGTGTGCTCCCTTCGTCATCTCGATAAGACTCAAAATCAGCAATTACTGCGGTTGTTTCAATCTTATTATCATAATCAAAAACTTTCACACAAAGAAAAGCACCACCAACCGAAAGAATTAAACCGAATATTATAAGTATCAAAAAGACAATTCTTGACTTCTTCATATAATCACCGACCTTTAATTATATTATAGCACAAAAGCGGCGAAGCCGCAATACTTCTTCACTATTCACTCTTACCTATTACTTTCCAAAAAATCCGTACACGCCGAATTAGTGAAAAGTGAAGAGTGAAAAGTGAAAAAGTAAAAAATTCCGCACACTCGCGTGTACGGAATTTTTTGTGTTGAGTTGACAAAAAGGATGCCGATATATTATGTGAACAAAAAAAACATAGAAAACAAAAAAATGATTCCACCGAAAGCGATTAAACAAAATGAAGTCTTTTTGCTCATTGCAATTTGTTTATCAGCAAAAAAGTTCAAAACGCCAAATTGAAGAAATAAAATACCGAAAAAGCCTGACACTATATACCACTCATTCGGAGCGTTTTTTATAACCACAAAATTGTATATTATGGCAGAAAGAATCAATGAGATTATCGATATTGGAATTATACGTTTGGTT
>JAZSGS010000043.1:0-59642 GCA_045532855.1 Faecousia sp.
TTTGGTAAGGAGGTGCCTTATGAAGAACAAAATCGAGAACATAAGAAAAGAGCAGGGAATCTTACAGGATGAAATGGCAAAAGCTTTGGGTGTTTCCCGGCAGACTATCAGCTCTTTGGAAAACGGACGGTATAATCCGTCTATCATGCTAGCATATAAGATAGCAAAATACTTTGGAATGACCATTGAAGATATATTCGTTTTTGAAGAGGAGGAGATTTAAATGAAAAACGATAGAAGAATGATAGCTTATATTATCTATATAATCTTTGGCGCAGTTCTGATGGTTCTTGGAATGCTGGAGGTTGTGGATTCCTTCTGGAGCGGAATGGGCGGTGCATTGATCGCTATGGGAGCAGTTCGCGTAATCCAGTTTCTGCGCTACAAAAAAGACGAATCTTATCGCGAAAAATGGGATGTGGAGACACAGGACGAGCGCAACCATTTTATCCGCAACAAAGCGTGGGCATGGGCCGGATATCTGTTTGTTTTGATCGCAGCCATCTGTGCCATTGTTTTCAAGTTGCTGGGTCAGGATCTGCTCTCAATAACGGCAGGCTTTGCCGTCAGCATTCTGGTGCTTCTTTACTGGGTCTGTTACTTGGTGCTGAAAAAGAAATATTGATACCGTTTTATACAGCGCAGGCGGCGATATACCGCTTGCGCTGTTTGTCATTCTAGAAATTAACACTTGCGCACCCCCCGAAATCAGAATTTGTCGAAAATGCGAGAAGTCTTAAAATACGGTTTTTTCGACATTTCTTCTATGTCAACTTAGGGATTCTGGTTGAGCTATGTAAAAACCTCCTTTTTTGTGTATTTTTTGGATAAAAACGCAATTTTTCTGCAAATTTCTTTTGTCCCCTACTTGACATCAGCGTGTCGGGCAGCCCAATTCTCCAAGACGGGAAGCTTGTTGGCGCGGTAACGCATGTGCTGGTGAACGATCCTACTACCGGCTACGGTATCTTTATTGAGAATATGTTAGACGCGGCGGCATAAAGCCTCCCTTGTGGGTGCTTCCTTATGTAGGGGCGATCAGTGCTCGCCCGTTCGTACAAGCAACCTCCGCAGCTGTCATTCCGAGCGTAGCCGAGGAATCTACTGCACAACAATGGCTGCGAAGATTCCTCGATTTCGCTTCACTCGCAATGACAAACGGGACGGGAAACCCGTCCCCTACAAGCCATACCCCAAAGGCAGAGGTAAGGGCGCCGACAAAGAAGAGGACCGTCCGAAGACGGTCCTCTTTGTCATAAATTTACTTCATAAAGGAAACGCGCTTGCCGGAGCTTTGGAAATAGTCATCAGAAATCTCCTGCGCCATATCCTCAACCGACATATTCTCGTAGCGTTCCAGGTCGATGGAGTAGATCTTGTGCTTCAGGCTGCGCTGGGATACCGGCGGATACAGCATATATTCGCCGTAGTGGGCGGTCAGATACAGCTCCCAGTTGTTCATAACCGGAACGGTCAGGCCCTCGAACTCCATATAGACGGGATCGCCGTAGTACTCTACGGGGAAGCTTTCGCCGTCGTAGCCGTAATCACCGGGCAGGCAAACCCAATGGGTTGCGTTGTCGGACTGGTACTTGGTAGCATTTCTGGTCCACTTGCGGATCATAATGCTGTAGGGGCAGAACACTTTTTTGAAAGCTCTCTTAACAACCAGCTTCCAGTTCTGCCGACCGATGGGCGCCAGCATCTTGGCGGTGTCCATCATAGAAAGTCTCAGCTTGTCGCTGCGATCGCCGTGCTTTTGCTTCTTCTTCTCATCGGGACAGACACAGTCCAGCGGCAGAATATCCACAAAGATGTTTCTGCCCTTTCTCTGCAGAGGTGCGGTGGTTCTGGGGCCCAGAACTTCCAGACGGGTGAAGGTGTAGGGATATGCATGAGCGTTGAGGACGAATTCCTCACGCAGCTGAGGAGGACAGATCTTAAGGAACTGATCGTAATCCTTACGGGGCATAACCACATCCAGGTCATCGTCCCAGGGAATGAAGCCCTTGTGCCGGACTGCGCCCAAAAGTGTACCGCCGGCCATATAGTAGCGAAGATTATTGGCCTTGCAGATGCGGTCAAACTCAATGAAGATCTTCAAGATCAGCAGCTGCACCTTTTTCCGGGTTGCCATATCGGTGTCGATATAGCTGCGGTACAGGAACTTGTTCCGCTCCCAACGCTTGTAGCCCTGCATCCACTTGAGCACCGTCTTGCGGATCTTATGCTTGAGCTTCAGCAGAGGATATTTCTTACCCTTGCCACGGGAAGCGGCGGCCTTGGCCTTCGCCTTTTTAACGATCTTGTCGCCATTATACTTGGCGGCCTTACTGAATTTGTTCATCCAGTAGTTGCTCAGGTGCTTAACATAGCCCAGCGCACTGACCATAGAGGCCGGAGCGGTTTCGTAAGGATGGGCGGGAATTTCGTTGCCCAAAAGGACAGCTTCCCAACGATCGCCCAGCTCTTTTCTTGCATCGGCATTGACAGCCTGGCGAATCTTTTCCGATATGCCCTGTTGAGCAGCAGGATCAAAGAAACGCTTGATCTCAGCCTGCAAGGTATCCTTGTCGTCGGAATTGCAGATCCGGAAGCCCTTGTTGATCTGCTCTGTTTCGTAGTCGGGATAAGCTTTGACAAATAAGGTAGGCAAGCCTTTTGCGATGGCAACAGAGAGGATCTTGGGATATTCCTGCTCGTTGTCCACGATGATGGCGCCGGCACAGCCTTCCAGGATCTTGTGGGGCTTGGCGCAGAAAGGCTCCAAAATGAAATTCTCGGGATATACCATGGCAAGCGCACGCATCAGCATTGTGCCCTTTTTGCCCAACTTCTTATTGAAGGGAACGACACGCAGGACCTTGTCCTGAAAAGCCTCGTCGGTTTCCAAAAGCGACTCAAAGTTGCGCAGCACCACCTCAGTCCGCAAAGAGAAACCGGAGGTCAGCAGAAGCAGTTCGTTTCCGCCAACTTCCACAGGCAGAAAGTCCTTGTCGGAATAGGGGTGCAGATAGGGAATATAGGTGGTGTTGTAGATCAGATGATCCAGAGGGAAACCGGAAATGGCAGCATCACAGCAGGTGGCGCGGGATACAACGGTACGCTTGGCGCTGGTGCAGGTAAAGGCCTCGTTGATGCAATCTTTGAAATAAAGGAAACTATGCTTTTGCAAACGATGAATCACATTGAAGTCGCTGGCAAAGGTCTTCATTCTGGGCTCCCAGAAAAGATAATGGTCAATTTCCGGGTGATCCTCCACAAATTTTGTCAGGATCACACGGCGCTCGGAATCTTTGTGATAGGCCTTGTCCATAGAAAAACGGTGGGCCCGCTCGTCTACCAGATAGTCAAAGAAGCCCTGGCGATTGTGGGTGATGATGGTAACATCCCAGCCTCTGTCAGCCAGTTCTACAGTCAGCAGGGAAAGCATTTCTGCCCGCTGGGTTTGCGCCATAGAGCTGGTGATGACGGCAAGCGTTTTTCTTCTGGGCTGCGGCTCCTCTAATTGTGTAACATCTAAAAAATCGGTATTCAAGATGGATCCTCCCTTGATGACCAAAATATTACAGTTTGTAATCAAGTTTATTGTAGCATAGCTTTTTTGCATTGTAAAGTCGTTTTTCGCAGATAAATTGTGGAATTGGTAGCGCTTTGAGGAAAAACAGGAAGTCCGATCGTTGTCAATCCAGTTTCAATCTTGTAGGGGCGATCAGCGATCGCCCGCAAAAGGCCCCCTTGTGTAAAGGGGGCTGGCAGAAATCTTTGATTTCTGATTGGGGGATTGTTATGTTTCGAGAAAACAATCCCTCCGTCACGGCTTCCGCCGCAGCTGTCATCCCGAGCGTAGCCGAGGGATCTACATACGGCAAGGGATGCGAAGATTCCTCGATTTCGCTTTGCTTCACTCGGAATGACAAACGGGACGGGAAACCCGTCCCCTACATTCACGATCCTACTGCATAGCCTTCCGGACAGCGGAGATCACCTGGTCCACAAAGGTCCAGATAGGCGGATCCAGCCAGCGGTTATAGAGAATGGCGGCGTACAATGCCTGGTGGCGGTTTTTCAGCGGGACATAAGTAATGTTCGGTTGGTCGATCCGGCAATCCTTGGGAATGACAGTTACGCCCAAATTGGCATCCACCAGATCCAATGCAGCGGATACGGTGTTGACATGGCACAGGAAGTGGCTTTTTACATCCGGACGGGAGGCCCATCTTTCAAAGCTGTCCTGGTTGTGATGAAAACCGATCTGAGGATAGTCGGAAAGCTGGCTGTCGGCCAGGGAGCTTTGCTGCGCCAGGGGGTGATCCTTGGGCATTGCTACGCAGAAGTCCCGCTCGCCCAAGTGGCGAAAATGCAGGTTCCGGTCCCGGGAGGAGGCGTCTACGATGGCCATATCCAATTTTTCCTGCCGCAGAAGCTCCAAAAGATCCACGGCAGAGCCCTCTGTCAGCATAAATCGGCACCGATCTTCCTGCTGCAGATATTTCGCCATTTCCTGCGCCACTGTTCCGCTGAGCATACCGGAAACAAAACCGACGCGAACGATCACCGGAGCCTGATCCCGGCTGGAGATCAGCGTTTGGTTGGCGGCAAGCAGAATATCCAGGGATTCTTCCACTTTTTTCTGATAAAAATGCCCCTGTTCCGTAAGGCGGATATTGCGCCCCACTTTTTCAAATAATTTGACACCCAATTCGTTTTCCAGATGGCGCATAGCGCTGCTCAGAGCCGGTTGGGAGATCTCCAACTGGGCGGCAGCGGTGGTGTAGTGCTGAACCTCTGCCAAAACCGAGAAATACCGCAGGTAATTGTAGTTCATAATAAGTCCTCCAAAATGGAATCTATAAATTTTACTTATATATAAAGTATAGCAACTTTATTGGTTTTTGCAATAGGGAAATGTATAATTTTATGTTAGTCGACAAAATTTTTTCAACGCTAAAAGGAGGAAAAATATGGCACATATCAGCGAAGCAGGTGTCAAGAAAATCTGCGAGATCTGCGACAGATACGCAGGCGAAAAGACACCCCTGATGATGATCCTGTCTGACATCCAGAATGAGTACGGCTACATCCCTCTGGAAGTACAGCAGATCGTCTCCAAAAAGACCGGAGTTTCCGTTGCGGAAATCTACGGCGTAGTTACATTCTACTCTTTCTTCTCTCTGGAGCCCAAGGGCAAGTACGTCATCGGCGTCTGCCTGGGTACCGCTTGCTATGTCAAGGGTGCGCAGCAGATCGTTGACAAGTTCTCCGAGATCCTGGGCATCAAGCCCGGCGAGACCACAGCAGATGGTCTGTTCACCCTGGATGCACTGCGTTGCATCGGCGCTTGTGGTATCGCTCCTGCTGTTACCATTAACGGCAAGGTTTATCCCAAGATGGCTGTGGACGAGGTTCCCGGCGTTGTTGCGGAATATCGCGCTATGGGAGGTGCAAACTAATGAAAAATTTTGCTGAATTGGACGCTAAGGTCTGTAGCTGCACCGAAGCTCTGACCGCTAAGCTGGACGGCACCAACGGCAAGCGCGCTCTGCTGCTGTGCGGTGGTACCGGCTGTATCTCCTCCAACTCTTTGGAGATCGAGAAGGCTTTTGAAAAGCTGATCGCTGAGCATCATCTGGAAGACAAGGTTACCGTCAATGTTGTCGGCTGCTTTGGCTTCTGCTCTCAGGGTCCCTTCGTTAAGATCTTCCCCGAGGATACGCTGTACCGTCTGGTTACCCTGGACGATGTGGACGAGATCTTCCAGAAGGACGTTTTGGGCGGCGAGATCGTAGAGCGTTTGCTGTACGTCGATCCCACCACCAATGAAAAGGTTACCAAGCAGGATGACATCACCTTCTACAAGAAGCAGAAGCGTGTTGCTCTGCACGGCGGCGGTGTTATCAACCCCGAAAGCATCGAAGAGGCTATGGGCTACGGCGCATTCCAGGGTTTGAAGAAGGCTCTGACCATGCAGCCTCAGGAAGTTATCGACGAGGTTCTGGCCTCCGGTCTGCGCGGTCGTGGCGGCGGCGGCTTCCCCACCGGCAGAAAGTGGCAGTTCGCTCTGGGCTCTGCCGCAGATCAGAAGTATGTTGTCTGTAACGGCGACGAGGGCGACCCCGGCGCATTTATGGACCGTTCCATTTTGGAAGGCAACCCCTATGCGGTTATCGAAGGTATGATGATCGCCGGTTACGCCATTGGCGCATCCGAGGGTTATTTCTATGTCCGTGCTGAGTACCCCATCGCTGTTAAGCGTCTGCAGAACGCCATCGATCAGATGAACGAGGCTGGCGTGCTGGGCAAGAACATTATGGGCACCGACTTCAGCTTCCAGGCACATATCCGTCTGGGCGCAGGCGCATTCGTCTGCGGTGAGGAAACCGCTCTGCTGAACTCCATCGAGGGTAAGCGCGGTATGCCCCGTCCCCGTCCTCCCTTCCCCGCTGTTAAGGGCCTGTGGGGCAAGCCCACTGTCGTTAACAACGTCGAAACACTGGCTTGCATTCCTTACATCCTGCGCGAAGGCGCAGCTGACTTTGCTTCCTGCGGCACAGAGAAGTCCAAGGGCACCAAGGTGTTCGCTCTGGGCGGCAAGGTCAACAACGTCGGTCTGGTGGAGATCCCTATGGGTACTACTCTGCGGGAGCTGATCTATGACATCGGCGGCGGCATTCCCGACGGCAAGAAGTTCAAGGCGATCCAGACCGGCGGTCCTTCCGGCGGCTGCTTGACTGCAGAGCATCTGGACGAGCCCATCGACTTTGATAACCTGGTTGCTAAGGGCTCTATGATGGGCTCCGGCGGCGCCATCGTTATGGACGAAGACAACTGTATGGTCGACGTGGCTAAGTTCTATATGGAGTTCATCTACGACGAATCTTGCGGTAAGTGCTCCCCCTGCCGTATCGGCACCAAGCGTATGCTGGAGATCCTGACTCGGATCACCGAGGGCAACGGCACTATGAAGGATCTGGAAGAGCTGGACGAGCTGAGTGCCATCGTTAAGGCAAACTCCCTGTGCGCTCTGGGCCAGACCGCTGCTAACCCCGTCGTTTCTACTCTGACTCATTTCCGGGACGAGTACATTGCCCACATCGTGGACAAGACCTGCCCCGCTAAGGTTTGTAAGAACCTGATGCAGTACACCATTATCCAGGACAAGTGCTTCGGCTGCGGCGTCTGCGCTAAGGCTTGCCCCGCTAACTGCATCGTCAAGACCGATTACACTGCCCCCGGCAAGAAGCTGCCTGCTTACCAGATCGAGGCCGACAAGTGCGTCAAGTGCGGCGCTTGTATCGCTACCTGTAAGTTCAAGGCAATCATTAAGAAGTAATAGGAGGGGAATCGAAAATGGCTATGGTTAATATTAAAATTGAAGGTGTCCCCTATCAGGTAGAAGCGGGTCTGACCATTCTGGAAGCTGCTAAGAAGTGCGGCTACGAGATCCCTTCCCTGTGCGCATTCAACCACGGCGAGTGCTCCAACGGCTCCTGCCGTGCATGTCTGGTTGAGGTGGTCGGCGCAAGAGGCCTGGTGGCTTCCTGTGTTTACCCCGTCAACGAGGGCATGGAGATCATCATCTCCAGCCCCAAGGCTTCCGAAGCCCGTCGGGCATCTGTTGAGCTGCTGCTGTCCAACCACAATGTCAACTGCCAGCAGTGCGAGAAGAACGGCAACTGTGAGCTGCTGCACGTAGCAAGAGTTACCGGCGCTCGCGAGGGCAAGTACCAGGGCAGCAAGACTCCCACCACTTATGATGAGCTGACTCCCACCATCGTTCGCGATACCTCCAAGTGCATCCTGTGCGGCCGCTGCGTTGCTCGCTGCAAGGCTGCTCACGGCGATGATATGGGCATCCTGGGCTTCGAGAACCGCGGCTTCCGCACCATCGTTGCTCCCGCTGAGAACAGAAGCTTCATCAACTCCCCCTGCATTATGTGCGGTCAGTGCATCAATGTGTGCCCCACCGGCGCACTGATGGAAAAGACCGAGATCGCCCGCGTCGATGCCGCTATCAAGGCTGGCAAGTATGTTGTGGTGCAGACCGCTCCTGCTGTCCGCGCTGCTCTGGGCGAAGAGTTCGGTATGAAGATCGGTACTCCCGTTACCGGCAAGATGGTGGCTGCTCTGCGCCGCCTGGGCTTCAAGAAGGTGTTCGACACCAACTTCGCTGCTGACCTGACCATTATGGAAGAGGGCACCGAGCTGCTGAGCCGTATTCAGAACGGCGGCAAGCTGCCTATGATCACTTCCTGCTCCCCCGGTTGGGTGAACTACGCTGAGTACAACTACGGCGACCTGCTGGGACATCTGTCCTCCTGCAAGTCCCCCCACGAGATGTTCGGCGCTATCCTCAAGACTTACTATGCTGAGAAGATCGGCGTGAAGCCCGAGGATATGTATGTTGTTTCCATTATGCCCTGCTCCTGCAAGAAGTTCGAGAAGGAGCGTCCCCAGCTGACCACCAATGGTCTTATGGATGTTGACGCTGTTCTGACCACCCGTGAGCTGGGCCGTCTGATCCGCCGCGCAGGCATCAACTTTGCAAAGCTGCCCGATGAAGATTTCGATACCGATATCGTTCACGACTACAGCGGCGCAGGCGTTATCTTCGGTGTTACCGGCGGCGTTATGGAAGCTGCTCTGCGTACCGTTTACTTCGTGCTGACCGGCAAGGAGTACGACAAGATCGCATTTACCGAGGTTCGTGGTCTGGAAGGCGTTCGCGAGGCTGCTATCGATATCAATGGCACCACCGTTAAGGTTGCAGTTGCCAACGGTATGAGAAGCGCAAAGGTCCTGCTGGACGACATCCGCGCAGGTAAGTCCCCCTACCACTTCATCGAGATCATGGGTTGCCCCGGCGGTTGTATCAACGGTGGCGGTCAGCCCTATGTCCGCGATGTATTCCTGCCCAACGAGGATGACGACATTATGGACACCTACATCCAGAAGAGAGCAGCTGCGCTGTACTCCGAGGACGAGGCACAGACCATCCGTCAGTCCCACAACAACCCTCAGATCAAGGCTCTGTACGACGAGTTCCTGGGCAAGCCCAACTCTCACAAGGCACACGAGCTGCTGCACACCACTTATGCAGCACGCGAGGGCTTCAACGACTAATTATTAAAACAACCTGACATTAAGCTTAGGCTGCGTGAAAGGTGCGAATAATGGTTACTACGCCCGTATTGGGTAATTTACTGTTGCCGCACCGATCCCGGTGCGGCAACTTTTTATGGAGGAACACTATGGAAACAAGAGTGGCGGTTATGAGCATCATCGTAGAAAATGGAGATTCCGTTGAGAAGATCAACGCCCTTCTTCACGATCACGGAGAGTATATCATTGGCCGTATGGGCATTCCTTACCGCAAAAGAGGTATCAGCATTATCTCTATTGCCCTGGATGCGCCTCAGAACACCATCTCCGCCTTGGCAGGCAAGATCGGTGGACTTCCCGGTGTCAGCGTAAAAACAGCCTATTCCGGGATTGTCAATTAAAGAAAAGAGGTAACGAACAATGAACAAGAAAATTAGATGGATCACAGAAACTGCCGTTATGCTGGCACTGCTGATTTGCCTGCAGTGGGTTGGCTCCTTTATTCCCGAGCAGATGACCAAGCAGCTGGTTACCGGCACTTGCGTCAACGCTGTTCTGGCAGTAACGGTACTGATGGTAGGTATGAGCAGCGGTATCACCGTGGCGGTGATTTCCCCCGTCTGCGCATTTGCATTTGGTATTGCGCCCAACTTTATCACCGTTGCGCCCATTATGGTGGGCAATGTGTGCTTCGTGGTGCTGCTGAAGCTGATCGTTGGCAAGACCTTCAAGCCCGTTTGGCGTCAGCCTGTGGCGCTGGCTGCAGCTGCCGTAACCAAGTTCGGCGTGCTGTATATCCTGGTGGTCAAGGTCATCTGCGGTGTGGCATCCGGCTCTTTGCTGGGCAAGAAGCTGGGCGACATCGTGGTGCTGGCGCCGCCTATGCTGAAGATGCTGCCGACGATGTTTGCTTGGCCGCAGCTGTTCACGGCTTTGGCTGGCGGTACTTTGGCGCTGCTGATCACTCCCGTTCTGCGGAAGGCTCTGCATAGATAATAACAAAACCCCCGGAGGCAACCGCCCCGGGGGTTTGTCAAAGCCTCCCCTGTGCAAGGGGAGGTGTCAAAAATCTCTGATTTTTGACGGAGGGGTTGTAACAATCCCCCAGTCTCGCATACGCTCGACAGCCCCCTTTGCACAAGGGGGCCTTTGTTGCGCTCAAGAAATACTCACGCTTTTCCGCATTGCGCTGATGGCGCTTTTTTCCAGCCGGGACACCTGAGCTTGAGAAATGCCCAGGGAGCCTGCCACCTCCATTTGGGTTTTGCCGTCGTAAAACCGCAGGGACAGGATCTGCTTTTCCCGCTGTCCAAGTTTGCCGAAGGCAGAACGCAGCGTGATATGCTCCATCCAGTGCAGCTCGGTATTCTTGTGATCGGACACCTGATCCATCACCGTCAGCGGATCACCGCCGTCGGGGTATATGGGATCGTGAAGGCTTACCGGGGCGCACACGGCGTCCAGCGCTTCGCTGATACCCTCTACCGGCAGATCCAGCTCCCTGGAGATCTCCTCCAGAGTAGGCTCTCTGCCCAGCTGCAGCAGCATATTCTCCTTGCATTGCAGCACCCGATAGGCAACATCGCGAATAGAGCGGCTGACACGGATGGCGCTGTTGTCCCGCAGATACCTGCGCACCTCTCCGGCGATCATAGGCACGCCGTAGGTACTGAAACGGACATTTTTTGTTGGATCGAAATTGGAAATTGCTTTGATAAGACCGATACAGCCCACCTGAAACAGGTCATCGGGGCTTTCGCCCCGCTTGTCAAATCGCTGAATGACAGACAAAACCAGCCGGAGATTGCCTTCGATCAACGCCTGACGGGCATTTTTGTCGCCTGCCTTGGCTTTTATGAGCAGGTCGTCCATTTGCGCGGGGGACAAAGTTCTCAAATTTGCGGTATTGACGCCGCAGATCTCTACTTTTCCCTGCATTTTCGTCCTCCTGTGAAAAAGGGTATTACCAGTATGTCCATTTCCCGGAAGAAGATACAAGCTACAGATTTGTCAGTTTTCACAAAGTTTTTTGGAGGAATTTGGAAAAGGGCTGACAAACACCGTCAACGGCGCTCCGAAACCCAACTTTTTCATCAAAAACCCCAAAATTATGGCCGCGAAATGCTGTTTCCGTAACACGATTTATGGGATATTTCCGGCTGCATAACGGCAAAATTAACACCTAGAAATAGGGGGCAAAGAGTGGGCAAATCCGGGTGTTGATGTGGAAAAGACGAACTTTTCCACAATATCCACAGGTTTATCCACAGGATGCGTTTTCAAAATAACCGGAATTTTCATACAGTTCAGTTGACATAAGAATATTCGACACCAACCGACAAAGTCCCCACTTTTTCGCCCCTTGTGATTTTGCCAAGGGGGTAAAAATGATGACAAAATTGTTGCTTGACAAGATATTTGAAGGCAAAAAGTGGCTGTTTCGTAAAAATTTTTTCAAAAAGGGATTGATTTTATGAAATATGCGCGTTATAATGTGTATCTGTATGAATACGTTTGGGAATAGGAGGTGTAACCATGCCCAACATTAAGTCCTCCAAGAAGGATGTCATTCGCTCCAAAGTTGCTTATGAGAAGAACAAGGCTGATAAGTCCGAGCTGAAGACCAACCTGAAGAAGTTCGAGGCTGCTCTGGTCGGTGGCGACAAGGCTACCGCTGAGGCTGCTTACAAGGTTGCTGTTAAGTCTGTTGACCAGGCTGTTACTAAGGGTCTTCTGCACAAGAATAACGCTGCCCGTAAGAAGAGCAGCATGACCTTGAAGCTGAACAAGCTGGCCTGATTTCTCTGAAAATATCTCCTTCCGAGTTTGACTTGGAGGGAGTTTTTTCATTATATGCGCAAACCCTCTCCCGGGGAGAGGGTGGCACGGCGTAAGCCGTGCCGGGAGTGGAATGGCGTGCAGCGGAATGTAGCATAAGCCTTAAAATTATGCCTAGTCTAAGATTCCTGCCCGCATTCCTCTTCCGTCAAAAATCAAAGATTTTTGACACCTTCCCCCCGGGGGAAGGTATTGGCACGTTTGCCCTCTATGCCTAATTGCCAAATCGGCAAAACCGTGCTATACTCATTTCAAAAGGAGGCGAGAAAATGGCAAGGCTACAAGATCCCGTAACCATCTTGAAGGGCGTAGGTCCTACGATGGCAAAGCGGTTTGCCCAACTGAATATCTTTACCCTGCAGGATCTGATCTGCCATTTTCCCCGGGGCTATGAGGATCGCACCCACCTGACCACCATCGACAAGCTGGAGGCTTCAGTGCCTGCCTGCTTCAAGGCGGTGGTGATGAACACCCCCCGTACCGCCCATATCCGCAAGGGCTTGGACATTACCCGGGTGCAGATCGCCGATCATACTGCCCGGCTGAATGTAACCTTTTTCAACAACAAATTCGCCGCAGAGCAGCTGCACTACGGCCAGGAGTATATTTTCTACGGCGCGGTTTCCGGAGATTTCATCGGCTACAGTATGACCAACCCGGTGTTTGAAACCCTGGATTCCCAGCCTGTTGCCACCCGTCGGGTGCTGCCCATCTATCCGCTGACCGCAGGCCTTTCCAACGCCGCGATGCTGAAAGCGGTACGGCAGGCGCTGAGTCTTTGTGATCCTCCGGCGGAGATCTTGCCGGAATCGGTGCGGCAGGAGTATGGCATTTTGTCTGCCGACCGGGCGTATTACGCCATTCACGAGCCTCAGTCGATGGCAGAGGCGGAGTTGGCGAAAAAACGGCTGATCTTCGAGGAGTTTTTCGTGTTTTCCGCAGGACTTTCTCTGATTCGGGCGCAAAGGGCACAGAAAAAGACCAAACCCTATGAAAATTTGGAGCTAAAGCCCTTTTATGACAGCCTGCCCTTTACTTTGACGGTTGCCCAGCAACGGGCAATCGACGAGATTTTAGCGGATCTTGGCAGCGGTGCAACGATGAACCGCTTGGTGCAGGGCGATGTGGGCAGCGGCAAGACCATGATCGCCGCGGCTGCCGCCTATTGCACTGTGAAAAACGGACGCCAGGCGGCAATGATGGCGCCTACGGAGATTTTGGCGGAGCAGCACTATCATTCCTTAAATAAATTGTTCGCGCCGCTGGGCGTGAATGTGGGGCTGCTGACCGGCTCTATGACCGTCAAGCAGAAGCGGGAAGTCCGGGAGGCAATCGCAGCCGGAGATATCCAGCTGGCGGTAGGTACTCACGCCCTGCTGTCGGAAGCCACCGTATTTCACGATTTGGGGCTGGTCATCACCGACGAGCAGCACCGCTTTGGCGTTGCCCAGCGGGCAAAGCTGTCCGCCAAGGGACAAGATCCCCATCTGCTGGTAATGTCTGCAACCCCCATTCCCCGGACGCTGGCGCTTTTGATGTACGGCGATCTGGAGGTGTCCATTATTAACGAATTGCCTCCGGGACGGCAGCCGGTGGAAACCTTTTTGGTGAACGAATCCTATCGCGCCCGGATCAACGCCTTTATCCGCAAACAGGTACAGGAGAAGCATCAGTGCTTTGTGGTATGCCCGGCGGTGGAGGAAAGCGAGGAGCTTTCCATTAAGGCGGCAACGGTATGGGCGGAAACCCTGCAGCAGACCGTGTTCCCCGATCTGCGTATCGCCCTGATCCACGGACAGATGAAGTCCCAGGAAAAAGAGGCGGCGATGGCGTCCTTTGCCCGGGGAGAGGCGGATGTTTTGGTGGCCACCACGGTCATCGAGGTGGGTGTGGATGTGCCCAACGCCACGCTGATGGTCATTGAGGATGCGGACCGGTTTGGTCTTTCCCAGCTGCATCAGCTTCGGGGCCGTGTCGGTCGCGGCGGCGCGAAAAGCTACTGCATTCTGACCTCCCAAAACCGCAATCCCGATACCTTGGGACGGCTGAAGGCGCTGTGCAAGACCACCGACGGCTTCCGTATTGCGGAAGAGGATCTGAAGCTCCGGGGTCCCGGCGATTTCTTCGGCTCCCGGCAGTCCGGTCTGCCCACATTCCGTGTGGCGAATTTGAGTATGGATCTGCAAACCTTGAAAGATGCCCAAAATGCCTCCGCCAAGTGGATCGACACCGAGGGCGCGGCAGATACCCCGGAGGGTATCGCTCTGCGCCAGCGCATCGGCGAGCTGTTCCAACGCGCCGAAGGCACGATGAATTAACAAAAGGCTTCCCCTGGGGGAAGCTGGCAAAAATCTTTGATTTTTGACTGATGAGGGGAATAATAGCACAAAAAGTTTTGCCGCGGCAAATGCCGCGGGGATTGCCCTCATCCGTCCTCACTGTGTTCGGACACCTTCTCCCAGGAGAAGGCTTTAGTGCAGCCCCCTCGTCAGAGGGGACTTTTTTGGTGGCTCTTTTCGTGCTAATAAAAAACACTTGTAAAATTGCCCGAAATGATGTAAAATAGTATGACTGATAATTTGCAATTTACCGTTTTGGAGGAATAAAGATATGGAAAAACCCATTGTACTTGTAATTATGGACGGCGTTGGCAAGGGCGACGGCGGCAGCGGCGATGCTGTTGTGGTTGCCAAGACGCCTACGCTGGATAATCTGCTGGCTACCTGCCCCCATACATACCTGAAGGCTCACGGCACCGCTGTCGGTCTGCCCTCCGATGAGGATATGGGCAACTCCGAGGTCGGACACAATGCGCTGGGCTGCGGTCAGGTATATTCCCAGGGCGCAAAGCTGGTGGGCGAGAGCATCGAAAACGGCGCGCTGTACGCCTCCGCTACCTGGAAGGCTCTGATCGCCAATGCAGACGGCCACGCTCTGCATTTCCTGGGCCTGCTGTCTGACGGCAATGTCCACTCCAACATTCATCACCTGATCGCTCTGCTGCGGCAGGCCAAGGCTGAGGGCGTGAAGAAGGCTTACTGCCACATTCTGCTGGACGGCCGTGATGTGCCTGCTACCTCCGCGCTGGAGTATGTGGGTATGCTGGAGGACGTTCTGGCGGAGCTGTCTACCGACGGCTGCGACTATGCCATCGCTTCCGGCGGCGGCCGTATGCAGGTTACCATGGACCGGTACGAAGCCAACTGGGGCATGGTGGAAAAGGGCTGGCGCACCCATGTGCAGGCCCAGGGCCGCACCTTCGCATCCGCCGCTGAGGCTATTGAGACCTACCGGGCTGAGACCGGCTGCATCGACCAGGATCTGCCTGCCTTCGTCATCGCCCGTGATGGCGCACCCATTGCTCCCATCGCCAATGGCGACAGCGTGATTTTGTTCAACTTCCGCGGCGACCGCGCCCAGGAAATTTCCCTGGCATTTGACCGCAAGGATTTTGATAAGTTTGACCGCGGCGACTACACCGGCGTACAGTTTGCCGGTATGCTGCAGTACGACGCAGACCTGAACATTCCCGAAAACTATCTGCTGCAGCCTCCCGTCATCACCAACACCTTGACCGAGGTGCTGTGCGCTGCCGGTGTTACCGAGTATGCAGTTTCCGAGACCCAGAAGTACGGCCACGTAACCTATTTCTGGAACGGCAACCGCTCCGGCAAGGTAGACGAGAACCTGGAGGTCTACGAAGAGATCCCCTCCGACGTGATCCCCTTCGAGCAGGCACCTGCTATGAAGTCCAAGGAGATCACCGAGAAGATGGTTTCCGCTATGGCTTCCGGCAAGTTCCAGTTCCTGCGCTGCAACTTCCCCAACGGCGATATGGTTGGTCATACCGGCGTGATGGATGCAGTCGTTTACGCAATGGAGTGCGTGGACAACGGCCTGAAGGCAATCCTCGAGGCTGCTGACAAGTACGGCTACACCGTGCTGATCACCGCTGACCACGGCAACGCCGATCAGATGACCGAAACCAAGAAGGGCAAGACCTCTGTCCGCACTGCCCACTCTCTGAATCCCGTTCCCTTCATTATCTACGACAAGGATCGCGCCTGGACAGTCAAGGACGGCGCATACGGCCTTGCCAATGTGGCGCCCACTGTGGTGAAGATGATGGGCCTGACCGCGCCTTCCTGCTGGGAAGACAGCATGGTTTGATAAAAACTGACATTTCATTAGGAGGTACTGATTTATGATTTCTCGCAACAATGAAAACGGTTCTGTCAATGTCAGCACCAATGTTTATACCGATATTGCCGGCACTGCCGCAGCCAACTGCTTTGGCGTTAAGGGTATGGCAGCCCGCTCTCTCAGCGACGGCGTTTACCACCTGCTGCGCAAGGAATCTATGTCCAAGGGCGTTCGCGTGGAGTTCCACGAGGACGATACCATTTCTATCGACCTGCACATTATGGTGGACAACGGCGTGAATCTGAACGCTGTTGGCGCGTCCATTATCTCTGAGGTACGTTATGTGGTTACCAAGTGCACCGGTACTCAGGTTCGTTCTGTGAATGTGTATGTCGACTCGATGATGATCGGCTGATTTGGAGGAAACAACATTGAAACAAACTATCAATGGAGCCGATCTTCGCCAGCTGATCATCAACGCAGCTGCCGGCATCGAGATCAACAAACAGGCTCTGAATGAATTGAATGTGTTCCCGGTGCCCGACGGCGATACCGGTACCAATATGTCTATGACCATCAATGCCGCTGCGGCAGACCTGCGCAAGACCGAGGACCCTACCTTGGAAAAGGCAGCTGCCACCGCCGCTTCCGCTATGCTTCGTGGCGCCCGCGGCAACTCCGGCGTCATTCTGTCCCTGCTGTTCCGGGGTATTTCCAGAAAGCTGAAGGGCGTGGAAATCTGCGACGGTATTCTGTGGGCGGCTGCTCTGCAGGAGGGCGTAGATGCTGCGTATAAGGCAGTTATGAAGCCTGCTGAGGGCACGATTTTGACCGTTGCCCGCCTGGCAGCAGCCAAGGCAAAGCAGGTTGCCAAGAAGAACAACAATGTAGAAGCTGTCCACGAGGCTGCCATTGCCGAGGCAAAGGTGGCATTGGCCAACACCGTCAATCAGAACCCTGTTTTGAAGAAGGCAGGCGTTGTGGATGCCGGCGGTAAGGGCTGGCTGGTGGCGCTGGAGGCAATGATGTCTGCCCTGCAGGGCGAAATGCTGGTGGTTAGCGAAACCGCTTCTGCCGATGTGAAGGAAGCTGCGGATTTCTCCGACTTCAACACCGAGGACATCACCTTCACCTACTGCACCGAGTTTATCATCTCCCGGGAGAACAAGCTGGATCCCGAAAAGCTGAGAGAATTCCTGTCCAGCCTGGGCGACAGCCTGGTACTGGTGGACGACGATGAGATCATCAAGGTCCACGTCCACACCAATGATCCCGGCAAGGCCCTCCACGAGGCAATGGACTACGGCTCTTTCGTAACCGTAAAGATCGAGAATATGCGCCTGCAGCACACCGAGAAGGTGGTTGAGGAGACAGAAAAGGCTCCCGCTATCGCAGCTCCGGAGAAGCCCTTTGGCGTGGTTTCCGTCTGTGTTGGCGACGGCATTGGCGAGGTGTTCAAGGATCTGGGCGTGGACGGATTGATCTCCGGCGGTCAGACCATGAACCCCAGCACCCAGGACATTTTGGAAGTGGTCAATACCGTTCCTGCCGAAACTGTCTATGTGCTGCCCAACAATAAGAACATCATTATGGCTGCCCAGCAGGTGGACGCCCTGACAGAAAAGAATGTTGTGGTGATCCCCAGCAAGACCATTCCCCAGGGCGTTACCGCAATGCTGAACTTCAATCCCGAGGGCACCAATGAGGAAAATGTAGAGGCGATGACCGAATCTCTGAGCACGGTGGATACGATGCAGATCACCTATGCCGCCCGGGATTCCGATTTCGACGGCTTCCTCATCAAAGAGGGTGATTACCTGGCTATGCATGGCGGCTCTCTGTTCGGCACAGGCAAGGATCTGGAGGAGCTGCTGAAGGGCTTGGCAGAAAGAGTCAACGCCGACGGCAAGACCTATATTACCATCTATTACGGTGCCGACATCACCGAGGAACAGGCACAAAAGACGGCAGATCTGTTTGCTGAAATTTGCCCGGATGCAGATGTGAATCTGCTTTGCGGCGGTCAGCCGGTCTACTACTATCTGATCTCTGCGGAATAAGCAATAAACACGCCTGCTGTCCAAAGCCAGCAGGCGTTTTTTGCCACAGATGCGCATACACTATGCAGAAGGAGGGACGGTATGGAGCTTCCAAAAGGCGGAATTATCGGGAAAACCGCAGCCCACTTCCGGCAGATTCAAAAAATGAACATTCCCGGCCACGCTGCCAATGCAGGCTACTTTATTATGGTGTCTATATTTCCGGCGCTGGTTCTTCTTCTGAGCATTTTGCGCTATACCGATCTGGACGCAGAGGATCTGATGTACTTTTTGGAGGGTGTGATCCCCCAGGCACTGCTGCCAACGGCGGAAAGGCTGATCATCAACACCTACGCACAAACCTCTCAGGCGGTGGTGTCCATCAGTGCGGTGGGTACTCTTTGGTCGGCAAGCCGGGGTATGTACGGCGTGCTGAAGGGCTTAAATGCCATTTATGACGCCCAGGAGGACCGGGGCTATTGGTACACCCGGGGCATCAGCGTGGTGTATACCTTTGGGTTGGTGATCGTGTTGCTGCTGACGCTGATCTTGAATGTTTTTGGAGAGAGTTTGCTGGAAATGCTGGCCCAAAGCACTGCGCCGGCGTGGCGGCTTCTGTCCAAAGTGGTGAATTTGCGGTTTTTCCTGCTGCTGATCTTGCAGACGGGGCTGTTTACCGCTATGTTTATGGTGCTGCCCAACCGGAAAAACAGCTTTTCCGACAGCTTTCCCGGCGCAATTCTGGCAAGCTTGGGTTGGTTGATCTTCACGGAGCTGTTTTCCGTATATGTGAACTATTTCCGCAGCTATGCCAATATTTACGGCTCGGTATACGCGGTGGCGCTGAGTATGCTGTGGCTGTATTTCTGCTTGCTGATCCTGTTTTACGGCGGCGCGCTGAATCGGCTGCTGATGCGGAAAAAATGAATTTACGAAGGAGGGAGAAGCTTGTTTGGTTATGTTACTGCCAATGTGCGGGAGCTGGATAAGCAGCAGCGACTGCGTTATAATGGGGTTTACTGCGGCATTTGCCGGCAGATCCGCAGCCGTGCCAATCAAATCTCCCGCCTGAGCCTGCGCTATGATATGGCGTTTTTGGCGCTGCTGCTAATGAGCCTTTATGAGCCGGAGGAAACTGCCGGCAACTACGCCTGCGCTTTGCACCCGATGAAAAAATGGGTGGATAGCCCATACGTGGAATACGCCGCGGATATGAATGTGGCGCTGGGCTATTACAAGGCCTTGGACGATTGGCGCGATGACAAAAAGCTGATAGCCAAGCTGATGGCAGGGGCGTTGGGTGAGAATCTCAAGGCCATTGAAGAGCGGTTTCCCCGCCAATGCCAGGCTATCAAAAGCTGCATCGATAGGCTGAGCCGGCTGGAAAAGGAAAATTGCGGCAATCCCGATGAAACTGCCAACTGTTTTGGCGCGCTGATGGGAGAGCTGCTGGTCTACCACGAGGATCTGTGGGCGCCTACCCTGCGGAAAATGGGTATGGCCTTGGGGCGGTTCGTCTATTTGGGGGATGCGGCGTTGGATTACCCCAAGGACAAGAAAAAAGGAAGCTACAATCCCTATATCGCTATGGAGCTGGAGGCAGATCCCCAGCGGTGGCGGGAATATTTGGTGCTGGCTATGGCAAAATGCACCGAGGAATTTGAAAAATTGCCGCTGGTACAGGACAAGGCGTTGCTGGACAACATCCTTTACAGCGGCGTGTGGGTACATTTTCGGCAGAAAAAGCAGGAGGAACGCCGTGATGAACGATCCGTATAAGGTTCTGGGCGTCAGTCCCAATGCCTCCGATGAGGAGATCAAGCAGGCCTATCGCCGCCTGGCAAAAAAATACCATCCGGACCTGAATCCCGGCGACAAGGTGGCCGCCCAGAAGATGCAGGAGGTCAATGCTGCCTACGAGCAGATCAAAAATCCGGAAAAAACTCAGCATCAGCAGGGCTACGGCGGCTATGGCTACGATCCCTTTGGCGGCTATCGGCAGCAAAATACCGGCGGCAGCTATCAGCAGTCGGCGTATCAGTATATTCTGTACGGCCGCTATCGGGAAGCGCTGAATGTGCTGGAAAATGCCACGCCCCGGGACGCCCGGTGGTACTATCTCAGCGCCCTGGCAAATGACGGCTTGGGCAATCAGGTAACCGCGCTGGAGCATATCCGCAAGGCGGTGAGTATGGAGCCGGGCAATATGGAATATCTGCAGACCTTGGAGGATATCGAAAATGGCGGCGCGGCTTATCGCCGTCAGGCAGGCAACTTCCGGGGCTTCCGTATGGGCGGAAATCCCTTTATGAATCTGTGTCTTTGCTATTTGGCGCAGTTTTTCTGCTGTCGGTTCCCCTGCTGCTGATTGACAGCCGATTTTTGGCGTGATATAATCATTAAGACAATTTGATAAATCATTGCGTGGCGTTGGGGGCGACGAACCTCCCGCGCTGAACAAGATAATCGGGTGAAAATCCCGGACGGTACCGCCGCTGTAAGTGATCCTGGCGGGCTCTATGACGAAAGTCGGTCACTGGGGGAAACCCTGGGAAGGCAGAGCCGCCGCAGAACAGCCCAGATCTGTAATCACAAGTCAGAAGACCTACGCATTTGGTTCTTTCTCTCCTTCGCGAGATACGAGGGGGTGCGTTTTTGTCGCAGAAAAACGGCTGCGGCGCTAGTATTGGCGCCGCAGCCATATTGTTTTTTAGGAGGTATTTTTATGAAGAACAAAAAATTGTTAGTTGCATTGATCGCCTTTGTGGCGCTGATCGCAGTAGCGGTGGGCATTTGGTTTGCCACCCGTCCGGAAGCACCTGCAGAAGATGCGGGCGAAAAAGCTTTTTCTGTGGTGGTCGTCCACGCAGACGGCACGGAAAAGACCTTTGAATACACCACCGACGGGGAATATTTAGGACCTGTCCTTGTGGAAAAGGGTTTGATCGTAGAGTCCGAAAGCAAGGGACTTTACAACATCGTCGACGGCGAAATCGCCGATTGGAATGTGGACCAGAGCTACTGGAGCTTCTACATCGGCGATGAGATGGCAACTTACGGTATGGACGAGGCTGTGATTCACCACGGCGATGTATTTAAGCTGGTATATACAAAGTGAAGAAGATCAATCTGACCACATTTGAGATCGTGCTGTTCGGCGTGCTGGGAGCGCTGACCTTCGCGGCAAAATTTGTGATGAGCAGTCTGCCCAATATCGAGCCGGTGAGCCTGATGGTCATACTCTTCGCCGTAACCTTTGGCTGGAAGGCGCTGTACCCCACATATCTGTATGTGACGATGGAGATCCTGTTCTACGGCATCAATGTGTGGAATGTGTACTATTTGTATGTCTGGGCAGTGCTGCTGATCTGCGCGCTGCTGCTGCGCAAGATGCAAGAGCCCTTGGGCTGGGCGATCCTGTCCGGCACATTTGGTCTGCTGTTCGGCGTGCTGTGCGGCATCACGGATATTTTCATCGGCGGATTTTCCTACGCTGCAGCAAAATGGGTCAGCGGCATTTGGTTTGACCTGCTGCACTGCGCCGGCAATTTCGTCATCGCCGCCTTGCTGTTCGCACCATTGCGAAACCTGCTGAAAAAGCTATACGACAGGGTAAAGAATTAGAAAAAAGGCTTCTCCTGGGAGAAGCTGTCAGAAATCTTTGATTTCTGACTGATGAGGGGGATAATAGGACTAAAAGATATACCGCGGCGTTGCCGCGGTTATGCCCTCATCCGTCCTCGCTGTCGCGAGTCCACCTTCCCCCAGGGGAAGGCTTGTCAAATTGCTGTTGAAATAAAAAAATATGGGAGGCCAGGCCTCCCATATTTTTTATATCTCTTTGTACATTGCCGCCGCGTCGTCTTTGCGGACTGTTTCAGAAATCTGCAAAACCTCCACGGCTACGGTGCGCGGACCCATGCTGATCTCCAGCCGATCGCCCACCTTCACATCATAACTGGCCTTGACGACTCTGCCGTTCACACTGATACGGCCGTTGTCGCAGGCTTCGTTGGCGATGGTGCGGCGTTTGATCAAGCGGGAAACCTTCAAGTACTTGTCCAGACGCATCTTACTTGTTGACAGCGTCCTTCAGAGTCTTGCTAGCCTTGAAGCTGGGCAGGGTAGCAGCAGCGATGGTGATGGTCTCGCCGGTGATGGGGTTACGGCCGGTGCGAGCTTCACGCTTCTTGGTCTCGAAGATGCCCAGGCCATTCAGCTGGACGCGATCGCCAGCGGTCAGAGCCTTGGTGATCTCAGCGACGGTAGCGTTCAGAGCGCACTCTGCGTCCTTCTTGGTGAGGCCGGTAGCCTCTGCGATTGCGGTGATCAGTTCGGTCTTTTTCATTGTGTTTTTTCTCCTTTTTTTATATATTGTGGTTTTGCTAACAAATTTATATGAACCGCCAATGGCGAATCATAGATGCAGGAATTTGGCGATCTTCTCGCCCTTGGGCAGCAGCAGGCAATCCTCTCTGGTGATGGCCTTCAGTTTGATGACGGCCACGGCATAGACTGCCACGCCGACGACGATGGGTACGCCGCAGGCGATGATCCGGCTTACGCTACCCAGCAAGGCGGTGATGCCGTACCAGGTGCCGAATACCGCCACGCCCATAAAAATGGCGGAGAAGATGGAACGCAGCATATTGCGCACGATTGCCGGCGCTTCCGGCAGGACCCGACGCATTGTGCCAAGGTTCAGCACGGTGATGCACAAATAGCAAAGCAAGCTTCCAATGGGCGTGCCCAAAATGCCAATGTTGGGGTTGCCGGCAAGGATAAATACGGCGATCAGCTTCACCGCGCCACCGATGAACATATTGATCACCGGCAGATTCACGTGTCCGTGAGCCTGCATAATGGCGTTGGTCAGCAGCACCAAAGCGTTAAACACGATACAAACGCCCAAAACGGTCATTAGGGAGGTTGCCAGCACCAGCTTTTCGCCGGTGTAGCCGCCCAAAAGCCCGGTGATGGGCTCTGCCAGCACAGCCAAGCCAACGGCGCAGGGCGCGCTGATCAGGCCGGTAACACGCACCGCAGATTCCTCGGTCATCCGGGCAGCTTTCCGGTCGCCGGAGGTGATCTGAGCGGTGATGGCAGGGATAATGCTGATGGTGATGGGGGTGATGAAGGCGCAGGGCATATTGAAAATGGTCTGCGTCATATTGTAGATACCCTTTTGGGTATCGGCCTGATCCTGTGTCAGGAATTTCAGCAGCTGTCCCATATAGATCTTGGTTTCCAGCACCGTCAGGATCTGCAGACCGGCAGAGCCGATGGTGATGGGAATGGCGATGGCCAGCAAGCCTTTGGCAATATCCTTGCCGGAATCCACCGGCTCGCAGGATTGGGGCATCGCCTTAAATGCCTTACGGAAACAGCGGTTAAGGTAGAACGAGGATATCAGACAGCTCATAGTAACGCCGAAAATGGCGCCGCCGGCTGCCAGGGGGATGCTGTCCCAGTAGAATTTGATCAGCAGCGCCGCGGCAATGCCTACGATCAGCTTGCACACCGCCTCCAGCACCTGGCTGACGGAGGTGGGGATCATATTGCTCTGTCCCTGGAAGAAGCCCCGATAGGTGCTCATCAGGCAGATAAGGAAGCAGCAAGGGCCTAATGTGCCGATGGCTGCCCAGGCATCCGGCTGCTCCTGAAAAGCTGCCAGCTGCTTGCAAAAGACGGTCATCAGCAATGTACCGATAAGACCTAAGCTGAGGAAAATCGTCCGGGAAACGGTGTAGATCTTCCGCACCTGCCGGTAGTTACCCAAGCTGCTGGCCTGGGAGATCATTCGGCTCATTGCCACAGGCAAGCCTGCGGTGGAGATCATCAAAAGTACGGTGTAGATCTCATAAGCGGTGCTGTAATAGCCGAAGCCCTGCTCGCCGATGATGGCGTTGAGGGGGATCTTGTACAGCGCACCGATGACCTTAACGATGGCGGTTGCCATAGCCAGCAGCATGGTGCCGTGGAGGAAATTTTGCTTTTTGGTAGTGTCCGACATACGCCCTCCTTACTTGTCTTCCGCAAAGACGCGGGGGATGGCATAGGTGGTCAGCTCTTCCACCACCTTTTGCAGGTCGATGGTGGGGAATTGGCCGTTCTGATAGAGGATCTTGCCGCCAACCATAGTCATTGCCACATCGCCGCCCTTGGCGCTGTAGACCAAGGCGTTCAGCACATTGTGGCAGGGGATCAGATGGGGCGCGGAGAAATCCACCAGGATCAGGTCGGCATCCATACCCTCGGTGATCATACCGATGTTGTCTGCCCGACCTTGGGCGCGAGCGCCGCAGGTGGTGGCCATCATCAGTGCGGCGGAGGCAGGCAGAATGTTTTCGCCCCGGGCAGCCATAGCAGTGCCCCGCAGGACCTCAAACATATCCAAATTGCCACATTCCACAGCGCCGCCAGTACCCAACGCCACATTCATACCTGCCTTGACGCAGTCTAAAATGGGGGTGATGGGCTGGCCGTTCTTGGCAGCTGCCAAGGGGGTAGCCACTGCGCTTACCTTTTTCTTGCCCAAAATGGCCTGATCTTCCGCAGTTAAGCAACCGCAGCCAGCTGCTGTAACGGGGACATTGAATACGCCGTGGCAGCTGAGCAGCTCTGCAGGACTAAGACCGGTGCGATCCAGGCAGGAGTCGGTTTCGCTTTGGGTTTCGGCAAGGTGGAGCTGAAAGCCCAGCCCCTGCTCGCTGGCATAGCCCACAAGACCTTCCCACAGCTTGTAATTGCTGGTGTACTCGGCGTAGATGCCGGCGTCGATCTTGATGCGGCCGTTGTCGTGGTTGTGCCATTTTTCTGCTGCCTTGCGCAGTAACGCGCATTGCTCGTCGGTCTCGAAATCGAATTCCTCGTTCTGGTCGATAAACCGGTAGGCGGAAAGGGCGATATTTGCCTTGATGCCGCTTTCGGCAACTGCCTCGGCGGTGGCTTCGGGGTAGTAATACAGGTCGCTGACGGAGGTAACGCCAAAACGCAGGCACTCCGCGATACCCAGCAAGGCGGAAGCCTTGGCGCTGCGGGCGTCCATTTTGTCCTCCCGACGCAGCTGGGTATCCAAAGCTTCGTGGGTGGGCAGCTCGTCAATATAACTGCGCAAAACGGTGGTGGCCAAATGGGTGTGGCAGTTCACAAGACCGGGCATCAGCACCATACCAGTGCCGTCAATGATGGTCTGAGGCTTTTCCTCCGGGGCGGTCTTGCCAATATAGGCAATTTTCCCCGCTGTAACGCCCAAATATGCGCCGAACAGCACATCCATTCGGTTGTTCATCGTTACGATTGTGGTGTTGGAAATTAAAATGTCCAAAACGGTCATTTCCTTTCATAGTAAGGAGAAAAGCTGACGCTTATCCTCCAAAACATTGTCGATCATTTCAATATATTGCTCCGGGAATTTGGGGTTATGGAAGCGCTGCAGCGTTCCACCCGGCAGGTTGACCTTGTTCATACCGCCGCCGCCTAAGGATACGATGGTGTGGAGCTCCTCCATCATATAGATGTTGTAAAGGCAGTCCTGATTTTCCTTGCTCCAGCCGATGTTCTCGAAGGAGCCGGACATATATTTCTGCCGGTACAGATAGTAGGGCTTGTAGCCCAAAGTGGGAAGAATTTCGTTGGCGTAGTCTACCATTCGTGTTACAGCATCGGCAGAGGACAGATCTTGCCGCTGCTCAAACAGGTCCGCGCCCTTTTTCAGCGCCAGGGTATGGACGGTGATGTTGGCAGGACTCAGGGCAGCAACGCTGTCCAAAGAGTAGCGAAAGCCGTCAAAATTATCGGTGGGAAGACCGGCGATCAGGTCCATATTGATGGCATCAAAGCCGGCATTTTTTGCCCATTCAAAAGCTTTTTTCACATCCTCACCGGTGTGAGGACGACCGCAGGCTTTCAATACGCTGTCCACCATCGTCTGAGGATTGATGCTCATCCGGTCAGCGCCGTGCTGACGAATGATCTTCAGCTTTTCAAGGCTTAACGTATCCGGTCTGCCGCCCTCTACAGTAAATTCTATGCAGCGGCGCAGGTCGAAAGAGGTACAAATGGCGTCCAGAAGGGCTGCCATCTGGGATTTGTCTAAGGTGGTGGGGGTGCCGCCGCCAATATAAATGGTGCGGACAGTTTTGCCGGACTGGGCAAGCAGCTTGCCGGTCTCGGCGATTTCTTTTTGCAGGCAATCTAAGTAGGGCTGCACCAGGGCGGTATGTTTGCCGACGGTGCGGCTGACAAAGCTGCAATAAGCGCAACGGGTGGGGCAAAAGGGAACGCCCACATACAGGGAAATATCGTCCGGGTTCATCTTGTTGGCCGCGGCTACAGTAGACTCCGAGCAGGCCACAGCCAATTCCTGCCGCTGGGGGGTTACATAGTAAATGTCCTGCAGCATTTTGGCAGCGGATTTGGCGTTGCCGCCTTCTAAAATGTGCTTGGTAGAGATCTTGGTGGGACGAACCCCAGCCAGCGCGCCCCAAGGGGGCAGCTGCGGCAGCAGTTGGATCGCCGCTAAATACAGGCTCTGCTGCAAAATGCGGCGACGGGCGCGGACAGTTTCTTCGCTTGCCTTCAGCCGACGGCTTGCCCGGACGGTTTTGCCGTCTAAGATGATGGCAGTAACCGCGGTGAGCCAAACCTTGCCTCTGTGCAAAGAAGAAATGGTTTCGCCCGGGAAATCCGGTCCAAACAGGGACATTTGCAGCTGTTCTACAGCATATCGGTCATCGTGGCCGATCAGTGTCAGTTTCATAAAAGATCCTCTATTGCATATAGGGATTATACCGCGTTTCCTGCGCCAAAGTGGTCGATTCTCCGTGTCCGGGATAAACTGTGCCGGCAAAATCCATTTCCGCCAGCCGTTTTAAGCTGCGGCGAATGGTAGCCCAGTCGCCACCGGGCAGATCTGTGCGGCCGCAGGAGCCGTAAAACAGGGTGTCGCCGCTGAACATCGCATCCTCTGCTATCAGGCATACCGAGCCGGGGGTGTGTCCCGGGGTATGCAGCACCCGGAAGGAAATTCCGGCAGCTGTGATGCGATCGCCCTCTCCGTAGGTATGGGTGTAGTGCAGCGGTCCTGCGGTGATGGCCTGGGGCATAGAAAGCTCCGCTTCGTGGATATACACGGGACAATTCAGCTGCTGCACCAAATCGCCGACCGCGCCTACGTGGTCAAAATGTCCGTGGGTGAGGAAAATGGCATCGGCGGTCAGGTTCTTTGCCTGTAAAAAGCCATAAATGGCGTTTGCTTCAAAGCCGGGATCGATGACAACACAGCGATCGCCGTTGGCTACGATATAGGTGTTGGTCTGATATGCGCCCAAGGGCAAGGTGAAAATCTGCATACTTATCTCCTGGGGGTTTCCATCAGCTGAACGGTGTCCAGAATCAGGGTTACCGGGCCGTCGTTGACGGATTCTACCTGCATATCTGCGCCGAAACGGCCGTGCTGGGGCGGATAGCCCAATTCTTCGCAGATGGCGAGGAATTTTTCATACAGGCGGTTGCCCAGCTCCGGATCGGCAGCCTCAGTAAAGCTGGGACGGCGGCCTTTGCGGACATTGCCGTACAGTGTAAACTGGCTGACTACCAGCACTTCACCGTTAACAGAATCCAGCCCTAAGTTCATCTTGCCGTTTTCGTCCTCGAAAATCCGCAAGCCCAGCGCCTTTTCTGCCAAATAGCGACATTCTTTTTCCGTATCCTCGGGGCCTACGCCCAGCAGGATCAGAAAGCCCTTGCCGATTTTGCCGACAACCTCTCCGTCAATGGCAACGGAGGCGGAATTTACCCGTGTCAGTACAGCGCGCATTGAAAAATCTCCTTTTAGTTCTGTCCCCGGCGGGAACCCACCACATCGCGGATGTTCAGCAGCTTTTTCCGAATGGAATCCAGCTCGTTTACATCCTTGACCTCGAATTTTACGGTAAATACACTCTTGCCGTCAGGCAGATCCTTGCCGAACAGCTCCTTCACCCGGATACGGGCGGAGGTCATAACGGTAGCCACATCCAAAAGTAGACCGTCCCGGGTGATGCAGTCCAGCTCCAGGGTGGTTTCAAAGGGCTGATCGTCCTGATTTGCCCAGTGGACCCGGACCCAGCGGGCTGCCTGGATAGGCTCGTCCCGTTTGGCAGTATTGGGGCAGTCGATCCGGTGCACGCTGACACCGAAGCCCTTGGTGATAAAGCCGATGATGCCGTCCCCCGGAACGGGAGCGCAGCACTTGGCAAATTTGATCATACAGGATTCGATGTCCTCCACGATCACGCCGTTGATGGCGTGGCGGTTGCGCTTGACAGCCTCGGAATCCGGGGTGGTGCGCAGAGGATTGATCTGCTGCAGCTTGTCATTGGCTTGTACCTTGACAGCTTTGTTAATGTCATCGCGGATACGGCCGACAGCCTTGGCGGCAGTCAGACCGCCGTAGCCGATGGCGGCGTACATATCCTCCCAATCGTCAAAGGACAGCTTTTTCAGCAGCTGACGGCTGACCTCGGGATCAATGGTAATGCTCAGCGGCAGACCGCTGCGCTTCATTTCTGCTTCAAAGGAGGAGCGGCCGTGGATCACATTTTCCTCCCGCTTTTCCTTCTTGTACCACTGCTTGATCTTGGTGCGGGCCTGGTTGGACTTGCACAGATTCAGCCAGTCCCGGCTGGGGCCCTTGGCGGACTTGGAGGTCAGCACCTCTACAATGTCGCCGTTGCGCAAGGTGGCGTCGATGTTGGTGATCCGGTTGTTCACCTTAGCGCCGATCATAGAGTTGCCGACACCGGAGTGAATGGCGTATGCAAAGTCGATGGGAGTAGAGCCTGCCGGCAGGGAAACGATCCGTCCCTTTGGGGTAAAGACGAACACCTCATCGTCAAACATATCGATTTTCAGAGATTGGACATATTCCTCTGCGTCAGCGTCCTGCTGGCTTTCCAGCAGACGGCGCACCCATTCAAAGTCCTTCTCACTGCCGGCGCCCTCGCCCTGCTTGTACTTCCAGTGGGCGGCGATACCGTATTCCGCAGTTTCGTGCATATCCCAGGTGCGTATCTGCACCTCAAAGGGAATGCCCTGGGTGCCGATAACGGTGGTGTGCAGGGATTGATACATATTGGGCTTGGGGGTGGAGATATAGTCCTTAAACCGACCGGGAACCAGATTGAACAGGTCGTGAACGTGGCCCAGAACATTGTAGCAATCGGGGATAGAGTCTACGATCACCCGGAAGGCGTAAATATCGTACAGCTCATCAATGGTCTTGTTCTGATTCTGCATCTTGCGGTAGATGGAATAGACATGCTTGATACGGCCGTAGGCGGTGTTGTGAATGCCCACACTCTCCAGCCGCTGATGGATCTTGTTCTGAATGGTGTGCATAAAGGCTTCGTCCTGCTCTTTGTGGACCTTCAGATAATCCATAATGGAGTTGTAATCGCTGGGATCCAGATACTGCAGAGCAATATCCTCCAGCTCCCACTTGATCTTCTGCATACCAAGACGGTGCGCCAGAGGCGCGTAGATATCCATGGTTTCCCGGCACTTGCTGATCTGCTTTTCCGGGGTCTGGTACTGCATTGTCCGCATATTGTGGAGCCGGTCAGCGATCTTGATCAGCATAACCCGGATGTCCTTGGACATTGCCATAAACATTTTCCGCAGGTTCTCCATCTGCGCCTGCTCGGTGGAGGAGAAATTGGCTCGTGTCAGCTTGGTAACGCCTTCTACCAGCTCCGCAACAGAGGTGCCGAAGAGCTTGGAGATCTCTTCAAAGGAAGCGTCGGTGTCCTCGATACAATCGTGGAGCAGCGCGCCCAAAATGGCGTCCACATCCAAGCCCATCTCCACCACGACCTCGGCAACAGCCAGAGGGTGAATGATGTAAGGGGAGCCGTCCTTGCGCTTTTGATCCTTGTGTTTGTTTTGGGCATAGTCAATGGCCTTGTTTACAAGAGCCATATCGGTGCCGGGCATACGGCTGCGAATGGTTTCGCACAAAGATGCGTAATGTACTTCGAAGGTTTCCAAGTTTTTCAGCTCTCTTTCGCGTGCAGCAGACGCTGCATGGTGGGACTGGTGTTAAGATCGGCTTTTTCTGAGCCGGGTGTCAGTAAAATGGTGATGTTCTTGTGCTGCCGGTAGGTCTGCAGCAGGCCCACATCCCGGAAAATATCCAGGCAGGTCAGCAGTTGTTCCAAACTGAGAGGCTGACCGGACCAGCGGACGATCTTTCGGCAAAGGCACATAGGATATTCCTCAATGGTGCCGCCAGCGTTGGCAAGATATTTCCAAACCGTACCGAGAACAGTCCGATCCGGCAGAAGCCGATCGGCGATCTGCGGTGTCAGCTTGTCGTTGCAAAGCTGCACATAGCCGGAAGATTCCGGGCTGCAGGGCGCAGCGCAGCTGGGGCGAATGTCCAATACATTCAGCTGAACGGAACGCTCGTCCCGATATTCGTTGATCTGGGCGTTGAACGCCACATCCACCACATCGCCCGGCTCAATGGAAGCACTCTGGGGGGTGGCGGAAAAATAGATGGCGTTTAAGTATTGAGAACCGTGCTTCAGCCGCAGCCGGGTATGCCGGCCGTTGCCAACCAAATTGATCCGGTCTATGGTCAGCTGCTCGATCATCAGCACCGGCTTGGGACAGCCGCTGCCGCAGGGCTCTAAGCAGTTGAGAGATTCAATGCTCCGGACACTTAAAAACTCCGGGGCGATGGCGCAGTCGATGTCGATTTGGGTGCGGGCAACCTCGCCGGCATAATAATCTGCCGCCAAAGCGCAGACCTGCTGACGGAAGGCGGCGATATTATCCCGCTTGATGGTAAAGCCGGCAGCCAGCTCGTGTCCGCCGTAGCTCTCCAGCAGATGGGAAAGGGCGGTCAGAGAGGCGAACAGGTTAAAGCCGCCAAAGCTGCGGGAGCTGGCCTTGCCGCTGTTGCCGTCCAGGCAAATCAAAAAGACGGGGCAGCAATATTCCTCAGCCAGCCGGTTGGCTACGATGCCCACAACGCCCTGGTGCCAGGTTTCGTCTGCCAAAACGATGGCGTCGGGGGTTTTCCCCTCCGGCAGCATGGCGATGGCCTGGGCGTAAATTTCCGATTCCACAGCCTGCCGCTGACGATTCAGCTCGCACAGCTGCTGGGCAAGCAATTCTGCCCGCTGGGGATCTTCCGTCAAAAACAGCTCCACAGCCAAATTGATCTGTCCCATACGGCCGGCGGCGTTGATTCGGGGCGCCAGCATAAAGCCGATGGCGGAGGCGGAGATGGCTTCCTGGGCGCAGCCGGCTTCCTTCATCAGGGCGGCAATGCCCGGTCTGGGATTGTTCTTCAGAATTTCCAAGCCCCGGGCGACGAACACCCGGTTTTCCCCCTGCAGGGGCATAACGTCTGCCACAGTACCCAGGCAGACCATATCGGCGTAATGCTTCAGCACATCCTCCTGAGAGCCGCACAGGGCAGCAGCCAGCTTGAAGGCAACGCCAACGCCGCAAAGCGTCATATGAGGATAGCCGCAATCCGGTCTGTGGGGGTCTACCACAGCCACAGCCTCCGGCAGAATGTCCTTACATTCGTGGTGATCAGTGATCACCAGATCGATACCCAGCTGCTTGCAAAGCTGCGCCTCTGCCACGGCGGTGATGCCGCAGTCTACCGTGATGATCAGACGCACGCCCTCTTTGTGCAGCTGGCGAATGGCGATGGGATTCAGACCGTAGCCCTCCTCCAACCGACCGGGAATATAGCTGACCACATCTGCGCCGCAGCTGCGCAAAAAGGCAGTCAGCAGGCAGGTGGAGGTAATGCCGTCCACATCATAGTCGCCGAAAACAGCCATCTTCTCGCCCCGGTCCATAGCCAGCCGTACCCGCTGGGCGGCAAGGGGCATATCTTTCATCAAAAAGGGATCAGCCAGAGGTTCATCACAGCGCAGGTAGCCTTGGGCAGCCTTTTCGTCGTCCATACCCCGGGCGGAAAGGATCATCGCGCTTAAGGGGCTGTAGCCGGCGCTGACCAAAGCGTTCACTGCCCCGGATTGGGGCTGGTGAACATTCCAAATACCATATTTCAAAGCAATACACATCCATCATATCTTTTTTCTAAATATTATAGCAAAAATAACTTGGATGCACAATAGGAATAATGGAAAATTTCGTGAAAAAACCCTTATTTTCCGGGACTTTTTCGGCTTTTCTCACCTGGGACAGGGGTGCGGCTGGAAGGAATTGTTATTTTTCCCCTGCAGGGGTGAAAAACAGCTGTGTCGCGGTAACGGCGAAAAGGGGCGAAAGGATCATCCCCCCCAGCCCAAACAGCCGGTAACCGGCGTACATCGCCAGCAATGTAACCAAAGGATCCAGCCCTAATTGCTTGCCGATAAGCCGTGGCTCCAGCACCTGCCGGATCAGGGTTGCCGCCGCATAAACCCCCAAAAGTCCAATGGCGCGAATGGTGTCGCCCTGCAAAAAGCAGACAAGACTCCAGGGCACCAGCACCATACCGGTACCCAGCACCGGCAAGGCATCTACAAAGCTGATCAGCAACGCCCAAAGCGGCGCATAGCGGATCTGCAGAATGAAAAAACCGGCGGTCAGGATCAAAAAGGTGATGCCCATCAGCTTGCCTTGGGCCAGCAGCCAGCCAAAGATGGAATGCTTCAGCTTTCGTAGCGCAGGCAGATAGGTCTGCTTCCATCGGGGCGGGATATGCTCTGCCATATAGCGGCGGATATTGGGCAGCTTTGCCGAGATCATATAGCCTGCCAGCAGCCAGGTGCCAAAGCCCAGCACGCTGTCCGGCAGCCGGCTGAGGATACCGGAGGCAAGTCCCAGCAGCTTTGCGGAAATTTGGTCGATGATGGCTGTGCCGTCGGAGAACATTCCGTCCACACTGCGCTGAACCAGGGGCTGGATGTTGTTGGGAATACGGTCAGAAAGGTCGGTCAGCCATAGCTGCAGGGACTGCATACCCTGCATCGCGGTGTCCTCCAGGTCCGGTACAACACCTGCCAGCGCCCCCAACTCCCGTACCAATATGGAAACCAGCACCATAATCACCAAAATGAACAGCACCAGCGTCATAGTCATACCGATGCCGGTGGCTACCGCCCGGGGCAGCCTTGCCTTCTTGTGAAAAAAGCCCACCAAAGGCTCTGCGATCAACGCCAGCACCACCGCCAATGCAAAGGGCAGCAGCACCGGCATCAGGTATCGCAGCGCCAACCAGAGCAGCAAAAGGACACCGGCGGTGAAAAACAGCTTGCGAAACGGAGATTGGGGCATAAATTTCTTCCTTTCGTGGACAAATGGTGTTGAGGGGCTTGCAATTCTGGAAAAATGTGCTACAATGTAGACACCGAAAGTGATTTTTGGAATACTGTCGTTTTGGAGGATCGCTATGAGAACGAAACCGAAGTATTATATTGTGGAAGCATCCGCTCTGCCGGAAGTATTTGTAAAGGTGGCGGAGGCGAAGCGTCTGCTGACCACCGGCGAGGCAACTACGGTCAATGATGCCGCGAAAATGACGGGCATCAGCCGCAGCGCATTTTATAAGTATCGGGACGCGATTCTGCCCTTCCAGACCGGAATGACCGCCCGGATCATCACCTTCCAGCTGATGCTGCACGATGCCCCTGGCGCGCTGTCCGGAATTTTGAATTCTTTGGCAAATTTCGGCGCGAATATTCAGACCATCAATTCCATTCTGCCTACCAATAGCTGCGCGCTGGTAACGATTTCTGCAGATACTTCGGAGCTGACTATCTCGCTGGACGATCTGCTGCACAATCTTTCTGTTGCGCCCCACGTGATCAAGGCCGAGGTTTTGGCCGGTTAATCGATACTGTCTGCCGCCCTGCATCCGCAGGTCGGTTTTTATTACCTTCCCCCGGGGTGTAAGGGCGGATCTAAGACACCGGGGTTTGATTTTGTAGGGACCGGCGTCCTCGACGGTCCTTCTAAATGCCGCTTCGCGGTAGGACTGTCCGGAGGCCAGTCCCTACATACAACCCCTTTATACCCACTGCACTTGCCGCACAAAATGTCAGCTCTTGGCGTAGAATGGGACGGAGGTGATGCAAAATGCGGATGGTATTGAAATTTGGCGGTTCTTCTCTGGCGGATGCCGGGCGGATCCAAAATGCAGCCCGGCGGATCGGCGGGCTGTATCAGGCAGGACATCAGATCGTGGCGGTGGTTTCCGCCCAGGGGGACACCACCGATGAGATGATCGCCAAGGCGTTAAAGATCAGCGCCGATGCGCCAAAACGGGAAATGGACGCCTATTTGGCCGCCGGGGAGCAGATGTCGGCGGCGTTGATGGCGATGGCGCTGCAGAAGATGGGGTTGCCTGCCGTTAGCCTGACCGGTATGCAGGCGGGACTGATGACCGATGGGGTACATGGCGATGCCCGGGTGCTGGGGCTGGGCAGCGATCGCATACAAAAAGAGCTGGAAAAAGGGAAAATTGTAGTGGTGGCAGGCTTCCAGGGCGTCGACGGCGCTGGGGATATTACCACCTTGGGGCGCGGCGGCTCCGACACAACTGCGGTGGCAGTGGCGGCGTTTTTGAAGGCGCAGCTGTGCCAAATTTACACAGATGTGGACGGCGTGTACGACCGGGATCCCCGAAAATTTTCGGACGCGGTGAAGCTAACCTGGATCGGCTATGAGGAAATGCTGACAATGGCGCGGCAAGGCGCCCAGGTGCTTCACGACCGATGTGTGGAGCTGGCGCAGATGTATCAGGTGCCGGTGCAGGTGTTGTCCACCTTTCGCCCGGGAGAAGGGACGTTTATCACGGCTCTACCGGAGAATTTTCCCCAAATCTAATATAAGATATTCCAAAAAGGTTACAAAATTCCGGACAGCGGTTTTGCTGTCCGGTTTTGCTATCTTGGGGGTAAAATCGGTTTTTTAGGAGAAAAAACCGAAGATATTGTGTTTTTTAAGAAAAAAACACGCAAAAAATATGAAAAAAGATGGTTACAAGTGTTGACAAAATGTAACCTTTATGCTATTATCTGTAACGGTTTGTAACAACTTACTGCCAACGACGCTTAGGAAAGGAGCGGTTATCAATGAAAAGCAAGCGATTTATCCGAAATGTGGCATGCCTGCTGGCCTGCGTTGTGGCGCTGTCTGTGTTTGCCCAACCGGTGAGCGCAAAGCCGGCTGACCAAGTGAATACCGATCTGATCCTGGCGGCTGAGAAAGCAGAAAACAGCTACAGCGTCAGCATCGTCCGCAACGGCGCCAGCTACAGAGCCTCTAAGGTGGGTAGCTTCAAGAACGGCACAAAGCTGACCGTTCTGCAGGAAAGCGGCGAGTTTTATAAGGTAGACTGCTTCGATATGACGGGCTACATCGCCAAGAGCCAGGTTTCCGTGAATGAAAACGGAGAATATTATGTAAACTGCGTAAAGGGCTCTACCGAAACCGAGAATATCCCCTTCTACAGCATGCAGGCAGCTTTGGAGCTTCGCCACGACATTCTGGAAGAGGCAAGAAAGTATATTGGCGTTCGCTATGTTTCCGGCGGCACCAGCCCCCGCGGCTTTGACTGCTCCGGTTATACCCAGTTCGTACTGAACAAGCTGAATGTTACGGTGGATCGCACCGTGTGGGATCAGATGGCAGACGGCGTGATCGTTGCCAAAGAGGATCTGCAGCCCGGTGATCTGGTGATCTTCTCCTACACCGGTACATACGGCGGCTTCGCTTCTCACGTGGGCATCTACATCGGTAATGATAAGATCATTCACGCCAGCTCCGGCTATGGCATTACCATTTCCGATCTGAACAGCGAATACTACGCAAGACATTATCAGTGCGCGCGCCGGATCATTATGGAAGAGGAGAGCTTCACCTTGAGCATTCCTGCAACCGGTATTATGCACAGCGCATCCGGCTCCTACTGGCGGGGCGAAAGCACCACCGACAGCATCTTCGTCGGCATCTAAAAGAATATAACAGCCCAAGTGTTTTTACACTTGGGCTGTTTTTTTGTTGTAGGGGCGGTCGGTGATCACCACTACAATCAAAAGTCTCACCGCAGCTGTCATCCCGAGCGCAGTCGAGGGATCTACGGCGATACTTTGCTGCGAAGATTCCTCGATTTCGCGTCGCTCCACTCGGAATGACAATAGGGAGTTCTGCTTAGAAATGATTTTCCCTTGCAAACGGACACAATAGACTGTATAATGACATCGTTATTGTTTTTTAGACGAAAGGATTCCCTATGAGCGCAAGAAGAGATCTTACAGAAAATAAAATGGGCGTAATGCCGGTAGGCCGGCTGCTGACCAATATGGCGCTGCCGATGGTGGTAGCGATGATCGTGCAGGCGCTTTACAATGTGGTGGACAGCATCTATGTTTCCCGCATTTCAGAAAGCGCGGTAACGGCGCTGTCCTTGGCATTCCCGGTGCAGAATATCCTGATTGGCTTTGCCACCGGTATCGGCGTGGGTGTCAATGCCCTGTTGAGCAAATCCCTGGGCAGCGGCGACCAAAAGACTGCCAGCCGTACCGCAGGCAACGGCTTTTTCCTGATGGCGGCGGCAACGGTGCTGTTTGCCCTGTTTGGCTTTTTCGGCACTCGCCCCTATTTTGCAATGCAATCGGATGTGGCAGAAACGGTGGAGGGCGGCACGGTATATACCGCCATTTGCTGCGCCCTTTCGGCCGGTATCTTTGTGGAGATTCTGGGCGAACGGCTGCTGCAGTCCACCGGTCGGACTTTCTATACCCTGATCACCCAGGGTACCGGCGCGGTGCTGAATATCATTTTGGATCCGGTGTTCATTTTTGGCGTGCCCCAGCTGGGTATCGCACCTATGGGCATTGCCGGCGCGGCGGTTGCTACGGTCATCGGTCAATGGGTGGCGGCGATTTTGGCGCTGATCTTCAATTTTAAGTGCAATCCCGAGGTGCAGTTCCATTTCCGGGATATGATCCCCAGCGGACGGGTGATCCGCGTGGTGCTGACGGTGGGCATTCCCTCCATTATTATGGTGGCCATCGGTTCGGTGATGAATTTCTCTATGAATCAGATCCTCCAGGGCTTCAGCGAAACCGCTACCGGCGTGTTTGGCATCTATTTCAAGCTGCAGAGCTTCTTCTTTATGCCCCTGTTCGGCCTGAACAACGCCACGGTGTCCATTGTGGCATTTAACTATGGCGCGCGGAAGCCGGAACGGATCACCGCCACGCTGAAGCTTGCCTGCGTCATCGCTATGGGCATTATGGTGGCAGGCCTGCTGGTGTTCCAGCTGACACCGGATATGCTGCTGGGTATTTTCAATCCCTCGGAGGAGTTTTTGCGGATCGGTCGCAGCGCATTGCGGCAGATCAGCTGGGCGTTCCCTATGGCAGCCATTGGCATCGCGCTAACTGCCGGCTTCCAGGCGCTGGGCAACGGCAGCTATTCCACCATCATTTCCCTGTGCCGGCAGATGGTGGTGCTGCTGCCTGTGGCATATCTGCTGAGCCTGACCGGCGAGGTCAATAATGTCTGGTGGGCGTTTCCTATCGCGGAAACTGCCAGCGTTGTGATCACCCTGCTGTTCTTCCTGCGGATCTATAAGCGGAAGATCAAGCCTTTGTCAGAGTAAAAGGAAATCCCTCGGCCCCCTCTTTGAGGGGGCTGTCGTGCTATTTAAGCACGACTGGGGGAGTGTCCTAAGAAATTCACGACACTCCCTCCGTCTTCGCCTACGGCGAATCCACCTCATCTCCGCGCTAAGAGCCGCCCGTTGGGCGGTTGCGCTCCGAAACACACCTGCGGGCGTAGCCTCAGAGAGGGAGGCAAGTAAAGCCCGCTGCGAAAGCAGCGGGCTTGTTTTTATCGAATTTTCTTACCATTCAGGATCGCTTCTACCAGCTTATCGCCGTTATAGCGCAGCGTCAGCAGGAAGAAGGGGGCGTCCTGCCACAGCAGATCCAGGAAGATCTGATCGCCCTCCCATTTGGGCAGGTCGTTGAGAAATTCCCGGCTTACCCATTGGAGCTCACCCTCGTCGCAATCCCGCAGATCGCCCTCAAAGCCGTCGGCGGTGAACAGGTACATATACTCTCCCTCGCCGGGATCGGTGGTCAGAAAGGTTACCACGCCCCGGCAACGCCAGGCGGTGAGTGTAAGGCCGGTTTCCTCTTTGGCTTCCCGCAGCAGGCACTCCTCCGGGGCTTCTGTGCCCTCGAATTTGCCGCCGATACCGATCCACTTGTCGTGGTTCAGGTCATTCTTCTTTTTCGTCCGGTGGAGCATTAAGACCTGGTCTCCCCGGGTGATGTAGCAAAGGGTTGTGTTTTGCATCTTTTCTCCTTATCATCAGCTGGATGGCGTGGTGAATGTTGGTGATGTGGATCTCCGGCGCGCCTTCGCCCCGTTCACCGTCCAAGGTCCAGGACATTTCCGGATCGGCGACGACTTTCAGCCGGGAGGTGCTTAAAAAGGTTACCATTGCGCAGTTGTACTTTTTGCTCTGCAGCGCGCCGATACATTCCGGAATCTCCAAAATATCCTTGGGGGCGCGAACCAAAAGCAGCTCAAATTTACCGTCTGCCATATCCACCTGCTTGGGATCTAAGGTGAGAATACCGCCAACAGAGGTGGAATTACAGATGGCGCCGAAGAGGAAATCATCGTCGATGATCTGATCCTCGGTTTCAATGCGGATATGCTCCTTGTGAAGCTGGGAAAGCTCCTGAATACCGCCCAAAATGTAGGCGGCGTGTCCCAAAGCGTTCTTCACATTCTGTGGGGTGGCGTAGGAGGTGCGGGTAAACGCGCCAAAAGACGCCACATAGGTAAAGTACCGGCTGCCAAACTGTCCGATATCGAAATGTTGGGGTTGTCCTTCCACAATATCCCGGGCTGCTTGCAAAATGTTCTTGGACAGATGCAGCGCGTTGGCAAAATCGTTGGTAGAGCCGCAGGGGATATAGCCCAAGGGGATATCCAAACCGGTCTTTTTCAGACCGTTGACCATTTCGCTGAAGGTACCGTCGCCGCCGGCGCAGACCAAAAGATCAAAATCAGCCGCCATCAAAGCGGTAATGCGTTCACAATCGCCGGAACCGGCGGTCATATGGACCGTTACTGTATAGCCGGCGCGATTGAATATGGTGAGAATGTCTGCAAGATGCCGATTGGCTTTTCGCGTACCGGCATAGGGATTCATAACAAACAGCATTTTTTTCAAAACAATCGCCTCCTTCTTACAGTTTCACCTTAATAGTATACCAACAAATGGGGATTTACAATAGAAAGCCCAAAATCTTTATCAGAAATTAAACTCTATTTTGCTTTGTAAGGTCAGCATTTCTCCGGTGATGGGGTGAGAAAATTCCAGCTGCTTGGCGCAAAGCTGCTGATAGCCCAGCCCCAAGGTGGCGGAAAAGGCCTTTGACGCAGGATTTCCGTACTGAGGATCGCCCAAAATGGGAAAGCCCATATAGGCGCAGTGTACCCGCAGCTGATGGGTGCGGCCGGTGATAGGCTGCAGCAGTAGCTTGCACACATTTTCCCGGCGCTCCAGTACGGCAAACCGGGTTTGGCTGGGTTTGCCGTCGGGGTGGACCTGCCGCAGCAGGCTGGGTAGCGGCAGTCGCTGAATGGGCGCATCGATAATGCCGGAATCTGAGTCAGGACCGCCAAAGGTAAGGGCGTGATAGGTTTTTTGCAGGGGTGCTGCCTGTAATAGGGCGTGGGCGTGGGAATTTTTCGCCAGCAGTACGATGCCGAAGGTGTCCCGATCCAGCCGGGTAACCGGGTGGAATGCGGAGGGCAGCCCCTTTTTCTGATAGTAGCCAATGACCAAATTGGCAAGGGTGCCGTGATCGCAGCTGCGGGAGGGGTGGATCAGCATCCCAGCCGGCTTGTCCACCGCCAAGATGTGCTCGTCCTCATAAAGAATGGTCAGATCTCCGTCCTGCGCCGGGTATTGGGGCGCAGGCTCGTCCATCAGGACGGTAACCGTGTCGCCCTGCTTTACCGGGTAGTCGGTATGTTGGGGCTGACCGTTGACCAAAATGCGATCGATCCATTTCAGCCGGTTCATCAGCCCGGCAGACAGCTTCATTTCTTCCCGTAGGATGACGGATAGTCGCCCATCCCGGGTGGCAATGTGATTTAGTTGCATTTAGATGGGCTCCTTTCCTGTGAGATGTGGGATGCACCCTCGCCTCCTCCTTTGGGGGAGGTGGATTTTGCGAAGCAAAAGACGGAGGGAGTTTGACTCCCCAGTCAGAAATCAAAGATTTCTGCCAGCCCTCTCAGAGAGGGGCCAAGGCGTTGCGCTTATGAAACAAAAAGTCCTGCCGAAGCAGGACTTTTTATGACTTAGTTCAGAGCAGCCTTTGCCTTCTCAACCAGAGCGGCGAAAGCGGTAGCGTCCTGAATAGCCATCTCGGACAGGCTCTTGCGGTTCAGCTCGATGCCAGCCTTCTTCACACCGTTCATAAAGGTGGAGTAGTTCAGGCCATAGGGAGCAACAGCAGCGCTGATACGGGTGATCCACAGTCTGCGGTAATCACGCTTCTTCAGCTTACGGCCGACGAAAGCGTAGTTGCCGGACTTCATCACCTGCTGCTTGGCCATCTTAAAGTGCTTGGACTTGGAACCCCAATAGCCCTTAGCCAGCTTCAGGGTAGCATTTCTTCTCTTGCGCGTCATCAGCGCGCCCTTAATTCTTGCCATTTCTGTATCCTCCTATTCGCCTTATTTGTACGGGATCATCTTCTTGATTGCCTCGACGTTGGTTACATCGGCGTAGGCAGTGGAGCGAAGACGACGGGTACGCTTGGTGGTTTTCTTAGTGAGGATGTGGCTCTTGTAAGCGTGAGCTCTCTTAACCTTACCGGACTTGGTCAGGTTGAATCTCTTTTTAGCACCGCTATGGGTTTTAAGCTTGGGCATAGTAGGTTCTCCTTCCGTATCTTTCGTATTACTTGGTGTTCTTGGGGGTTAAAAACATTGCCATGAAGCGTCCTTCCAGCTTGGGATTCTTCTCCATATTGGCGATCTCAGCGCAAGCGCCGGCAAATTCCATCAGCAGCTTCTCGCCAAGGTTGGTGTGGGCCATCTCACGGCCGCGGAAGCGGACGCTGACTTTGACACGGTTGCCGTCTGCCAAGAATTTCTGAGCAGCTTTTACCTTGGTGTTGAGGTCGTTGGTGTCAATGCTGGGGCTCATACGGATCTCCTTGATCTCCACAACCTTCTGATTCTTCTTGGCTTCCTTCTCCCGCTTCTTCTGGTCGAAGCAGAACTTGGAATAGTCCATAATCTTACAGACGGGGGGGACGGCGTTGGGAGAGATCTTTACCAGGTCGAGGCCCTGCTCTTCTGCCATATTGTTGGCTTCTTCAGCAGACATAATGCCCAGCTGGGCACCGTCGGCACCGATCAGGCGGATCTCCTTGTCCTGGATCTCCTCATTGAACTGATGATCTAACTTAGCGATGGTAAGCACCTCCAAAAACAATAAAAGCGGATGCCAAAGCATCCGCATACTCGCACATTATCCCCAGTGGGACGGTGGAATATTAACCGTTTCACTTTCGTTTGCGGTGAGGCGGATGTTCAGCCTTCTTTATTACTTGGGTATCTTAACACAGGAAAAGGGCGTTGTCAAGGGGTATTTTTATTTTTTAGCATTTGTCATCCTGAGCGAGCGATAGCGAGTCGAAGGATCTACGCACTGCGAGGATTCCTCCGCTCGCATATTCTATGCTCGGTCGGAATGACAAAACCAGCATAAAAATGCCGCTGTTTTCACAGCGGCATTTTACAACTTATGTTTTACAGATACTGCTTGACGACATCGGAAGCCAGAGCGGGATCGTCAGAAACGGTGATGGTGATCTCCATATTGTTGGTAGCTGCGAATTCAGCGCACCAAGCTACGAAAGCCTCACCTTCAGCGCGATCGTTGCCGATGGTCTTGTACAGATTGTCGATGTACACATTGGTGATGTCGAAGTTGCCTGCGTGCAGACCGCTGAGGAAGCCCTTCAGCATATCACTGTTCTTGATACCGTATTCCTTGGAATCCACCAGACGGACACGGTAGTTAAGCTCATAAGTCAAAGTTTTGCCGTACTCAATGCAAACCACATCGCCGCTGGCAGTTGCCAGAGTGGTCTCAATAGAGTCGCGCATTTTCTTGGTCTTGCCGGAGCCCTTCAGCCCCATAATGAGATGAATCATCGGAATGTCCTCCTTTGCTTGCCATATATAATGGCTATATACTAATTCTATCAGTTACGCAGCAATTTTGCAATAGGTTTTTATGAAAAATTTATACTTCGTAACCGGGCTTGCCCAGAAGCTGGAACATATTGCGCTTGTAGAACTCAACGCCGGGCTGATTGAAGGGGTTGACACCCAGCATATAGGCGGAAACGCCGCAGCACAGCTCGAAGAAATAGAACATTTCGCCCAGCTTTTCGTCATTCAGCTCGCCCATATCCATGGTGATGACAGGAACATTGCCGTCTACGTGAGCAGCCAGAGTGCCCAAATAAGCCTTCTCGTCCACGAAGTCCAGAGTCTTGCCAGCCAGGTAGTTCAGTCCGTCCAGATTCTTGGCATCGGTGCCGATGACCATCTTCTGCTCGGGGGCGTCAAAACGAACCATAGTCTCAAAGATGTTCCGCTCGCCCTGCTGGATCATCTGTCCCAGAGAGTGCAGATCGGCGGTAAATTCCGCAGTAACGGGGAAGATGCCCTTGCCGTCCTTGCCCTCGGATTCGCCGAAGAGCTGCTGCCACCAGCCGCCCATCATCTTGAAGCCGGGCTCAAAGGATTCCAGGATCTCGATGCACTTGCCGTTACGGTACAGCAAATTGCGGATGCCGCAGTACAGCCATACGGGGTTTTCCAGAGAACGCAGATTGTCATAGGTTTCCTTGGCCTCGTAAGCGCCGGCCATAACCTTGCGAATGTCAATGCCCGCAACAGCCATAGGCAGCAAGCCAACAGCCGTCAGAACACTGTAGCGACCGCCGGCATCGGGAGGGATCACGAAGGTTTCCCAGCCCTCTTCGGTGGCCATCTGCCGCAGCGCGCCCTTACAGGGATCGGTGATGGCGTAAATGCGCTTCTTAGCGCCGTCTGTGCCGTACTTGCGCTCCAGCAGCCACTTCAGGCCACGGAAAGCGATAGCAGGCTCGGTGGTGGTGCCGGACTTGGAAATGACGGCCAGGGAGAAATCCTTACCCTCCAGCAGCCGCATCAGCTCGTTCCACGCCCGGGTGGACAGACCGTTGCCGGCGAAGAGGATCTGAGGATTGCCTTTGCCCTTGCCGATGTTGTGATTGCAGCCCTGCAGCAGCTCGATGGCTGCGCGAGGCCCCAAATAGCTGCCGCCGATACCGACAACAACAAATACATCGGAATTCTGACGGATATGCTCAGCCGCAGCGCGGATACGGAGCATTTCCGGTGTTTCCTTCGCAACAGGCAGCTTCAGCCAGCCAAGAAAATCATTACCGTCGCCGGTACCCTCTGCCAGGGTGTTGTGGGCTGTGGCGATTTCTTTTTCAATGCCCAAAAGATCCGGCAGGGACAGCAGGCCCCAAACATTGGAAATATCAACTTTGATCATTATGTAATTGCCTCCTAAAAAATATCTGTCTATATGTTATCGCAAATGAAAGCCAAACGCAAGAGTTTGGAAGAAAGTTTCCAAAGTTTTCAAAATTTTTATGTTCCTACAGATGCGCCCTCGGCCCCCTCTTTGAGGGAGGTGGGAAAAAGCTTTGATTTTTGACGGAGGGAGTGTCGTTCGTACTATAGGACACTCCCCCAGTCGGGGCGATCACTGATCGCCCCTACAAAGGTGTGCGGTAAAGGGCTGAATGTAGGGACACCGCTCCTGCGGTGTCCGCGGACACCCGGGGACGGGTGTCCCTACTGTCATCCTGAGCGAGCGAAAGCGAGTCGAAGGATCTACCGAGCTTGTTTCCTGCGAAGATTCCTCCACGCGGCTTCGCCTTGGTCGGAATGACACCCTCTTGGCTCTCCCAAAGGGAGAGCCAAGAGCGAGTTGCCTGACAAGAACGAAAGCCCCCTCGTCAGAGGGGGCTGAGGTTAGGACTCTTCCTTCTTTTCCGCATTCAGCGCGTCCACTACAATGTCGGGGTAGGGATTGGCGATGACGGTGCGGTAGGTGTGGTAGATCACCATACCGGGCTTGCCGTTTGCCGGTTTTTTTACCTGCTTGACGGGGGTTACATCCACGGCAATGTTCTGACCGCCCTTGGTTTCGGCGTAGTAAGCCGCCAGCTGCGCAGCTTGGGTGATGGTGTCATCGGGTACGCTTTGACCGGCGCAGGCGATGATCGCGTGGCTGCCGTGGACCTTTTGGGCGTGGAGCCAAATGTCATCTTTCCGGGCAGAACGGAAAGTCAGCTCATCATTTTGACGGTTGTTTCTGCCCACATAGATGGGGTAACCGTCGGTGGAAACGAAGCGCATCGGCGGCAGCTTTTGCTGCTTCATCCGCTTTTTTCCGTGGTCGGCCTTTACATAGCCGCCCAGCTGCAACTCCTGACGAATTTCGTCCAATTCCGCCTCAGAACCTGCCCGATCCAGTTCGCTGAGGACACTTTGCAGGTACTGCAGCTCCGTTTGTCCCAGCTGGATCTGTCGCGTTAGCTCCTTTTCCGCATTTTTCATACGGGTGTAGTCCTTGTAGAATTTTGCCGCATTTTGCTGGGGCGAGAGAATGGGCGAAATGGGAATGTCGATGACGGTCATATTCTCGTCGTAGAAATCCTCTGCCTGCAGCACAGTTTGCCCCTTGACGATGCGGCCTAAGTTGGCGGTAACGATGTCGCCCAGCTGGCGCAGCCGCTCCCGGTCGTAGGTCTGCTCCAGTTCCACCGCTTGGATCGCCAGCTTTTTGGTCAGACGGGCACACAGATTCTGCACGGTTTTCCGCAGACCTTGTCCCTTCTGCCGAATGGCATCGCTGCGATCTCTGAGGGTGTAGTATTGGTCCAGTAGCCCAGAAAAGCTTTCCGCCGCCCTGCTTTCGCCGTACTGGCGAATGGGGCAGAAGGCAAATTGCTTGGGTGTGCCGTCGGCGGCGCAGGTATAGTGGGGCGCAGGGTGATTGAGATTCTCCCCAAACCACAGCGCGATTCTTTCTGCCAGCGCAGGAAGATTTTGCCCCTCGATCCGGGCATCTACTTCACCGGCAGCAAACAAAGCCGCCTCCCGGCAGATCAGCGGCGAAAGACCGCCTAAATTGTCCATTAGCCGGTCGCACAGCAGATCTGCCCCGGGCTGGGACAAAATTTCAAGGAAATCCGGGGCGGTAAGCCCTTTCGGATCCCGTTTTTCAATTTTATCCGGCAGCTGATAGTAAAGCCCCGGCAACGCCTGCCGCTTGCTGGATTCGTCCAGTCCTACACGGCGCAGGCAATCAATGATCCGATCCTCCGGGGACAGCAAATACAGATTGCAGGTCCTGCCCATCAGCTCCGCCACCAGCTTTTTTTGCACAGGATCGCCCATTTCGTCAAAACAATCAAAAGTAAAAATAGCGGTGCGTTCCATCGGCAGCTGGGTGATGCCCGTCAGCCTTGCGCCGGAAAGATGCTTGCGCAGCAGCATACAGAACATTGGCGGCTCAGCAGGATTTTCATAGCTGGCGGTGGTGATATGCAGCCGGGGCGCAGCAGGATTGGCGGCAAACAGCAGCTTTGCTCTGCCGTTTCGGTGCTTCAGGGATAGAATCACCGTATCCCGGCTGGGCTGGTGAATTTTCTCGATCCGGCTGTCCTGCAGGGCGCGGATCTCCTCCAATACGCAGGACAGATAAAAAGCGTCAAAAGCCATTTAAGCCTCCATCATAATGCAGAACAGTTCGTTGAGCCGGTCAGCATTACCGGCCAAATACAGCGCGCCAAACAGGGTTTCCAAGCCGGTTGCCATGGCATATTCCTGGGGCGTGGCAGACTTGGGGGCTGCGTGGGAATGGGAATTCTTGCCCCGACGGTAGTAGGCGGCCTCGTCCTCAGTTAAAACCGGCAGAATTTTTTGTACCAGCCGCGCCTGAGTAGGCGCAGTAACCAGCTGCACCGCATCCTTGTGCAGCCGCTTGACGGTATGCTCACCCTTGGTGCAAAGATAGGTGCGGCACATCAGCTCGTACACACCGTCCCCCAAATGGGCAAGTCCCAGATTGGAAAATGCGTCGATCTCCCGCTTGGTCATGGTGATATGAAAATAGTTCATCATAGCGCAAAGCCTCGTTTTTGATAGATAATTTACCATACCACGAAATGGGGAATTAGTCAAATGCCGTTTGACAGGTGGTGGTGGTTGTGATAGCATAGCAGAAAGGAGATGAGGCTATGATTTCCAATTATCATACCCACACCAAGCGGTGCCGACACGCATCCGGTACGGATGAAGAATATGTGCTCGCGGCTATAGACCGGGGCTTGCAGATCTTAGGCTTTGCTGACCACAGCCCCTACCTGTTCCCCGGCGATTATTATTCTACAATGCGTATGCCGATGGCAGAGCTGCAGGACTATGTGGCATCGGTGCTTTCCCTGCGGGAAAAATACGCGGATAAGATCGAGATCAAGCTGGGCTTGGAGCTGGAATACTACCCCGGCTGTTTCGAGAAAACCTTGAAGGCGCTGAAAGAGCAGCCTTTGGACTACCTGATCTTGGGGCAGCACGCCTTGGGGGACGAAAAGGACGACTATCTCACCGGCTGGGCTACCGAGGACGAGGAGGTTCTCAAGCGGTATGTGCGCCAAACCGTTGAAGGTCTGCATACTGGCGCGTTTTCCTGCTTTGGCCACCCGGATATCATAAAATTTGTGGGCGATCCCGGCGTTTACCGTAAGCATATGCGCATTTTGATCCAAGAGGCGAAGGCTTGCGGCGTGCCGCTGGAATTCAACCTTTTGGGCTTGCAGACCGGAAGAAATTACCCCAACCGGCTGTTTTGGGAGATGGTGGCGGAGGAAGGCGCGGAAGCCATCATTGGTTTCGATGCCCACAATCCGGCAGTTTTGCGGGATGAGGATCTGGACGGTATGATCACCGACTGGATCGGAGATCTGCAAATCAACTGGATTGAAAAATTGTAAGGAAAAGAGCGTGTTGCTGTTGCAACACGCTCTTTTTCTTGACTCTCCCTTTGGGAGAGGTGCCCAGTGCGCACACTGGGCGGAGAGGGTAAGAAAACCCTCTCAGTCAAAAATCAGAGATTTTTGCCAGCTCCCCCAAAGGGGGAGCCAAGATGCTGCGCTTGAGGATAAAACCTCAAAACAGGAAATTGTCCTTACTCCTTCGCATCGCCGTGCTTGACAAACAGCATAGTTACAAAAGAGCCGGCGACGAAAATTGCGGCATAGGGGAACAGCACGCCCATACCCAGCTTGTCCATCATAAAGCCGGACAGCATAGGTGTCAGAGTTTGGGCTGCCATAGAAGCGGTGTAGTAGTAGCCGGTGTACTTGCCCACATCGCCGTCGGAGCACATCTGTACCACCATAGGGAAGGAATTGACATTGATGGTTGCCCAGGCGATACCTGCCAGCACGAAGATGGCGTATATCAGAATGTCAGAGCTGCCGGGGCCCACGAAAATAGCAGCAGTGAAGGCGGCTGCCAGCAGGGCAACGCCAGCCAGAATGGCTTTCTTTCTGCCGATCTTGGCGGAAAGGATACCAACGGGAACGAAGGAAATAATGGCGGCAGCGGTGCCGATGGTCAGGGTCAGATTGAAGTCCTTGCCCAGAATGTTGTTGGCATAAACGCTGTACTTACTGGAGATGGCATTGTAGCCGAAGTACCACAGCACAACAGATGCCAGCACCAGCAGCAGAGAACGCTTTTCGCCGCCGGTCAGCTTCCGCTTTGCGCCGGTTTCGATCTCTTCCTCCTCGGAAAGTCCCAGACGGACGCTTTCCTGTTGCATATCGGCAACCCACTTGGGCTCCCGAACGGTGCAAAGGAACACGATTAGGGCAACCAGCATCAGTCCTGCCACAGCGCAGAAATAACCGGTATAGCTCATCATAGAGTTTTTGGTGGCGCCGGTGGCAAACACCATACCCAACACCATTACAAAAATGCCGCCCACATAGCCCATCAGGTTAATGATGGCGTTGGCTCTGCTGCGCAGAGGCTTGATGGTTACATCCGGCATCAGCGCAACGGCGGGGGAACGGAATGTGGACATCGCAACCAAAAGCAGCAGCAAAATGCCCACAAACAGGATCAGCGGCATAGGCGATTGAGCGGTGATCTGCCAGATGTAGGCTTGACGGGCAGGAACAACGAGGTTTACATAATCCGGATTGGTTTCACTCTTGCCGTCCACCTCGATGGTGCTTTGAATGGCAACAAAGTCTTCCCGGGAGATCTCATCGGACAGAACGAAGTGTTCTTCCTGCAGGGTTGCCTTTTCCTTGTTGGGGCGTACCAATTCCCGGTCAGCCTGGGAATCATAGATGATTTCCAGAGCCTTGGTGTCGTCAACCGTAGAAACGGCGTTGATCTGCTTCAGCTGGGCGGCGTCTGCAAAGGTCAGCGCTACCAGCAGAATCACTGCGGCGATGGTGCCGAAGCGAATAAAGGGGGTACGGCGACCTGCCTTGCCCTTATGCTTGTCGGACAGGGTGCCGAACAGGGGCAGCAGGAACAGCGCCAGAATATTATCCAGCGCCATAATCACGCCGGACCAGAACTGGGACATACCGAATTTATTGGTCAGGATCAGGGGCACAATGGTATCATAGGCCTGCCAAAATGCCAGAATCAGAAAAAAGGCAAAGCCTACCAAAATGGTGCGTTTGTTGTTGAGCTTCATATGTAAGCCCTCCGTTTGCGTTTTTGCGGCAAAAACCGTGGGATTATTATAGTATTTTTTTGCAGGAATGTCCAGTATTTAGAAGAAAACCCCGGGGCTTCCCCCCGGGATTTAAGAATATATTAAGGAATAAAGGCTTCTCCTGGGAGAAGCTGTCGCCGCAGGCGACTGATGAGGGGAATAATAGCATTAAAGGGTTTGCCACGGCTAATGCCGTGGGGATTACCCTCATCCGCTTCGCTTACGCTCAGCACCTTCCCCCAGGGGAAGGCTTTGCAGGGGCGATCATTGATCGCCCGCTTGCGCAAGCTTCCTCCGCAGCTGTCATCCCGAGCGTAGTCGAGGGATCTACGCACGATAAGGAGTGGGAAGATTCCTCCGCTCGCTATCGCTCGGTCGGAATGACAAACGGGACGAGAAAACCGTCCCCTACATTCGCAGATCGAGAGGCGCGTGTGTAGGGGCGATCATTGATCGCCCGCTTGCGCAAGCTTCCTCCGCAGCTGTCATCCCGAGCGTAGTCGAGGGATCTACGCACGATAAGGAGGGGGAAGATTCCTCCGCTCGCTATCGCTCGGTCGGAATGACAAACGGGACGGGAAACCCGTCCCCTACATTCGTAGATCGAGAGGCGCGTGTGTAGGGGCGATCTGTGATCGCCCGCCATACCCTCTCCCGGGGAGAGGGTGTCAGCCGACAGGCTGACGGGAGTGGAACGGCGTGCAACAAAATGCAGCATAGGTCTTAAATTTGTGTTTGATCTATGATTACCGCCCGAATTCCTCTTCCGGCACGGCTTACGCGGCGCCACCTTCCCCCCCGGGGGAAGGTTTAGTCAAACGCCAGACCGAAATAGGCAGGGGCGGTTTGGTCGTCCAGGGGTAGGTACATTGCAAAGGGGATCTCGTTGCCGGGGCAGCGGAATGTGCCACGATCCTTGCCCAATGCCCCAAGAATACCCGCCGCGGCATCGGTATTGCCCAGCAGCTCCGCACCCTCGGCGTAGACAAAATCCTCACCGGCGTACAGCCTGCTGATCTTGGACAAAAACTGCAGATTTTCGCCCTCCTGCGCTACGCCCCCGGTTGGCAGATACTGCCGCCGCAGTTTGGCGTAGGTCTTGACATCAATTTCTTGCAGAGCCACCGGTGTGTCGCCAGCCCGGCAGGCAAATTCCCGCACATAGCTGCAGACTTTGTAGCCCATACCCTCATACATACCGAAAAGGGACTTTTCCGGCACCAAAACGATGCCGCTGTAGCCCAAGCCTGCCAGCAAAAGCCGGGTGTCGTCCATAAGACAGCGGCACAGCCCCTGTCCCCGGAATGTTTTTGCCGTTGCCACGGCGTATACATAGGCGATGGGGCGGCCATCCAGCCGGCAGTCAAACCAGTAAAGGGCGGCAGCTACCTGACCGCCTACGGTGATGCAGCGGCAGCGGTCAGCAGAAAAGGCAGTGTCCCAAAAAATGTCCAAAAAAGCATCGCTGTCCCCGAATGCCTCTTTCCAAAGCTTCCGCAGACCGGGGATCTGCATTTGAAGAGGATAATCAATCTTCATCGTCATCCTCCCAAAGCCGCGCCCAAAATTTTACCACCAAATGATGGGGGAAATAGCTGAGCTTGGATTGCCGCAGACCGGGAATGCCCATATCTTCCTCCCGGTTCAGGTACAGCAAGTCCGGATATTTGCCGCGCAGATGGGCGGCAAAGGCTTGGGCGATGGCAGGATATGCCCCGTCGGCATAGTCCAACGCCTTTTCAAAATGAATGTCAAAGGTGTTTTGCGACAGCCGGGAGCCCATAGTCATTGCCAAAATATTGCCGTTTTCCACCAGCGCCAAGCCCTCCAGCCCCAGCTTGTCCATATTGGCAAAAGCCCGGCGTAACGCCTGCTTCTCCAAATGGTAGTCGTTGTTGGGATCTTCAGACAATCGGCTTGCAAACCAGCAGGCTACCATTTTTTCCACATCAGGCAGATTTTCTGCGGTAATGGGCTGGACTGCGCAGTCGGGATGGGCTTGCCAAAAGCGGTTGCTGTGGTTACGCTTTTTCTGATACTTGCGGCCTTTCAGATCTGCAAGGTCATTGATGCCGTATACATAGTCGCAGCTGTCCCGGTCGGGGTGAAAGCGGAACTGGCCAGGATAAAGCTCCTCCAAAAGCATAGCATCCGCGGCGGTCAAGCCGGTCAGACGGCAGATAATACCCCGTTGCCGGGCATCTTCGATGATGGCATCCAATGCCGGGCGAATGTCGCCGCTGCCTATGGGGAAGGGGTAGATGCTGAACCGGTCAAATTGGGAAAACAGTGCAAAATAGCCGTCCAGTTTGGCGATCCGCTGCCGTCCCCAAAGGTTCAGATTGGCGTAGGCGTATTGGCAGCCCCGTTCACCGGCGGCAAACAGGGCTTTTTGATATTCGGTTTTTGTTGCTTCGTCGAATTTTTGAAAGTCGATCATTTTTTCACATCCTCTGGCGGTAGTATGCCACATTTGATGCTGTTAATTTAGAATTTTGCGGTTTTTTACAGTATAATACAGGGCGCTTCCAAGGCTTAGCAGCACCGCTGCCTCGCCAATGGCCACATACAGGGCGTTCAGCCAAAAGCCGCCGCCGATATAGAGGTCAAGCTCCCAGCCGATCAATACGGCGTTGCAGACCGCTGGCAGCAAAAGTCCGAAAAGCGGATAGCCCTTAAAGGTCCAGTTGCGGCTGAGCCACATACCGCCCACACTTAGCGCTGTGGCGGCAGAGCCTACCAAAACATCCAAAGGCAGCGCGCCGGCAAAGGAGATATTAAACAGCAGGCAGCCAATGGTTAGTCCCGGAATGGCAGCCGGGGTGAAAAATGCCAGCACGCACAGCGCCTCCGCCACCCGGAACTGAATTGCCCAGGAGGCAGAGCCGGGGATCAGAAAATTTTGCAGATAACAAAGCGCCACATATAGCGCGGCTAACAGCGCGCCTTGGGTTAAATGACGGGTTTTTTGATTCATAAGACAAAAAATGGGCGCATTGCGCCCATCTACACTCCCTAGTTTTATTTACCGACAGGATGGTTGCGAACTGTCCGATTCAGTTGCTGTCATTATATCGGTCTGCAGAAAAAATGTCAACATAGAAAAATCCACTGCCGAAGCAGTGGATTTTCCCAAAGGGATTAGAAAGAAGAGAGATAGAAAAAATTCCACCCAAAAAGACAGCGGTGCACAACTCCGCGATCTTTCTGTCTATAGCATAAAAGACAGTTTTGAACAGAAAATAACGAATTTGTGAATTTTTAGTCGGCTTTTGGAAATACCAGCGTAACCTTGAACAGATCTCCGTCCAGCAACAGCTGCAGCTGTCCGTTTTGGATATCCATCAGGCTTTTTGCGATATTTAAGCCCAAGCCGCTGCCTTCGCTGCTGCGGGCCACATCACCCCGGACAAATCGCTCCATCAGCTCGTCAGATTGGATCAGCTGCGGCTCCCGGGAGATGTTCTTCAAAGAAAGCTGTACACATCCGCCATCTTCCGCCAGTTCAATATACAGCCGGGTACCGGGCAGGGCATACTTGACGGCGTTGCTCATCAAATTGCTCAGCACACGCCATACCAGCCGTCCGTCAGCCAGCATCAGCATAGGAGCTTGGGGAATTTCAAATACCGGCTCCAGCTGGGCGGCGGCAAATTTGTCGGAAAACTCGCCCAAGGCCTGATTGATGCTTTCAGCCGCATCCAAAGTGGTGATGTTGGCGGTGATGTTGCCGGAATTGGCCTTGCTCAGCTCCATCAGATCCTCAATCAGCTTCTTCATACGGGCAGATTGCCGGGACAGCACCTGCAGATATTCCTCCTGATCCTGCTCTGTGGGGGATTTTTGCAGCAGGTCTACAAAGTTGATGATGGAGGTCAGGGGGGTTTTAATGTCGTGGGAGATGTTGGTGATCAGCTCGGATTTCATTCGCTCCGAGCGCATCTGATTTTCCGCAGCGATCATGGCCGTATCGGAAAGGGCGTTAAGATGCTGCGCCAAAGTCAGAAAACTGCCCCGCAGATACCGGGTAGAGATCTTGTTCTCCAGCTCGCCGTCCTGCATTTGCCGAATGCCCTGGATCAAGCTGCCGATGGCGTAGCCGCAGTACAGCAGGAAGCTCAGACAGACAGCAGAATCCACCACCAAAAGGACGATGAAAACGCCACCAAACCGCTGAGCGAGGAAAAACAGCACAGCTGCGCTGACGGTCAGGAAAACTGCTGTGGTCAGCCATTTCCACATCACCGGCATCAGACCGATCAACCGAACGCAGCCTTCCCAAATAAACTGCAGGCCCTGCCACAGCAGCAGCATCAGCCGGCCGATCAGGCTGTGCCGCCACCAGTAGCCGCTGCCTAGTTTCACCTGGGCGGCAAAGGCGAAGATCAGCGCCAGCGCCAGGGTGCAGATGGCCATAAAGATACAGCCCACCAGACTCAAATTGCCCAAATGCGGGCCGGCATAGCTGATCCAGGTGGACAATTTCCGGAACAGAAGAACCAAGCCGACGATGGAAATTCCCACCAAAACGGCATACACATCCAAGGGCAGCCGATTCATACCGCCGGGGGCGATGCTGCCGTCCTCGGTCCGACCTGCGCTCCAGCAAAGGAAAGACAGACCGGCGGCAAACAGCACAAGGCTGACGGCCAAAATGCCGATAAAGGTATAGCGATGGGGGAACAGCGCGGTAAGGATCTGCAGCTTGGAATTGATCAGAACATTTTGCTGCAGAGAAACGGAAACGGTATATTCCGGCGCCTCGTAATAGTACAGGGTGTAGCTGGAAAACTTGCCGTTTTCCCAAACGGTTTCTGTTTCCCGATACAAATAATCGGTGGGCGCGGGCTCCTTTTCGCCATCCTGGGTTTCCTCCGGCTCATACACGATGGGATACAGAGGCTGCACAGCAAAGGATTTGGTAAAGGCAATATTATCGCTGACAGCACCGGCGCTGGAAAGGGCTTCGTCGCCCTGAAATACGGTTACTGTCCAAAAGTTTGCGTCATTACGCTCCTGAGGATCGCTGTAAAGGCTCTTCTCCAGCAGGTAGGGAAGATTTCCGTAGGTTTCCACCGCATACAATGTGGCATAATCCTGTGCGATGGTCTTGGCGATGGATTCGTACTCCATACCCTGCAGCTTGCTCACATCGTCGGCGTACAGATTGGCGTTTTCCATAGCGATGATGCAAACGCAGCCGGTAAGGGCGGAAAGAACCGACAGAGCAGTAAGCAAAATGACTACAAATTTAAGCGCCAGACTATGCTTCATAGGTCTGTCTGCCTCCTTCGATCTTATAGCCCTGTCCCCAAACTACCTTCAGATAGCGGGGCTCAGAGGGATCAATTTCAATTTTTTCCCGCAGATGGCGGATATGGACAGCAACAGAACCTTCGTTACCCAGAGCCACCTCCTGCCATACTGCCTCGTATAACGCCTTGGTAGAAAAAACCTGCCCGGGGTGTGTCATCAGCAGGTGAAGGATGCTGTATTCCGTGGGGGTGAGGTTTACCGGCTCACCTTCTACCGTTACGGTTTTGGTGCGGTCGTTGAGGAAAATACCGCCGATGACGGTTTCTGCCGGATTTTTCTCTGCGCGGCTGCCCAGCTGGGCATAGCGGCGCAGGTGGGAACGGACTCTTGCCAATACCTCCATCGGCTCAAAGGGCTTGGTTATGTAGTCGTCTGCGCCCACATTCAGACCGAGGACCTTGTCCTCGATCTCAGATTTTGCGGTCAGCATAATAATCGGCACATTGGAGAATTCCCGAATGGCCTTGGTGGCGGTAACGCCGTCCATTTCCGGCATCATCACATCCATTAGGATCAGATGAATGTCCTGATTACGAACGATGTCCAAGGCCTGCTTGCCTGTATTGGCCTCGAAAAAACGGTAGCCCTCCGGCGTGAGGTAGATCCGCAGCGCGCTGACAATATCCGGCTGGTCATCACAGATCAGTATATTATACATACAAAACCTCCCGGTGTTGTGGTGATATTTCTACCATTATAGCATTTTATTGAAAAATAGGAAAGAAAAATTTTCTGCATAGCCTTTTTGACTTGGGGCATACTAGCTGTGGACAGAGAAGGACAGTCCTTAACGCTGCGACGGCAGATAAAAACTGTACATTTTCTGTCAAGTGTATCACCGAAAAGCGCAACGGATGATGCGAAAAGGCGGATAGGGAACGATCCGCCGTACATAAAAAGATAAGTCTTGGCTCTGCAAGTTAGCACTGCACCCTTGCCTCCCTCCTTGAGGGAGGTGGATTCGCCGAAGGCGAAGACGGTGGGAGTGTTGTTCGTACTGTAGGAAACTCCCCCAGTCGTGCTTAAAAAGCACGACAGCCCCCTCATAGAGGGGGCCAAGGTTGCGGACGAGCAATGCTCGCCCCTACAGATTGTTCCTAGTGTGATACAGCGGCTGGATAGGATCGTAGCCCTGGGGTTTGTATGTAACCGAGCCGATGGGCTTGCCGTCAATGCCGAATTTGGGATTGTAGCCAAAAAGGTTTACATAACACATCAAATCGTCCCGTTCCGCTTCCATTTCCCGCATAACGGCCACGGTGGCCAGCACATCGTCCACCGCTCTGTGGGAGTTGACCACCTCGCCCTCCAATCCGTAGACCTGGATAGCATTGCAGAGCTTGTGGGGATAGCTGTGGCGGTCCTTGTAAACCGTCAGAAGATCCAGCTTGTCCTTACCCTTGAGGATCATGGGGTCGCCGTTTCGCAGCAGCAGATAGTAAAGAAAACTCAGATCAAAATGGGCGTTATATGCCAAAAGCAGGGTGTTTCCAGCGATCATTTCCCCGATGTCCCGGCAAAGCTGGTCCTTGGGTATGCCCCGCTCCAAAATATCCTCGGTGGTGATGCCGGTCAGCTCCTGGATCTTTGGCGGCACGGTGTTTCCGGGGGTGAGGGAGATCAGTTCGTCGTATTCTTGAATGACGGTGGCAGAGCCGTCCCGACATTCCACCACCACCGCGGCAAATTCGATGATCTCGTCCCGATTGAAGCTAAGACCGGTGGTTTCTGTGTCAAACAGAAACAGACGGTCGTATTTTTCAAATAAAGTGTCGAAATTTCCCACTTTTATTCTCCTTTCGCCAGCTTTTGCGCCCGGAAATATTTGCTTTTCTCCTCCGGGACTAAGCCGTACATCGTGGCCAGCGCCTTGGCGTAAGCCTCTGCCACTGCCTCAGAGCCGGATTTCAGCTCTATTTCGACCTCCCGCAAGGGCAGTTCCTTGCCGCCGCCCAAAAGGACGCCCTCGTCCAAGGCGATCTCCACGGTGCAGTCCGGCAATTCGAGTTTCTTTGCCCGACGGGTAAAACGGGCGCCGCATACTGCCACCACGCCGCCTTGCGTCAACGAGAGCAGCTCCTCCGGGGCTCCGAGTTTACATAACATCGGAACGGCAGCTTCGATGCAATTTTCCTCCAGCTCCCATTCCCCCCGACGGTTGGCGCCTGCAGGGGTTTTGACAGTGCAGACGGAAATTCCGTTTTCCATCCGCCGCCGCAGGGTGATGTGCCGCGCCGAAAGGGAAAAATCCTCTGTGTCGAAATAGGTGGTTTCCATCGAAATGGTGGAAAAATCCGCCCATTTTGCCCCCAAAGCGGCAAAAGCCTCCCCGTTGGCAGAGAATTTCAGCTCAAATTCTTTTCCCAAGAAACCCACCTCCAATTTATCATATTATACACCCCGCCCCAGCGGTATGCAAGAATCTTTTTAACCTTACGGATTTTGACAAAATATTCCCTTGCTCCGTGATAGGATTTAGGTATTGAAGGGAAAGGATCGTGGTACAAATGATGGTAGCCTTGGGAATCTATGTCCGTAGGTGGCAGAGGACACTGCGGCGGTGGCTGATAAATCCCCGGTTTCATACGTTGGCGCAGACGGCGGCGTACATATTGTCCGGTTTGCTTCTCAGCGCCGCCAGCCTGGGAAATTCGCCCCAGCCCCTGACCTTGGGATTGCTGTGCGCCGTATCCGGTTGGCCGGCGGTGCTGATTACTGCCGGCGGTATGGCGGGATATTTGCTGTTTTGGGGCAGCGCCGGTACTCAAGGCGTTCTGTGGCTTTGCCTTGGGTTGGCGCTGGCGATCATATTGGGACAGCGGCAGTTTTTGCGGACGATGCCCCTTTTGATGCCGGCGTTGGCAGGGGTGATGGTAGCGGTATCCGGGGTGATCCTCCAGCTGCTGTTTGATACAGCAGCGCCGGTGATGATCTACTTCCTCCAAATTGCTATAGCAGCATTCAGCGCCAGATTGTTTACGGCATTTTTAGAGAAACGGGATCCGGTGGTGCAATGGCTGGTATGCGGCGCGGCAGTTTTGGCGTTGGCGCAGGTGATCCCCATTCCCTACTTGGGCTTCGGCTATATTGCCGCCGGGGTGCTGGCAGGGGCAGGGGCGTTTCCTGCCGCTGCGTTGGCAGGCTTGGCGTTGGATCTTGCCCGGATCACTCCCACGCCTATGACTGCGGTGCTGTGCCTTGCCTATCTGATCCGAATGATCCCGGGTATCAAACGCACTACGCTATGCGCCGCCAGCGCTACGGTATATGTGGTGGTGATGCTGCTGTGTGGTGTGTATGATCTGCAGCCTCTGCCTGGCTTGTTGATCGGCGGCTTTATTTCCTACTGGATTCCCGGAAATCCCGGGCTTTCCCACCGTCGGGGAGAAACCGGCTTTGCCCAGGTGCGGCTGGAAATGGCATCTTCGGTGTTGGGGCAGACACAGCGGCTTTTGCAGGATGTGCAGGAGTATCCCATTGACGAGGAAGCCATCGTTGCCCGGGCGGCAGAAAAAGCCTGCAGCGGCTGCGCCTATCGAAATAAGTGTAAGGATCAGCAGCAGAAGATCCCCGTTTCTGTGCTGCATAAGCCCTTGGGCAACGGTGCAAGTCTGCCCCATTCCTGCCGCAAGTCCGGCAGACTCCTGCAGGAGCTGCGCCGGGGACAGGAGCAGCTGCGGGCCATTCGCGCGGATCGGGACCGTCGGGAGGAATACCGGGCTGCCGTAACTCAGCAATACCGGTTTCTGTCGGAATATCTGCAGGATCTTTCTGATACCCTGGCGCAACGCGCCGATCCGCCCCGGCAGTTTTATCAGCCGGAGCTGGCGGTATGCTCTGCTGCCCGGGAAGGGGCAAACGGCGATCGCTGTTTGGTGTTTGCCGGGGTGGAGTGCAAGTATTACATCGTCCTTTGCGACGGTATGGGCACCGGTCCGGAGGCTGCTAGAGATGGAAAGACTGTGGGAAATATGCTGAAAAAGCTGCTTTGCGCCGGCTATCCGCCGGAATATGCCCTTCGCAGCGTCAATAGCCTATGCGCGCTGCAAGGCAGAGCCGGGGCGGTAACCATTGATCTGGCAGAGCTGCGGCTGGATACCGGTAAGGCTACGCTGTATAAATGGGGCGCTGCACCCTCTTATCTGATCTGTAAGGGCGCGGCAATAAAAATTGGGACAGCTACCCCACCGCCCGGATTGTCGGTAACCGATTGCCGGGAAACGGTGGAACAGCTGTCCCTGCGCCGGGGAGAGATGCTGATCCTGCTCAGCGACGGAGCAGACGGAGAGGAATCTCTGCTCCGCTGTTTGGAGGGGGCTACCCAGCCGCCTGGGGAATTGGCGGCGAAGATATTGGCATGCAGCGAAGAGGGGATAGACGATGCCACTGTCGCGGTGGTACGCCTGAACTCCCTGCCCACGCCGACATAATAACACAAAATATTTGCAAAATTTGTCGAAACACAAGATGTAGGATAAAAATTTGTAGAGCAGCACAAGATTTTGCGAAAAAAGCTCCCCTTGTCAGGGGAGCTGTCAAAAATCTTAAAGTTTGTCATTCTGACCAAGGCGAAGCCGCGGGGAGGAATCTTCGCAGCGAATAAGTGCGGTAGATCCTTCGACTCGCTCCGCTCGCTCAGGATGACAGCTGCGGTGGAGTTTTTACACAAGGGAGGCTTATAATGAAAATGCCGACACGCAACCGCGTGTCGACATTTATCGTTTCATTACTCAGCGTCAGCCATTTCCTTCAGTGCGTCCTTGCGGCTGAAGTTTGCGCGACCCTTCTCGTCGAAGCCCATAAACTTGACCCAGGTCATATCGCCCAGATTCAGAACATCCTCCACCTTCTCAACGCGGCGGTTCTCCAGCTTGGAGATGTGCACCATGCCGTCGTGGCCGGGAGCGATCTCAACGAAAGCGCCGATGGGCAGGATGCGGACAACCTTGCCGTAGTACAGCTTGCCAACCTCGGGAACGAAGCAGATGTCGTCCACCATCTTCTTGGCAGCATAAGCAGCAGCGGAGTCAACAGCGGAGATGAACACGGAACCGTCGTCCTCGATGTCCACCTTGGCACCGGTGTCGGCGCAGACCTTCTGGATGGTCTTGCCGCCGGAGCCGATGACCTCGCGGATCTTATCCACGGGGATCTTCATGGAAATCATCTTGGGAGCGAACTCGGAAACTTCCGCACGGGGCTCTGCAATGCAGGGCAGCATGACTTCGCTGAGGATCTCCAGACGGGCCTTGCGGCAGCGCTCCAGAGCGTCGGCAATGATCTCCATAGTCAGACCCTTGTTCTTCAGGTCCATCTGAATGGCG
>JAZSGS010000040.1:0-36934 GCA_045532855.1 Faecousia sp.
CAGCGGTAGTAGTTGCCGCTGTGGCTTGTCTTAGCAGTGAAACTAAAGCTAGACTTGGTGGCAGAGCTGGATGAGCAATTCTTCCAAGTCTTGCCGTTGGTAGAATACTGCCACTGGTACTTGAGGCTTGCGCCGGTTGCCTTGACTGTAAACTTGATCGTTTTACCAGCTGCGACCTTTTGCGTCTTAGGCTGGGTAGCAACGCCCAGGACATAAGCCCGTACCGTACTGGTGTAGACCACATTTCCGGCAGAATCGGTAACCTTGCAACGGTAGTAGTTACCATCGTGGCTGGTCTTGCCGGTGAATGTAAAGGTAGCTTTCTTGGCAGAACTGGAGGAGCAATTCTTCCAGGTCCTGCCGCCATTGGTAGAATACTGCCACTGATACTTCAGCTCCGTACCGGTAGCCTTGACGGTGAACTTGATCTTCTCGCCAGCCTCTACTCTTTGTGTCTTGGGCTGGGTGGAGATGGCTGCCTTAGGCAGGATCTTGAAGGTCAAGGTCTTAGTGCCGGAGTAGTTACCCTTCATCTTCACGGTAACTTTGTAAGTGCCAGCATTCTTGCGACCGGATGCGTAGGTTACGGTGTAGTCCTTTCCCTTTATCAGCATCTTGCCGTTGGCGTCCTTTACCGTAACATCGGGGGTATTTACCGCACCGTTGTAGATGTAGCTTGTCTTAGATAACGTAATGCTGGTCGGGCAGGAAATGACGGTAGTAGATGAGGTGTGTCCGCACACTGAGCACGTTGACTCAATTTTACCGTTCAGCGATAAGGTTGCTTTCGTAACAACATCTTCGAAGTTGTGGGTTATTGAGCGCTCAGCACCGCAGGTATTGCAGGTCGTATCGCAGGAATTGGTATACTTGTGATCGCTGGGCTTTCTGTATGCGCCGCAGAAATTGCAGCTGGAGTCGCAATCATTAGAATACTGATGTTCCTTTGGAATTCTCGTTTCACCACATACATTGCAGCTGGCATCACAGTCGCTGGCGTATTTGTGCGCACTGGGAATTCGGGTGCCGCCGCACAGATTGCAAATGCCGTCGCAAGGGCTGGAATATTGGTGATACGTGCGGGGTGTCTCCAACAGTTTTTCATTTTCAGCGGCTATGGAAATGGCATTCCACTGAGTCTCAGTTCCGCAGTAAATAATGCTCGTTAGGCTAAAACAGTAATTAAACGCATCCTCGCCGATAGACATTATTCCGTTAGATAATACAACCGTGGATAATCCTAAGCAACCACTGAATGCATAATCACCAATGGTACTTACTCCACAAGGTATAGATATATTCGTCAGATAACAATAGCTAAATGCGGAATTACCAATACTAATAAGGCTGTTCGGGAATGTAACGTTGGATAATTTATTACATTCGGAAAATGCATGATCACCAATACTGGTTATACCCTTTGGAATGTTGATGTTAATCAGGTTGTCGCAGTAACTGAATATCGAATTGCTGATTTTGGTCAAACCCTCTGGAAGCGTAACGCTTGTCAAATTTTCACAGGACATAAATGCGGCGTTGCCAATGCTGGTTACGCTGTCCGGAATGACGATACTGGACAGTTGCTGGCAGTATGTAAAAGCCTGGTTGCCAATACTCTTTACGCTATTGGGAATAGTAATATTAACCAGGACATCGCAGTAAGCAAATGCACATTGGTTTATGTTTAATACACTATTTGGAATAATAACGCCAGTCAAATTATCACAATTTCTGAACGCGTTATCACCGATAGTTGTTACGGGGTAACCGCCCAAATAGTAGGGGAGTGTAATCTCTCCGCTGACATTAGCATCACAGGCGGTAATTGTTGCTTCGCCATTGGAAACGGTGTAGGTCAAGTAGCTAGGATCAGGATCATCAGAAATAGGTGGTCTTGTTTCGGTGGGTGCCTGTGTAGGTGCCTGTGTAGGCGCCTGGGTGGGCTCCGGTTGGGTTGGTGTTATGGGATCAGGCTCACGTTCGTACTGATACAGTTCGATCTCGGGTATGAAGGAAGACTCGCCCACACCACTCGTTACCATCACCTGTATAGTGTAAGCCATATAGGTCTGGTCAAACGTACCGTAAAGGGAATCAAGGCCGTTATTGTTGCTCCAATTGGTAGAATATCTACCTATTTCCTCCAGAGAACCGCCGGGTGTCTTTTGAATGTAAATGGTAACCGCTGTAGGATAGTAATTGTTGCCCCGTGCCAGATACATTGCAAAATGATCAACTGCTGTGGGCTGATTATCTGCGGTTGTCAGATTGATATTCACCATACCCGGGAAATGGAAATTCTGTAAGAATGTACTCTTATCTCCATCAACTGCAAAAGAAACCGGGTTATTTGCGTCAGGATTATTTGCCGTTACACGGCCTGTCAGATCTATTTTCTTAGACAAATTGCCTGTACTTGTTTCAAATAGAGAAACCTCACCCAATTTACATTCCAGCGCTTCGCATTTGTTCACCAAAATACGAACTTGCGTAGTGATAACGGGTGTGAAGGTATACATCTTGGTGCGGTTTCCGGAGGTAAACGGATTAGAATCTACAGACAGGACCTCAACCCATTCACTATTCACGAGTGCCTGCACATCAAAGTCTGTCATATCGTTTCCTGTGCTGCTGTGACCAACGATTTCAATACCGCCGATGGTGGTTTCTTTGTCCAAAGTCATAAGAAGAGCAATCAAACCGTCATTGGATGTTTTTGTGCTGTAACCGGAACGTAGATACCAGCCGTCGGTTACGCAGTAGCCATCACCGCCATCCTGAAAGTTACCATCAGGATTTCCGCCAGCATATGCACCAAATACTGTGGTTAGTCTTGAGGGCGACACAATCTTATATGTGGTACCCTGCTTAATTGCGCCGGTTGGTGCAGAAATTTCCTCAGATGCTGCAGCAGGCAAAACAAATGCGATGCCGGCGAGTATTGTTAAAACTAGCAATAATAGTAAAAACCGTTTTTTCATTATTAATTCCTCCTAAACAAGATTGAACAAATATAGCATACGCACAGAAAACGAATGTTCGCAAGGGATACACCAATATTGTAGTAAATTTGTGTACTAAAGTCAATAGTAAATAAATTTACTCGATATACTTATATCAAATATTACTGGTGGTGATCGAATGCGAACATTTACAGAAAAACTAAGAGGCCTGCGGGAAGATAATGACCTAACGCAGCAGCAAATTGCCGATGTTTTGGGCACCTCTCAAACGATGTATGCGCGATATGAACGAGGTGCGAACGCTATGCCGTTGCACCATTTGATCACGATTTGCAGGTTTTTTAATGTGTCAGCAGATTATCTTCTGAACACCACGCCTAACCTCAACCGAAAGCAAAAGGTTGCCAAGAAGTAAAATACGCCCCCGGAGAATTCCCCGGGGGCGCTTTATTGTCTTACTTTTTCTTCTTCAAAATGATGACTACAAAAATCACATTACTTACAAGGCAGATGCCAGCCACCACTGCCAGCCACCACCAGGGAATCAGCCAGTCTGCAGTATCACAATCCTGGGAGGGAGCGGCTCCGGTGGGCTCGATGGGGTTTTCGCCGTCTGCAGGAGGCTCAGCAAGCACCGCTATGGGCTCAGTTTTGGTGGCGTTGCACTCGATACAGGTGTAAGTCAATACGCCCTCCTCGGTAACGGTAGGCTCCTTGGTAACGGTGCCGGTGTTCCAATTATGTTCACAGCGGGAGGTGCAGATGATACAGGTATTATTTTCGGTATCTACGGTTTCTGTGCCGTTGCAATTATAATGCCGACCAGCCCAGTGGAATTCATTTTGCTCCGCCTTGATCTGCATCTTTTCCCAATCTTCTTCTGTACCCTTGTAAAATACATGCCACAGACGGCTGCAGTTGTAGAAGGCCTGCCAACCGATGCGGATCATATTCTTCGGCACAACTACAGATTCCAAACTGGTACATTCGGCAAAGGCGCATTCGCCAATATTCAGAACGCTGTCGGGAATGATCATTGTGGTCAGACTGCTGCAGCCGTAGAAGGTGAATTCCCACAGATTGATGATGGCGTTTGGGATATTGGCAGAGGTCATACTGCTGCAGCCGTAGAATACGTGGCTGCCGAGATCGGTAACGCTGTCCGGGATCTCGATGCTTTCCAGACTGCTGCAGTTGTAGAATGCATAGTGTCCGATGGCGGTAACGCTGTCGGCAATGGAAACAGATTTTATATAGGTGCAACCGGAGAATGCCTGCTCCGTGATGCTGGTAACGCCGTCCTCGATGACGACAGCATTGATCTGCTCCCGGTAGGGGAACCAGCGGGCATCGCCTCTGTCGTATTCTGCCATCTCGCCGGTGCCGGAGATGGTGAGCAGGCCGGTATCGTCCAGCGTCCAGGTCAGATTGTCGCCCTGGTCGCCACAAGTGCCGGTTTTCATCACCGCGGCAGCCTGTGCCGGGGCAGGGAGTAGGCTAAAACAGATCGCGATAGCCAAGATTGCCGTGAATATCCAACGATTTTTCATAGGAAACCCTCCAAAATGGCAATATTTGTTTACATTATACCTTGCTTTTACAATAAAATCAAGTGAATACACGGCAAAGAAAAAGCCTCCCTCGGCAGAGGGAGGCTCTGTTTTACAGCTTTGCGTAGGTTTTATCCAAGAACTTTTGGGCGTTGATGCAGGCGCGCTTATGGGTGGCTTCGCCGATGACACCGGCCTCGTCATAGGCGGTGATCTGGAAAGAAATGATCTTTCCATCTACTGCGGTAACCTCTGCCTCAGCATGTACTTCCAGCCCAACAGGGGTGGCGGCGGTATGCTTCAGATTCAGCTCGATGCCCACGGTGGTTTCGCCTTCATCAAGGGCTTCCTCGATGGCGGCGCAGGCTGCGCCCTCCATCAGAGCTGCCATACAGGGCGTGGCGTACACCAGCAGGCTGCCGGAGCCTACCTCCAGAGCGGTATCTTCCTTTTCGCACAGATTCTCGGCTGTGCCTTTCATTCCAACAGTTACATTCATAATATAAACTTCCTTTCGTTTGTTTTTTTAATGATAACCCATAGGGGAGGGGGTGTCAATAATTTTGGGTTGCTATTTGTCAAAAATGGGGTTATAATAGCTGTATTCTACACAAAGGGGCACATTCTATGAACGGCGATAAACTGAACTTGACCATGTTGTGCGATTTCTATGAGCTAACTATGGGCAACGGCTACTTTGAAAACGGTTACAAGGATCGGATCACCTATTTCGATCTATTCTTCCGTCGCTGTCCCGACGGTGGCGGCTTTGCCATCGCTGCCGGCTTGGAGCAGATCATTGACTATATCTGCGATCTGCATTTCAGCACTGAGGATATTGAATATTTGCGGAGCAGAAAGCTGTTCAGCGAAGGCTTTTTGGAGTATTTGGCGAATTTTAAGTTCACCGGTGATATTTGGGCTGTTCCCGAAGGTACGCCCATTTTCCCCCACGAGCCGATTATTACGGTCAGAGCCCCGGCGATCGAGGCGCAGCTGATCGAAACCTATCTTCTGCTGTGTATCAACCACCAGAGCCTCATCGCTACCAAGGCAAATCGCATTGTTCGCGCCGCTCAGGGCAGAACTGTGCTGGAATTTGGCTCTCGAAGAGCCCAGGGCGCAGATGCTGCCATCCTAGGCTCTAGAGCGGCTTATATTGGCGGCTGCAACGGCACGGCCTGGACCATCTCCGATCAGCTGTTCGGCGTTTATGCCGGCGGTACCATGGCCCACGCCTGGGTGCAGATGTTTGACAGTGAATATGAGGCTTTCAAGACCTACTGCGAGATCTATCCCACCAATGCAACGCTGCTGGTGGATACCTACAATACCCTTAAGTCCGGTATTCCCAATGCGATCCGGGTGTTTAATGAGGTGCTGAAGCCCAAGGGCATTACCAAGTGCGGTATCCGCTTGGATTCCGGCGATATTGCCTATCTGACGCAGAAGGCAAGAAAGATGCTGGATGATGCCGGATGGACCGAGTGTCAGATCTCCGCATCTAACTCCTTGGATGAGCATATTATCCAGGATCTGCTGCGGCAGGGCGCGAAGATCGATATGTTCGGTGTCGGTGAGCGGCTGATCACTGCCCGCAGTGAGCCGATTTTTGGCGGCGTGTATAAGCTGGCGGCAGTGGAAGACGAAAACGGCGTTGTTGTCCCCAAGATCAAGATCTCTGAGAATGTGGGCAAGATCACAAATCCCCACTTTAAGAAGCTGTACCGTTTCTTCGGCAACGATACAGGCAAGGCGATCGCCGACTATCTGTGCGTGCACGACGAAACTGTGGACGACAGCCAGGATCTGGAGATCTTCGATCCCGATGCAACCTGGAAGACCAAGACGGTGTACAATTTCACCGCCAAGGAGCTACAGGTGCCGATCTTCCAGGGCGGCGAGCTGGTTTATGAGCGTCCCAGCCTGGAGCAGATCCGTTCCTACTGCCTGGAGCAGGTGGATACCTTGTGGGACGAGGTCAAGCGTTTTGATAATCCTCATAAGTACTATGTGGACCTGTCCCAGAAGCTTTGGGATATTAAGTACGGTCTGCTGAAGCGCCACGGAAAGACCTAACTATGGAGAAAACCTGGTGGGTTTACATCCTGCTTTGCGGTGATGGCACATTCTATACCGGTGTAACGACGGATGTAGCAGCCCGGTTGGAGGCGCATCGCTCCGGAAACGGCGCAAAATATACCCGCAGCAGAGGTCCGCTGCAGCTTGCTTACAGTGAAAAGTGCCAGGATAAGGTTACTGCCTTTCAGCGTGAGTACGCTATTAAGCAACTAAAGCGCAGCGAAAAGGCTGCTATGTGCGAACAATGGGAGATTGAACAGAAAGAGCCCCGGTCGTAATCGACCGGGGCTTTCTTTTATACCTTTTTCTCGCAGAAGATGCAGCGCAGGATTCCTTCCTTGGGATCGGTGATCCGCGCGGTGTGGCGCAGCTCCTGTTCCACCTGGCAGATGCACTTAGGATTGGTACAGACACGGTCATATACCAGATCATCCGTTGCAATGGCTACCTTCTCGGGGTTCTTTGCTTCGTCAAGCAGCTTCAGAATCAAAGCCATACGCATATACTTGCCGTTCAGCGCCTGGCGGAAATAGGCGGCTCTGGGATCGTCGTCCACAGCCACGCTGATCTCATTAACGCGGGGCAGGGGATGCAGAACACACATCGTTTCCTTGGCAAGCTTCATCTTCTCGGTGTCCAGCACGTAGCTGTCCTTCAGACGGTTGTATTCGTCCAAATCGTCAAACCGCTCCTGCTGGATACGAGTCATATACAGCACATCCAGCTTGGGAAGAGCGTTCTCCAGAGAGGTGGTTACCTCGTAAGGGATATTGTGCTTTTCCAGCGTGTTGAAGCGCACATAGTTAGGCAGCTTCAGCTCCTCAGGGGAGATAAGGACAAACTTGATACCGGTATAGCGGCTCATTGCCTCAATGAGGGAGTGAACGGTTCTGCCGTACTTCAGATCGCCGCAGAAACCGATGGTCAGATCGTTCAGACGCCCCATTTCCCGGGAAATAGTCAAAAGATCTGCCAGGGTCTGGGTGGGGTGATTATGTCCGCCGTCGCCGGCGTTGATCACGGGTACGGTGGCGTTGCAGGAGGCAACGAAGGGCGCGCCCTCCCTGGGATGACGGATCGCCATAATGTCGGCGTAACAACTGAGGATCTTGGCGGTATCGGCCATACTCTCGCCCTTGGAGGCGGAGGAGGAGCTGGCCTCGGAGAAGCCGATCACATTGCCGCCAAGCTCCATCATAGCCGCTTCAAAGCTCAGGCGGGTTCTGGTGGAAGGCTCAAAGAAGAGGGTTGCCAGCTTCTTGTGGGCACAGCGATCCCAATAGTTTTCGGGATTGGCGATGATGTCCTTAGCGGTGGCGATCAGCTGATCCAGTTCCTCTACGGAAAAATCCAAAATACTAATCAAACTTCTCATTCTTTTGCTCCATTCACTGCAAGATAGTTCTTGATGCGGGTAACATTCTCTTCGTTGGCGGGATCTTCTTCCAGATACTCGATGATGTCGTAGACATCAACGATGGAGTAAACAGGGAAACCAAACTGATTCTCGATCTCCTTCATAGCGCCGGTCTCGGTCTGACCCTTCTCCTTGCGATCCACCATAATGAAGGTTGCGATGACCTTAGTGCCATCCAGATGCTTCAGAATTTCCATACTCTCGCGGATGGCGGTGCCTGCGGTGATGACATCCTCGATAATGACGATCTCTTCACCGGGCTGGGGGACATAGCCGACGAAAGTGCCGCCTTCGCCGTGATCCTTGACCTCCTTGCGGTTGAAGAAGAAGGGCAGATCCAAGCCTTCCTTGGACAGGGCAACAGCGGCGGAAATGGACAGGGAGATGCCCTTGTAGGCAGGGCCGTACAGGACGGCTTGCTTCTTGCCTAGCTTATCCATATACGCACGGGCGTAGAATTCACCCATCTTGGTGATCTGATCGCCGGTCTTGATCATACCGGCGTTGACGAAATAGGGGATCTTTCTGCCGGATTTGGCGGTAAAGTCGCCGAATTTCAGTACGCCTGCGCCCTGCAGGAATTCGATAAATTCTCTCTTATAGCTTTCCATTTTATTCTCCTTAATCACAGAATTCTGCAACGCAGCGCTCGTAAGCGGCTACGGGATCCGCAGCAGCGGTAATGGGACGGCCAACTACGATGTAGTCAGAGCCGATCTCCTTGGCAGCGGCAGGTGTCATAACCCGCTTCTGGTCGCCCACATCGCCATCAGCAAAGCGAACGCCGGGGGTAATGGTCAGGAAATCCTTGCCGCAGCGGTTGTGGACCTTGCCGGCCTCCAGAGGGGAGCAGACGATGCCGTCCAGACCTGCGTTCTTTGCAGTTTCTGCGTAGTGCATAACCACTTGGTCAATGGGGTGGTTAATCAGCAGATCCCGCTCCATTGCCTCCTGGTCGGTGGAGGTCAGCTGGGTAACAGCGATCAGCAGGGGACGGTTGCCGTCGGGACGGGTAAGTCCCTCCAAAGCGCCCTGCATCATAGCGGTAGTGCCGGCGGCGTGGAGATTGGTAATGTCCACATCCAGGTTGCTCAAAACAGCCATAGCCTTCTTAACGGTGTTGGGAATATCGTGCAGCTTCAGATCTAAGAAGATCTTGTGGCCGCGCGCCTTGATCTGCTTGACGATGGAAGGTCCTTCTGCGTAGTACAGCTCCATACCGATCTTAACGAAAGGCTTTCTGCCGGTAAACTTGTCCAAAAATGCAAAGGTTGCCTCAGCAGAGGAAAAATCGCATGCTACAATTACGTCCTTACCCATTACTTTACGCCTCCTATAATTTCTTCTAAGTTATTGATCTTATATTTATCCATAACCGCCGGGAGATCCCGGACGATGTCGCGACAAATGTAGGGGTTGACCAGATTGGCTGCGCCAACCTCAACTGCAGTAGCACCGGCTAGCATCATCTCAATTACATCCTCAGCGCTGCTAACGCCGCCCATACCCACAACGGGAATCTTTACAGCATTGGCAACTTGATACACCATACGCACTGCCACGGGGAAGATGGCAGGACCGGAGAAACCGCCCATTTTGTTGGCAATGATGGGCTTGCGGCTACGAAGATCAATGCGCATACCCAGCATAGTATTGATCAAGCTGATGCCGTCTGCGCCGGCATCCTCGCAAGCTTTGGCGATGGATACGATGTCGGTTACATTGGGGCTGAGCTTGATGATTACTGGCTTGGTGGTAACAGCTTTGACGGCTCTGGTAACTTCAGCAGCAGCTTCCGGTTGTGTACCGAAGCTCATACCGCCACCGTGGACATTGGGGCAGCTGACATTGACCTCCAGCCAGCCTACCTGATCCTCTTTATCCAGCTTTTCGCAGGTGTAGGCATAGTCCTCCACGGAAAAACCGGAAACATTGGCCATAACCGGCTTATGAAAACACTTTTTCAGTTTGGGAAGCTCCTCGGAAATGACTTTTTCCACACCGGGATTCTGCAGACCTACGGCATTGATCATACCGCTGGGACATTCTGCAATTCTGGGAGTGGGATTGCCAAAGCGGGCATCCTTGGTGGTGCCCTTAAAAGAAAATGTACCCAGCTCGTTGATGTCGTACAGCTCGGCATATTCATAGCCGTAGCCAAATGTACCGGAGGCAGGGATCACCGGGTTGTCCAAAGTGATTCCGCAAAGGTTTACACTCAGTTTTCCCATAGGATCTCCTCCTTCTTCATAACAGGACCGTCCTTGCAGATCCGCTTATAGCCGGTCAGTGTCTTGCAGCTGCAGCCCATACAAGCGCCGAAACCGCAGCCCATTCGCTCCTCGAAGCTCATCTGACCGGAGGTGGCGGAGGCCATATACAGTGCCTTCAGCATCGGCTCCGGACCGCAGGAATAGAAGTAGGTGTAGTCTACCTCTTTCAGCGCGTCGGTAACAAAGCCCTTGATTCCATAGCTGCCGTCGACGGTGGTAACAAATACATCGCAGCCAAGATTTTTGAATTCATCTTCGTAGAAAATCTCGTTTTTGGTATTAAAACCGAGGATTACGGTAACTTTTTTACCCTGTGCAACCAGCTTTTTTGCTAAGTTGTACATAGGGGGAACACCAACACCACCGCCCACCAGAACGGGAGCATCTCCGGATACGCTCAGGTCATAGCCGTTGCCAAGACCTGTGAGAATGTCCAGTTGACCTTCAGTCATCATGGACATCACTTCTGTACCCTTGCCTACGACCTTATAGATGATGGTCAAGGTACGCTCATCGTAATCACAGACAGAAATGGGGCGGCGCAGATAGAAGCCGTCCAGCTGAATGTTTACAAACTGTCCGGAAGCGGTGATGGCGGAGGTATCGCCGCCAAGCACCATCTTGTAGACATTGTCAGTTAGGGGCGTGTTGCTGAGGATCTTGAAAATACTCTGCTTCATAGTAGCTCCTTTAGGGATGCGCTTTATTTTGCATCAATGGTGGAAACCTTGTTGGTGATCTCCTCCAGAACATCCAGTACGATGCGGACAGTATCCAGGTTGGAGAACAGGGTTACGCCGTTTTCAACTGCGCAGCGGCGGATATATACGCCGTCTTCGTAGTGGACACCTGACAGAACTGCACGGGTGTTGATCACATAGCTGACATATCCGGCACGAATGGAGGTCAGGATCTCATCGCTGCCTTCCACCAGCTTTTTCAGCACACGGGTGCGGATACCGTTTTCTCTAAGGTAGTTTGCCGTGCCGATGGTTGCCTCAATGTTGAAGCCCATATCGTAGAAACGGCGGACCAGAGGCAGCGCCTCTTCCTTGTCTTCGTCTGCCAGAGTTACGATGACAGTACCGTAGTTCTGCAGGTTCATACCGCCGGCGATCAGAGCCTTCTGCATAGCACGGTGAATCTTATCGTCGTAGCCGATGGCTTCGCCGGTGGACTTCATTTCGGGAGACAGATAAGCATCCAAGCCCTTGATCTTGCTGAAGGAGAAGACGGGAACCTTGACATAGTAGCGGCTCTTTTCCTCGGGGTAGAGGCAGAAGATGCCCTGCTCCTTCAGAGTTTTGCCAAGGATGACCTCGGTGGCGATGTCAGCCAGGGAATAGCCGGTTGCCTTGGAGAGGAAGGGAACAGTACGGGAAGAACGGGGGTTGACTTCGATGATGAAGACATTGTCATCCTTGTCTACGATAAACTGGATGTTGAACAGACCGATGATGCCGATGCCCAGACCCAGCTTCTTGGCGTACTGCAGGATAATGCCCTTGACCTTGTCGGAAACGGTGAAGGTGGGATATACGGAGATGGAGTCGCCGGAGTGAACGCCGGTACGTTCCACCAGCTCCATAATGCCGGGTACGAACACATTGACACCGTCGCAGATTGCGTCGATCTCTACCTCACGGCCCTGGATATACTTGTCAACCAGAACGGGCTTGTCCTCGTCGATCTCAACGGCGGTCTTCAGATAGTGCCGCAGATCTTCGTCTTTGGCAACGATCTGCATAGCGCGGCCGCCCAGCACGAAGGAGGGACGCACCAGCACGGGATAGCCGATCTCATTGGCAGCCTTGATGCCGTCCTCGATCTTGGTTACGGCGCGTCCGGGAGGCTGAGGAATGTTCAGCTCACGCAGGATCTTCTCAAATGCATCCCGGTTTTCAGCCCGCTCGATAGCAGCGCAATCGGTGCCAATGATCTTAACACCGCGATCCATCAAAGGCTGCGCCAGGTTGATAGCGGTCTGTCCGCCCAAAGATGCGATAACGCCCTCAGGCTTTTCAAACTCGATGATGTTCATAACATCCTCGGGAGTCAGCGGCTCAAAGTACAGCTTGTCAGCTGTAGTATAGTCGGTGGAAACGGTTTCGGGGTTGTTGTTGATGATAATTGCCTCATAACCGGCTTTCTTGATGGTCATAACCGCGTGGACGGTGGAGTAGTCGAACTCAACGCCCTGACCGATACGGATAGGACCTGCGCCCAGCACCACGATCTTCTTCTTGTCGGTGAGAATAGAGGTGTTCTCACCGGTGTAGGAGGAGTAGAAATAGGGGATATAGGCGTTGGTGTGGCAGGTATCAACCATACGGAACACGGGGAAAAGATTGTGCTCTTTACGGAAATTGTATACATCCATTTCCGTGCAGTTCCACATTCTTGCCACATACTTGTCGCCGAAGCCCATCTTCTTGGCAGCCTTCAGGGTGTCCAGATCACGGACATTCTGCTTTAGGGTTTCTTCCATAGCCACGATTCGGGCAATGGCCTCCAGGAAGTAGGAGGTGATCTTGGTGATATCGTGCAGCTTTTCTACGCTGACGCCACGGGACAGCAGCTCAGCAACGCCGAAGATGTTATCGTCCCGGTATTCGCTGATATACTCCAGGATCTCATCAGTGGTCATATCATCGAACTTGTGATGATAGATGTGATTGACGCCGTTTTCCAAAGAGCGGATGCCCTTGAGCAGACATTCCTCCAAATTTGAGCCGATGCCCATAACCTCACCGGTGGCCTTCATCTGGGTGCCCAGCTTATTGGTAGCGTCGGTGAACTTATCGAAGGGGAAACGGGGCAGCTTGGCGATGACATAGTCAAGGCGAGGCTCGAAAGCTGCGTTGGTGTTCGCGATCTTGATCTCCTCCAAAGTCATACCAACGGCGATCTTAGCGGTAACCCGGGCAATGGGATAGCCGGAAGCCTTGGATGCCAGCGCGGAGGAGCGGGAAACTCTGGGGTTGACCTCGATCAGGTAGTATTCGCTGGATTCAGGATTCAGAGCAAACTGAACATTACAGCCGCCGGAGATCTTCAGCTCCTTGATCAGCTTGATCGCAGAATCGTTGAGCATCTTCAGATCGTGGTCGTTCAGGGTCATAATGGGCGCAACAACAAGGCTGTCGCCGGTGTGGACACCAACGGGATCGATGTTTTCCATACCGCAGATGGTGATGGCATGTCCGGTGGAGTCCCGCATAACCTCAAATTCGATCTCCTTGTAGCCTTTGACGGACTTCTCGATCAGAACCTGATGGACAGGGGAAAGGACAAAGGCGTTCTTGCCAATCTCCATCAATTCCTCTTCGTTGTTAGCAAAGCCGCCGCCGGTGCCGCCCAGGGTGAAAGCAGGACGCAGAACTACAGGGTAGCCGATGCGCTCAGCAGCAGCTTTAGCCTCCTCCAGGGAGTAGGTGATCTCAGAGGGGATGACAGGCTCGCCGATGGACTGGCACAGTTCCTTAAACAGCTCTCTGTCCTCAGCGCGCTCGATTGATTCGCTGGAGGTGCCCAGCAGCTCCACACGGCACTCCTTCAAAATGCCCTTCTTCTCCAGCTGCATAGCCAGATTCAAGCCGGTCTGACCGCCGATACCGGGCAGAATGGCATCGGGACGCTCGTAACGGATGATCTTTGCCACATATTCCAGAGTTAAAGGCTCCATATAGACCTTATCCGCAATGGTGGTATCCGTCATAATGGTGGCGGGGTTGGAGTTGACCAGCACCACCTCATAGCCTTCCTCTTTCAGAGCAAGGCAGGCCTGGGTGCCGGCATAGTCGAACTCTGCAGCCTGACCGATGACGATAGGACCGGAGCCGATGATCATAATTTTCTTTAAGTCTTTACGCTTTGCCATATTTATGCCTCCAAAATTGATTCATCAATTATTATTTCCGAACTTTATCCATCAAAACCAGCTTGCCGTCGCACACGGTAGCAAGGCACTTGCCCCAGACTCTCCAACCGGAGAAGGGGGTGGACTTGCCCATAGACAGGAACTGCTCTTCCGGTTCGATGATGTAAGTCTGCCGCAGATCCCAGATGGAGAAATCATTGCCGATGGGAATGTGGAACCGTTTGCGGGGGTTATAAACCAGCAGCTGCAGCAGCCGCTCCATTGTGATGATCTCTTCTTTTACCAGGTAGGTGTAAAGCAGGGGGAATGCGGTTTCTAGACCGACGATGCCGAAGTTGCTGCCGTCCAGTCCCTTGCTCTTTTCTTCTGCGCTGTGGGGGGCGTGGTCGGTGGCGATCATATCGATGGTGCCGTCTTGAATACCGGCGATCAGAGCCTCCCGGTCTTCACTGCTGCGAAGAGGAGGATTCATCTTGAACTTGCCGTCCTCGATGAGGAAGCTGTCATCCATAATCAGGTAGTGGGGCGCGGTTTCGCAGGTTACATCCAAGCCCTCCGCCTTTGCCTTGCGGATCAGCTCCACACTTTCCTTGGTGGAGATGTGGCAGATGTGGTAGGCGCAGCCGGTCTCCCTGACCAGCTCCAGATCCCGTTTGATCTGTCCCCATTCGCTTTCGGAGCAGATGCCCCGGTGGGAATTTGCCTTGGCGTAGTCGCCATCGTGGATATAGCCGCCGTTTAGGAGGGATTCGTCCTCACAGTGGGCGACGATCAGCTTTTTCAGTTCTTTTGCCTTGCGCATAGCCGCGCGCATCATATCGGCGTTCTGTACGCCCTTGCCGTCATCGGAAAAGGCAATCACATTCTGCGCCATACCCTTCATATCGGACAGCTGCTGTCCCTTTTGACCGACGGTGATGGCACCGTAGGGATAAATACGGATCAAACCGTCGTTACGGATAATATCCAACTGCTCTTTTAAGTTTGCCTTGCTGTCGGGGACGGGATTCAGGTTGGGCATTGTGCATACCGCTGTATAGCCACCGTGGGCAGCTGCCAGAGATCCGCTCAAAATGGTCTCTTTATAAGAAAAACCCGGCTCACGGAAATGCACATGCACATCACAAAAGCCGGGAAGAACAGCATATTCATTGGAATTGAAAGCACAAAGATCAACGGAAGAAAGCCGTTCAGCGACAGAGGCACGAACACTGGGAGCAAAGGCAGACAGATCAAAACCGGATGTCTGATTATGCATTGCCATAATGTTCTCCTTTCTTGCCGAAAACGCACTAATTAACTCATCTTTGGAATAATACCATAATTTGATAATATTGTCAACGGAAACAGATAAAAAAATCACCGGAATTTCCGGTGATTTTTTGTGCTATTTTACAATTCCTCACTGACCGCCAGCAGGAGAATACCGACGATGACGATAGCGATGAAGATGTAGGTTTTCCAGGACAGCTTTTCCTTCAGGAAAATACGGGACAGCAGCAGGGAAATAACACAGACGGAGGAAAGAATGGGAGCAGCAACAGCATCTACGCCACCAAGCGCATACACATAGGTAAGCTGACCGCCGGTTTCAAATACTGCCGCCAAAATCTTATCCTTGTTTTGACTGACAGGGCCGAACTTGACCTTTTTGATCTTCAGGAAGATAAACAGGCACAGCGCAAAAAATGCAAAGGTCAGCTCGTAGCTGGTATTGGCTACAGCTTCAATGGTATCCTCCGTTACATTGACAAGAGGTGAATTTGCAACATCTTCAATCAGGAAGAAAGCATCATCCAGGAAAGTGCCGAAAGCATCCAGAAGGGCGTAAACGAAGGGCATACAGAAAGCGACTACTGCCAGTTTTTTGCCTAATTTCTTCTTTCTTGTTGTCTCACCGTGGTTTTCAAGGAAGCTGACGCCCAAAACACCAACAGTAATGACGCCGATGGCGATCCAGGTCAGCGCAGAGTATGTATCGCCCAAGATAAGAACAAACAGAAGGACGCAGATCACACCGGCGGTGTTCTCAATGGGGTCGGAAATGGATTCCTCCAGGAAACGCATACCAAAATAGGAGAAAGCCATCGAAACTATGTAAAACAGAGAAACGGGAAGATAGCGGATGATGTTCGCAGGATCATAATGAATGTCCTGTGTCAGTAGGGTGAAAACGGCGTGAAGTCCCATAACAACGCCGACCCAGACGCAGATCTTCAGGTGGGAGTATTTCTCCTCGGGGCGGGCGCCTTTCTTATAAAACAGTTCCGCAATGCCCCAAAGAAGGGCGGTACCAATGGAAAAGAATAACCAAGACATAATTTTCACCTCTCTTTACAGTGTGATCAAACCTGCGTCTACCATTTTCTGCAGGCTCATCAGAATACCCAGTTTTGCGTGGCACCAGGTCAAGCCACCCTGGAAATAGACCGCGTAAGGCGGACGGATAGGACCGTCGGCAGAAAGCTCAATGGAAGAGCCTTGCACAAATGCGCCGGCAGCCATAATCACCTTGTCCTTGTAGCCCGGCATATCCCAGGGCAGAGGCGTTGCGAAGCTGTCCACAGGTGCGGCAGCCTGGATGCCCTTACAGAAAGCGATCATACCTTCCTCACTGCCCAGCTCTACGGCTTGAATGATGTCGTGGCGGCTTTCTGTGGCGTTGGGAACACAGCGGAAGCCAAGAGGCTCATAAAGATTTGCCGCGAAGATCGCGCCCTTTTCTGCGCCTGCCACAACAGTAGGAGCAAGGAAGAAACCCTGGTACAGGCTGGGCATCAGACCTAGGTTTGCGCCAACCTCCTGTCCCAAGCCGGGTGCAGAAAGCCGATATGCGCAGCGGTCAACACATTCTCTTGTGCCGCAGATGTAGCCGCCGATGGGAGCAAGACCGCCGCCGGGGTTTTTGATCAGCGAACCCACAACCATATCCGCGCCTACATCGGAAGGCTCAATGGTTTCCACAAATTCGCCGTAGCAGTTATCCACCATTACGATCACATCGGGCTTTACGCTCTTGCAGAATGCGATCAGCTCGCCGATCTGCGCAACGGAGAAGGTAGGACGGGTGGCATAGCCCTTAGAACGCTGAATGGTGATCAGCTTGGTTTTTTCGTTGATAGCGGCGCGAATGCCGTCGAAATCAAATGTACCGTCAGATAGCAGATCCACCTGCCGGTAGGCAACGCCGTACTCTGCCAAAGAGCAGGGGCTGGGACGGATGCCGATGACCTCCTGCAGGGTGTCATAAGGAAGTCCTACGGGAGATAACAGCTCATCATCGGGCAAAAGATTTGCAGACAGGGCAACGGTCAGCGCGTGGGTGCCGCAGGTGATCTGGGGACGCACAAGGGCGGCCTCTGTGTGGAATACATCGGCGTAGACACGCTCCAAATTGTCCCGGCCAACATCGTCATAACCGTAACCGGTGGTAGCGGCAAAGCAGGCGGCAGAAACACGGTTTTTCTGCATTGCAGCGATCACCTTTGCCTGGTTATGCTCGGCGATCTGGTCAATCACAGCAAATCGGTCAGCCAGCTTTTTAAGGGCTTCCTCACCGTAATTGTAAACGGCAGGGGAGATGCCCATTGTGTTATAAAGTTCCAGTAACTGCTCCATATTTTCAGTCCTCTTTTTTCACATTGTTTAGAATTTCATTGGCAAGGTCGTTCAAAAGTTCCGGACGGGATATGATCAGTCCCGTATCGGATTCGCCCAGGATCAACAGGGTATCTCCCGGCTTGATCCGGAACAGCTCTCGCGCCTCTTTCGGGATCACGATCTGTCCCCGGTCGCCGACCTTGGCTGTACCGAATACCCGCTGGGCGTTTTGCTTGCCTAAAATGTGTTTTCCACCGGCCATATTTGCCCTCCATTCACATTTTTCATACTTTTCACACACAGTATAATGAAACAAAGTGGAATTGTCAATATTTGCCGTAAAAAGATTCTGCGTGAATATAAAAAACGCTGTCATTCCGAGTGGAGCGAAGCGGAATCGAGGAATCCTGGCACGAAAGATAACTGTAGTGCGAAGATCCCTCGGCTCGTAAATGCTCGCTCGGGATGACAGCATTTCTTGTTTCAAAATTAGTCGTTTCTTCTTCTACCAAAGATGATCAGCAGGCGCAGCAGCTGCGAAAGGGCAACTGCGGTGGCGGCTACATAGGTCAACGCCGCGGCGGTTAAGGTTTTGCGTGCGCCCTTTTGCTCTTCGTCGGTCAGAAGCGCGGTGTTCTCGATTGCCTGCATCGCACGGCGGCTGGCATTAAATTCCACCGGCAGGGTGATGAGCTGAAACACCACCGCTACGCCAAAGCAGGCAATACCAAGATACACAAGAGTAAAGGAGAATTTCTCCAAATAGGTCAGTACCAAGCCCAGCAGGATCAGCGGCATTGCCAATCTGCTTGCGATGTTTGTAACGGGAACGATGGCGGCGCGCAGCTTGATGGGGGCGTAGCTTTTTGCGTATTGTACTGCGTGTCCGGCCTCGTGGCAGGCAACGCCGATGGCAGCTGTGGAGGTGGCATCGTGAACGCTGTCGGAAAGGCGGATCACATTGGTTTTAGGATCGAAATGGTCGGTCAGATTGCCGCTGACCCGCTCGATTCGAACGCCGGAAACGCCATTGGCAGAGAGCACCTGCTGCGCTGCCTGCGCGCCGGTAATGCGCCGGGTGGAGATCTGGTTGGCGTATTTCTTAAATGTAGAATTCACATTACTGCTTGCCCACAGGGACAGCAGTACGCAGGGAAGGACGATTACAAGATAGGTCCAGTCAAAATACATAATACTCTCCTTAAATGCTTTCAGGCTCCATCGCATCGTGGAGCATATCGGTGATTGCGCCCCGGAATATGGGGTAAGCTTGACTATGGAGCGTTTCCAAAGAGCCGGCGGAATAATTTACGGGGATCTTGCCGGTCATATACAGATCCTGATCAAAGGCGAACCGGGGTTCATCTTCTGTTTTGCCGCCACGGTTTACCAAAACAGGGCCAGCGTGGATCTTCACCCGGCATCCGCCACGCAGGGAGATCTCAGAATCCACAGCGCTTCGGGTTGCAGCGGTTTCCAAAACATCCTCTTCAGCAATAGGACCTAGCCAGCAGGGTTGGAGCAGCTCCCGGTAGGGGATTTCGGCAAGATCCAGTTCCTTTCGGGAGATCAGGTTCACATACCGCAAGCCCAACCGCTCAAAATATGCCGGCGCGTAAGTTTTAATAAAGGCGGCCAAAGGCTTATCCAGCTTTTTGGCAAAATCCTCCCAGCTGGTATACTTTCCGCAGGAAAGGGAAATGAATTTGGCGGTAAGATTGACACGCCATACGCCGTCAGCCGAGGCAAAATGGTAGTTGTTGCACTCCGGCTGCTTCTGCATATGAAGATTGCCCGGTGCGCCTACAAGCTTGGGCGCAGGGATCTCCTTACGGCAGGCGTACTGGGGAAATTCGTCCCGGATCGCGTCCTGAAACTGGGCAGGAAGATTGGCTTCGATGGATAAAATTTCGGGAAAACGCAGCTGGCAGATCACCTTGTCCAGCTGATTCTTCCGGTAAATACAACGGGCATCTTGAGAAAACATACGCTGTCCTCATTTCCATATAGTCAGTATTCCCATTTGGGGTAATTCTATCTATAGCTTATAGAATCAGGAAAGAGATGTCAATAAAGAAACTGTAAATTTCTCTAGCCAAAAACGGAAAAAGCGTGTATAGTATAAGAAAACGAAAGGAGAAAGTGTTATGTCTGTTTATCATATTAACAAAGAGAATTTTGATGCCGAGGTACTGCAAAGCGATAAGGTGGTGCTTTTGGACTTTTATGCTGATTGGTGCGGCCCTTGCAAAATGATCGCCCCTACACTGGAGGAGATCGCGGCTGAGAATGAACATATTAAGGTCTGCAAGATCAATGTGGACGATGCTCCTGACCTTGCCCGGCAGTTTAAGGTGGTCAGTATTCCGCTGCTGGTGGTTATGAAGGACGGCCAGATCCTGGAGCAGGCTTTGGGCGCAAGACCGAAGGATGCGATCCTGAAGATGATTCCGTAAGAGGTGAAAAGTATGAGTACGATTCGTGTAAAAAAGCTATCTGCCAATGCGATCCTGCCCACCTACGGCTCCAACGAGGCTGCCGGCGCTGACCTGTATGCCTGCCTGGATGAGGCTGTGGAGATCCAGCCCGGTGAGGTGTTTTGGGTTCCTACCGGTATTGCGTTGGAAGTGCCTAAGGGCTGCGCCGGTTTGATCTATGCACGCAGTAGCTTGGGCGTCAAGCGCGGTCTGGCGCCTGCCAACAAGGTTGGCGTTATTGACAGCGATTACCGTGGTGAGATCCGTGTGGTGCTGCTTAACCACAGCAACCAGGTGCAGACCGTTGCACCAGGTGAGCGGATCGCCCAGCTGATCATTACTCCCGTACTTACCCCGGCTTACGATGAGGTTGAGGAACTGTCCGATACCCAAAGAGGCGAAGGCGGCTTCGGCTCTACCGGTAAGTAATAAGAAAATATAGATTACCCCTGCGTAGTTTTCCTACGCAGGGGTTTTTCTGTTGGCGGTATATTTTGCTCTATGAGGTGGCAAAATTGGTATAACTTATGTTATCCGGGAGGAAATGATATGAAAAGACTTTTCTCACTGCTGTTGGTTGCAGTTGTTGCCGTCAATATGGTTGCTTGCGCCAATAACACGAAACCCACCAATCCAACGACCGGGAATGATACCATTTCCTATGTGGATCCTTATAAGAATATCACCGATTATGACGAGCTTTCTATTGCAATTTATGAAGATGTTTTGGGCGATTTTTATGCGGCGTATCAAACTGCGCTGGCAGAAGAAAATGTTCCTACCCGCTATGCTTTGATGGCCATTGCTGAGGCAAAAATGCTGGGGGCAGGTGTGTTTTTGCCCACCACCTCGAAGGGCGGTAACTATGCTATGACCAAGGTCGCGCCTTATACCAATACGCCGATTTTGTACGGCAATGATTTCTACCGATTCCACGATCGGATCGTAACTGCAGAGCCAATCAAGTCGGCGCATATTGAGCAGATGCGGGAATATTGGGCGCAGAATTTGGGCTCCGGCAATTATGAAAAGTGGGTTAAGTCTTTTCTTGCCGAGAACGGCTATACGATCAAGGATACCGCCACCTTCTATTTTAATGCAGATCCCGAGTCCTGGGATGTATTGGCAACCTCCAATGCATCAGATTCTGAGATATTAGTGCAGACCTACGATGGCTTGCTGGAATATGATATGGAGAATGTGGCGCAGCCTGCATTGGCGCTGAGCTATTCAGTTTCCGAGGATGGTTTGACCTACACCTTTCAGCTGCGGCAGGGCGTTGTGTGGGTGGACAATCAGGGGCGTGAGGTTGCGGATATGACGGCAGATGATTTTGTTGCAGGTCTGCAGCATGCAATGGATCAGGGACCTGATCTGGGCTATTTGACGGGCTCAGGTTATGCCAACATCGTCAACGCCGATGCGTATATGAACGGTGAAATTACGGATTTTGCTCAAGTGGGCATCAAGGCGGTGGACGATTACACTGTGGCGTATACCCTTAGTGAGCCCACCTCCTATTTTCCTACGATGCTGGGTTATGGCGTTTTTGCGCCGATGAGCCGCACCTATTATCAGTCAATGGGCGGCAAGTTTGGGGCGGATTTCGATTCTGCTGCCGGGACTTATTTGTACGGGAAAGGGCCTGACAGCATTGCCTACTGCGGCCCTTATGTGATCACCAGCTTCACCTCCAATAACGCCATCGTTCTGCAAAGCAACACATCTTACTGGAATGCCGGCAACAACAATCTGAAGTCCTTCACCTATATGTATACGGACGGTACGGATCATCAGAAAATGTACGATGATTTCTTCGGCGGTACTGTGGATACCCTTGGTATGACGGAGCAGCGCATTGAGATTGCCAAGGCTGCAGGTACTTTCGATCAGTATGCCTATGTATCGGATACAGATGCTACCTCGTATTGTGGCTTTTTCAATCTGCGCCGCGAGGCGTTTGCCAACTACAACAATGACAAGGTGGGCGTTTCTTCCAAGACGGAGGCAGATAAGATCCGTACCGGCGCAGCGATGCTGAATCTGAATTTCCGGCTGGCATTGGCTACCGCCATTGACCGGGGCACCTATAATGCCCAATCCGTTGGCGAAGAGTTAAAGTACAATTCCCTGATCAACTCCTTTACACCCGGTAATTTCGTGTTCTTGGAGGAATCGGTTACAGTTTCCATCAACGGTACGGAAAAGACATATCCTGCCGGCACGCAGTACGGACAGATCCTGCAGGATCAGCTGGATGCCGACGGTATCAAGCTGACAGCTTGGAATGGCACATCTTCCGTTGGTTTTGACGGCTGGTACAGCAAGGAGAATTCCGCCGCTTATTTGTCGAAAGCAATTCAGGAGCTGAAGGAGCAGGGGGTTGAGATCTCTGCTGAGCATCCCATCTATATCGATCTGCCTATGCGCAACGACAGCGAGAATAACAAAAATATGAAAAATGCGCTGAAGCAATCTGTAGAGGAAGCGAGCGGCGGCTGTATTAAGATCAATTTGGTTTCCTACGCTACCCGGGATGATTATTTGGACGCCACCTATTGGTACAGCTCCGGCGCGGAGGCGAATTTTGACCTCAATGACGGCTCCGGTTGGGGGCCTGACTACGGTGATCCTTCCTCTTATCTGGGTACGATGCTGCCCTATGGCGCAGGTTATATGACCAAGTCCCTTGGGATCTTCTGATTCCTTTTTTCACTTAAAATAACAGGGAGGAATGACTATGACGAAATATTTAATCAGCAGAATCCTACGGGCGCTGTTCTCTGTTGTTCTTGTGATTGCGGTTATTATGATCATGATCTATTCGTTCCTGGATAAACAGGCGATTTTTGCCAATGATCCCCAATATTCTAAAATGAAGCTGAACACGAAAGAAGTTTATATGATGCAGCAATGGGAAAAATACGGGTATTTGGACTATGTCCCTTTTGCCGATTTCCTGCTGGAAGAAGTAAAGGCGCAGCGTCTAACCCAGGAGCAGGCGGATACTGCCAGACTTGCCATTACTGCTGATCAGGATACGCAAAATACCAAGGCGCTGGTGGAAGCCTTTACCCAAAAGTATGCGGCGCAGGGGTATGCTGTCAAACGGCTGGACGGCTCGTATAAGCCCGGCACCAAGAAATACAAGGATGGCGGAGAACCGCGGCTGTTTGCCTATAAGGACATCCCCCTTGTGAAACGGCTGTGGACGTATTTTACCGGCATTGTCCAAATCGACAATATCCACAACGTGGAGAATGTGGAAGGGGAGCGGGGACTCAGCTTTACCTGGTATGATCCTGCATACGGTGGCGATAAATTTTCACCGGCGATTATGGGCAACGGAACCACCTATAAATATTTGCTGTATTTTGATGACACCTTTCCCTATATCCATCAGAATTTGGTAAAGATCCACTTGGGCGTTTCTTATTCTGTCAACAAAGATGTTGAAGTAATCAATACTATGACCGATGCCCAAGGGCCGCAGAAATACAGCCTGATCACCTATCCCAGCGGTGTTACGGAGTATACGGCAGACGATATTCACACTCTCCGGAATGTGCCGGGCTCAAAAGATCAGGGCTTGCTGAATCAAAAGTATTTTGTAGATGACTATACCGGGCTTACCACTGCAAAATCCGGTCTGTCCCAAATGGGGTATTCCTTCCGTATCGGTATTATCTCCGTGATACTTGCTTATTTGCTGGCAGTGCCTTTTGGGGTTTTGATAGCTCGGCATAAGGATAAGCTGGCCGACAGGCTGGGTACGCTTTATATCATCTTCATTATGGCTGTGCCGTCGCTGGGCTATATCTTCATTTTCCGCGCCATTGGCAGCAGCCTGGGATTGCCAACGACTTTCGATGTGCAAAGTCCCACATTCTTGATGTATATTCTGCCGGTGATCTCCCTGTCTTTGCCTGCGATCGCCAACTTGATGAAGTGGCTGCGCCGGTATATGATCGATCAGATGAATGCGGACTATGTAAAATTTGCCCGCAGTGGCGGCCTGTCTGAGGGCGAGATCTTCCGTAAGCATATTTTGAAAAATTCCATCATTCCTGTGGTGCACGGAATTCCCGGCAGTGTACTGGGAGCATTGACCGGAGCAATCATTACCGAGCGGGTGTACCTGGTGCCCGGCATTGGTAATGTGCTGACGACGGCTATCAATAAATACGATAACGGCGTTATCGTCGGCGTTGCGCTGTTTTACGCGCTGTTATCCGTTACGTCTTTTATCCTTGGTGATGTTTTGATGGCAACCCTGGATCCCAGAATTTCCTTTTCATCAAAATAGAGGTGGTACGCGATGTCTGATAACTTGATCGATTTGCGGGAATTCAATATGTCGGATGCGGAACTGTTTGCACCTATCGGGCAGGATGAACTTTCCTCTGAGCGTATTACCGCTCCCAGATACTCCTATTGGCGTAGTGTGTTCCGGGTGTTTTTCAAGAAAAAGAGGAATATTATTGCGCTGGCTTTGCTGACGGTTTTGATCGTGTTTTCCTATGTATATCCGGCGGTGATCGGCTACGATGCTCAGGTGGATCCTTATATCAATCTGCTGGATAACAGCGCAAAGCACCTGAAGCCTGCCGCCGCTATCGAAAAATTCGGCTTTCGCCTGAAATGGATATTGGGTACCGGCGGCGCAGGACAATCCACCTTTGATGCCGTTTGGTATGGCTCCAGCATTTCCATTTCCCTGGCGCTGGTTTGCGCGGTGATCAATATGATCGTCGGCGTGATCATAGGCGCTGTGTGGGGCTTTAGCAGAAAATTCGACATTGTTATGACAGAGGTTTATAACGTGGTGGCAAATGTACCGTATATTCTTTTGATCTCTGTCATCGTTTTGATATTGTCTGCCAGCTTTTGGTCTATGGTTTTCGCCTTGACGGTAACCGGTTGGATCGCCATTGCATATTTTATCCGCACCCAGGTTATCATTATTCGGGATCGGGAGTACAATTTGGCATCCCGTTGCCTTGGGACGCCGATTGCCCGAATTGCCACCAAGAATATCCTGCCCTTTATGACCTCTGTGATCGTTACACTGGTTGCCACCGAGATACCTTCTTATATCTCTTACGAGGTGTTCCTGAGTTATATCGGAATGGGGCTTTCGGATATGTCTTTGGGCAAATTGATCGAGTCCGCCAAAAGCGCAATGATCACCCCCGGTTGGGGCTTCGAGTTTTGGAGTCCCGTGGCGGTGGCTTCCATTATCGCAGTTGTGCTGTATGTGGTCGGTCAGAATTTGGGAGATGCATCCGATCCCAGAACCCATTTGTAAGAGGTATGGCTATGGAAAAGAAGAAGGTTTTGCTGTCAGTTCAGGACCTGGAGGTGAAATTTCGGGTGCGGGGCAGGATATTGACTGCCATTCGTGGTGTTTCCCTGGATTTTCACGAAAATGAATCTGTAGCCATCGTTGGAGAATCCGGCTCCGGTAAGTCGGTATTTACCAAGACCTTTGCCGGTATGCTGGAAACCAACGGCTACATCAGCTCCGGCGCTATTCTTTTTAACGATGAAGGCTGTGAGCGGGATCTGACAAAGGTGCGCAAGGCCAAGGAGTGGAGTCAGATCCGTGGCGGCAAGATTGCTACGGTGTTTCAGGATCCTATGACCTCATTGAATCCGATTATCACCGTTGGCAAGCAGATCACCTCCATTATTTTGAAGCATCAAAACTGCACAGAGCTGGAGGCTCGCGCCCGGGCTTTGGAGCTGATGAAAAAGGTGGGAATTCCCAACGCGGAGAATCGCTTTGACGACTATCCTTTTCAATATTCCGGCGGTATGCGGCAACGGATCGTCATTGCCATCGCTCTGTCCTGCCAGCCGAAAATATTGATCTGCGATGAGCCAACAACTGCGCTGGATGTTACCATTCAGGCGCAGATCCTGCAGCTGATAAAGGACCTGCAGAAGGAATTTCACTACACCATCGTGTTTATTACCCACGATCTGGGGGTTGTAGCCAATATTGCCGACCGGGTGGCGGTTATGTATGCCGGTCAGATCATCGAGACCGGTACGGTGGAGGAGATCTTCTACGATCCCCGCCATCCCTATACCTGGGCGCTTTTGTCCAGCCTGCCTCAGTTGGCGCAGCGTAATAGCAGACTTTATTCAATTTCCGGAACACCGCCGTCTTTGTATAACAGCATCGCAGGCGATGCCTTTGCGCCAAGAAATCCCTACTGCCTGCGGATCGATACGCTGAAGGAGCCGCCGATGTTTCGGGTTTCGGACACCCATTATGCCAAAACCTGGCTGCTGGATCCCAGAGCGCCGAAGGTCAACAAGCCGGAGATCATTGAGAATATTCACCAAAAGCTGATGACCGCATATCACATTTCGGGAGGGTTTTCGTGTCAAATGTAAAAAGGACCACCTCTTATCTGCCTGAAAACGGCCCGGTTGGGGACAATGGCAGAGAGATCCTGCTGAGCCTAAAGAATGTGGATATTACCTTTGGAAAAGGGGATTATGCGGTTAAGGCGGTTAAGAACGCAAGTTTTGATATTTATAAGGGCGAGACATTCTCTCTGGTGGGAGAATCCGGCTCCGGTAAGACAACAATCGGCCGCGCGGTTATCCGGGTAAATCCCTGTGCAGCCGGTCAGATACAGTACAAAGGCATGCGTATTTCCGGAAAGGTCGGTCGCGGTTTGCAGCGGGAGATCATCCGCAATATCCAGATGGTTTTTCAGGATCCTGCGGCATCGCTGAACGAGCGGGCGACGGTGGATTATATCATTTCTGAGGGGTTGTATAATTTCAAGCTGTACGATAATGAGCAGGATCGTATCCGTAAGGTGGAAAAGATCGTGGAAGATGTGGGGTTGCTGCCGGAGCATTTGACCAGGTATCCCCACGAGTTTTCCGGCGGTCAGCGGCAGCGGATCGGCTTGGCTCGGGCGATGGTTATGGAGCCGGAATTGGTCATTGCCGACGAGCCGATTTCCGCCTTGGATGTTTCGATCCGGGCGCAGGTGCTGAATCTATTGAAAAAATTTCAAGCGGAGCGGCAGGTTACCTATCTCTTTATTGCCCACGATCTGTCCATCGTTCGGTTTATCTCTGACCGGATTGGTGTGATCTACAAGGGCGATATTGTGGAGATCGCAGAAGCAGAGGAGCTGTTTGACTATCCGCTGCATCCTTACACTCGCAGCCTGATATCGGCAATACCGATTCCGGATCCCATTTTGGAGAAGAACAAGGTGCTGTTTACCTACGATCCGTCTGTTCACGATTACGCTGAGGACAAGCCGGCGCTTACGGATATTGGACACGGGCATCTTGTGTTTGGCAACGAAAAAGAGATTCGGGAATACCGGGCGATTCGCGAAAAGAATGAGCCGCTGAGATCTGCAACGATCTTGCAGCCCGAAGAAAAGGTACAGACTACAGCGGTTGAAGAAGATCCAAAGCTTTCTGTGGAGTTTTTGCCCCAGGAACCGCTCCACGATACCGGCAGCAAGTGGTACACTTTTGCGTCTTTTTTGCTGCCGCCGATTGGCCTGATGGCAGGGCTGGTATTCCGTAAATTCCGCCATCTCCGCAACTGGAGAGCTTGTAAAAAGGGCGCGATCGCCGGCTTTGTTTCTGTCGGTAGCATCGTTGCACTGTTTGGATTGGCACTGTTGCGGGCAGTTTTATAAAGTAAGAACCCACCGATGTCGGTGGGTTCTTTGCTATTAAGTTAGAATAATATTGCCGGTGCTGGTGGTGATAACGCAGGTGCCGCCGGGGGTGTCCTTAGGAACTTTGACCTTGCCGGTGCCGGTTTCGACGGAATAGATCTTGCCGGTCAGCAGGTTGCCGGTAACATCACCGGTGCTGACCTCGATGTAGATCGCTTCGGCGTCGCTGTCCTTAAGTCTTACATCGCCGGTACTTCTTGTGATGTTGAGATTTTTCTCTACGATCACATTCTCCAGGGTGATGTCGCCGGTGGAGCCGGAGGTGTAAAGGATTTCGCTCTTTACATTGGTCAGTGTCATATCCCCGGTGGTTGCCAGCAGCGCAACAGTGCCAAATTCTGCGTTGGAAATGTTAACATCGCCGGTGGTTGTTTTGACAGTGAGGGAGTTGATGACACTGGCGCTTACAGTTGCATCGCAGGTCGTTCCTTTGACTGTGATGCTCTCAAAGGTAAAATCAGAGGGGATGGAAACACCTCCTGTTGTAAGGTCTATCTCCAGTGTACCGTATTCGCTCTTCGGCAGATAAATTGTGATCTTCGGCGTAGTAAAGTTGATGCCGATGTGGTCATACCATTTTCGCTGATCGTCTTCTTCGATGACCAGATTGCCGTCGTCAAAGCGGACTTCGTGGGGTGCTTTTTCCATTTCATAGCAGACTACCTTTGCGCTGTCGGTTTCACTTAGGCAAAAGGTGATGTCGGCTGTGGTGGAATCTATGGAAATATTTGTGATAGGGGATTGGGAGCTGTATGTTTCTGTCTTAAATTCTGCTGTGCTTAAACTGGAAAAATCCCAGCTGTTTTTTGCCAGCATTGCGGTGAACAGGGCAGCGCCGATGATTATGAGGGCAGCTGCGATAATGAGCCAGATCTTTGTTGATTTATGCATTGTGCAACCTCCCTAGTCTTTGTGCGGTTTCTGATGTAACCAGTTTTTTTGTAAGAACGATCAGACCTCTAGTCGTTGCTTTGCAGCCATAGAATGTAAATACGGAAAGACCACCGCAGACAAGGGCTGCGCCCACCATAGCCAAGCCGGGGATCGCAAAACCGGACACCGCCAGACCGATACCGCAGAGAATTCCGGCAAAGCCGCAGCTGACCAGTGAAACAAACACGCTCCACAGGGAAACGATCACAGCCCAGGCAGATACATACAAGGAAAATACAACGGCAAATGCGGCAATAGCCAAAGAAAGCCAGATGGGGCTACAAAGCACGATCAGCACGATCTGACCTGCGCTGCGCTTTTTGCGTGTCGCAGCTGGTGCGGAAGCGGGAGCATCCGCCGTAATTTGCGCTGCAATTTCATTCACATTACCGATGCGTTGGACGGCAGCCTCCTCTGAAAGACCTTCTTCCATATAATCATCGATCATTTCACTGTAGAAATTCAGCCGTTCGTTAATATCCGCCTGGGGCAGACCGAATAAGCTCTTTTTCAGCAGCCGTAAAAACGTTTTCTTATCCATTTTCGCCATCCTCCTTTGTTACAAACCGATAAATCGACAGTATTTCACGCCATTCGTCCTTAAATTCATCGATACGGGCAAGGCCTCTTTTGGTAATGCGGTAGTATTTGCGAAGGCGGCCGCCGTGTTCTGCATTACGTACCGTCAACATTTGGGCAGCTTCCAGGCGTTTGAGAATGGTGTAAAGTGTGGATTCAGAGAGTTCCATATACGGCTTCATATCCTTGATGATCTTGTAGCCGTAGGATTCGCCGTCCTTAATGGCGGCTAAGACGCAAACATCCAAAAGTCCGCGCTTTAACTGTATATCCATAGCATACTCCTCCTTACGCAATACATCGTAACACGAGGTATGGTGATTGTCAAGCGATAATTTGCAGATTTTCTTGACTTGCTGTCATTTGAATGGTAAAATGAGCCAGAAGACAAACCACTTTCAGGAGGTTTCTATATGGCAATTACTTATCAGGAATCCACAAGGACATTCTATTTGGATGGCAAGGGCGTAACCTATGCCTTCTGCGTGAATGATTTTGATTATCTGGAGCACCTGTATTTCGGCAAGACCATTGGACACGATGACATTCGCTATATCCGGGGTTGCGGCGGTACGGATAATAACCCCAAGATTCCCGGCGTGAAGATGGAGGTTGGCTACAATTACGGCGCCATCGACTGCTACCAGTATTTTGTTCCGGAGCTGGCTTTCTTCGGCACCGGCGACTACCGGGAGCCTGCTGTCCAGATCAAGACGGAGCTGGGCGACCGTATCAGCGATCTTCTGTACGAGGGCTATGAAATTTTGGATATCAAGCCTATGCCCAAGGGCATGCCTGCTATGCGGGACGGACAGACTTTGGTGATCCACCTGAAAGATCGGGTCAACGGCTTTGGCTGCGACCTTTATTATACGGTCTATGATGATGCCGGCGTTGTTGCACGGCGGGCTGTTTATCATAACGGCTGCCGCGGCACTGTGATGCTCAATAGAGCCTATTCCTTCTCTGTGGCACTGCCGGAAAAGGATTACGATGTGCTGACGTTGCACGGCGGCTGGGCTTGTGAGCGTCATGTGCAGAGAATTCCTGCTCATTACGGCGTGGTTTCCATTGATTCCAAGCGGACTACATCTTCCGCATCCTTGAACCCCTTTATGGCATTGGTGAAAAACGGCGCAACAGAGGATGCCGGCGATGTCTATGGCGTAAGCCTTATCTATTCTTCTTCCTTTGTTTTGAAGGCTGAGGGACTGACCGATGACCGTCTGCTGCTGACCGGCGGTATCAACGACTTCGACTTTATGTGGAAGCTGCAGCCCGGTGAAAGCTTTGAAACCCCGGAGGTGGTGCTGTCCTATTCGGACAAGGGTATCGGCGGTATGAGCCGCAATATCCACGATGCTTACCGCAACCATTTGATCAATCCCCGCTATGTGGGCAAGAAGCGTCCTATCGTTATCAACAGCTGGGAGTCTGCATACTTTGATTTCAACACCGAACGCCTGAAGCAGATCGTAGACGGCGTTGCCGGAACGGGTGTGGACACCTTCGTTTTGGACGATGGCTGGTTTGGCAACCGCAATAGCGAATTCTCCAGCCTTGGCGACTGGTGGGTGAATGAAAACAAGCTGCCCGGCGGTTTGGGTGAGATCATTGCCCACGTCAACAGCCGGGGTATGAAGTTCGGTCTGTGGTTTGAGCCGGAGATGATCAATCCCGATTCTGACCTGTTCCGTACCCATCCCGATTATGCCATTATGGCACCCGGCAGACAGGGAAGTCCCTGCCGCGGTCAGTATATGCTGGATCTGACGAGAGCGGATGTCCGTGATTTTGCGGTCAATGCTGTTAATAAGATCCTGAAGGAAAACCACATCGAGTATGTCAAGTGGGACTATAACTCCAATATAACCCAGTCCTGGTCTTTGGGCTTAGAGCCGGATCAGCAGATGGAATTTGCCCACCGTTATGCATTGGGTGTTTACGATCTGTTTGAGCGGATCGTCAATGCAAACCCCGACATCTTCTTTGAGGGCTGCAGTGCCGGTGGCGCCCGGTTTGATCCTGCTGTTTTGTATTATTTCTCTCAGATCTGGACCTCCGACGATACCGATGCTGAGGAGCGGACCAAGATCCAGTACGGCACATCCATTGCATATCCTCTGATGGCGATGACCTGCCACGTGTCTGCCGTTCCCAATCACCAGACACGGCGTACCACAAGCTTTGAGACCAGAGGCGATATTGCCCACCTGGGCGGCACCGGCTATGAGCTGGACACCTCTGCCTTTACTGACGAGGATCGGGAAACCGTTCGCAAGCAGGTGGAAAAGTACCACGAGATGGAAGAGCTTCTGCTGTGGGGCGATCTGTACCGCACGGAAAACCCCTTTGACAGCAGCTATTTCGGCTTTATGATCGTGTCCAAAGACAAGGCAGATGCCCACTTGACGGCTTACAAGCGGCATGTGGAATGTAACGGACCGATCAAATATCTGAAGGTTCGCGGTCTGGATCCGGAGAAGAAGTACTATGTGCCGGAGCTGGATATGACCATGCAGGGCGCAACCTGGATGAATGTGGGTATCAAGCCCAATTTCCCCTTTGAAGATTTTGCTACCTTGACATTTACTTTTAAGGCGGTATAATACTAAAAGCAAGCGGATTTTACGCTTAAATTTATTGGAGTGTGAATAGTAATGAAACTGATTATTAGAAACGACTATAACGAGATGTGCGCTTGGGCTGCGCAGCACATTGCTGACGCTATCAACAACCACAGCGAGAACCGTCCCTTCATTCTGGGCCTGCCCACCGGCTCTTCTCCTCTGGGCGTTTACAAGAACCTGATCGAGATGAACAAGGCCGGCAAGGTTAGCTTCAAGAATGTGGTAACCTTCAATATGGACGAGTATGTTGGTCTGCCCAGAGAGCACGACCAGAGCTACTGGTACTTTATGCACGACAATTTCTTCAACCACATCGACATTCCTGCTGAGAATATCAACATCCTCAACGGTATGGCGGAGGATCTGGAGGCTGAGTGCCAGCGTTATGAGGATAAGATCGCTTCCTACGGCGGTATCGACCTGTTCCTGGGCGGCAGCGGCGTGGACGGCCACATTGCATTCAATGAGCCCTTTACCTCTCTGACTTCCCGTACCGGTGTCCGGGCTCTGACCGAGGATACCCTGATCGTCAACTCCCGTTTCTTTGATAACGATCCCAACAAAGTGCCCAAGACTGCGCTGTCTGTTGGTGTCGGCACTGTCTGCGATTCCAAGCAGGTTCTGCTGCTGATCAGCGGTCATAACAAGGCTCGCGCTCTGCGCCACTGTGTTGAGGGCGGCGTGGATCACGCCTGGACCATCAGCGCTCTGCAGCTGCACAAGGATGGCATCATCGCTTGCGACGAGGCTGCCTGCGGCGAGCTGAAGGTGGATACCTACAAGTATTTTAAGGAAATCTACAAGAACGAAAAGTAATGGAAGATTGAGAACTGCCCGGTCGTTTGACCGGGCAGTTTTTCTTTCTGTAGAATATTTCCGTAACCGCCAGCACAAACTGTTTTGGAAAGGGTGTGTGCGGTGATGATGAAAACTACAGAACTTTTTGATCTTAGACATACTTTGGCAGGAGATTTTCTTGCGCAATTTCCGTATCCCTGGCAGGCTTTGCAGGGAATTAAGGATATGATCCTGACACTTGGCAGCAAGCTGGGCAGCGAGTATGAGGAAATTACCTCCAATGTTTGGGTACACAAGACGGCAAAAGTGGCGATAAGCGCGTATATCGGCGCGCCTTGCATTATCGGCGCGAATACGGAAATCAGGCATTGCGCCTTTATCCGCGGCAGCGCGTTGATCGGAAACGACTGCGTGGTTGGAAACTCTGTTGAACTGAAAAATGCCATCCTTTTCGACAATGTGCAGGTGCCCCATTTTAATTATGTTGGGGACAGTATTTTAGGCTATAAAGCCCATTTGGGCGCCGGCGCGGTAACCTCTAATGTCAAATCTGATAAGGGGCTGGTGGTTGTGGGCGGAATGGAAACGGGACTGAAGAAATTTGGCGCAATGGTGGGCGATGGGGTAGAGGTTGGCTGTAATGCGGTCTTAAATCCCGGCACGGTTATTGGGCGGAATTCGACGATCTATCCCGTTTCCTGCGTTCGCGGTATTGTTCCGGAAAACAGCATTTGGAAAAATAGCGGCGTGATCGTAAAAAAGGAGGCGCGAAATGGGTAAATACTTTGGAACAGACGGCTTTCGAGGTGAAGCCAATGTAGGCTTGACCGCGGATCACGCATATAAGGTGGGGCGATTTCTTGGTTGGTATTATACCCAGCTGAGGCGGCGTGAGGGTAAGGACGGAGCGGCAAAGATCGTCATCGGCAAGGACACCCGACGCTCCAGCTATATGCTGGAATACAGCCTGGTGGGCGGCTTGACCGCCAGCGGCGCGGATGCCTATTTGCTCCACGTTACCACAACACCCTCTGTGGCGTTTGTGTGCAGGACGGAGGATTTTGACTGCGGCATTATGATCTCTGCCTCCCACAATCCCTACTACGATAACGGCATTAAGCTGATCAACGGCTTCGGTGAGAAGATGGATGACAGGCTGATCGGTATGATCGAGGATTATTTGGATGGACACCTGGAGGCTTTTGGGAAAGCTTGGCCTGAATTGCCACTTGCCCGTCGGGAAATAATCGGCAGGAGCGTGGATCACGTGGCCGGCAGAAACCGCTATATCGGCTATTTGATCGGCTTGGGTATGTACTCGTTTAAGGGGCTGAAGATCGGCCTGGACTGCGCCAACGGCGCATCGTGGAATATTGCCAAGAATGTATTTGATGCTATGGGTGCGAAAACCTATCTCATCAACGCCGAGCCGGACGGTTTCAATATCAATACCAACGCAGGCTCTACCCATATTGAGGTAATGCAAAAATTTGTCCTTGACAATGGGCTGGATGTGGGCTTTGCTTATGACGGCGATGCGGATCGTTGTCTTTGCGTGGATGAGAAGGGGGATGTGATCACCGGCGACCATATTCTGTATATCTACGGTAAGTATATGAAGGAGCGGGGGAAGCTGCTGGGCAATACTGTGGTTACCACGGTAATGTCGAATTTTGGGCTTTATAAGGCCTTTGACCAGATGGGAATCGATTATGCCAAGACCGCGGTAGGGGATAAGTATGTCTATGAATATATGATGGAAAACGGCTGCCGTCTTGGGGGTGAGCAGAGCGGGCATATCATATTCTCCAAGTACGCATCCACCGGCGACGGGATTCTGACATCGCTGAAGATTATGGAGGTTATGCTGGCGAAAAAGAAAACACTGAGCCAGCTTTGCGAGGGCTTCGTTTTCTATCCCCAGGTGCTGGAAAATGTAACCGTAACGGATAAGACGCAGGCGCAGAACGATCCGGATGTTAAAGCTGCAGTGGAGGCGGCTGCTGCAAAATTGGGCGAATCCGGGCGCATTTTGGTGCGGGAATCCGGAACTGAACCGAAAATCCGCGTGATGGTGGAGGCTGAGAATATGCAGCTGTGCCAGGAGTTGGTAGATTCTGTCGTGGATGTCATTCGCAGAAAGGGTTATGCAAGCGCATAACCCATTTTTTGCTTTACAGAACGCATTTTATCAGTTAAAATAAATATAAGAGTTCCCCACAGGAACGAAATTTACATTTGGAGGTAATTACTATGGCCAATCGTTTTGTTTCCAACCCCATTTCCTATCACGGCAAGGGTGCGATTCGTGAGATCCCCGGCATTATTGCCGCAAAGGGTTTCAAGAAGGCATTTATCGCATCTGACCCCGATCTGGTGAAGTTCGGCGTTACCAAGAAGGTTACTGACCTGTTGGACGAAGCCGGTATGGCGTATGAGATCTATTCCGATATTAAGCCCAACCCCACCATCGAGAATGTGAAGTCCGGCGTGGCTGCTTATAAGGCATCCGGTGCTGATTATATGATCACCATTGGCGGCGGCTCCTCTATGGACACCGGCAAGGCTATCGGTATTATCATCACCAACCCCGAATTTGAGGATGTCCGTTCTCTGGAGGGCGTTGCGCCCACCAAGAACCCCACCGTCTTTACCATCGCCGTTCCTACCACCGCAGGTACTGCTGCCGAGGCTACCATCAACTATGTTATTACCGATGTGGAGCGCAAGCGTAAGTTCGTCTGCGTGGATGTCAATGACATTCCCAATATCGCGGTTGTTGATCCCGATATGATGGCAACTATGCCCAAGAGCTTGACCGCTGCTACCGGTATGGACGCGCTGACACACGCCATCGAAGGCTACACCACCAAGGCTGCCTGGGCGCTGCCGGATTGCCTGAATCTGGAGGCCATCCGTCTGATCGCCAAGAGCCTCCGGGGCGCTGTGAATAACGATCCCGATGGCCGTGAGGGTATGGCGCTGGGACAGTTTGTTACCGGTATGGCGTTCTCTAATGTTGGCTTGGGTATTGCCCACTCTGTTGCACATACTTTGGGCGCGGTTTATGACACGCCCCACGGTGTAGCCTGCGCTATGATGCTGCCCATCGTGATGGAATATAATGCTGACTGCACCGGCGATAAGCTGAAGGCTGTTGCAGAGGCAATGGGCGTGGATACCACCGGAATGGACGCCGCTGCTTACCGCAAGGCTGCTGTGGATGCTGTCCGTCAGCTGTCCATTGATGTGGGTATTCCCACCAAGCTGGCTGCGCTGAAGGAAGAGGATCTGCAGTTCCTGGCAGAGTCTGCATACGCCGATGCCTGCGCACCCGGCAACCCCAAGACCGCTTCCGTTGATGACATCAAGGGTCTGATCCGCAAGCTGATGTAATTTAAGTTAATAAAAAATCCCGGGAGCAACCGCTCCCGGGAGATTAATATTTAGAAAATTATTCCCACTCAATAGTGCCGATGGGCTTGGGGGTCAGGTCCAGCAGGACGCGGTTGATACCCTCGACCTCGTGGGTAATCCGATAGGTGATCTTGTGCAGGATCTCGTAGGGAATCTCCTCGATGGTTGCGGTCATGGCATCCTTGGTGTTGACGGCGCGGATGATAGCGGGCCAGCCTTCGTAGCGGCTTTCGTCGCGGACACCGACGGACTTGATATCGGGAACGGCGATGAAGTACTGCCAGACTTTCTCGGCCAGACCGCACTTGTCAAACTCTTCACGGAGGATGGCATCTGCCTCGCGCAGAGCCTCCAGACGATCACGGGTGATGGCACCCAGGCAGCGGACACCCAGACCGGGGCCGGGGAAGGGCTGACGGTAAACCATGGCATGGGGCAGACCCAACGCCTCGCCAACCACGCGAACCTCGTCCTTGCACAGCAGCTTGCCCGGCTCTACCAGCTCCATAGCCATGTCGTCGGGCAGACCGCCCACGTTGTGGTGAGCCTTGACGGGCTTGCCGCTCTCGGCAGCCCTGATGCTCTCCAGAATGTCGGGGTAAATG
>JAZSGS010000014.1:0-18310 GCA_045532855.1 Faecousia sp.
CCTATGTGCTGGGCATCGAAAAGCAGCCGGTGAAGAAGACTGTAACAGCTGGCAAGACCGCCAAGTTCAGCGTTGAGGCCACCGGCCACAGCTTGACCTATCAGTGGCAGTACTCCACCGACGGCGGCAAGACTTGGAAGAATTGCTCCTCCAGTTCCGCCAAGAAGGCGATCTTCAGCTTTACCGCCAAGACCTCCCACAACGGCTACTATTACCGCTGCAAGATCACCGATTCTGCCAAGAATGTGATCTACACCAGCAAGGTCAAACTGACCGTCAAGAAATAACCATAAAAAAGCGCACCCCCGGAGAAATCTCCGGGGGTGCGTTGTATTTATATTAGTGCAGGGCGGTTCCTTCGGGGACCATATCGTCGACGAAGATCACCTTGCAGCCGCAGGCGTTGTTGGTGGCGGCCAGCAGCATACCCTCACTGGTAACACCGGTGATACGGGCAGGCTCCAGGTTGGCGATCACGATGATCTTGCGTCCCTCCAACTGCTCGGGCTTGTAGTAATCCTTCAGGCTGGAAACGATGACGCGCTTTTCCTTGCCGTCGAACAAAGTCAGCTTGTAGTTGTTTCTTGCTTTGCGGATCTCCTGGCACTTCAGGATCTTGCAAACCCGCAGATCCAGCGCATCAAACTGCTCCAGGGTAACGGTGGGCTTGAAATCTGCTACGGGATCGGGATCGCCGTAGACGATCTCTTCCACTTCCTCTTCCACGGGAGCGTTCTTCTTCTCGTCCAGCTGGATCTCCTCCTGGGTTTGAGGATAGGAGAAGTTCAGCAGCTCCACATAATCCTTCTTGTCAAGCGCATCCAGGAACAGGTACAGACGGGGACCTTGCTCACGGTCCAGCAGCAGCCGGTACACATTCTTGAAGAAGGGGATCTGAACAGCCTTCTTTTCCTTGTCGGTCATTTCGGTCTGACGGACCTGAATGGGAACGGCATAGATCATGGCGTTCAGCTCGTCCAGGGTGTAGTCGTTCGCCTTCAGGTTGGCATAAAGCATATTGATCTCGGCCTGCTGTTCCTCGGTCAGGGTATTCCAGACCTCCCAGTTGCGCCAGGTACGCAGGTGGTAAACCTGATCCGGTGCGCAGACCTCCAGCCAATACTTGGCCCGATCCATACGGTCCTTGAACTGATCGTAGGTGTAGGGCGTGCCATTCTTTGCCAGCACGGTTTCAAGCAGGGGAATATCAAAGTTGACCACGCTGCCCATCTGCGCCAGCAGGCTCATAGGAACGGGGTAGGGGGTGCGGCCTTCAATAAGGCAGGCATCCATAATATCCTTGATAGCACCCTCAGCGGTGCCGTCCAAATGCTTGCTCAGCATCCGGTCAAACTCACCGTACTGACGCAGAATACCCTCATCGAAGCAGAAGTCAAATGCCTTCATAGGCTCGGTCTTGGCATACAGCCACAGAATGACCTCGGGCTGATAGATCTTCAGCAGGGTCTCGGGGGTCAAATTCAGACCGGAGGAGCCGGACATCTTGCCGGTGCTGCCGCGAATACCGATGAACTCATAACCCTGGAAGAAGGGGGGATCGTAACCGAAGATCTCCTTGCAGATGTCCTTACTGGTGTCGTAGCTGCCGTGGGCGGTGGCGTGATCCTTGCCGCCGGGCTCAAAGTCGACGCCCTCGTACAGCCAACGCATCGGCCAGTCGATCTTCCAGTTCAATTTGCAGTTAAAATTGGTCTTGAAATCGAAAGTTCCGTGATGACCGCAGGCGCATTCATACTCGGCGGTGGTGTTGTCGTCGCTGAAGGACAGGATCTTGGTGGTATCCTTGCCGCAGCAGTCGCAGTAGATGCTGACAGGGGAGTAGGCGTTGCGCTCTTCCTCGGTGGCAGGCTGGGTGCGGTGGCGGGACAGAACATCATAGATCTCTTTGCGCTTGGCAATGGCCTCCAGGATCAGCTTGGTATATTTGCCGCTGCGATACATTTCAGCCTGATGACGGTAGTCAAAATCAATGCCGAAGGCGGTAACCGCATCGGTAAATTCCTTCTCAAAATACGCAGCGTAAGTGCTGCAGCCCTTGGCGTCGCCGAAGGGGTTGGGAACATCCACATAGGGCTTGCCCACATACTGCTCCATATCGTCGCGAACAGCGGAAACATTTACGGGAATCTTCCGCAGACGGTCATATTCGTCCCAGCTGAACAGCAAACGGGCTTTCTTGCCCATACTGCGCAGCGCCTTGACTACAAAGTAGCTGGTGGCAATATCGCGGAAATTGCCGATGTGGATAGAGCCGGAGGGGCTGATGCCTGCGGCGCAGACATACTCGTCCTTGTCAGGACGCCGGTCAATGATCTGCTTGGCAATATTTTCTGCCCAAGTCAACATTTTGAAACACCTCTTATTTATGTGGAAATTTGCATAATACTCGAATAATTTTAACATATATCCCCGTTAAGTGTCAAGCATACGAAATGGCAAAAAAATCCGCAGAAAAGGGGAGAAAGTTGTAAAAAACATTTATAACAGGAGAAAATGTGGCATTTTTCTGTGAATATGACTTTGGCTTGCTTTTCTTGTAAAATTATGGTACACTGATTGCGTATTTTATATTGGAGGAGAGAGAAATGTTAACTTCCCAGATCGTTATTATGATCGCTATCGTTATGTACCTGACGGGTATGATCGCCATCGGCATTTTTTATTCCAATAAAAATAAGAAATCTGATGACTTTTATCTCGGCGGAAGAAAGCTGGGCCCTCTGGTTACTGCTATGAGCGCGGAGGCCTCGGATATGAGCGGCTGGCTGCTGATGGGACTTCCTGCAGTGGCATTGATGACCGGCTTGGCAGAGGCTACCTGGACGGCTGTGGGTCTGGCCATCGGTACATATATCAACTGGCTGATCGTGGCAAAGAAGCTGAGAGTCTACACCCATCGGCTGAATGCCTTTACACTTCCGGATTTCTTCAGCAAGCGTTTTGGCGATAACAAGCACATCATTTCTACCCTTGCTGCTGTGATCATCGTTGTGTTCTTTATTCCCTATACTGCTTCCGGATTTGCTGCCTGCGGCAAGCTGTTTGCATCTTTGTTCGGTGTTGAATATGTTACCGCAATGGTGATCAGTGCAGTGGTTATCATTCTTTACTGCACTTTGGGCGGCTTCCTGGCTGCTTCTACCACCGACTTTGTGCAGAGCATTATTATGACGGTTGCGCTGTTTGTGGTGGTGGGCTTTGGCGAAGGTCTTTTGAACGGTTTTGATACCGTGTTTAACAATGTCGCCAATCTGAATGGTTATATGGATGTGTTCAAGGGCTTTAATGTGGCTACCAATGAAACTATGAGCTACGGCGCACTTCCCGTGGTATCTACCCTTGCCTGGGGCTTGGGCTACTTTGGTATGCCCCATATCCTGCTGCGGTTTATGGCCATTGAGGACGAGAACAAGCTGAAGCTGTCCCGCAGAGTGGCATCTGTTTGGGTGGTTTTCTCTATGGCGATTGCAATTCTGATCGGCGTTGTGGGCTACAGCCTGATGAAAAACGGCATCGTTCCCACCTACGAAAGCGCATCTACTGCTGAGACCATCATTGTGGATATTTCCAAATTCCTCAGCAAGACCGGCTATATCCCTGCCTTTGTTGCAGGTATCATCCTCGCCGGTATTTTGGCATCCACTATGTCCACCGCTGACTCCCAGCTGCTGGCAGCGGCATCCGGCATTTCTCAGAATCTGGTACAGGAGACCTTTAAGATCAAGCTGAGTGAAAAGAAGTCTATGTGGCTTGCCCGGATCTCTGTAATTGTGATATCCATTGTCGCTATTTTCCTGGCATTGGATCCTTCCAGCTCTGTGTTCCGCATCGTGTCCTTTGCCTGGGCAGGCTTCGGCGCAGCCTTCGGTCCTGTAGTGCTGTTCGCCCTGTTCTGGAGAAGAACTACCAAGTGGGGCGCATTTGCCGGTATGGTTTCCGGCGGTGCAATGGTATTCGTTTGGAAGTTCGTAGTGCGTACTGCTTTTGCAGGAACTTGGCTTGATATTTATGAACTGCTGCCCGCTTTTGTGATCGCTTGTGTAGCGATCGTTGCGGTAAGCCTGCTGACCAAGGCACCGGAGCAGGAAGTTACCGATGTTTACGATGAACTGAAGAAATAAATAAAATGCCACTTTCAATTTGAAAGTGGCATTTACAATTCCCGGCAGTTGTGATAAAATGAGGAAAATGCTGTTAGGAGGAATTTTTATGATTCTCGATCTTCTGAAAAATGCGAAAAAATACGCCGGTATCCATTCTGGCGTTGACCGCGCGCTGGAGGAAATGAAGCGTTTCACCCCCGATAACTACGGCGATGGCCGTGTAGAGGTGGACGGGGATAATGTATTTTTGCTGCTGAATAATTACGAAACCCACCCCAAGAGCGAGTCTATGGCAGAAGCCCACCGCAAGTATATTGATGTGATGTATATGGTGGAGGGCGCGGAGACCATCTATGTCAAGAATGTGGACAAGCTGACAGAAATTACGGAGGAATATACCGAGGAAAACGAGGCGCTAATCGCCAAGACCGATGCCGATGCTACCGCTGTCCGTTTGGAAGCAGGCTATTTCGTGGTGCTGTTCCCCCAGGACGCCCATAGCCCTGCCTGCGATGCTGACGGCAAGCAAACTGTAAAGAAGATTATTGGAAAAGTGAGAGTCTGATTATGACACAACTTGTAAAATATCCGGATTTTACGATGAAAAAGGAATATTTTTTGCCGGTTCGTCTGCTGGAAAGCGGCAACGCGGCAAAGACGGAGGAGCTGTTTGCCCAAAAGCGGGCCGGCGTGTCCTTCCGGACGGATAACTGCGCCCTGCTGCAGGGTAAGGGCGCATATTTGCTGCTGGACTTTGGCAAGGAGCTTTGCGGCGGTTTGCGGATCATTACCCGCCTGGCGCCGGAAAATGCCCAGCTGCGGATCACCTTTGGCGAGTCGGTGGCGGAGGCATGCAGCACCATTGGTGTCAAGGGCGCGTGCAACGACCATTCTCCCAGAGATATGACCGTGGCGATCTCTATGATGTCCGATCTGGAATTCGGTCAGACCGGCTTCCGGTTTGCCCGGATCGAACTGCTGACCGAGGGCGAGCTGGGATTGATTTCTGTGTACGGCTATTGCCTGACTCCGGATTTTCCCAACGAGGCCAGCATCGTTACCGACGATCCGCTGCTGAATAGAATCATCGAAACGGCGGCCTATACCTTAAAGCTGACCTTCCAGAATAATTATATTTGGGACGGCATTAAGCGGGATCGCCTGGTTTGGTGCGGTGATCTGCACCCGGAGATCCTGACCTCCCTGTATTGGTTTGGCAACACCCCCAATGTGGTCAATTCTCTGCGCTTCCTGCGGGAAAACACCCCGGAGGGAACTTGGGTGAACACCATTCCCACCTATTCTGCCTGGTGGGTGATCAACGCCATTGATTATGCCGATATTACCGGCGATGATGGCTTCCTTGCTGAAAGCGAAGGATACATTGAGAGCGTTTTGGATGCCTTTGACCGCTGTGTGGCTGAGGATGGCGCGATGCATTTCGGCGAAAAGCTGGATATGGAATTTTTCCTGGATTGGCCCACCTTTGAAAAACCGGATGCGGTGGTGGGCTCTGCCAGCCTGCTGATCTTGGCGGCGAGAAGGTATTTGCAAAAGAAGGATCACGCCGGCGCGAAGAATATCATCCGCAAGCTGTCTGCTTATTTGCAGCAGCCGGTGTCCCATAAGCAGATCCGGGCATTCCAGATCCTTGCCGGTGGCGATAGCGCAGGCGCGGCAGAATATCTGCAGAAAAACGGCGCAGAGGGTATGTCCACCTTTATGGCATACTACATTCTCAGCGCAACGGCAAGCGCCGGCGGCACGCAGATGCTGAGCATGCTGAAAAGCTACTACGGTGCAATGCTGGATCGGGGCGCCACTACCTTCTGGGAGGACTTTGATCTTACCTGGCTGGAGGGCAGCAGCCGCATTGATGCTATGCCTGCCGAGGGCGAAAAGGATCTTCACGGCGATTACGGCAAGTATTGCTATCAAGGCTTCCGCCACTCTCTGTGCCACGGCTGGGCAGCCGGTGTGCTGGCATTTGTGGTAGAGCATATCGCAGGCCTGAAGATCACAGACGGCGGCAAAAATATCACCGTGCAGCCCTGTATGGACGGCCTTGCCGATTTGGACGCCGTATTCCCCACAGCTGCCGGAAATGTGGAGATCCATATCCACGGCCAGGATAGAAAAATTATCCTGCCGTAATAAAAAGATAACACCTTGTTCATAAAGGTATGTTAAACTGCGCTTTAGATCAATTAAGGAGCGAAAATCTATGGCAACCTACGAAAAAGTCAGCTGGCTTCAGCGGCTGAAAAACGATATGAAGGATATGACCTTTGGCGAAAAGCTGGGGCATCTTTGGGAATATTATAAGTGGTTTGCCATTGTGGGCGTTTTGCTGATCGCTGCCACGGTTTCTGTGGTATGCAGTGTGATCCAAAACAGCAAGGAGCTGGTCTACGGCGGCGTTGTGATCAATCTGGAGGTTACGGAAGAGGGAACCGCCTATCTGAAAGAGGGCTGGTTTGAAGAACAGGGCTGCAACGAAAAAAAGCAGCGGATCGAGCTGGATACGATGTATATCAGCAATCTCGGCTCCGGTACTTACAGTGAGATCTCTGCTGCCAGCGTAACCAAGCTGACGACCATGGTTACCTTGGCGGAGGTAGACTATGTGCTGACGGAAATCGATGCTGTCGGCTATCTGAGCGATAAGGGGCTTTTCTCTGCGCTGGATACCATGTTTACACCGGAACAACTTGCCCAGTTTGAGGGCAAAATGTTCCAGTATGCAGATGGGGACGAGCAGTATTGGATCGCCGTTGATATTACGGATCTGCCCTTTGTGAAAAAGCATATTTCCTTCAGCTACGACGGGGAAGAAAACAGGATCTGTATTGCATTCCCCGGCAATACCGGCAGAACGGAAAAAAATATTGCATTTTTGGAATATTTGATGAATTGGAGCGAATAGAAAACAAGATTGCACTTGTGCGAATGAAAAAGCTGTGGTATGATGATAGTACCACGGCTTTTTTGTAAGCCATATTGGTTTTAAAGGAGGCATTTTCGGTGCGTTATTACTTGGCGATCGACATCGGCGCGTCTTCCGGACGGCATATTTTGGGCCATGTGGAGGACGGCAAGCTGATCTTGGAAGAGATATTCCGCTTTGACAATAAGCAGCTGCGCAAGAACGGCCACGACTGTTGGGATATGGACAATCTGTGGAACGGCATTCTGGGCGGCTTGAAGGCTTGTAAGACCTTGGGCAAGATCCCCCATACTGTGGGTATCGACACCTGGGCGGTGGACTATGTGCTGCTGGACGAGAATGACCAGGTCATCGGCGATGCGGTGGCATACCGCGACAGCCGTACCGAGGGTATGAAGGAATGGGTGAACACCATTATTTCTGCTGAGGAACTGTACGGCAAGACCGGCATCCAGTACCAGCCCTTTAACACCATTTATCAGCTTTCCGCCCTGAAAAAAGAGCATCCTGAGCAGCTTGAAAAGGCCAAGTGGCTGCTGATGATCCCCGAATATTTCAATTTCCTGCTCACCGGCGTGAAGCGGAATGAATACACCAACGCATCCTCTACCAATCTGCTGAACGCGGCGGAAAAGACCTGGGATATGGATGTAATCGGGGCGTTGGGCTTGCCTGCAGAAATTTTCCACGAGCTGGCGATGCCCGGTACGGTTTTGGGCAATCTGCTGCCGGAAATCCAGGCGCAGGTCGGCTTCGACACCACCGTGATCCTGCCGGCTACCCACGATACCGGCTCTGCTTTTTTGGCAGTGCCCGCAAAGGATGATAATGCAGTTTATCTGTCCTCCGGCACCTGGAGCCTGCTGGGTGTGGAGAATGAAGATCCCATCACCAGTCTGGCCAGCTACGCCCAGAACTTTACCAATGAGGGCGGTGCCTGGTATCGGTTCCGTTACTTAAAGAACATTATGGGACTGTGGATGATCCAGTCCATTCGCCGGGAGCTGAACGGCGTTGCCTATGTGCAGGGTAAGGAAAGCCGCACGGTGGCAACCAAACAGTGGAGCTTCCCGGATCTGATCGCAGAAGCCCAGCAAAATGAGGATTTTAAGAGTGTTGTAGATGTGAATCAGGATTGCTTCCTGGCGCCGGAGAGTATGATCCAGGCGATCAAGGATGCCTGCGCTGCAACCAATCAGCCCATTCCGGAAACGGTGGGACAGATCATGCAGTGTGTCTACTCCAGCTTGTCCATCTGCTACCGCGATGCCATCGCCAGCCTGCAAAAGCTGACCGGCAAGACCTACACCAGCATCAACATCGTCGGCGGCGGCTGCCAGGACGGCTATCTGAATCAGCGCACCGCTGAGGCCACCGGCTTGCCGGTGTACGCCGGCCCCATCGAGGGCACTGCCATTGGCAATTTGATCGTACAGATGATCGCCGGCGGCGATCTGGAAAATTTACAGGCTGCTCGCGGTGCTATCCGCGCCAGCTTTGAAATCAAGGAGGTTACACCATGAGTTATGTAGAAGCAAAAGCAAAATATGCTGCCCTGGGTATTGATACCGATGCCGCTATCGCCAAGCTGAAGACCGTTCCCGTTTCTCTGCACTGCTGGCAGGGCGACGATGTCCGCGGTTTTGACACCGATCCCAACAAGCCCCTCACCGGCGGCATTCAGACCACCGGTAACTATCCCGGTCGCGCCCGCACTCCCGAGGAGCTGATGGCTGACATCGACAAGGTCATTTCTTTGGTTCCCGGTCAGGTGAAGATGAACCTCCACGCCAACTACGCTATTTTTGAGAACGGTGAGTGGGCAGACCGCAACAAGCTGGAGCCCAAGCACTTTAGGAAGTGGGTGGATTTCTGCAAGGAGCGCGGCCTTGGTTGCGACTTTAACCCCACCTTCTTCTCTCACCCCAAGTGTGATCCGCTGACCTTGTCCTCTCCCAATGAGGAGACCCGTAAGTTCTGGATCGAACACGGCAAGGCAAGTATCCGCATTTCTCAGTATTTGGCTGAGGAGCTGGGTCAGACCTGTGTTATGAACATCTGGACCGGCGACGGCTTTAAGGATGTTCCCGCTGACCGTATTGGCCCCCGTGTCCGCTACAAGGAGTCCATCGACGAGATCCTGTCCGAGCCCTTTGATTTCAACAAGGTCAAGCCCTGTGTGGAATCCAAGGTCTTTGGTATCGGCGTAGAAGCCTACACCGTAGGCTCTGCTGAGTTCTCCCTGAGCTATGCCGCGATGAACAAGGATCGCTGCATCCCTCTGATGGACAATGGCCACTACCATCCCACAGAAGTGGTTTCTGACAAGATCCCCGCTCTGCTGGCATTCTTCGACGAGATCGCGCTGCACGTAACCCGTCCCATCCGTTGGGACTCCGACCACGTTGTGCTGTTTGACGACGAGACCAAGGAGATCGCCAAGGAGATCGTCCGCTGCGGCGGTTTGGACGGCTCTGTTAAGATCGCGCTGGACTACTTCGATGCTTCTATCAACCGCGTGGCAGCTTGGGTGGTTGGCTATCGCAACCTGCAGAAGGCTCTGCTCAATGCGCTGCTGTGCCCCAATGAGGAGCTGAAGGCTGTTCAGGACAAGGACAACTGGACCGAGCTGCTGGTTCGCCAGGAAGAGCTGAAGACTCTGCCCTTCGGCGAGATTTGGGACGAGTACTGCCGTAGCTGCGGCAAGCCCGTGGATGGCGAGTGGTTTGCTGAGGTTCAGAAGTACGAAGCAGAAGTGCTGAGCGCAAGAGGTTAATGAAAATGGATATGACTGCATTTAAGAATGAACTGGCCGCTCTGGCGGCGATGTCCAATAAGTATGGCGCAAATCCCGCCTATGTTTTGGCAGGCGGCGGCAACACCTCCTATAAGAGCGACGAGCTGCTGTGGATCAAGGGCAGCGGCACCTCTTTGGCTACTATCAAGGCAGAGGATTTCGTCGTTTTGAACCGCGCTGAGCTGAGCCAAATGTTCGGCAAGGACTATCCTGCTGACGAGGCTGCCCGTGAGGCAGCTGTGCTGCAGGATATGATGGATGCCCGTATCGAGGGCGAAACCCGCCGTCCTTCCGTAGAAACTTTGCTGCACAATCTGTTCCCCCAGCGTTACATTCTCCACGTGCATCCTGCCATCGTTAATGGCATTACCTGCGCTGTTGAGGCGGAGGCTGCGATGCAGCGGCTGTTCCCCGACGCTGTTTGGGTGGACGCCTGCAAGCCCGGCTATATTCTGGCGCTGGAGTGCAAGCAGGTGATGGATGCTTATAAGGCTGCCAACGGCCGCGATTGCGACCTGCTGTTCCTGCAGAATCACGGCATTTTCTTTGCTGCGGATACTGTGGAGGGCTTGGATGTTTTGGCAGAAAAGGTGATGGGCGCGCTGTCCGCTGCTGTTAAGCGGGAGCCCGAGCTGACCGAGATCGCTGTTGATGCCGACAAGGTTGCCGCTGTTTCTGCAAAGCTGAAGGCGCTGTACGGCGAGGAAAGCTGCGTTTGCTTTATGGCAAACAAGGAGATCCTCAATTACGATCCTGCCACCAAGAGCCTGTCGCCTGACCACATCGTCTACGCCAAGGCAAAGCAGCTGGCAGTTTGCGAAAAGTGCGATCTGAGCGAGGCATTTGCCTCCTTTGAGAAGGAAAACGGCTACAAGCCCAAGATCATCTTCTTCAAGGGACTGGGTATGTTTGCCTGCGGTATGAGCGAAAACGAGGCCAATACGGCTGCCATCGTGATGCTGGATGCCATTAAGGTGGTCGTGTACACCGAAGCCTTTGGCGGCGTATCTCCCATGCCCGATTTCCTCATCGACTTCATTGTCAACTGGGAAGTGGAGAGCTACCGCTCCAAGGTCAGCCTGAATAAGTAAAATTAGAAAGTCACGGGGCATTGCTCCGGGACTTTTTTGTTGCAATCGGGGGCAATTTTTGGTATAGTATTAAAGAATATACCTTGGAGGAACTCTATGGACAGCGAAAAACTGAAAGTTGTTATCGGCAAGAATATTGCCGCCTATCGCAAGCGCTTTGGTCTGACACAGGCTGGGCTTGCGGATAAATTGAATTATTCCGATAAGGCCGTTTCCAAATGGGAACGGGGCGAGTCGATTCCGGATATTATCACCCTGACACAGCTGGCGGAGCAATTCTCCGTTACTGTCGATGAACTGATCCAGGATCCAGATGCGCTGCCGGAGGATACCGGCGCGGTGCAGCAGGCGATGGAAAGAGTCGTAGAAAAGACCTTGAAACGGAAAGCGGACAAGAATATCATTTTGGGACTGTCGTCCATTCTTGTTTGGTTTGTGGCGCTGTTTCTGTACGTGGTGCTGTCCGGTTTGGAGCTGGAAAATAGCTGGCTGGCATTTTTCTACGCCATTCCCGCAAATGCCATTGTTTTGCTGAGTCTGCGTTCCGCGTGGAAGGATTTTCGCTGGAATCGGCTGCTGATCAGCGCCATTATGTGGGGCGCGCTGCTGAGTATTTATACGACGCTGGCAGTGCTGGCAAATATTCATTTTTGGAAAATGTTCTTGCTGGGCGTTCCGGGACAGATCGCAATTTTGCTGTGGTTCCGTCTGTTCCTGCCGGTGAGAAAGCCGGAGGGTAAGTGATGGATAAGGCTGCTCTGCGGGAGCAAATGCGCCAGCGTAAACGGGCGATGACCGCCGAAGAAATCGAGGAAAAAAGCCGCATTTTATGCCAAATGCTGGTGCAAACGGAAGAATATCGCCGCGCGCAGACGATTTACGGCTATCTTCCCTTTAATCAAGAGGTGCGTACCTTGCCGATCCTGGAGCAAGCGCTGCGCGACGGCAAGAAGGTGGCTCTGCCGAAGATCTTGGATAAGCAGATGCACTTTGCGTATATCACCGATTTTTCCCAGGCGCAAAGAGGTTACGGCGGTACACCGGAGCCTGCAGATGGCGCGCCCGTTGCTCAAGATCGCACCGCTTTGGTACTGGTGCCGGGGTTGGCGTTTGACCAACGGGGCTTCCGGATCGGCTACGGTGGCGGCTTTTATGACCGCTTTTTGGCCCAGGAGCCGGAGCATCCCGCCATCGCTTTGTGCTATGATTTTCAAATGCTGCCCAAGCTGGAAACAGAAGAATTCGATGTGCCCGTAGATCGGGTGCTTTGGGCATAGGAGTGTAGTTTTATGGAATGGATCGCTGTTTTGATCGTTGCCGCGCTGGTGTTTGGCGTGTGTTTTTTGGTGGATAAGGGCTTTACAAAGCTGTTTCGCAGCCAGGCGCAGCATTATTCCGGCCTTTCTGTGCGGCTGAATAAGAAATATGGCGCATTTGGTCTGATTTTATTCGTGCTGGGCTTGGGCGCGGTATTTGCCGGCTTGAGCCAGGGCGTTGCGCTGCTGATTGGCGGCATTTTTGTGGCGGTAGTTGGCGTCGGCCTTGTGGTGTACTATATGACCTTTGGCGTGTTCTACGACGAGGACAGCTTCCTGCTGACCACCTTCGGCAAAAAGAGCAAGGCGTACCAGTACCGAGAAATTGCCGGTCAGCAGCTGTATAACAACGCAGGCAATATTATGGTGGAGTTACATATGACCGACGGACGTACGGTGCATCTGCAGCTGGTAATGCCCGGCGTTGTGGCATTTTTAGATAAGGCGTTTTCTGCCTGGTGCCAGCAAAAGGGGATTCGGGAAGAGGATTGCGCTTTTCACGATACTGACAATAGCTGCTGGTTCCCCCCGGTGGAGGAAAGCTGATGCATATACCGAAAGGAACAACTGCCCAGTTGGAGTTGGTTACATTTGCAGACGCTTTGGCGGCTGCCAATACTCCCAGCGGGGATTATGATATTGGGAAATGGCTGTACGCCCCCAATTTTTACTCCGAGTACCGGTATATTTTGGGTACCCGGGGTGAAAATCCGCTGATCTGCATCGGCATCAATCCCTCCACTGCTGAACCGGATAACTTGGACAACACCTTAAAATCTGTGGAGCGGATCGCGCTGGGAAATGGCTTTGACAGCTTCATTATGTTCAACGTCTATGCCCAACGGGCCACCGATCCGGATGCGATGGAGAAAAAATGCAATCTGACGCTCCATCAGGAGAATTTGAAGGCGTTCCGCTATATCCTTTCCATTTCTAAAAAGCCGGCTGTTTGGGCGGCTTGGGGCGCGATTATCGAAAAGCGGGATTATTTGGCAGATTGTGTCCGGGATATGGTGGCGGTTGGTCAGGAGTATGGCGCCAGCTGGTACTGTGCCGGCGCAATTACGAAAAAGGGACATCCCCACCATCCGCTGTATCTGCGTAAGGACGAAAAGATCAAGCCTTTCGATGTGGAAGGCTACTTAAACAGCCGATAACGGAGGCATTATGTACGGTTGTGAATGTGATACCTGCTGGTATTTTGACTATGACGAGGAATTCGACGAATATTTTTGTATGATGGACCTGGACGAGGATGAGGTGTACCGATTCTTCACCCAGGGCAAAAGTCATTGTCCCTACTACCGACAGGGAGATGACTATACGTTGGCAAGGAGACAATGAGATGAAGAAATGGCTTGGCGTACTGGCAATAGTGCTGCTTTTAGCCGGCTGCAGCGACCCTGCGCCGCAAGAAATTGAAGATAGCGCTACTGTGCCGACAGTCCAAAGCCCGGAGCAAACGGTAAACGCGCTGTGTGATCCTGAAAATCCCATTGAAGAACAGACCGATGGCGCGGTGAAGGCGTATGCGCCGGAAAATGGCTGCACTTATGTGGCATCGCTGGGAAAGCATATCCTGCTGTTTACGGAGGACGGCATCGGTCGTTACAGAGGCGAAAGGTTGACGGAGGTCGCTACGGTAGAGATTCCGGACATTCCCACACCGGGCAGCGGTATGCTGCAGATCAAGGAGGACGGCATCGCCTATTACGATGCCAAGCAAAACCGGATCGTCTTTCTGAACCAGTTCTTCGTGGAGGTGGGTATGTTCAGCCTGCCGGAGGGGATCCTTGGCGATGTGTACCTTTCCGCGGATTGGAGCTTGATGTACTACTGCTCGGAGGCCGGCGTACATATTATCGATTTGGATTCCGGCGTATCCCGGCTGCTGATGGCGCAAAGCGCAGATTGGCTGGGTATTAGCGGCGGATTTCTGAACGGAACGGTGCTGCGGTGCAGTCTGAAGCAGGAAAACGGTGAAAAACGCACAATGCTGATCAGCGCGGAAACCGGCGCGGTTTTGGCAGAGGGCTTTCATTTGGAGAAAATGCGGGGCAGTCAGGATTATTACTATCTGCCGATGGAAGAGGACTATGTTTTTGGAAAGCTGGAGGAACAGCCCCAAAATCTTCTGCTGTCGGGGGACGGGGCGTTGTATCCGCTGCCAAACAGCAACGGTGCAGTAGAAAAAATTACAGGAAAGAACGGTTGCCGGCTGAATTACTATGATATTGCCAGCGGCAAGCGCACGGCAACGATAAAACTATCGGGCATTAAGAAAATAAGCAAGGTATTTCAGATAAACAGCGAAATCTGGTTTGTCAGCGGCGATACCCTCTATTGCTGGGACACCGCAAAGAGTCCCGTGGAGGATGAAAAAATATATACAGAATTTCGCTATTTCTACGAGAATCCCGATGAGGACGGCCTTGCGGCGATCCAAAAAAAGCTGACGAAGCTGGAAAAAAGCTTTGGCGTTCAGATCTACTACTGGAACGAGGTTGAGGCGCTGGCGCCTTGGGATTATAGCTTTACGGCAGAGTATTTGACGGAGCCGTATACTCAGAGTATTTCCCAAATAAAGAGGGTGCTGCAGCAGCTTCCGGAGGGTTTCCTGCAATCGGCTGTGGCGTGGACAAACAGCAAAAAGCTGAACATTATTCTAGTGCGGGGCATCTATGCAGGGGTGGAAACCGATAAGTACACATCTGCCCCCGGAATCCAGTTTAATGCTGACGGGGATGCCTATATCGCGTTGTCGGTGGGGGAGGAGCTGGAGCAGTGGTTTTACCACGAGCTTGGCCATTTGATCGACAGCCGGGTGATGAGCACAGTGAATACCTACAGCGGCTGGAATTCCCTGAACCCCTGGGACTTCAAATACGACAACGATTATGAAAAGAACCTGGAACGGACGGACAGCAAGTATGTAGAGGGCGATAAGCGGTATTTCGTGGATCTGTACTCTATGAGCTTCGCGGTGGAGGATCGCTCCCGGATCTTTGAGTATGCCTGTATGCCGGGCAACGAGGCGGTTTTTGCCTCCCAGTATATGCAGAAAAAGCTGAAAACTGTCTGTACCGGTATCCGCAAGGCATTCGGTTTGACCGGGGAAACCTACATTTGGGAACAGTATTTGCAATAATTATTGAGCGGCGTCTGTGGTTGACAGACGCCGCTTTTTTGCTTGGTAGAAATAACGAGTGATATTAGTAATTATACATAAACGTCGCTATAAATTGTATATTTTTACAGATATTGAATAATTTTTGTATTTTCTCTTGCTTTTTCCATTTTTTGGTGCATACTAAAACTGGGTCAACTAAAAAATTAGAAAGGTTCTGAGAAAATCATGAAAAAACGCATTTTTACCCTGTTCCTGGCACTATGTTTGTTGGTAGGTTTGCTGCCGCTGTCTGCTGCAGCTGCTTCCAAAGACACAAAGGCACCGGTCCTGAAGAGCGTATCCGTTTCCGCCTCTAAGGTTACCGCGCCTGGTAAGGTTACCGTTACCGTGAAGGCAACGGACAATGATTCCGGTTTTGATTATGCTTTTGCTCGCTTCTACTGTGAAAAGCAGAACAAAACGATTTCCTGCTACATCGAAAAGAAGTCCAGCGGCAAGTACCAGGGTACTTTTGAGGTGGACAGATATCAGGCTGCCGGTACATTTTATCTGGATAGCGTTACTCTTTACGACGAGGCAGGCAATTCTGTGACTTATGCTGCCGATCCCTGGGGCAGCTACAAGCAACTGTCTTCCACACTGCAGAAGGTGAAGATCAAGGTTTCTGCCAGCAAGCCGGATACAAAGGCTCCCACTCTCAAGAGCATTACCCTTTCCGGCACCAAGATCAAGGCACCCGGCAAGGTTACGGTTACAATGAAGGCAACCGACGATGTTTCCGGTGTTACCGATGCTTATGCTGAATTCTATTGCGAAAAGCTTGATGAAACCATCTCTTGCTATATCAAGAAGCAGTCCAATGGCAAGTTCCAGGGCACGCTGTCTGTAGATAAGTGGCAGGCTGCCGGCACATTTAAGCTGGTAAGAGTTACCGTCTACGACGATGCCGGCAATTCTGCTACTTATGATAAGAATCCTTGGGGTAGCCAGAAGCAGCTGTCTTCTAAGATGCAGGCTCTTTCTGTTAAGGTTACAGCAACCAATCCGGATAGAACAGATCCCAAGCTGAAGAGCATTTCTCTGTCTGCTACTTCTGTTAAGAACGGCGGCAAGATTACGGTTACAATGAAGGCAACCGACGATAATTCCGGCGTGAAGTCCGGCCATGCCTATTTCTACAACAAGGAACTGGGCAAATATCTTTCCTGCGGAATCTACAAGCAGTCCAACGGTAAGTTCCAGGGTACTCTTAATGTGAGTGAAACACAGGCATCTGGCGTATACGAGCTGTATGAGTTGAGCCTTTATGATAATGCAGGCAACAATACTTATTATGACCGTGAGCCGTATAGCTGGTCCGACGAAAAGCAGATGACTCCTTCTGTGCAGGAGAACAAGATCGTCGTTCTGAACGGTGATCCCGTTGCGGTCAAGAAGAGTGTTTATACCGAGTCCGGTGAAACTGCTTCCGTATCTGTTAAGGGCGCGAAGTCCGGCTCCACCTACCGCTGGTATATTAAGAAGCCTGGCGCAACAAAGTTTACCAAGACCTCTGTTACCAAGTCTACCTATACTGCCAAGATGAGCAGCAAGACGGACGGAACTGAGCTTTACTGCGTCGTTAAGGATAAGAAGGGCAATACCTATACTACCAATACCGTTACCATGCTGATGGAGGCTACCATCACAACCCAGCCCAAGACCGTTAGCGTCAGCAAGGGAAAGACCGCAAAGGTAACTGTTAAGGCTGTGGGTGAAGACCTGACCTACACCTGGTACTATAAGGACAGCGGTTCTTCCAAGTTCAAGGTAGCATCCGGCGTTAACGGAACCTCCTACTCCGTGAAGATGAGCGCTTCCACCAAGAACCGTCAGGTCTACTGCGTCGTAACCGACAAGTACGGCCACACAGTCCAGTCCAAGACGGTTACCCTGAAAATGAAATAAGCGTATCGCAAAGGGGCCGGGAATTCCTGGCCCCTGTTTTTTGCGAAAAAAAGACCTCTGCAAAGCAGAGGTCTTTTTCTTTGCTTGGAATTAGCCCTTCAGGGACTCCTCAACAGCAACAGCCACGGAAACGGTCATACCGACCATGGGGTTGTTACCTGCGCCCAGGAAGCCCATCATCTCAACGTGGGCGGGGACGGAGGAAGAACCTGCGAACTGTGCATCGCCGTGCATACGGCCCATGGTGTCGGTCATGCCGTAGGAAGCAGGACCTGCAGCCATGTTATCGGGGTGCAGAGTACGGCCGGTGCCACCGCCGGAAGCGACGGAGAAGTACTTACGACCGGTCCCCATGCACTCCTCCTTGTAAGTGCCGGCAACGGGGTGCTGGAAGCGGGTGGGGTTGGTGGAGTTACCGGTGATGGAAACGTCAACACCCTCGTGGCGCATAACAGCAACGCCCTCACGGACATCATCACAGCCGTAGCAGTTAACAGCAGCGCGCTCGCCGTTGGAGTAGGGGATCTTCTTAACGATCTTCAGCTCGCCGGTGTAGTAGTCAAACTGAGTCTGCACATAGGTAAAGCCGTTGATACGGGAAATGATCTGTGCAGCGTCCTTGCCCAGGCCGTTCAGAATGACGCGCAGGGGCTCCTTACGAGCCTTGTTAGCGGAGCGGGCAATACCGATCGCACCCTCAGCGGCAGCGAAGGACTCGTGGCCGGCCAGGAATGCGAAGCACTTGGTCTCATCCCGCAGCAGCATAGCCCCCAGGTTGCCGTGGCCCAGACCGACCTTGCGGTCCTCAGCGACGGAACCGGGGATGCAGAATGCCTGCAGGCCGATGCCGATAGCCTCAGCAGCCTCAGCAGCGGTCTTAACGCCCTTCTTCAGAGCGATAGCAGCGCCTACGCAGTAAGCCCAAGCTACGTCCTCGAAAGCGATGGGCTGAATGCCC